>NZ_JAHHZS010000005.1 GCF_022606295.1 Arthrobacter bambusae
AACAACGGGAGTGGAATCGGTTCCAAGAACTGTCCGTTCTCATTCCAGATATGTCACTTTTCGCATTCAACTGTCAGTTAACGGATTCTCAGTTAAGTTGTCAGCGTGGATGATCGTGAGTTGTTGAGATCGCTGACGGCCGCCGGACTTCTGCATGAAACGAACTGCCCGCGACATGGCCAAACACACGAAGCCAACAACCCGGATGAGACGAATCGAGCCGGATGTCGTCTCATCCAACCTGTCAGTTCCGACGTCGCGACTGATAACTGCATTGAGAACGGACAAGAATGCCCGATCCTTGATCGAACCGGCGCTTTCCGCTGGCGATGAAAGCGTCTTCGGTCAACAGCTCACAACCCGTCTCTAGCAAGTTGTTCACCACCACGGCGCACGGCTCGGAACTTGTGCGAACGCACCAAACTCACACCCGTGGCCCTCATCGGCCGAATCCCCTGGCTACTCCCCCGGACCAAACTCACAAAAACCACAGGTAACTCACACCGCCGGGTTACCGTGATCGAGGCCGCTTGGGCCACCGCTTCCCCGAAGGACATGGACTTCCTGCCCGCCATGCCGACTACCGGAAACACCAGCCTGATGTCCTTGGCAATATGAAAGAAGTCCGCGCAAATCCAGGGGTTCAACTGTCAAATTTTTGACAGTTGAAGGCTCTGAAAAATGTCTCCCTCAAAACCGACAGCTCAAACCAAACCCTTCTCTCGGACTGCGATTAGTCCGGCTCTCTACATACAGGACCACCCGAAGCGTGGTCATCGCGTCTATGGGCGCGGTTGAAGAGAAGGGGATATAAGTGAGCCAAAGAAGATTCGAACGAGGCCCCGGCAACCCGCCGGGACGGGGAAGGAACTGGCGGGCGATCTACAAGACCGGCGCCTTGGCAGCCGCCGGCGCACTGACTCTGTCCGCCGTCGGGACCGGTGGCGTTTTGACCGCGCCTGCCGCGCACGCCGCAACTGACCTGCCGGGCATGCACCAATCGGGCATCACCGTCAAGGCTCCGCCGGCCAGGGCGTTTGGGGATTGGTCGATGTGGCTGGGATCCCTGAACTTGAACGGAGCCGCCGGAGGTCCCACGGCGTTCTGCTTCGACGTCGGGATCCCGGCCGGCCCGGCCGGATCCGGGGCGGTGGGGTCCCTGGGTAACCCGCAACTCAACTACGCGATCCAGAAATACCAGGGCGACCCTGCCAACCACCCCGCGCTGGCTTATCTCGCTCACCAAGAAGCCGACCCGAAGTTCAACGCGCCGTGGAACGGCAACGGGGCTCCCTACGCTAATCTCCGGGACTCATCTGATCCGCAGATGCCGGCCGTCCGCGCACAGGCCGCCGCGATGCTGGCCGACGCCCGGGCCAATTCCGGTCCGTATTCCGCCCAACCGAAACTCTCGGTGGACACTAGCGGTCGCGGCGGGACAGTCACCTCAACGGAACTGGTTTCCGCGGCCGGAAACAAGCTGAGCGGCTTCTCGGCCCGCGCTGTTCTGAACGGCCCTGCCGTGTGGTCAGGAACGAACTCCCATGCAGTCAACCTCCGTACCGGAGATCAACTCAGCTTCGCGGCTACCGGAAACGGAATAGTGTCCGTCACACTGACGATCGACGCACCCGGGGTGTCAGCCACAACCTATTCGGTGCCCGGGTTCCAGAACCTTCTCGTTGCCGGCGGGGCACGACCCGTCGCGGGAACGTCGGCCGATGCCAAAGTGATCATCGATTTTCAGCCCGTAGCGAGCTCGACCGCTCCCCGATATGTGGAGGGCGGCCAGCCCCTGGTGGACGTCCTGCACGTGAACACGTCCACGGGAAACACCAATGACTGGGCGTTCGTGAACGGCGGGAGCGTACCGGCCCGCTTCGACGTCGACTGGTACTACAGCCAGGTCAAACTCACCCCGGCCGCCCAAGTCCCTTCCGCCGCGGTGAAGGTTGCCTCCGGGACGGGCACTGCGACGGGACCCGGCGACATCACGGTGACCGCGGACAAAACGGCGGACAAGGCCGGCTATTACTACCCGGTGGCCCGCTTCTCCAAGGCGGCCCAGCCCGCGGAACTGCAGCAGTACTTCCGTGCTGATTGGACGGCAGGCTTCAACGACCCGAACGAAGAGACGATCCAGAAATACCAGCCCGAGGTCGCGACCAAGGCATCGATCATTGAAAACGGCAAGGTCCACGACGTCGTCACCGTGACCGGCAACGAGCCCGGAAAAGAACTCACCGTGACAACGGATCTGGTCCTGACCTCCGCCTCCCCGGTTGCCGGCGGCACCGACGCCGCCCCGGCCGATGCCGAGGTCATCGGTACCGTGACGACCAAGGTCACCGGCAACGGCGAATTCAGGACCGCCGCCGTCGAGGTTCCATGGGAAAAGATCGTCGTCGAGAAGTGGGCCATAGGCCAGACAGCCAACCTGTACTTCTCCGAGAAGATCAACCCTACCGAGTCCACCATGGCATGGGACGGCAAGGAACTGCTGCCCAACGAAACCGTGCCGGTCGAGAAACCTTCGATTGTCACCAAAGCCTCCGAGAACGGCACCGTGCCGCTCGTGGCTCACGACATCGGAATGATCTCGGGCACCATCCCTTCCGGCACCGGCATCAAAGTCACCACCAAAGTGAACCAGTACAAATTCGACGATTCGACCGACGGATCCGCCCAGGCCGTCTGCGCCAACCCCACCTGGACCTCCACGGACCAGGACGTCACTACAACGGGTGAAATCACCTACCCGGGCCACACCATCGCCCACAAAGGCACCTACGGGTACGTCGAGGAGCTCAATCTGACCATCGACAAAGGCCAAGGCAAGGGACCATTCACAGCGCAGCTGCACAAGGGCAACTGCGGCGAAAAGAACGAGACCATCATCGCCTTCCCCGAAACAGTCACCGTTACACCGAACAAGCCGGCCCTGATGATCAACACCGGCTTTGCGCCGACGTCTGCACCGGAGGCCGGGCCGAACGGGCCGCTGCTGATCGCAGGTGCCAGCACCCTCGCACTGGCTCTCCTCGCAGGAGCTGGGCTGTTCTACCGCAGGCGCTTCGATAACCGAGGAGCTAAAACACCTGCCGAGTATCCGGACGAACACGCCGGGTAACACCCCTTGGCGGGCCCCACCAAATTGACGCGGGGCACCCCGAGCCGGCCACCGAGGCTGATCACCGGGTGCCCCGCCTAACAAACAAGGAAAATCCGATGATTCAAACCCGCAACCATTCCCGCGCCCGCCGGAACCGGGTTGCACTGACCGCCGTGGCTTCGTTTGGCGTGGCCGGAGCCACCGCAGGCGTCCTGGCTTTCACAGCACCGCCCGCTCCCCCGCCGGCTCAACCGATACCTGTCCTGTCCGCGTTTACTTCCGCCGAACCGGACACCTACATTGGCCCGGCTGCGATCCCCAGCCTTCGTCCTGGCACGCTCTCCATCCCGGGCGTGGACCTCGAAGTAGGGCTCGTAGACGAAGGCCGTGACGATTCCGGCTACCTGGTGGTCCCGGATGCTTCCAAAGCCGCCCGCTACATAGGGTCCGCCCCTGGGTGTGCCACGAAGGGCTCGACCCTGCTGGCCGGGCACGTCAACTTCCGGGATGGGTCGTTGGCGCCGATGGCTTCCCTCGCACACGTGACCAAGGGCATGCCCCTCTACCTATCCGACAAGGCCGGCGTGACGTGCCGGTACAAGATCGTCGGGCTCGAATCGCTGGCCAAAACGTCCTTGCCCGCAGATGCCTTTGCCACCGAGGGCCCACACCTACTGAGGGTTGTCACGTGTGATCTTGCCAGCCCCTTCGTGCCAATGGACGGGCAAGCCCAGTTCGCCAACAACACCGTGGTCACCGCAGTCCCCTGGCCATGACCCACCACTCCAGTCCAGAACGAGATGGCCCTGTCACGCAGGGATGTCCTCACAGGAATGCATATTTCGGGACGCGTAGCTCTTCGTCCTAGAGTTCTTGGGCCTCGCCTTGTTCCAGATAAGCGATTCCAACGCCTCGCGAACCCCGGGCAGGGCAAGGGCGTTGACGGGGGAAATTCCGTGGAGGCGGCCCCAGAGGTAGCCGCGTTCGCTGCAGACGAAGTCCACGAGCGCCCTCTTGTGGCCCCTGGGCACGCAGCTCAACACCCTGTTCGTTTCCAACCGGGAGAGCGCGGGCCCCGGCTCTGATCCGAAGGAGATCTCCTCAAGGTGTTGGGACGCCCGTTGTTCAATCACCTGCAGGCCGTGCTCGGCGACGTCGCGATCCCAGCCGGCACGGACAAGCAACGCCCTCAGTTCCTGCCAAAGAGGCGATGAACCGGCGGGCATGGGCGTCATAGCCAGGGGAATCGGGGGCCACTCGCACTCCTGTCCGTACACCGATACCAGCGGCGTCCCCTCCCCCAGATCCTGGTTCTTCTTCAGATGCGCCCACACGCCGTCCCGAACATCCCGCTCTGAGAGCCAGTGGCGTTGGGTGACCGTCCAGGTTCGCAGCCCATTGCGGACCACCGTAAGAAGCCAGGCACAGGCCGGGACGTCCGCGGGGATCCCGCTGGCGCAAAGAACTTCCGTGGCGTAGAACAGGGCGTCCTCGGGGGCAATCGAGGGGAACTCGTGCTGGAAACCGGACAACAGCGCCGGAAGAAACGAACCGAACAGCTCGCTGGTCGACGGGCCGTCCCGGCCCTCTCGCTGCCATGTTTCTACCAGGTCCCTCAGAAGGGCGTCCCGTTCGGCTGGCGTCGAAAACCGGCTACGGACTCCGGGACTCACGCTGCAACACCCCACTGCTTAGCAACATCGCTCATTAGTTCCGCTGCCGCGTGGAACTGGGCGGCCAGCCGGCGTCGTCGTGCGGGATGCGCCTCGGGCAGCCGCTGCACGACAAGCTCCGAGGCCCCCATATTCCTGATGGAGTCCATCAGCTCCCGCAGGTGCAGTTCAGCCAGCACGGCCGCGTCGGAAGGACCGTGATCCACGCCCAAAGCGCCGACATCCGCCAGGAAGCCCTCGACATCGAAGACTCCCGCGTTGGAATCGGAGTCGGATTCAGGGCTGGAATCAGCGTGGACCAGTTCGCCTGCGATCACATTGATTGGTACAACGCGGGCACTCGGGCGTCTTTTGCCGTCCAGCGACAGTGTCACAGGCGGTAGCGTTCCACCTTCTGCGATTCCCTTCGCGAGCAGGGTCTTTACTGTCCCGTGGGATATGCCAAGGACAGGGGCGATGGCACGCAACGACAAATTTCCGGCCGCAAGCTCCATGGCGACATTGACCCGGGCGCTGCCTCCCAGACGTGGAAGGACCAGCCGCTCAGCCTCCACCAACTCGGCCCACGTACTCAGCCCAAAGGCCTTCCACGCCTGTGCCTCATACAGCTCCAAAGCAAGCTTCACCACTTGGCCAACCAGTCGGTCAAGAACACCCGCCTGGCGGTCCAGCTCGGCCAAGCGGAGCCGCAGCCGGTTCACCTTGACCCGCGCAACCCCGACATCCAGCTCCCGTTGCATACCTGCGCACCTCCCCAAAAGTACTTAGGACCACTTTGCCTGCCGTCCAGCCGCTAGGCGAGCGGACAAAGTGGGCTGTTGTTAGAACTAGTAGGTCGTCGCCTCAATTTGTGACGCAGAACGTTTGGGAATCCCCGGAAACAGCCGATGCCCCTCAAAACGTCCACATATCCACGCTGTGCCATTGTCAACGGCATCTTCGTCGCCAACAATGAAGCATGCCGGTCTACGTGAGGTCCCTGGAAACTGCAGTTCCGCCCACCGTGCTTGTGCAACCACAAGCACGCGACGTTTTCGCTTCCCAACCCGGCCTGACGCGGCTTGGATCCCGATTGGTGCGAACCTGCTTCGATTCAGCAGCGATCGATACTCGCTTCACTGCTGTCTCCGAATTGTCCCTTGATAATCATTCCGAGAATCCGTCGTTCTTCGACCCCGCCACGGGGCGTGTCCTTAGCCCCAGCACCAAGGTGCGCAATGAAATTTTTGCCGTCGAAGCCACCAAATTGTTTATTGAGGCTGCCAAAGCCGCTGTAGGGAAATGTCCGGATATCGATTTGCTTGACATAACTCATGTCATAACTGTTTCCTGCACAGGATTTTTCAATCCCGGCCCCGACTACAAAGTGGTCCGGGCCCTCGGGCTCAGTCCGGCCGTGCAGCGCTACCATCTTGGCTTCATGGGTTGCTATGCCGCGTTCCCTGCCCTCCGGGCGGCCCGGCAGTTTTGCCAGGCCGATCCTTCCGCCGTGGTCCTGGTCATCTGCGTGGAGCTTTGCTCGCTCCATGTCCGGACCTCGAATGATCCGGACACCATCATGGGGTCGGCGATCTTCGCGGACGGTGCGGCGGCTGCCGTCGTGGCTTCCCGCGAACCTGAGGGGCCGGACCCGGCGATCAGGCTGGATCATTTCGAGACTGTCCTGACGCCCGTCGGCGAAGAAGCCATGGCCTGGAACATTGGCGACGAAGGCTTCGAAATGGTTCTCGGCACGTATGTGCCCCACATCATCGAGGAACACATCACCGGCGCGCTTGAGCCGCTGTTTGCGCAGGACCCTTCCCTGGCCGGACTCCCCTACCGGGATATCAGGCATTGGGCCATCCATCCCGGCGGCCGCAGCATCCTCGACAAAGTCGAGTCGAAACTTGAACTCACCGAAGAACAGATGATTCCCGCGCGCGAAGTCCTTCGCGACTACGGCAACATGAGCAGCGCCACCGTGCTCTTCGTCCTGAAGCACATCCTCGAACAGGCTCCGGCACAGCGGGAGGAGCGCATCTGTTCCATGGCATTCGGCCCCGGCCTCACCGTGGAGACAGGGCTGTTCACCCGGGTTTCCCCGGATCTCTGATGCTGGCTCCGTGATGGCTGCCCGCCCCCGCCCAAGAGGCTTTCTCGCCGCACGGGATGTGACCGCCGTCGAAGACATGGACCGCCCCGATTGCGAGCTCGAGCGCCTCAACCGGAGCTACGCGCGCTTTCCTATCGTCAACGCGGTGGTGTCCGGCTGGCGCGCCACCTACAGCTCACGGATCAAGCCGTTGCTCACGACGGCGGCGCCCACCACGGTCCTTGACATCGGCTGCGGCGGTGGAGACGTCGCCCGCAGCCTCGCGCGCCGTGCCGCGGCGGACGGTTACCGCCTGGAAGTCACGGGAATCGACCCCGACGAGCGTGCCTTCCATTTTGCGAATTCCGCACCGCCGGTGGAGGGCGTGAGCTACCGAAAGGCACTCAGCTCGGAGCTCGTGTCAGAAGGGCGCACGTTCGACGTCGTTATTTCGAACCACGTCCTCCACCATCTGACCGCCCCGGAACTCGACTCGTTCCTCGGCGATTCCGAACGCCTGTGCCGCAGGCTCGCCCTGCACAACGACCTCAAGCGCAGTCGCGTGGCATACGCGCTCTTCTGGGCAGGATCCTGGCCCCTCGGCGTCGGATCCTATATCCACGGTGACGGCCTCACCTCCATCAGGCGAAGCTACACAGCGGTGGAACTCCGTGCCGCCACTCCCCCGGCCTGGACTGTTGAATCGAACGGCATGTGGCACAACCTGCTGGTCTACCGGCCCGGCGAGGTCCCCGATGTTTGACGTCGTGGTGGTTGGAGCCGGGCCTGTCGGGCTGTTCATGGCAGCTCTGCTCCTGCAAAACGGGCATCGCGTTGCAGTTCTGGAAAGACGCGAATCGCGGATCCGCCAGACCCGCGCCATAGGAATACATCCTCCTGCCCTGGCCGCTTTGGACACCGTAGGCGCCGCCCATCCGCTGGTCTCTTCAGGCGTGCGGATCAGCCACGGTGCCGCGTACAGCGGCGGCCGGAAAGTCGCCGACATGGACTTCGCCCGCGCCTCGGCTGAGTACCCGTTCATCCTTTCGGTTCCGCAATACCTCACCACCCAGGCCCTTGAGTCCAGGGTCATCGACCTGGATCCTGACGCCCTCCACCGAGGCGTCCACGTTGAGGAAGTCGTCGACGACGGCGGGCACCTGCGGTTGCGGGGACAGCAAGCCGGGGCTCCAGTGGAGTTCCTGGGGCGCTTCGTGGTGGCGGCCGACGGCGTACACTCGGCAGTGCGCGCGGGACTGGGACTGGAGCCACACCTCCGCACCTATCCCGACTACTACGTCATGGGCGACTTCAGGGATGAATCGCTGTACGGCCACAACGCGGTCCTTTTCCTTGAGCCGGCAGGAATCGTGGAGTCCTTTCCGCTCCCTGGCGGCATCCGAAGGTGGGTGGTCCGGCTTGGCGCCCCGTGCCAGGAACCCACTCCGCATGCGCTCGCCACCCTCATCACGAAGCGGACCGGCGGTGCGGTGGACTCAGCAAGCAATACGATGATCAGCGCCTTCGGCGTCACGTCGCGGCTGGTCTCCCGGATGGTCCACGGACGGATCGCCCTTCTCGGAGATGCTGCGCACGAAATCAGCCCGATCGGCGGACAAGGGATGAACCTGGGCTGGTTGGACGCAGTTGCCTTGGCGCCGATCATCAGCGAAGCGTTGCGGACATCCGCCAACAGCCCCGCCGGCAAGCAGCTGGCCGGTTTCGAGCGGGACCGCCAACGTGCGGCGAAGAAAGCCATCTGGCAGGCCAGCCTGAATATGGCCCTCGGCCGCCCCCTGCCGCCAAAAGTCCTCAGCGCACGGAACGCCCTGATCGGTCGGGCCATCACGTTGCCCCTGTTCTCGGAGCTTGTTGCCCGTCGGTTCACGATGCACTGACACTAAGCTCAATCCATGGACTTTGAGACGCGTCCCCTGCCTTCCGGCCCGGACACAACATTTACTGCCTCGGAAATCCGCAGCGCAGTCCAGGAGTTACTCGGTCTTGAAGGCCTCCCGCCCATCGTGCAGGTCGGCCATCCCGTGCTGCGCCAGCGCGCAGCGCCCTATGACGGCCAGCTCGACGACACCGAATTGGCGCAGCTGATCGAGCGGATGCGGGATGTCATGCATGCCGCTCCCGGCGTGGGCCTCGCGGCGCCGCAGCTCGGCATCCCCTTGCAGTTGGCTGTGCTCGAAGACCATTTCGATGTCGACCCTCTTGCCTCGGAGATCCGGCAGAGGACGCCCCTGGGCTTCTTCGCGATACTGAATCCAAGCTACGAGCCCGAGGGGACATCCACGGCGTCGTTCTATGAAGGATGCCTGTCGATGCGCGGATTCCAGGCCGTGGTGACACGGCACCGCGACGTCCGCCTGCACTACCAGCGTCCTGACGGCAGCACGACCTCGGCCGGATTCTCCGGGTGGCAGGCCCGGATAGTCCAGCATGAGACCGACCACCTGCACGGCGGAATCTATCTGGATCGCGCCGAACTGCGTTCGCTGGCAAACGATGGAGAGTACTCCGCCCACTGGGCGTACCCCGGAATCGACGAGGCACGCAGCGGACTCGGTTTCCTCAACGCGTAACTGAACCGGTTTCGCGCGGCGGATTTGCCCTGGAAGGCAGGTGCGTTGACCACCATGCCAGGATCTGCTCGAAACGTTGCCGCCTGTGGTGCGGCGTGCCCGATCGCGACAGTTCGTGGTCCTCACCCGGGAAGAGGAGCAACGCCGCCTCCACGCCCTGCGCCTTGAGGGCCGCGAAGTAGCGCTGGCCTTGTTCAACCGGGCACCGGAGATCGTTTTCGCTGTGGATCACCAGCGTGGGCGTCCGCACTTCAGTCACCACGGCCATGGGGCTTTGGGCAGCCATCTGCTCGGATGAGCCTCCCGTGTATTGGCCGCCGAAGAACCATCCGATATCCGAGGAGCCGGCAAAGCTGACCGGGTCGAGGAATCCGCGCTCCACAATGGCTGCCTTGAAGCGGTGTTCATGGCCGATGACCCAGGCGGTGAGGTATCCGCCGTAGGACCCGCCCATGATGCCGATCGATTCCCTGTCCATTGCCGGAAAGGCTTCCAACGCACCCTCCAGGAAGGTGAGCACATCCGCCATGTCCACCGTGCCCATCTTTTCCTTGATGGCTCCACCGTGCGCCTGGCCGTATCCTGCGGAACCGCGCGGGTTGCACATCAGCACGGCGTATCCCGCCTCGGCGTATACCTGCGCTTCGTCGAAGAAGGCACCCGTGTACTGGGCGAAAGGACCTCCGTGGATGGTGAGCAGCACGGGATGGGGGCCGTTCCCCTCCGGCAGGACCGCCCAGCCATGGACCGGGTATCCGTCAGTGCCGGTGGCGGTGAACTCATGCGGTTCAAGGACGGTAGCTCCGTCCCGGAACCCCTTGGCGAAGTCCGTGAGCAAGCGGAATTCGCCCTTTTCCAGAACGCCGACCTCGCCACTGCTCGAGGCGTCCCCATACGTGACAGCCACGACGTCCCCCACCGCGGACGCTCCGATCACGACCAGTGGCCCCTTGACGAGGACCTCGCTCTCGCCATCGGCTGTCCACTGGATCAGCTGGACGCTCCCACGGCTCGTGTTGAGCGCGAGCACCCCGTCCGCCCCACGGGCTTCGAGGCGGCCGCCGATGTCCTGGTTTTCGACGTCGCTGAGCATCGTCGCGCTGGTTCCCCGGACCGGCATGGCGTACAGCGCCGTGTTCCTCGCGACGAAGTCCAGGCCGTCGTCACCGAGGTCCTGTGCCGTGAAGAACAGCCATTCACCGTTCACGGATTCGCAGACTTCATGGACGGACTGCGGCGCAGCGTCCGGACGCAGCGCCGTGGTCTCTCCGCCCGCGGCCGGGACACGATAGATACCCGAGGCGATATCGGCGTCGTGCCCTTCGTGGAGCGAAGCGACAAAATAGACGCTCGTACCGTCGCTGCTGAACGACGGCGAGGTGTGGTCGGCGTCGCCGAACGTCAACTGCACCGCCGGCGGCACCAAGCCAACCGCTTCGGACCCCCGAGCCTTGGCGGCCCTCCCGGCGGGAACCACGGGGGGTTCCATTCCCGGCTCGGGAACGTCGACGACGAACAGTTGGGCCGGCTTGTCCGCGGTGAACCCCAAGCCATTGAGCCTGTATTGGTTGCCGGTGATCAGGCGCGGATCTTCGCTCCCGGCTCCGACGCCGTCAACCGTTCCGTAGCGGCCTTCTTCGGGAACCCGCGAGGAGAACACCATCCTGCGCGAATCAGGCGCCCAGGAAAACTCGGAGACGCCCAGTTTCTGGTCGGTGATCGCTTTCGGCTCCCCGCCGTCGGCCTCCACCACGTGCAGTTGCGGCTTGCCGTCCGGCGTCGTCCGCAGGAATGCCAGCACATTGCCGTCCGGCGAGAAGGCCGGTGCGGTGTCCCGGAAGCCACGGGTGATCCGCCGGGGTGGCATCGCCTGGTCAAAGGGAATGCTCCAGAGCTGCCCTACGTACGCATCGGCGTCGAAATCGGGCCGCGTGACCGACACGACGGCGCGCGTCCCATCGGGATGGGTGGCGGGAGCAGAGACGGCATTCAGCAGCGGGAGTTGTTCGGCTTTCACGCTGGTGAGCCTAGCCGCAGTCACCCCGGGGCGATATGCGCCACTCCGGCCGCCGTAGGATTGTCCATATGCTTTCCGACGCCGTCCGTTCCTTGCGCTGCCCGGTCTGCAACGGGCCTTTCCGCCTGAACGAAGCTCCGCCGTTTTCGCTGGGTTGCGTCGCCGGCCACAGTTTCGATTCCGCCAAACAGGGCTACTTCAACCTGCTCAGCGGCAAGGGCACGGTCTTCGAGGCCGACTCGGCCGAGATGGTCGCAGCCCGCCACGATTTCCTGGGCGCTGGCCATTATGCTCCCGTTGCCGAGGCCATCGCGGAGCTTGCGGCCCCGGACCTGGCGGCGCCGGGATCCCTCGTCCTGGATTCGGGGACCGGAACCGGCCACTACCTGCGCACAGTGCTGGACCGCACTCCGGCAGCGGCCATCGGCATTGATATTTCAAAGTTCGCCCTCCGCCGGGCTGCGAGGTTGAATCCGGGCGCCATCAACCTGGTGTGGGATATCTGGCGGCCCCTGCCGCTCGCGGACCACGCCGTGGATGCCCTCATCGTTGTCTTTGCCCCTCGGAATCCACCGGAGTTCGCCCGTGTGCTGCGTCCAGGCGGCCGGGTGATCGTGGTGACTCCGCGCGACGGACATCTTGGGGAGATTGCGGAACGGACCGGAATGCTGGGCATTGAGCCGGGCAAAGACGAGCGACTTGCCGAGTCGATGCAGGAGTACTTCACTCTCGCGGACACCGTTCGACTCGACGTGGATCTCAATCTCAGCGGGCGGGACATCGCCGATGTCGCCTTCATGGGTCCCGCAGGCCACCATCTCGAGCGCTCCGCACTCCTCGCGTCGACGGCCGCGGAAACGTCAGTCAAAGCCACTGCGAAGTTCACCCTCAGCGTTTTCACAGCGCCGGAGCAAGGCTCCTAACGGTAACCTTCGCACCGGGCTAGGATGGAAAAACAGCGACTGTGATCTTGCCGACGCTGCAGTCCGGGGCAGACCGGCTGCCGCCGCAAGTCCGGAAACAGGGGGAACGATGTTTGAATGGCTTGGCAGCAACTGGTGGGCTCTCTGGCTCACGGTGTTTCTCGCTTTCGCCGTGGTGGAGATGCTGACTCTCAGCTTCTTCTTCATCATGCTCGGGGCCGGCGCGCTGGCTGCCCTGGTCGCTGACTTCGCCGGAGCCGATCTATGGTTGCAGATCGTCGTCCTTTGCATCGTGTCCCTGCTGATGATCGCCTTTGTCCGTCCTATCGCGCTGAAGCATCTCCGCAAGGGTCCCGCCGAGCAACGCACCAACGTGGACCGCTTGATCGGCCAATCCGCCCTCGTCATGGAGCCTGTCAGCGCGACGGCGGGACTCGTCAAAATCGGTGGCGACGTGTGGAGCGCCCGCAGCGCGGCGGAAACCATCGACGCCGGCCAGACCGTGCAGGTCACCAGGATTGACGGCGCGACGGCGGTGGTCGCCTTGACGGCGGAAAACAGCCCGCACTGAGAAGCATCCCGCCATGGCTCAAGCCGTACGTTCGACGATGAGCGTCCGGCGACGAGCGACCGGCATTTTGCCGCACACATACCGCATCAAATACGTAACTGGGGAATGAAGGAGATGTATGGACAGCTTGGGAGGAACGGCAGCCGCGATTGTGCTGCTAGTTCTCGTCATATTCGTGATTATCGTCTTGGTCCGCTCGATCAGGATCATCCCGCAAGCGCGCGCCGGCGTCGTGGAACGCCTCGGCAAGTACCAGCGCACGCTCAACCCCGGGCTCACCATCCTCATCCCGTTCGTCGACCGCCTGCTGCCGCTGTTGGATCTTCGCGAACAAGTGGTTTCCTTCCCGCCGCAGCCGGTGATTACCGAAGACAACCTGGTTGTCTCCATCGACACCGTGGTCTACTTCCAGGTCACGGATCCCCGGGCGGCGACCTACGAGATCGCCAACTACATCCAGGCTGTTGAACAGCTGACCACCACGACGCTCCGCAACGTCGTGGGCGGCTTGAACCTTGAAGAAGCGCTCACCTCGCGCGACCAGATCAACGGCCAGCTCCGCGGGGTCCTGGACGAAGCCACCGGACGCTGGGGAATCCGCGTTTCACGCGTGGAACTCAAGGCAATCGACCCGCCACACTCCATCCAGGACTCAATGGAGAAGCAGATGCGGGCCGAGCGCGACCGGCGTGCCGCGATTCTGACCGCCGAAGGCACCAAGCAATCGGCGATCCTCACGGCCGAGGGCCAGCGGCAGGCAGCAATCCTCGCCGCAGAGGGTGACGCCAAGGCAGCGATCCTCCGCGCCGACGGCGAAGCGCAGGCCATCCAGAAAGTCTTCGACGCCATCCACAAGGGCAACCCGGACCAAAAGCTGCTGGCCTACCAGTACCTTCAGACCCTGCCGAAGATTGCGGAGGGATCATCGAACAAACTGTGGATCATCCCCAGCGAGGTCGGCGAGGCCCTCAAAGGCATCGGCGGTGCGCTGGGTGGCGCCAACGGTGGATCAGGCGTGGCGGACCTGTTCAGCGATTCCGGGAAGCCGTCAGCCGAGGTCCCTGCCCCGGCGGGCACACCGGCCGTAAGTTCGGGACACGCGCAATCAACTGCAGCTGCGCAGGAACCGTCGCCATAACTGCGGACGGCGTGCAAGGGGACCGGCCAGATTAACTGGCCGGTCCCCTTCGCTTTGTCCTGTCAGCTTCGATCCGCGTATAATGGTGTATTTGTCCGGCCGGTTCAGTCCGAACGGAACATTAACGCTTGGTCAGGCGTTTCATCTAGTGATGCAACGTGTGCAGACAGTAGTCCGGGCGACGCCATCGCGGCGTCCGGCTAGCGCGGAGCATGGTTCCGCGAACAGACAGAGGGAGTAATCATGAGCGATCGCAGCCTGCGGGGCATGCGTCTTGGCGCCCAGAGCATGGAAACCGAATCCGGTGTGGAGCCGGCGCCGCGTCAACGGGTTGAATACCGCTGCGCGGACGGAGAGCAGGTCTTCGTTACCTTCTCCTCCGAAGCCGAGATTCCTCCTGTCTGGGTTTCCAAGACAGGCAAGGAAGCGCTCCTGGTTGATGGTGAACGCCCCGTTGACACCAACGAGAAGGCCGTCCGCACACACTGGGACATGCTGCTGGAGCGCCGCAGCCTTCCCGAGCTTGAGCAGATCCTCGAAGACCGCCTGAACATCCTGCGCGAACGTCGCGGGGAACGCCGCTCGGCATAACAGCCACGATTTTCAAGGCCCACGCCAAAGGCCGGATCCGCCCTCTTCGCAGAGCGCAGATCCGGCCTTTGTGTGTCCGGCCTACTTTGGGACCCGGGTCTTCTTCCCGGTCAACGCGGCCCAGCGGGAAGCCAGCCCCCATTTGGTGACGTTGATCATGGCCTCGACGACGATGTTGCCGCTCATCTTGGAGGCTCCGAGCTCGCGCTCCACGAAGGTAATGGGGCGTTCGACGATCTTCAGTCCAAGTTTGGCCACCCGCCACGCCAGGTCCACCTGGAAGCCGTACCCAACCGACTCGACCTGGTCCAGCTTGAGCGCCTCGAGGGTGCTGCGGCGGAACGCACGGTAGCCGCCGGTGATGTCTTTGATCTTCAAGCCGAGCATGAGCCGGGCATAGGTGCTGCCCGTGCGCGAAATCGCCTGGCGGTAGAGCGGCCAGTTCACGGTGCCGCCACCCGGAACCCAGCGTGAGCCCATGGCGAGGTCGGCGCCGTCGTTGATCGCTTCCAGCAGCAACGGCAGTTGCTCGGGCTGATGCGAACCGTCGGCGTCCATCTCAACCAGGACGTCGTAGCCGGCGGCCATGCCCCACTTGAATCCGGCAATGTACGCGGCTCCGAGGCCTTCCTTGCCCTTGCGGTGCAGGACGTGGACCTGGCTGTCCTCGGCGGCGATGCTGTCGGCGAGCTGTCCCGTGCCGTCAGGGCTGTTGTCGTCGACAACCAGGACGTCGGAGGCGGGCACAGCCGCGCGCAGCCGTCCGAGGGTCTTGGGTAGCGATTCCAGCTCGTTGTACGTGGGGATGATCGTCAGGACACGCAAGAAGAGGCCTTTCCTTGATGGAGCGGTCAGTGGGCCGGAGCAGCAGCGTGGCTGGCATTCAGGCGCAACTCTCCATTATAGGACGACAACCCGACGTACTTTGGGACATCTGTGGCGTCCGCCACAAGGGTCACCACTGGCCGCGGGCAGGTCCACAAGCCCAGGTCCAGTGCCGGCCCGCGCGTTGTACTCGTGGCCGAACCGTTTTCTGCAGCACCGTGGACCTGCCCACTACGAGTGCCACGGTCGTGGGAAACGGGTCCGTTGACTGTTTTTGACAACCGGAACCGACCGCGGCCAGACAACCAGGTATTCCCTGTGGCAGTCTGTTGACCCTAAATGCTACGGACTTCACAAATCGTGTCAAGCGCCCCCTGAGCTGGGGCTTTGTTCATCCATGCAGGTCAGGGGCCTTCAGGCCAAGCAGGCTATCTGGAACTATGACCGCAAAGTTTCACTCGCGAAGATCTCCTGGCCTTCGCGCACTGTCTGCAGGCAAGCGGGATCGCTGCCGCCGTCCAACGCCGGGAGGAGGGGCGTTCGAGCACGTGGATCGGTGGACCAGGACTGGACTCGGTCATCGGCCACTTGCACCATCAGTTCCTCAACTTCCCACACCGCGAAACTTGCAGGAGCCCCGGGGACCAATTGCCCCATGAACGGATTGCGCTCTTTGCTCGCGCGCCAGCCGGCCCTGGTGTGTCCGAGGAACGCTGCCCGTGCAGAAATGCGTTGATCCGGATTGCTGTGTTCCAGGCACGCCCTCACGCTGGACCACGGCCGCAACGGCGTGACCGGGCTGTCGCTTCCAAAACACACCGGCACGCCGGTGGAGTAATACGAAGCAAAGGGATTCATGGCAAGGCTTCGCTCCCCCAGTCGCTGCTCATACAGTTTTCCGGCCCCGCCCCAGGCGGCATCGAAGGCTGGCTGTGCGCTCACGGTGATCGAATACTTGGCAAGCCGGGCGAGGTCGCCGGCGTCGGCCATTTCCACATGCTCCAGCCGGTGCGCAGCGGCACGGACGCGCTGCTCCCCTACTTCCGACGCGGCAAGGTCCAAGGCATCCAGCGCCGTCTTCAGTCCCGCGTCGCCAATGACGTGGAAGCCTGCCTGGATGCCGAGCGTCGAACAGGCCGCAAAGTGGCGGGCGGCTTCGTCGACGGAGACATAGAGGCTTCCGCGGTGGCCCGGCGCGTCGGCGTAGTCTGCGCTGAGGGCAGCCGTTCGCGATCCGATCGAACCATCGATGTTCAAATCACCGGCCAGGCCAAGAACGTCTACGTCCAGGCCCTCCAGGATGGCAGCGGCATGCTCCGTCGACGTGGCCAGTTCGCCCCAGTAGGGAAGAATTCCGGGGACGGCTGCCCTGTCCTCGCTCCATGGCCCGGAGTTCCACGAGGCGGACATGCGAAGGTCTTCGACACTGCAAATGTGCGGGGCCGCCATTTCGGCCAGTGCGACGTAGCCGTTGGCCGCAGCCTCCTGGAGTGCCACTTCCTGGTATCGGCGGCGTTCGGCGTCGGGGAACTGCCTGGCGACCAGCCGGGCAGCAGTGTGGGCGGCCCCCAGGACATGGGCGGAACCGTCGTAGCCGTCGAGGCCGTCCAGTCCCGCCGCGGATGCCAGGGAGGACGAGGCAAGGGCCGAATGCGCATCCACGCGTGCCAGGTACACCTTGCGTCCGCCTGCGGCGCGATCGATCTCCTCCGGTGTGGGCAGGGTTCTTTCGCCCCACACTGACTCGTCCCAACCGTGGCCAAGCACGGAGCCGGAGGCGCCAAGATCCTTGGCGGCCCGGGCGACGGCGTCGAGCAATTCGCGCGCCGAGCGGACCCCCGCCAGCTGGAGGGAACCGGCAGCGATTCCAGTCTCGGTGAGGTGCATGTGGGAGTCCACGAAACCGGGCGCCAGCAAGGCTCCCCGGAGATCGATGACTTCCATCGACGAGTCGGCAATCGACGTCGCTGCCTGCTCCGAGCCAACCCAAGCAACGGTGTCGCCGTCAACCAGCATTGCGGTCGCGAAGGGATCAGCGGCAGTGTAGACAGAGCCGTTCCGGTACATGGTGACCTTGCGGGGCCGGCTGTCGGCGGGCACGCCTGGATGGGTCATGGATATGCTCCTTGCTGGGAATCTGTGGGGGTCAGGAGACGTTGGAGTACGCGACCACGCCGCGGCGGACCAGGTCGATCGCTTCGCGGCATATCTTGGTGTGTCGACGTTCGAGCCCTGGAATCTTGGCCATCTGGTCCAGCAGGTCGATCACCTGCTTCGCCCAGCGCACAAAGTCGCCCGCGGCGAGGTCGGTACCACTGAGAACTTCCTGAAGGTGGCGGCCCTTGGCCCATTTGAAGATGGGCCAGACAAGTCCAAGCTCAGGCTCGGCGGTCAATGGCAGCCTGTTCTTGTCCTCGACGTCCTCCAGCGCTGACCACTCATGCACCACGATGTCCACGGCCGTTTCGAGGGACACGGACGGCATTTTGGGTCGCAGGCCCCGGTCGTCGCGCTTCGCTTGGTAGACCATCGTGCTCGCCAGCGCGGCCAGTTCTGCGGCGTCGAGGTCCTTAATGGCCCCTTGGCGGATGGATTGCGAGATCAGCAGGTCTTTTTCGCCGTAGATCCGGCGCAGGCGCTGGCCGTCCGCGCTGATGGTGACATGGCCGGCGTCGGACGTCTGGAGGTAACCGTAGGCGGCGAGGACGTCGCACACGCGGTCGAATGTCTTCGCGATCGTATTGGTGCGGCCCTGGATCTGCCGGACGAGCCCATCGGTTTCATGACGCAATTTCCACCAGCGTTCAGCCCAGCGGGCATGGTCCTCGCGTTCACTGCAGCCGTGGCAAGGATGGGCGCGCAGCGCCCTGCGGAGGTCTGCGATCTTCTTTTCCTGGTCCGGCAGGTAGCGGGCGCGGCCGAAGTCCTCGCTCCGGTTGGTGCCGCGGGCCGGCGGGCGTCCCTCACGCACTGCATTCCGCATGGCGGATGCCAGGTCACGGCGCGATTTGGGCAGTTTCGCGTTGAACGACTTCGGAATCCGGATCCAGGACACGGGAGCGACCGGCCCTTCGACTTCGTGGGCGCCGATCCTATGCAGCTGGTTGTCGTCCGTGAGAACGGCGGGGCGCGGTTCACGCGAGTTGGGATCGGCATTGAGCACGACGGCGTAGCCCGGCGTACGCCCGCCGGGAACCTTGACGATGTCGCCGGGCATGAGCCGGGTCAGGGAGTCGACGGTCAGCGATTTGCGGGCCCGCGAGGTGCTCCGCGAGGCAAACTGCTCGGCTTCGCCCAGGTCCCGCCGGAGTTTGGCGTACTCGGTAAAGTCGCCCAGGTGGCACTTCATGGATTCCGCATACCCCGCGAGCGACTCTTCGCGGCTGCGAACCTGCTTGGCGAGCCCCACCACGGAACGGTCAGCCTGGAACTGGGCGAACGACGATTCGAGGATCTGCCGTGCCCGGGGCCGGCCGAACTGGGCAATCAAGTTGATGCTCATGTTGTACGTGGGCCGGAAGCTTGAGTTGAGCGGATAGGTGCGCCGCGATGCCAAGCCGGCGACGGCGGCAGGGTCAGTGCCCGGTTGCCAGAGGACCACGGCATGGCCCTCGACGTCGATTCCGCGCCGTCCAGCGCGGCCGGTCAACTGCGTGTACTCCCCCGCGGTGATGTTGACGTGGGCTTCGCCGTTGAACTTGTCGAGCTTCTCGAGGACGACGCAGCGGGCAGGCATGTTGACGCCCAGCGCAAGGGTTTCCGTTGCAAACACCGCTTTCACCAGGCCGTCCGCGAAGAGCGTCTCCACAACCTCCTTGAAGGTCGGCAGCAAGCCGGCGTGATGCGCGGCGAGGCCGCGGAGCAGGCCGTCGCGCCAGCTCCAAAAGCCCAGGACATCCAGGTCGTCGGCCGGAATCTCACGGCTGGCCTCATCCACCCGGGATGCGATGATTTGTTGTTCCCGCTCCGTCGTGAGCCACAAGCCGGCGGCGGCACACTGCGCCACGGCCCCGTCGCAGCCGGCGCGGGAGAAAATGAAGGTGATGGCCGGTAGCAATCCCTGGCGGTCCAGGCTCGCGATGATCTGGGGCCGGCTGGCCTTGCGGACCGGGCTGCGCTGCTCCGCGGCGGTATTGTCGCGCTGGCGGTCCTGCCGGCGGCGACTACGCCCACCATGGCCGAAGCGGCCACGGTAATTCATCTGGCTTTCTGCCCTGGCCATGGACAGCAGCTCCGGGTTGACTTCGAACTCCCTCTGCAGGGGATTCCGGTCCGGCTCCCGCACTGCCTCCGGTGCAGGAGCTTCGCCGTCGGGTGCCTCCGGAGCGATCTCGTCGAAGCTGGTGTCCCCGGCGAAGAGGTCGACGATCTCACGCCCCACCATGACGTGCTGCCACAAAGGGACGGGACGGTGCTCGGAGACAATCACATCGGTGTGCCCGCGCACGGTGTCGAGCCACGCGCCGAACTCCTCTGCGTTGGACACCGTTGCGCTGAGGGAGACCACTTGCACTTCGCTGGGCAGGTGGATGATCACTTCTTCCCAGACTGCGCCGCGGAAGCGGTCTGCCAGGTAGTGCACCTCATCCATGACCACGTAGCCAAGGTCCCCGAGGGTGTCCGAGTCCGCGTACAGCATGTTCCGCAGGACCTCAGTGGTCATCACGACAATAGGAGCCTCGCCGTTGATGGTGGTATCGCCGGTCAGCAGTCCCACGTTCGAGACGCCGTACTTCGCCGAGAGCTCGGAGAACTTCTGGTTGCTCAGCGCCTTGATGGGCGTCGTATAGAACGCCTTGAGTCCGCGTTCGAGCGCCAGATAGATGGCGAACTCGCCGACGATTGTCTTCCCGGCACCCGTGGGCGCCGCCACGAGCACTCCCCTGCCCTCCTGGAGCGAACGGCAGGCGTCGCGCTGGAATTCGTCGAGTTCGAACTCCAGCGATTGGGCGAAAGTGCCAAGGTAGGTCTTCGACTCAGCACTCCGCTGCGCTGCGGCTTGAAAGGCTTCTGAGGGCGAAAGGGCCCCTGAATTGGAGGACATGCTTCAAGCCTAGTGGCCGTGAGACTAGAGATTCTCCAGATCGGAAGCACGTGTGGCGATGTCGGCCGTGGCATCCGTCTCAGCAGCGATCTTCGACTGCTGGCGCGCGCGCCGTTTGTCGTTCAGCATGCAGAGCCCGATCGCGGCGAAGAACAGCGCAAGGAGAGGGCCGGCGAGCATGAACATCGACAAGGCGTCCGCACCGGGCGCGGCAACGGCCGCCAGGACGAACACGAGGAAGACCGTGATGCGCCAGGCTTTGAGGATGGTCTTGCCACTCAGGACGCCGGCCATGTTGACGCCCACCAACACCACCGGCACCAGGAACGCGATGCCGAGGAAAAGAAGCATGTGCGTGGCGAACGTCAGGTACTGGGATGCGTCGATGTTGTTGGCCCCGTTTTGCGGCGTGAACTGCAACAGCGCACGCACCACGTTCGGGATGACTGTCCATGCAACATAGACCCCGGCCAGGAACAACGGCACCGCGGCCGCCATGTACCCCAGCGTGTACCGGCGCTCTTTCTTGGTCAGGCCCGGCGTAATGAATGCCCAGACCTGATAGATCCAGATGGGGCTGGAGAGCACCAAGCCGATCTGGATCGCAATGCGGAACTTGAAGTCGAAAGGATCTCCCACGCTCGCGAAGTTCAGGACGGCGGTCCGCTTGGTCTCCTGGGCGATCTTGATCAACGGATCCGACAGGCTGTTGACCACCGGCTCGTAGAGGAACCACCCTGCCACGGCGCCCAGGAGAACGCCGATGGCAGACTTGATCAGCCGGTTCTTAAGCTCCCTCAGGTGGTCTAGGAGCGCCATCCGCCCTTCGGGGTTGGCTTTGCGGCCTGTCTTCGTTGCCACTACTGCTTAGCTACGGTTTGCGGGCGGAACGTCAGTGTCGTTGCCGCTCTTGTTCGCTTCGGGGTGGTTGACCACTCTGCCCTCAACGGGGTCCGTGTCGTCCTTGGCCGCAGGCTTCCCGTCGTTCTTCATTTCCTTGACTTCGGACCTGATGATGCGCATTGACTGGCCGAGGCTACGGGCCATGGCAGGCAGCTTGGGGGCCGCGAACAGCAGCAGGGCCACGATGATGATAATGACAATTGGCCAAGGGCCATCAAATAGTCGTCCCACGGGAAGTCCTTTCGTTGGAATACATCCTACGTCTAACTGAATTCGATGTCGTGCAGAGACTGGGGTTGGCCCCGTTCTGCTTTGCGCTTAACGCGCTTTTGGCGACGCACTTCCCGGCGGGAGGCCTTGGCCGTCACGTAATCATGACGCATCTGTTCCGGTGAGGCAAAAACGGCCGCACCGAACACATCCGCCGGGGCCCCGCCGTCGTCGTCGGCATGTTCGCGAAGGTGCGGGCGGTGCCCGAGCGCCTCCCCTGCCTCACTCAGTTCACGCACCGTGGCCATGAACTTCCGGAAAAGCCGAACGCCCAACAGGACATAGCAAAGCAGCGATACCGCAATCAGCGCGACCCACAGAAGGATCCAGGACCACCAAGGCATTTGAGTAGTCTAACCAGCCTTCACGGTTTGTACCGGGTCCGCCTGCTTGTACTGCCGGAGGGCCGCTGCCACCCACGCCGCCGACTTGTCCGCCAACTCGGCCGGCTGCAAAATGCGGGCCGCACCGCCATGCTGCGCGACGAACATCGGCAACCAGTCAGCATTTCCGAACCGGATCTCGGCCAGCAAGCCGCCGTCGGGAAGGACGGCGGTCCGCTCAGCGTAATAGTCGCCCGCCAGTCCGACGCCTTGCCGGGTCAAGTGGAGGACGACGACGACGTCGTCGTCGTTGGGCGTGTACAGCTTCACCGGAACGCCTTCCTCGACGGCGGAACTCCGGGAAACCGGCTGGCCATTGGGCGTGACTTCCTCGATGCGGTCCAGGCGGAAGTTCCGCAGCCCGGCTTTGCTATGGCAATAGGCCTCGAAATACCACGTGTTGTCCAAGGAATACAGCCGGAAAGGGTCGACGTCCCGCTCGGAGATCGAGTCGCGCTGCCGGGACAAGTAGCGAAGCCGCAATTGTTGCCCCGACTGGATCGCGTGGGTGATGGTGTCGAACGCCCCGGCGTCGGCGGGGGTTACGGGTGGTCCCGCGACGGCTGCCGCCAAACGGCCGGCCTCGCCCGCAGCGCCGGTGAGCTTCAGTGTGACGGACTCCAGGGCGCCGCTCTGCTCATCCTCCGACATTCCGGCCTGGGCGGGGAGCCCGCCCAGGGTCGCCAGGCCCGTGAGCAGCGCGCAAGCCTCGTCAACGCTGAAGCGGATGGGCCGGTTGAGTTCGAGGTGCTCGCGGATGTAGACGTGCTCGTTCTCCCAATCGATGTCAAACAAGTCGTCCGGATAACCCTCGGGCCGGCCGGAGCAAATCAGTATGGTCAGGTCGGCCACGAGTTCCTCGCGGGTCACACCGAAGCGGTCCGCCACTTCCTGGATCGGCAGGCCCTGGTTGTGGACAAGGAAAGGGACCAGCTGCAGCATGCGGTTGAGTTGGTCTTCGGAGGTCCGCTTACGTGCCAGCGGCGCCGGGCCGGCGCCGGAGAAGCGGACCTCGACGGCGGGGCTCGAGGCGAACGCAGCGGCCGCCTCAAGCCGCCGGATCACGGCATCGCGCAGCTCCGGAGGTCCCGCGACGCGGACGTGGGGACCGTAGGAGGCCAGTTCCTCGGCGAGCAGCTCACTGTCCCGAAAAGGCACCGACAGCCGGTCCCAGCCGCCTGGGGAGCCGCTGGTGGCAGCCGTCCCCGTGACACTCACCGCGCGCTTGCGAAGACCGAGCAGACGGCCTTCGGCGACGTCGAGGTGGGCCTCCTGCAAAGGAAGTTCGGTGAGGCTGTCCAGTTCGGCGCGGATATCGAACCCCGGAGGTGTCTCGCAGTGATGCCCGGTCTCGACATGGACATCGCTCGTCATCCGGGACAGCCGGAAGAACCGCTTCGCCTGGCGTGCGCTGTCCAAGCCCACCACGTACCACTGGCCGAACCGGCTCCCGAGGCCCCAAGGCTCCACGGTGCGGCGTTCGTCCTTGCCGGTGCTGGCGGCACGGTAGCCGAAACTCACGGGGTGCCGGCCGTTCATGGCCATGATGATGTCGTCAAAAGCCTGGCCTGCGGGCTTGATGCGCGGCTGGACACCGGCAGGGAGTTGGACGTCGGCAAGGTCGCCGGAAGCCTGCAGCTTCCGCAATGCGCTTGCCGCAGCTGAGCCGAGCGCCGCGCGCTCCCATAGCTGCGCGGCCAGGAGCAGGACCGTGCCCTCCGCCGGCGTCAGCTGCACGTACGGCAGGCGATTGGACTCCTTGCCGATGCGGTATCGGGTCGAGGCGGGATCGTCCGCGCCGAATCCGTGGTCGAAGAGCGTTTCGATCTCGAAGCCAAACTGCTTCAGGTCTGACTTGTCGCGTTCAAACATGCGTCCGAACGCGACGTCGCTGCCGCCGGCGTCGTGATAGACCTTCTGCCTGAGAACGGCCCGGGACAGCCCATATCTCGTGTTCAGAAGGGCAATCAACAGGTTCAGGAGTCGTTCGGTACGTGATGCGGACACCCTTGCAACGTTACTAAATTCCGCCGCCAAAGGCGGAAGGCGCGTCTGCGGCCGGATTTCTCCGGCTGCAGACGCGCCTTCCCATGCTGTGAAACCTAGCGGACTGCCACGAGGTCCACCACGAAGATGAGGGCTTCGTTCGGCTTGATGGCCGCGCCTGCGCCGCGGGAACCGTAAGCAAGCTCGGAGGGGATCTCGAGGCGACGGCGGCCGCCGACCTTCATCCCGAGCAGTCCCTGGTCCCAGCCCTGGATGACCTGGCCGACGCCCACTCGGAAGTCCAGCGGCGCGCCGCGGCCCCAGGATGCGTCGAATTCCTCGCCGGTGGACCAAGCCACGCCGACGTAGTGGGTGGAGACGGTGTCGCCGGCCTGGGCCTCGGCGCCGTCACCAACGATGATGTCCTTGATAACGAGTTCCGTGGGGACGTCGCCCTCCGGGAAGTCGATCTCCGGCTTGGTGCGGTCGTAATCGCGCTGACCAAATGACATGGGTACTCCTCAATGTGATAGCTACGGTGTTTCGGATAATTGCGGAAGGCTACTGGGCGCCCAGGATGTCCACGACGAAGACCAGGTCGCCCGTGGGCTGGCCCTGGGCTGCGGCCGCGTCGCCATATGCGAGGCTCTTGGGGATGACCAGGAGGACACGGGAGCCGACGGTCTTGCCCGTCAGGCCTTGAGTCCAGCCCTTGATGACGCCGTTCAGCGCGAAGCTGGCGGTCTGGCCCTTGTCGTAGCTCGAGTCGAACTTCTTGCCGTCAGCCAAGGTGACGCCGACGTAGTTGACCGTCAGGGTGTCCGTTTCCTTGACGACTGCGCCCTTGCCCTTGATGAGGTCCTGGGCGACGAGGGCCGACGGCGCCTTCGCACCGTCAACGGAAATCTGCGGAATTCCCTTGTCGTCGACCTTGACCGTGGGGAGGCCGGCGGGCGGAGTCACGGTGTCGCCCTCAGGCTTGTCCAAGGGTTTGACTGCGTCCTTGACGCCGGTGACCTTGAAGACCACCAGCTGGGATGACGTTGCCGCTGCTTCAGCAGAAGCCGGAGTTCCCGGGACGGCAAAAGCGATGTCGGCGCCGACCTTCGCACCGACCAGCGCGTTGTAAAGCACAGCGCTGCCGGTCTTGAGCTGGTCGTTCAGTTCGACCGGCTGCGACCCTGTCGGGAAGGTGTCTTCGAGTGTCTTGCCGTCCTTGCCGTCGACGGCAATGTAGGTGATCTGCGCCACCTGTCCGGCCTTCACTTTGTCACCGGTGCCGTCGCTGACCATCTTGATGGTCGGCTGCGTTACGTCCAACGGCTTGGTGAAATCCAGGCCGGGGGCCTTCTTGTCTCCATTATCGGAGACCTTGAGGGAATCCAGCTTGGCGACATCGCCGGCGGACTGGCTGGTGGGCTCCGGGGTTGCTGTTGTTGCTGGACTTCCGCCGCAGGCGGTGAGCAGCAAAAGGCCGGGGATAAGAATTGCTAGTAGACGTCGCACAAATTGAACTTTCGTCGGGGCAAAAGGAGGGCATGGCCGGGCCGGGCTCGGCCATGCGCGTAGCGGCCTGTTAAAAGGCCAACCTCCAGAGTAGCTGGTGAAGCTGGGAGTCAGCTCATCGAGTCCAGCAGGGCATCCACTCTCTCGTCGACGCTGCGGAAGGGATCCTTGCACAAAATCGTCTGGTGCGCGCGGTCGTTCAACTTCAAATGGACCCAATCCACGGTGTAGTCACGCCCGAGTTCCTGGGCGCGCCGGACGAAGTCGCCACGCAGTTTTGCCCGGGTGGTCTGCGGCGGCGCATCCACTGCATCCTTGATGTCCGTGTCAGCCACGAGGCGCCTCGCCGCACCGCGCGACTGGAGCAGGAAGAAGAGCCCGCGCTTGCGCGAGATGTCGTGATACGTCAGGTCCAGTTGCGCGATCCTCGAGGAGTCGAGGCCGATTCCATGGCGGCGCATGTAGCCGTCCATCAGCTTCTTCTTGATGGCCCAGTCAACTTCCGTATCTATTCCGCTGGTGTCGCCGCTGTCGATCGCGTCGAGCGTCCGCTCCCAAAGATCCAGGATGAGCGGCACGTGCGGATTGTGGGCTCCATTTGATGCCACGAAGGCGGTGACCTTTGCGAGGTACTCGCGCTGGATGTCCAGGGCCGTCAGTTGCCGGCCGTTGGCCAGGCGCACCAAGGCCTTACCGCTCAGATCGTGGGAGATTTCCCGGATGCTGCGGATCGGGTTCTCCATGCGCATGTCCCGCATGATCACTCCGGCCTCAATCATGCGCAGGAGCAGGTCCACCGTTCCCACTTTCAACAGGGCGGTGGTTTCGGACATGTTGGAATCACCGACGATCACATGCAGACGGCGGAAGAACTCGGCGTCGGCGTGCGGCTCGTCACGGGTGTTGATGATCGGGCGGGACCTCGTCGTCGCGGAGGACACGCCTTCCCAAATGTGGTCGGCACGTTGGGAGAACGCGAACGTGGCCCCATGGGGCGTCTTGAGGACCTTGCCCGCGCCGGCGATCAGCTGCCGCGTCACGAGGAAGGGAATGAGGATCTCGGCGAGCCGCGAGAACTCGCCGCGCCGCGGAATCAGGTAGTTTTCATGGCTGCCGTAGGAATTGCCGGCGGAATCGGTGTTGTTCTTGAACAGGTAGACCGTTCCGTTGAATCCCTCCGCCGCAAGCCGCGCCTGCGCTTCATCGACGAGGTCGTCGAGAATGAGTTCCCCGGCCCGGTCGTGGGCAATCAATTGCGCGAGGTCGTCGCATTCCGCAGTGGCGTACTCCGGGTGCGAACCGACATCCAGGTACAGGCGCGAGCCATTGGTCAGGAAGACGTTGGAGGAACGTCCCCAGCTCACCACCTTCCGAAAGAGGTACCTGGCGACTTCCTCGGGAGCCAATGGCCGCGAGTCCGGGCTCGAATACGAAATGCCGAACTCGGTTTCAATCCCGAATATTCTTTTATCCATCTCAGGCCTCCCCTGCCAGCAGCTGCGTGATTTCGTCCGCCCGGAGCCGCCGGAAGGCCCGTCGGGAACCGCGTCCGCTTTCCGGACTCCGGTCAAGGACTGCGGCCTCGACGGCGGTGCCGGGCAGTGCGTCGACTTCCTTGTCCGTGGCCAGCGCCTTGACCGCCAGGCGGAGTGCGCCGGCCAGGTTGAGGTCGGCCTTCCAACCGCCGGCCACGGTCTCGGCTACTTGCTCGGCCAAGCCGCCCATCACCACAAAACCGTTCTCGTCGGCGATCGAACCGTCGAAAGTCAGCCGATAAAGGTGGTCGCCGGCTTGCGTATGCCCGACCTCTGCGACTGCGAGCTCCACCTCGAAGGGCTTTTGTTCCGCGGTGAAGACTGCGCCCAGGCTCTGCGCGTAGACGCTGGCCAGGCCGCGGGCCGTGACGTCCTCGCGATCGTACGAATAGCCGCGGACGTCGGCGTAGCGGACGCCTGCTTGGCGAAGACTCTCAAACTCGTTGTACTTGCCCACGGCGGCGAACGCGATCTTGTCGTAGATCTCACCGATCTTATGGAGCGACGGCGAAGGGTTCTCCGCCACCAACGCGATGCCGTCAGCACAACTGATCACGACGACGGAACGGCCGCGGGCGATGCCCTTCCGCGCGAAATCCGCGCGGTCCTTCATCAGTTGCTCGGGCGAAACATAGAACTGCTGGGTCATCTCAGGCCTCCCGTCCGGCAACTGCGCGCGATTCAACAATGGATCCTGCGATCGCCGCCAATTCCCGTTCCGGCACGCGGCGGGCGCCGGCGCGGTTGACGGTATACACCACCGGCCAGAGCTGCCGGACGGGGTCCGGACCGCCGGTGGCGGAGTCGTCGTCGGCGGCGTCGTAGAGGGCTTCGACGGCGACGGCGACGGCCTCGTCTTCAGTGAGGTTCGGCCGCCACAGCTTCTTCAAGGCGCCACGTGCGAAGACGGAACCGGATCCGACCGAATGGTGCTCCAATTCCTCGTATCGTCCGCCGGTGACGTCGTACGAGAAAAGCCGTCCCACGCCGGCCGACTGGTCGAACCCAGCGAAGAGCGGGATCACCGCAAGGCCCTGCATCGCCATGGGCAGGTTTCCACGGATCATGGCTCCAAGCCGGTTGGCTTTGCCGTCCAGGCTCAGCAGTGTGCCCTCGATCTTTTCGTAGTGTTCCAGTTCAACCTGGAACAACCGTGTGATGTCGATAGCCAGGCCTGCTGTCCCGGCAATTCCCAGGACGGAATATTCGTCGGCCGGGAAGACCTTCTCGATGTGCCTGCTGGCGATCACGTTGCCCATGGTGGCACGCCTGTCCCCCGCCATCAGGACGCCGCCTGGGTAGCTCAGGGCGACGATTGTCGTGGCATGGGGCACCAGCGGAATTTGTCCCGCAGGCAGCGCTTGGTTGAAGGGAAGGAGTTCAGGCCTGGAGCGTTGCAGATGCTCTATGAACGAAGACGTTGCTTGGGTGGCCAGGTGGCCGGCTGATGGATCCTGCATTGCTGCGCTCCTTCGACTCTGACATCCGATGCCCGGCGGCCTCGCGCCGGCCGGGCCCTTGGCTTGGCTGGCGGCTGGCTATTGACCGCCCTTTTGCACAAATGCCCGCACGAATTCCTCCGCGTTCGACTCAAGTACGCCGTCGATTTCGTCGAGGAGATCGTCAACGCCCTGCGTGGCGACCGAGGCCTGTGCCTCTGGCGCTGCGGGCGGTGCCTCGGGGGCGTCGGCCTCTGTCTCGACGTCTCGCGACTGCGGTTGCTGCTGCTCCTGAGCTGCCATTTCCTTCTCCATTCTGTCCATCCCCGGCAACGGGGACTTCCTGTAATGCCATACTGCCACGGGGCGGGCCGTGACGCTGCGGTTTTGTCGGGCCCGTTTGGCGGCCGTTCCTCAGCTGCCCGTTCAGGCGGGCGGGGCCGGGTCCAGGCCGAGCAATTCACGGAGGAATGCACCGGCTGTGGCATGCTTCCGAAACAACTGACCGGTGAGTGCTTCGGTGCCGCGGAGGGGTTCCCTGGTGGGTACCCGCTGCAGTTTCCCGATGCCGGGAACATCGAAGATGACTGAATCCCAGCTGGCGCCGACCACGTCCTTGCCGAAGCTGGAAACACACTTCCCGCGGAAATACGCCCGGGTGTCCGACGGCGGTTCGACGACGGCGCGGCTGATCGTGGCGTCGTCGACGATCGTCTGCATGCGGTCGCGGGAAAGCATTCTGTAATACAGGCCTTTCTCCGGCCTCACGTCGGACCACTGCAAATCGACAAGCCCCAGGCGGGCGTCGTTCCATTCCAGGCCGTCACGGTTCCGGTAGCCATCGAGCAGGGACATCTTGGCCAGCCATTCGACGGAAGACGCGGCACTCGCGGGGTTGCTACCCAGGAGCCCCAGCGTCGACTCCCACCGTTCCAGGACGTCACGGGTATGGCCGTCTCCACTGAAGGAATCGGAAACCCCGGTCTCCTGGCCAAGTTTGGCCGCTGCCTCGTAGTACATCCACTGGATATCCAGCGCGGTGACCCGCCGTCCGTCAAGAAGCCTGACGGTGGCGGTCAGGGAGGTGTCATGGCTGATGGCCTGCAGGCCCGCCACAGGCTCATGTACTTCGATCTTCGGAGCCTGGCCGGCTTCGATAAGGCTCAGGACCAAAGCCGTGGTGCCAAACTTCAAGTAGTTCGACACCTGGCTCAGGTTGGCGTCGCCGATGATGACATGCAGGCGCCGGTACTTGTCCGCGGTGGCGTGCGGTTCATCCCGGGTGTTGATGATCGGACGCCTGATGGTGGTTTCCAGTCCCACCTCGGCTTCGAAGAAGTCCGCCCGCTGGCTGATCTGGAATCCGGCAGTTGAACCGTCCTGGCCCTTGCCGAGTCG
The DNA here is from genome assembly GCF_022606295.1 of Arthrobacter bambusae. Taxonomy (GTDB): domain Bacteria; phylum Actinomycetota; class Actinomycetes; order Actinomycetales; family Micrococcaceae; genus Arthrobacter; species Arthrobacter bambusae_A. Next base: position 29,980 of record NZ_JAHHZS010000005.1, read on the forward strand.
ACCGGCTCCGCAGATGACCTGGCGGGTGACGAAGAACGGCGTCAGGCCCCGGACGATGTCCCCGAAAGGCACCGAGCGCGGCATGAGGTAGTTCTCGTGGGACCCATAGGACACCGATTTGTTGTCGGTGTTGTTCTTGTACAGGTTGATGGGCGGCAGGTCGGGATCGGCGGCCACCTTCCGAACGGTGGCCAAGGCGACGAGGTCGCCGGCCGCGTCCCAGGCAACGGCGTCACGGGGATTCGTGACCTCGGGACTGGAATATTCAGGATGGGCATGGTCCACGTACAGCCGGGCCCCGTTGCCGAGCACCATGTTCATGAGCAGCGATCCGGACTCGTCGCTGCCGTCGGCTTCCAGCTCCTGGCGTCCGTACGCCAGCGCGACGGCCTCGGCGTCGAGCACCGGGGGCCTGTCAGTCAGCTGGCTGGGATCGGCGGCACTCCGCTCGAGTGTCCAACCGCGCGCGTCATGCAGGGGTTCTTCGTCCGTATAGTCCCAACGGGTCTCGGCGCCGCCGGCCGCCCGTTGCCGCGTCAGGTTGGCGTAGGCCTGGATGATCCGCGCGGACATCATCGTGGCGTTCGCCCCCGGCGCGGAGGGCGAATGGATGCCGTATTCGGTTTCCGATCCCATGACCCGCATGGCCCCGCCGACGGGAAGCCTGTCCGAAGGCAGGCCTTCCGGCCGGGCCGTCACAGGTACTGGCCGGTGTTGGGAGTCGTTTCGATCGACTTCCCGGGCTCCTGGCCGGCCTTGCCCTGGACGATGGTGCGGATGTAGGTAATGCGTTCGCCCTTCTTGCCTGAGATGCGTGCCCAGTCATCCGGGTTGGTGGTGTTGGGCATGTCCTCGTGCTCGCGGAATTCGTCGACGACGGCGCGCAGGAAGTGGTCGATCCGCAGGCCTTTCTGCTGGGTCAGCAGGAGGTCCTTGATGGCGTACTTCTTGGCCCGGTCCACAACGTTCTGGACCACGGCACCGGAGTTGAAGTCCTTGAAGTAGAGCATCTCGGTATCGCCGTTGGCGTACGTGACTTCGAGGTACTCGTTGGATTTCTCCGTGGAGTACATGGCTTCAACGGTGCGCTGGATGATGGCGTCGACCGTGGCCTGGACGTCGCCGCCGTGCTCTGCCAGATCCGTCGCGTGGAAAGGAAGGTCGGTGGTGATGTACTTGGCGAAAATATCGGCGGCCGCTTCGGCGTCCGGCCGTTGGATCTTGACCTTCACATCCAGGCGGCCGGGACGGAGAATAGCCGGGTCGATCATGTCTTCGCGGTTCGAAGCGCCGATCACGATCACGTTGTCCAGCCGTTCGACGCCGTCGATCTCGCTCAGGAGCTGCGGAACGATGGTTGTTTCGACGTCGGAAGAGACACCGGTGCCGCGGGTGCGGAACAGCGAGTCCATCTCATCGAAGAACACCACCACGGGGCTGCCATCCGAAGCCTTCTCCCGGGCGCGGGCGAAGATCAGGCGGATGTGCCGCTCTGTTTCGCCGACGTACTTGTCAAGGAGTTCAGGTCCCTTGATGTTCAGGAAGTAGCTCTTCAGGTCCACGTTGCCGGCGCGTTCGGAGGCGCGGGCGGCCAGCGAGTTGGCAACGGCTTTGGCGATCAGCGTCTTGCCGCAGCCCGGAGGCCCGTACAGGAGGATGCCCTTGGGTGCTTTGAGCCCGTGTTCGCGGTACAGGTCCGGGTGCAGGAACGGGAGTTCCACCGCGTCGCGGATCTGTTCGATTTGCGGGCCCAGGCCGCCGATGTCCTCGTAGGTGATATCCGGGACTTCCTCGAGGACGAGGTTTTCGACCTCTGCCCGGGGAACCTTCTCCAAGGCGTAGCCGGTGCGGGAATCGAGGGACAGGGCGTCACCGACCCGCAGGTGCACTTTCTGCAAGGCACCCGAGAGCCTCACCACGCGCTCTTCATCGGCCCTGCCCACTACCAAGGCGCGGTCCGTGCCGAGCATCTCCTTGAGCGTGACCAGTTCGCCTGCCCGTTCGTACCCCAGTCCGGTCACCACGAGCAGGGCCTCATTGAGGAGGACTTCCTGTCCGACGGCCAGCTGGTTGAGGTTCACGAGCGGGCTGACGCCCACGCGCATCTTGCGGCCGGCGTTGAAGATGTCTACCGACTCCTCAGTGGCCGCCTGGCCCGTGCTGCCTGCCGTTGGCTGGCGCCTCGGATTGATCTGCAGGATCGTCCCGAAGCTGTACGGCGGTTGGCCGTCCTGCTCGAGGGCTCCTTTGAGCCGCAGGATCTCGGCCTTCGCCGTTTCCAGCATGGTCACGAGCTTGGTGTTGTTCTGGGTGGCGGCGGCAAGCTGACGGTCGATGTGGCGCAGCTTGTCTCGAAGGATGTTGATCTGGCGTTCCGCGACGGTGAGTTCCGCGGAGTCGTCCACCGGCTGGATTGCTCCACCCCCGTGTCCCGCTTTTCCCTCAGTCACAGCCTTGTTCGCTGGCTCCTCCGGCGTCGTTCGCCCGAAGTCATTGTTCGACGTATCCACGAAGCATCAGCTCCTTCCCGCTTTCTATAAATAGACCTTAGCCCTCAAAAGCGTCGGGAAACCTGTGACATCCGGAATGCGGACCAGTTTGTGATGTTTCCTCAGGAAGCAGGCGTGGGGTCGTCCTTGACGTGGGTGCCGGCAATCGCATCGCGTGCCGCCCGACGCAGTTTTTTGTCGGAAACCGCGCGCTCCCCTACGGCGCCCGGTGTCCACGCGTTCAAGTCCTCTTCGCTGAACTCGGTCTTGGACGGACGCCGTTTGACGGAGATTCCGGTCACGCCGTCGGCGAGGCGGCGGGTGACCAAAAGGAAGCCGGTGTGGGCCACCATGCGGTGGTCGGGGCGGACAGCGAGGCCCTCAAGATGCCAGCCACGGACCATGGACTCCCAGGCGTCCGGTTCCGTGAACCGGCCGTCGGCGCGGATGGCTTCGGCAGTGCGGGAAAGCTGGGTCACCGTGGCCACATAGTTGATCCACACGCCGCCGGGGGCCAGGACGGTGGCTACGGCGTCGAGGCATTCCCAAGGAGCGAGCATGTCCAGCACCACACGGTCCACGGATCCGGGCTCTTCACTGCGGACCACTTCCTCCTGGAAGTCGCCCAGCGAGATCTTCCAGGCGGGGTGCGGGCCGCCGAAAATTGTTTCCACGTTGCCGCGGGCGATGTCCGCGAACTCTTCGCGACGTTCGAAAGAGTGCAGGTAACCGTTGTCCCCCACTGCGCGGAGCAGGGAGATCGAAAGGGCGCCCGAACCAACGCCGGCTTCCACAACCCGTGCACCCGGGAAGATATCGGCCATCGTGACGATCTGCCCGGCATCCTTGGGGTAGACCACTGCTGCGCCGCGGGGCATGGACAACACGAAGTCCGAGAGCAGCGGCCGGAGCGTCTGGTACTGCTGGCCGATGTTGTTGGCGACTACGGAGCCATCAACCTGGCCGATGATTTCGTCATGGTTGAGGAAGCCGCGGTGCGTGTGGAAGGCTCCGCCTTCCTCCAAGGTGATGGTGTTCATCCGGCCGCGCTCGTCCGTGAGTTGAACCCGCTCGCCCACGCGGAACGGCCCTCGGCGCCGTGCCGCACCCGTCGGCTGAAGGGCGGTGTCGGCGGCGCCGGTGGCCGTGAAGTTGGCGGCGGTTTCGCTGCTCATGGGGATTTCCTCGCTCCTGTACGGCTGGGCCGTCTTTTGTTGCCACAGTTACTGCTTGGTGATGCGCGGCCGGGTTAATTCACGGCCGGCAGGTAACTCTACCGGGAAGGTCCTACGGGCGTCCGCTCCGTCGGGCTACTTTACCTGTAATGGCTGTCACTACGGCCTGCTGCCGCAGCAGGCCCATGACCGTACCGACTTCGTCCACGACGGCGTATTCAGTGCCGCTGAGCTGCGCCAGATACTGGATCAGTTCCTGGCCGCTGGAACTCCACGGGACGTAGGCGCCCTCGGCGAGCGGGGTCGAAACCGCCGTCACCAGCGTTGTGTAAACCTGGGAGGGCGGCACGGCTGCGGTGGCATGCGGATCGACAACGCCCTGAGGCCGGCCGTCGGGTCCGCAGATCACGACGGCGGGAGTGCCGTAAGGTGCTACCCGCAGGACGTCGGCGACGGTGGCCGAGTTCGGAATCCCGACGGCGGGTTCGGCCAAGGCCGCGGCGCTCACCAAGGGAAGGCGGCCGCGGAGCGTGGCTTGCTGAATGGCGCCCGAGGCTCCCATCCACAGGAAGCTGCAGACCAGGATCGTGATGAGCATGTAGCTGAGATCCGGGGTATTTCCGCTCAGCACGGGCAGTACTACGATCCACACGACCAGGACGATCACGATGATCCGTCCCGCCCAGCCCGCCGCCACTGTCCCCTTTTCCTGACTGCCGGTGGCTTTCCATACCGCGGACTCCACCAAGCGGCCTCCGTCCAAGGGCAGGCCCGGGAGGACATTGAAGATGCCGATGAGGAAATTGGCCCACATGAAGATATTTGTCAGGGTGTCCCCCGCACCGGTGAAGATACCGGTCTGAAGCACCAGCCAGGCCCCACCCGCGAGGACAAAGTTGGCTGCGGGTCCTGCCAAGGCAACCACCACTGAGCGGCCGGGCGACGCAATGAAGCTCTCGAACTGTGTGTGTCCGCCCCAGAGATTCAGCACGATCTTCTCCGTGGGCCAGTTGAACGCCTTGGCACTCAGGGCATGGGCGAGCTCGTGGACCAGTACGGAAAGGGCAAGGAGCACCGCGTAGGCGAAGGCAACGAAGTACGCGGCGATGCCGAGCGAGTGCTCCCGGATGAGCAGAGCTGGACCGTAGACGATCACCGTGAACGCCGCGATGATGAACCAGGAGTAAGCGAGGTACACGGGGATTCCCGCTATCCGGCCGAGGGGAATCCCGTCTTTACTGCCGCGACGAGTGCTATGGCCACCATTCCGGGGAGTGCTCACTTAGTTCGCCCGTCCAAGGAGAGTCCCGGCGGGCGCATTCGCGGAGGCCCTGGCGGCAACAAGCGCTTCCAGATCGGCGACCTTCCTGCCCTGAAGGGTGTCCCAGGTTGCCCGGCGGGGATCCTCCGGCAGCGGCATCTGGTGCGGGATCCCCACAGTCACCACGCCTGAGGCAATCGCGGACGCAACTCCCGGGACCGAGTCCTCGAGTGCGACGCAATGGTCTGCGGTCAGCCCGGGGTCTGTGTCCTGGAGTCGCTCGACGGCGGCAAGGTAAGCCTCCGGGTGGGGTTTTCCTTGGCTCACGGTGTCTCCCGTGATGAGGAACTCGAAGTAGGGCTTGGAGAGGTTGGCCACGACCTCCCGCGCCATGGGGCCTTCCGACATGGTCACGAGGGCGCAGCGGACGCCTGATTGATACAGTTCGTCAAGCAATTCCTTGGCACCGGGCCGCCACGGCACCTCGACGCGGAGACGGTCGATGACCCGGGCGCTCAAGGAGTCGACGATCTCGCGCTTTTCCAGGTTCACCCCAGCCGTTTGGAGGATGCCGGCCGAATGCATCAGCGACTGCCCTACGAGCTGCATGGCTTGTTCATGGCTCCAAGCGCCACCATGGGACTCCACGAGGGCGCGTTCCGCGGCAATCCAGTATGGCTCGGTGTCCACCAAGGTGCCATCCATGTCCCATAGTGCGGCTTTGAGCTCGGCTTTTACAAAGGGCTGGGTGGCTGAAGCAAGCATGCCTAAAGTCTACGTGGAACGACGGAAGGCAATTGCCGTTCTACGCCGGGGGCGAAGTGTGGCCACGCCGGTCACTTCACGCCATGCATGGGTGGCGGTGTTGGACGTAGGGTGAGTGAATGAACAGTTTGGACGGAGCCCCTGACGGACAGGCCACAACACCCGAGCCTGAGCGCCTTCTCCAGCCTGTAGCCGAAGGCCAGCGCATCACCGTGATGCTCGCGGCTTTCGAAGGTTGGAACGACGCCGGCGAGGCGGCCAGCGATTCCCTCCACTACTTGAACAAGTTGTGGCAAGGAAAGAAAGTGGCATCCGTTGATGCCGACGACTACTACGACTTCCAGTTCACCAGGCCGACCGTTCGACGCACGGCCGCCGGAACCCGCAAAGTGAAATGGCCTTCCACGCGCCTTTACAAGGCGAGCGTCCCGGACAGCAACGTCGACGTGGTGTTCGTGCTCGGCACCGAGCCTTCCTATCGCTGGCGCGCCTACACAGCCGAGCTTCTGGTCCACGCCGAGACGCTCAAGGTTGACTACGTGGTGCTGATCGGCGCGCTTCTGGCCGACGTACCGCACAGCCGGCCGATCCCCGTCAGCACTACCTCGGACGACAGCGGACTGCGGCAGCGCTTGAACCTTGAGGCGTCGCAGTACGAGGGGCCGGTAGGCATTGTGGGTGTGCTGGCGGAGTTCGCGCTGCTCGCGGGGTTGCCCACGGTGTCATTGTGGGCAGCCGTGCCGCACTATGTGGCCCAGCCACCGTCTCCCAAAGCGCAACTGGCCATCTTGAACCGGATCGAGGATCTGCTCCAGGTGCCCTTGGACACCCATGCCCTCAACGAGGAATCCGAGGCGTGGGAGCGCGGAGTGGACGAACTTGCCACGGAAGACCCGGAAATCGCCGCCTATGTGCGGCAGCTCGAAGAGGCCAAGGACACGGCCGACCTCCCGGAGGCCAGTGGCGAATCCATAGCGCGCGAATTCGAGCGCTACCTGAAGCGCAGGGGCAAGGACAAGCCCTGACGGGCCGTCTCCGGGGGTGCGGTGCGCATCTAAGCCAACGCGGGGTCACTTACGGCCCGTCCAAAGGGACATTATGGGCCGTAAGCGACCCCGCGTTGTTTGGATATTAGAGCTCGACGCCAAGCAATCCGTTGATCGCGTCGCTTACCAGCGCGGAATCGAAGGCGCCCGGATTCGCGTTGGACGGGTTGCCAAGGGCCGCAGCGGCCCAGGCATCGACGGCGGCAACCGCGCCGGGAGCGTTGAGGTCGTTGGCGAGCTCGGCACGCATCCGAGTGAGCAGCTGCGCCGCCGTCCCCTCGGGAGCGATATCCCGGGCCGCCCGCCACGTGTTGAGCCGTTCCTTGGCTTCTGCGAAGCCTTCATCGGTCCAGGACCAATCCGAGCGGTAGTGGTGGGCCAGGATCGCCAAGCGGATTGCGGCAGGTTCTTCGCCTGCGGCGCGAAGCTTGGACACGAGGACCAGGTTGCCCTTGGACTTGCTCATCTTTTCGCCGTCGAGGCCCACCATTCCGGCGTGGGCATAGTGGTGCGCCAAGGGAACGCCGCTGAGCGAATACGCGTGTCCGGCACCCATCTCGTGGTGCGGGAAGACGAGGTCCGATCCGCCGCCCTGCACGGTGAAGGGAGCCGGCAGGTACTTCTGGGCGATGACGGTGCATTCAATGTGCCAGCCCGGACGTCCGTCACCGAGGCTCGCGCCGGGCCAGTGCGGCTCGCCGTCGCGGGCAACGCGCCACAGCAAAGGATCAAGGGGATTCCGCTTCCCGGAACGGCCCGGATCGCCGCCGCGTTCGGCGAAAAGCTCCAGCATTTCCACTTCACCGAGCCCGGAGATGTCCCCGAGCGTCCACGCGTCCGGGCTATCCGACGCTTTGCCGGCTGCCTCGACGTCGTAATACACGTCGCCGTCGGGCTCGCCGCCGGTACCGTGCACGCGGTAGGCGAGTTTGTCCGCGATCAGTTTCTCAATGGCCGGGACAATCATCGGGATCGCCTCCACTGCGCCGATGTAATGGTTCGGGGCCAGCACGTTGAGGGCGTCCATGTCGGTATGGAAAAGCTCGATCTGGCTCGCCGCCAGCTCGCGCCAATCGACGCCGGTGGCGGTGGCGCGCTCAAGCAGGGGGTCGTCGACGTCGGTGACGTTCTGGACGTACGCGACCCGCTGGCCGCTGTCCCGCCATGCCCGGTTGAGCAGGTCGAAGGCGACATAGCTCGCCGCGTGTCCCATGTGGGTGGCGTCGTAGGGGGTGATGCCGCACACGTACATGGATTGCTCCGCGCGTGGCTCGACCTCCACCACGGCCCTGAGGGCGGTATCGAACAGCCTCAAAGAGGGCATGCTGCCGGGTAGTTCAGGCACAGGGCGGGAGATCCACGATTTCACAGCCTCAACCATAGTGCTAGGCGCTGATGACATTGAAACCGAGCAGTACATAGAGGGCGAGTCCCAGGAGAATGCGGTACCACACGAAGACGCGGTAGCTGTGGGTGGAGATGAATTTGAGGAACCAGCCGATGATGATGAAGCCCACAACAAAGGCGATAACCGTGGCCAAGGCTGTTTCCGGCAAGCCGAAAGGCCCGGTGATTCCTTCCTTCGACACCACCTTGTATAACTGGTAGAGGCCGCTGCCGAAGACCGCGGGTATGGCCAGCAGGAACGAATAGCGTGCAGCCGCCTCCCGGGTGTACCCCATCAACAGGCCGGCGGTGATGGTTCCCCCGGAGCGGGAGACGCCCGGGATGAGCGCCATCGCCTGAGCCAAGCCGTAAAGGATGCCATGCTTGAAGGTCAATTGGCTCAGCTCGCGTTCCTGCCGGCCCACGGCGTCGGCTACCGCAAGGATCATGCCGAAGACGATCAGCATGGTGGCCACGATCCACAAGCTACGCAGGACGGATTCGATCTGGTCCTGGAAGAGCAGGCCGAGAACGATGATCGGAAGGCTGCCGAGGATCACCAGCCACCCCATCCGCGCGTCGGGATCATCCCTGGAGACCTTGCCGCGCAACGATCCGAACCAGGCACGGACAATCCTGACGATGTCGCGCCAAAAGAAGACGATGACGGCCGTCTCGGTACCCAGTTGCGTGATGGCGGTGAAAGCAGCCCCGGGATCCGCCGCATTGGGCAGGAACGAGCCGACAATTCGCAGGTGCGCGCTTGAAGAAATCGGTAGGAATTCTGTCAGGCCCTGCACGAGGCCAAGGAAGGCTGCTTCTATCCAGTTCACGTGAATAGACCCTACGTCATGATCTAGGCGAACTCCCCGTAAGCTATCAGCTATGCAGCAGCGTTACGTCGGCAACAGCGGGTTTCGGGTGTCCACCCTTTCCCTGGGCACCATGTCCTGGGCGGAAGAAACGGACGAGCAGGATGCACGGGAGTTGCTCCATACGTTCATCGCCGCGGGCGGCACCATGATCGATACCGCGGCCTCCTACGCAGGCGGACAAGCCGAAGCACTCCTGGGCTCCATGCTGGGGGACGTCGTGTCGCGATCGGAGGTTGCCCTCTCCACGAAAGCGGGGATCTCGACGTCGGACAGCCGGCGCAGCGTGGACGCCTCCCGCGGAGCCATGCTGTCCGCCCTCGACGCGAGCCTTGCCCGTTTGCGGACTGACTACGTCGACATTTGGTTCGCGCAGGCCTGGGACGGCAACGTCCCGCTGGACGAAACGCTCTCCGCCCTTGACCTCGCGCTGCGCTCGGGACGCGCACGGTACGTCGGCATCTCCAACTACAACGGCTGGCAGACCGCCAAGGCCGCGGCTGTCGCAGGGTTCACCGTGGTGGCCAACCAATCCGAGTACTCGCTCCTGCACAGGAAGCCCGAAGACGAGCTGGTGCCCGCCGTCGAAGACGCAGGACTCGGACTCATGGCGTGGGGCCCCCTCGGCCGCGGGGTGCTCAGCGGCAAGTACCGTGGGCAGATTCCGTCTGAATCACGTGCGGCCGAAGGCCGCCTCAGCGGTTACGTCGAAAAGTACCTCGACGCGCGGGGGGCGCGGATCGTCGAAGCGGTGGCCATGGCCGCTCGTGGCCTGGGACGGTCCGCCGTGGACGTCTCGCTGAGCTGGTTGCTCTCCCGCCCAGGCGTCTCCACGGCCGTGGTCGGAGCACGCAATGCGGTCCAGCTCAAGGAACTGCTCGACGCACAGCTGGCGCCCCTTCCCGCTGAGATTTCCCGGGCATTGGAGGACGTTTCAGCGGTCTGACCTAGCTGTTACTCCGGCGCTGCCGGCCCCCCATTGCTGGCCTGCATTACTGAGCCTGCATCACTGATCAAGGATCTCCAGCTCGTCTTCATCGAGGAGTTCATTATTCTCCTCGTCGTCATCCTCTTCATCGTCGTCGAACACCTGAAGGGGTGTGACTTCCGAGTAGGCCTCGTATAGTGAGTCCTCATATACCTCAAAGGCATCTGCGACGGCAAAAAACGCTGCCTCCACGGTGGGATCTCCTTCGCCACGGCGGGCGGAAGCGGCAATCAGGTGCTCTTCCAAGGCGGCTGTCAATGACTGAAGCGCGACACGCGGATCGATGCTCATGACTTCACGTTAGCCCGAAAAAGACGAAAATGGAGAGGGATGAGAGAACAATTTCTGAGCAGTTCAGTGGAGCGTCAGCGGGACTACGCAAGGCAGTACGAGTATCTCGTGCTGACCGTCAGCCCTGACGATTCCTTGCCCGAGGCGCGACGTCGGCTCGTGGAGCACTCCGAATACGGCAAGTGGGAACTGGAGCGGAGCATCCTCTATATCGGCGGCGGTCGCCGGTTCTGGCTGCGCCGCAAGGTACTCAACGTGCAGCGCACCGTATAGCAGCACAGCCGTTATTTCAGGGTCCCGCGCTCCAGCTTCCGAGCGTTTCAGCTTTCGAGCGGGCCCAGCCACGCGTTGGCTACCGTGGTGTGCGCTGATTCATCGTTGGACGGATGGAAGATCCCGGCCAGCACATCGCGGTACAGCCGTTCGAGTTCCGAGCCGCGGAAGTAGCTTGAGCCTCCGGAAACCCGGATGGCCACATCCACCATGCTCCGGGCGTTCTCCGTGGCCCGCACCTTGAGGCCCACGAACTTTGGAAACCACTGCGCCCCGTGATCAACCACGGCATCCACGTCACGGGCCACCGAGGCCAACTGGGGCTGGATGGAATCCATGGCCATGGCGGCGTCAGCGATCTTCCAGCGGATGTCCGGGTCCTGCGAGAAGCTTCGGCCGCCGTACTTGGCCGAGGTCCGGCGCGTGACGGCATCGACGGCCAGCTTGAATGCCCGCTCCGCAATGCCCGTATAGACCGCGGCAAGTAGTGTTTCGAAGCACGCGAAGATCGCGAAGATCAACGGATCCTGATTGGGTCCTACAGGCAGTTTCCGGAAGATCCGCTCCGGCCGCACCACGGCACCGTGGAGAAGCGTGGTGTTCGACTGGCTCGCCCGCATGCCCAGGGTGTCCCAGTCATCCAGTGTCTCGTGGCCTGGCGAGTCCCGGTGGAGGAAGCCGAATACCAGCTCACCGCTCCCCTCCCGTGCGCCGCTGTCCTTGCCGAAGATGCCGAGGCGGGTCCACACCGGCGACAGGCTCGTGAAGATCTTCCGCCCGGTGAAGCTGTACCCGCCATCCGGCTGCGGTTCCGCCGTCGTGCCTGAATCAAAGAGCATGGAGTCGTTACCCGGTTCGGAAATCCCGAACGCAAAGACCTCGCCCTGTCCGGCCTCCTTCAGCACAAAGTCAAGGGAGCTGTCGCCACGGGCCGCCAGGACGTGCGCGACGCCGGTCCAGACCAGGTGCATGTTGACGGCCAATGCCGTGGCCGGAGCAGCCGTGGCAAGCCGGCGCTGAAGCGCCGCCGCGGCTTCGAGCCCGAGCCCCAGTCCGCCGTCGGACTCCGGAACGAAGATCTTCAGGCATCCCGCCGCGGCGAGCTCCTCAAGGTCCTCGTGGAAGAACACGTTGTTCCGGTCATAGCCTGCGGCCCGCGCCCGGATGCGCTCGAGCAGCTCGTCCGGCAGGATCTCCTCGGGAATCAAGGGGTTCTCCCTAGTAGTTACTGAGCAGGGTGTTGAGCACCCTGGATCCGAACTTGAGCGAATCGGCCGGAACCCGTTCGTCGACCCCGTGGAACATGCCCGTGAAGTCGAGCTCTTCCGGAAGCATCAGCGGGGCGAATCCGTAGCCTGTGATGCCGATCTTGCTGAGCGACTTGTTGTCGGTGCCGCCGGACAAGGTGTAAGGCAGGACCTTGGCGCCGGGGTCTTCCGTATGCAGGGCGTCGATCATGGCGTCCACCAGGTTGCCGGCAAACGGCACTTCCAGGGACACGTCCTTGTTGACGTAGCTGACCTCCACCCCGTCCCCAGCGAGTTTTTTGACGGTTTCGAAGACCAACTCCTGCTGGCCGGGCAGCGTGCGGCAGTCCACCAGCGCTTCCGCCGATTCGGGGATGACATTGTGCTTGTACCCGGAGCTCAACAAGGTGGGGTTCGAGGTGTTTTGCAGGGTAGCTCCGACGAAGCGCGCTACGGTGCCGAGTTCCTTGAGCAGTGTCTCGGGATTGTCCGGATCGAACTCGACGCCGGTCAGTTCCGTCACGCCGTCGAGGAACTGCCGGGTGGTGGGGGTCAGCTCAATCGGCCAGCGGTATTCGCCGATCCTGGTGACAGCCCCGGCCAGGCGGGTGATCGCATTGTCCGTGTTGATTTGCGAACCGTGCCCGGCCCTGCCGTGTGCCACGAGGCGCAGCCAGGAAAGGCCCTTTTCCGCCGTCTGGAGCAAGTAAGTGCGCTGGCCTCCGATGGTGGCCGAGAAGCCACCCACTTCGGAGATCGCTTCCGTGGCGCCGTCGAAGAGTTCCCTCCGGTGCTCGACGGCGTAGCGCGCGCCGTGGTTGCCTCCGGCTTCCTCGTCGGCGAAGAACGCGAAGATGATGTCGCGCTTGGGCTTGCGTCCCGTGCGGGCGAAGTCACGCATGACCGAGAGGATCATGGCGTCCATGTCCTTCATGTCCACGGCGCCGCGTCCCCAGATGAGTCCGTCCTTGAGTTCGCCGCTGAAGGGGTCAACAGTCCACTGGTCTTTGAGGGCCGGAACGACGTCGAGGTGACCGTGCACCACGAGGGCGCCGGCCGAGGGGTCCTCGCCCGCCATGCGCGTGACCACATTGGCCCGGCCTGGAGCCGACTCAAAGATTTCCGCGTCCAATCCCACTTCATTAATCAACGCCGCCGTGTATTCAGCTGCGGCGCGTTCCCCGGGACCGGAATCGTCGCCGAAGTTCGAGGTGTCTATGCGGATGAGTTCCTGGCAGATCCGGACTACTTCGTCCTCGGGTCGGATATCAGTCATGGAACTCTCCTTGCTGGCTGGGATGGACGAACTCCGGCGGGAAGGCAGGTGGTGCTGACGCTCCCCGCGCGCTTCCCTCAGCCTACCCACCGCATGCCCGTTTGGCCGCGTGCTTTCCCGCGTTTTGGCGCCGATCGGCAGGCCCCAATTGCCGTTGACAGCGCCGTCTCGCGCTCCGGTTTTTTTATTTCCCAGAAACCGTGTTAGAGTTTTTCTCGCTGCTTCGGAGGAAAGAGAAGCGCCGAGAGGCGCAGAACGAACGCTCCGAACACCACCTGCGCGGGTGGCGGAATGGCAGACGCGCTAGCTTGAGGTGCTAGTCCTCGAAAGGGGGTGGGGGTTCAAGTCCCCCTCCGCGCACAATTGCAAGGCCTGGAATTATGATAATTCCAGGCTTTGTTTGTTTAACTTTGAATTTGCTTTTTCGGACGCTAATGCCGCGTTCATCACATTTATTGAATTGCATTGCCGCTCATTCATTCGAGGCAGTCATCAGGACTGCCGACCTCGCTCCGCGGGGAACGGCGACGGCGGCGGCCCACGTGGGTGACCGCCGTCGTCGTAGCCGTTCCTGAAAACCGAGACCGGAGCCTTACAGGGCCGTCACGGAGCCGCTGAAGTGCCTCCTGCCGCTTCGCGGACTCCAGGCGACGTAGTCCGAACGCTCCCACGAACCTGACGAGGAGTGGACCGTGCCGATTTCCAAGGCCACCCGCGCAGGGAGGTACACGGGTGCCTCGAAGTTCACGTCCCAGCGGAACGCTTCCGCCTTCACCGAGCCAACGTCGGCCAGGGCCCTGGAGGCGAGGTACATGCCGTGCGCGATTGACCGCGGCAGGCCCAGCGCCTTGGCCGAGAGGAGGCTCAAATGAATCGGATTGAAATCTCCGGATACCGCAGCGTAAAGGCGGCCCGTATCCACTCCGAGCTGCCAGACTGCGGTTGGTGCGGGCGCCCTGAACTCCGCTGGCGCGGCGGCCTCGGGGGCCTTGTCGAATCCCGGAAGGAAGACCCCCTTGGCGAGGTACGTCGAGATGCCGCGCCAGAGCAGCGCCCCGTCATTGCTTGAGCGGACTTCGGCGACGACGTCCAGCTGGGTTCCAGCCCTGTGGCCGCGCATGTTATCGGCCCAGGACCGGACGTCGAGCGGTTCACTGAAGTGAACGGCCCGCAACTGCTCCACCTGGTTCTTCAAATGGATCATCCCCAGCAACGGAAGCGGGAAGTCGTCCCGGTTCAGCACGCTCATGGAGACCGGAAACGCGAGGGCGTGGATGAAGCCGGCCGGCAGCGCGTCACTCGCGGTCTCCCCGATCAGGTGCTGGTACTCGGTGAGGTTCGCGACGTCGGCCCGCACCCCGCGGACCTCGTGGCTCCCCTGGGGCAGGGCGGTGGCAGCCGGGAACCCCAGCAACCTCCGCCGCGCCGCCGTCGCCGCCGCATTCACGTACAGCTTCGAGAGCGACGGCAGATCTCCCAGGATGAGGGGTTGTTCCGTGCTCATGCGCCCACCAGGTTCTGTCCGCAGACCCTGAGCACTTCACCCGTGATACCCGCGGCCGCATCCGATGCCAGGAATGCAATTGCCTCCGCTACGTCTCCGGGCAGGCCGCCCTGCTGCAGCGAATTGAGCCTGCGGGCCACCTCCCGGGTGGCGAAGGGGATCCGGGCGGTCATGTCGGTCTCGATGAAGCCGGGCGCGACGGCGTTGATGGAGCCGCCGCGTTCTACGAGCAAGGGCGCCGTGGCCCTGACCATGCCGATCGCTCCCCCCTTGGAAGCCGCATAGTTGGTCTGCCCGCGGTTGCCGGCGATTCCGCTCGTGGACGCCACGGACACGATCCGGGGGGTCTTGTGCAGCAGGTCCGAGCCCAGGAGCGCCTCGTTGATCCGCAACTGCGAAGCGATGTTCACGCCGATGACGGAATTCCAGCGTCCCTCATCCATGTTGGCCAGGAGCTTGTCCCGGGTAATGCCGGCATTGTGGATGACGATATCGAGTCCGCCATGGCGTTCCACGGCGTGGTCGATGATGCGCTTCCCGGCGTCCTCAGCCGTGATGTCCAATTGCAGTGCAGTGCCATGGACCTCGTTGGCGACCTCGGCGAGGTGCTCCCCCGCAGCCGGAATATCCACCACCACGAGCCGGGCGCCGTCCCTGTGCAGGGTCCGCGCGATCGCCGCTCCGATGCCGCGGGCGGCGCCCGTGACGACGGCGATCTTACCCGCCAGGGGCTTGTCGGCGTCGGCGGGAAGCCGGCCCGTGCCCGACGTGACCGTCAGGAATTGGCCATCCACGAATGCGGACCGACCGGACAGGAAAAAGCGCAGCGCCCCGAGCGTGCTGGGGCTCGTGGTGCCGGCGCCGTCCCCGAGGAGAATGCCGTTGGCCGTGGCACCTGCCCGGAGTTCCTTGGCCAGCGACCGCAGCAGTCCGTCGACTCCTTGCCGGCCGGCAGCAACGGCCGGATTGGCCGCGGAGGCGGAGGTGCGGGAGATCGTGACGACCCTTGCGCTGCGGGCCAAATCCCGGATCGACGGGGCCGCGGTGAGAACGGGTCCGGCAAGCTCATCGGGATGTTCGACGCCGTCGAGCACCAGGATGATCGCCCCCAGCCTTTCCTTGGGCAAGGCCGAACGCCGGACGTCGAGGCCCCAGCCCACCAGGGCGGCAGCCAATTCGTCGGAGCCCGCGGTCTTGCCGTTGCTGCTCCCGAGCACCAGGACGGGTCCCGGTACCAGCGGCTCTCCCGGCTGGTACCTCCGGAGCACGGCAGGTTGGGGCAGGCCGAGCTTTTTCGCCAGGTCTTTGCCGATCCCGTGGCTCACAAACTGTGTGTACTTGTCGGTCACGCCGGTTACCGACCTTCCGGAGCGGAGTACGCCTCAAGGATCGCCACGACTCCCTGCCCTCCGGCAGCGCAGATGGAGATCAGTCCGCGGGCCGGACGACCGTTCACCGGACCGTTCTCGTGGAGCATCTTCGCCAACGAAGCGACGATTCGTCCGCCAGTGGCGGCAAAGGGATGGCCGGCGGCAAGGGATGAACCGTTGACGTTGAGCTTGGCACGGTCGATCTTGCCGAGTGAACCGTCCAATCCCAGCCGGGTGCGGCCGAATTCCTCGTCTTCCCACGCGGCGAGCGTACTCAGGACGGTTCCCGCAAAGGCTTCGTGGATTTCGAAGAAGTCGATGTCTTCGAAGGACAGCCCGTTGCGGGCCAGGAGCCGCGGCACTGCAAAGGCAGGAGCCATGAGGAGTCCGTCTTTGCCGTGGACGAAATCGACGGCGGCAGCCTCGCCGTCGACGACGACGGCCAGCTTGGGCAGGCCCCGGGCGTCCGCCCATTCCTCGCTGCCGAGGAGCACCGTGGAGGCACCGTCCGTGAGAGGGGTGGAGTTGCCGGCCGTCATGGTCGCCTCCGCGCCGAGGCCCTTGCCGAAGACGGGCTTGAGGGTGGCCAGCTTCTCCATGGACGTGTCGGGCCGGAGGTTCGAATCACGGCTCAGCCCCCGGTACGGAGTCACGAGGTCATCGAAGAAGCCACGTTCGTAGGCCGCGGCGAGATTGTGGTGGCTATTGAACGCGATCTCGTCCTGCGCCTCGCGGCTGATCTTCCACTGGGCCGTGGTCAGCGCCTGGTGCTCCCCCATGGACAGGCCGGTCCTGGGTTCCCCGGTGTTTGGAGCATCCGGGGCGAGGTCCTTGGGACGCAGCCGCGAGAGGACCTTGAGCCGATCGGGCAGGGATTTGGCGCGATGGAGGTCGAGCAGGACTTCGCGGAGGCCTTCGCTCACGGCAATGGGGGCATCCGAGGCAGAGTCGACGCCGCCCGCGATGGCCGAGTCGATCTGGCCCAGCTTGATCTTGTTGGCGAGGCCCAGGACGGTCTCAAGACCGGTGGCGCACGCCTGCTGGAGATCGTAGGCGGGCGTCTCCGGGGAAAGGGCCGAACCGAGGACCGCTTCGCGTGTCAGGTTGAAGTCGCGGGAGTGCTTCAGGACGGCTCCGGCGGCTACCTCACCGATCCGCTCCTCTTGAAGCCCGAAACGTGCGATCAGTCCGTCGAGGGCCGCCGTCAGCATGTCCTGGTTCGATGATTTGGTGTAGGCGCCCCCGGTCCGGGCAAAGGGAATCCTGTTCCCGCCAACCACCACGGCCCTGCGGAGCGTGCCCTGGGTTGCGGGGGATTCGTGTGGTGCGCTCGCGGAATGTGCTGCTGCAGGCATGCGTTTCTCCTTATGATCACATCGGGTTACTGATACCCAGCGTACCTGATACGCTGAGTATCGTGAACATCCCCAGCCTAGGACTTCCTGCCGAAAACGACGCCGGCACTCCGCTCCCCGCGGACGGCGAGGCTCCCGCCGTCGACGGCCGCGCCGCCCGCTGGCAGGCCCACCGCGAAGAACGCCGACGCGATCTCATCAAGGCCGCCCGCAAGGCCGTCCATGCGCTGGGCAGCGACGCCTCCATGGAAGACATCGCGACCGCGGCAAGTACCTCCAAGTCGGTGTACTACCGGTACTTCGGGGACAAAGCCGGCCTCCAGCAGGCAATGGGCGAAGTAGTACTGGGACAAATGCAACGGCGGATGAAGGAAGCGGCCGAAAGCGCCCAGACTCCCCGCGAAGGCTTGTTCGCCATGGTCTCCGCATACCTGCAGATGGCGGAGTCCAGCCCCGCCGTCTACGCGTTCATCACGCGGCTTTCCCAAGGGGAACCGTCGGCGCAAGATGCCATTGCCGCCTCGGGAGCTCTCGGCCACTTCTTCGAGTCGATCAGTGCCATGATCGCCCGGCCGATGCGCGAACACCTGGGGGCGGAAAAGGAAGCGTTGATCGACTACTGGCCCACCGCGGCCATCGGGTTGGTCCGCAACGCCGGCGAAAGGTGGCTCGGCAGCCCTGCCTCCGCCGCAAAACCCGACCAGGAAACGATGGCGGCCCGGATCACTGACTGGCTGTGCGTGGGAATCGCCCCGGAACTCAAGATCAACTCCCCTGAATATCAGCAATGACTCCACGTTGTTCGGAACCAAAGAAGGAATCACCATGACTGAAGTAGTGGACCGTACCTCCTCCAGCCGGGCGTCCGCCGGAACGCCGTCAACCCCGCAGCCCGTTGCGGCCGACCCTACCGTGGACGTCGCGGCCCTTGGCGAACTGTTGCTCGGCAAGTGGGGCCACATTCGCCACACGGCGCGTGACCTCGCGGGCCGCCCCGAGGTGCACAAGATCGAAGGCTTGACGCATACCGAACACCGCAAGCGCGTCTTCGGGCAGCTGAAGTACCTCGTGGACAACAATGCCGTGCACCGGGCTTTCCCCGCCAGCCTCGGCGGGTCGGATGACCACGGCGGCAACATCGCCGGCTTCGAGGAGCTCGTCACTGCGGATCCCTCACTGCAGATCAAGGCCGGCGTGCAGTGGGGTCTCTTCGGTTCAGCGGTGATGCACCTCGGCACGGAGGAGCACCAGAACGCGTGGCTGCCCGGGATCATGAGCCTGGAGATCCCCGGCTGCTTCGCCATGACCGAAACCGGACACGGCTCCGACGTGGCGAGCATCGCCACCACGGCCACGTATGACGAGGCCACCCAGGAGTTCGTCATCAACACCCCGTTCCGCGCCGCATGGAAGGACTACATCGGCAACGCAGCCGAGGACGGCCTGGCCGCCGTCGTGTTCGCCCAACTGGTGACCCGCAACGTGAACCATGGCGTCCACGCGTTCTATGTCGAGCTGAGGGACCCGGACACCAAGGAGTTCCTGCCCGGAATCGGCGGCGAGGACGACGGCGTCAAGGGCGGCCTGAACGGGATCGACAACGGCCGCCTGCACTTCAGCGATGTGCGTGTCCCGCGCACCAACCTGCTCAACCGCTACGGCAACGTCTCCCCCGAAGGCGAGTACACCTCGCCCATCGCGAGCCCCGGACGGCGATTCTTCACGATGCTCGGCACCCTGGTACAAGGCCGGGTCTCCCTCGACGGAGCCGCTGTCGCCGCCAGCAAGGTGGCCTTGACCACCGCGATCCGGTACGCCGCCGAACGGCGCCAGTTCAACGCTTCTTCCCCTACCGACGAGGAGGTCCTGCTGGACTACCAGCGGCACCAGCGCCGCTTGTTCACCCGGCTTGCCACCACCTTTGCGGCGAGCTTCGCGCACGAGCAGCTGCTCGAAAAGTTCGACGACGTCTTCTCCGGCCGTCACGACACCGACGCCGACCGCCAGGACCTCGAGACCCTCGCGGCGGCCCTCAAGCCCATGAGCACCTGGCACGCCCTCGACACGCTGCAAGAGTGCCGCGAGGCCTGCGGCGGCGCCGGATTCCTTATCGAGAACCGTTTCGCCTCGCTCCGTGCGGACCTGGACGTCTACGCCACTTTTGAGGGTGACAACACCGTGCTTCTCCAGCTCGTCGCCAAGCGCCTCCTGGCCGACTACGCCAAGGAGTTCCGCAACGTCGACTTTGGCGTGCTGGCCCGCTTCGTGGCTGCCCAGGCTGCCGACGTCGCCATCAACCGGACCGGCCTGCGGCAAGTGGCACAGTTCGTGGCAGACACCGGATCAGTCCAGAAAGCCGCTCTGGCCCTGCGCGACGAAGAAGGCCAACGCACGCTCCTGACAGACCGGGTGCAGTCCATGGTGGCTGAGGTGGGCTCTGCTCTCAAGGGTGCGAACAAGCTCCCGCAGCATCAGGGCGCCGCATTGTTCAACCAGCACCAGGACGATTTGATTGAAGCCGCCCAGGCCCACGCCGAACTGCTGCAATGGGAAGCGTTCACGGAAGCCCTCGGCAAGGTCGGCGATCCGGATACCTTGAAAGTGCTGACCTGGCTCCGCGACCTGTTCGGCCTCTCGCTCATCGAAAAGCACCTCTCCTGGTACCTCATGAACGGCCGCCTTTCCATGCAGCGCGGACGCACCGTGGGGGCCTACATCAACCGGCTGCTCGTCAAGATCCGTCCCCACGCCCGCGACCTGGTCGATTCCTTCGGCTACGGTCAGGAGCACTTGCGGGCGCCCATCGCCTCGGGGGCCGAGAAGGTCCGACAGGACGAGGCCCGCGGCTACTTCCAGGCGCAACGGGCAGGCGGCAACGCCCCCGCCGAGGAGAAGAGCCTCCTCGCCTTGAAGGGGAGGAAAGCCAGCTAGCATCCTGCCGTGACCGGCCGGTGAACAGTTGCCGAATCCTTTAACGACGACGGCGGCGCCGCACCCCCGCTGAGGGGCCCGGCGCCGTCGTCGTTCTTTCCCAACTAGCTCGCATTTGTTGTCGTTATGAGCCCTCAAAACGACATTAACTGCGAGTTAGTTGGGCTGGTGGGTCAGGGGGCGAGGACTGAGCGGTACACCTCGAGGGTTGTTTCGGTGATCGACTCCCAGGAGAAGTGCTCCTCCGCCCGGACGCGGCCCGCGGCGCCCATGACCTTGGCCCGTGCGGGATCGGACACCACCTCGTTGAGGGCAGCGGCGAAATCGGCGACGAACTTCTCGGGATCCAGCGGGGTGCCGGTACCGTCCGTGACCTGCTCCAGCTCCACCAGCAGTCCCGTTTCGCCGTGCTGAACCACCTCGGGGATGCCGCCCGTTGCGCTCGCCACCACGGCTGCGCCACAGGCCATGGCCTCGAGGTTGACGATGCCGAGGGGCTCGTAGATCGACGGGCAGGCGAAGGCCGTGGCATGGCTTAGCACCTGGATGAGCTCATGCCGCGGAAGCATGCGTTCGATCACCAGGACCCCGTCGCGCTTGCTCTGCAGGTCGCCGATGAGGCGGGCCGTTTCCGCTGCGAGTTCCGGGGTGTCCGCCGCACCCAGGCAAAGCACAAGCTGCACATCGTCGGGGAGGCTCGCGGCCGCCTTCAAGAGGTACGGAACACCCTTCTGGCGCGTGTTGCGTCCCACGAAGACCACACTGGGCTTCGCGGGGTCGATGCCGAGGGCGCGAATAGCGTCTTCGCCGTGGTCCGGCTGCCACATCTCGACGTCGATGCCGTTGTGTACCACTCGCACCTTGGCCGGGTCCACGTTCGGGTAGCTGCGCAGGATGTCTTTCCGCATGCCTTCCGAGACGGCGATGATGGCGGCCGCGGCCTCATAGGCAGTCTTTTCAACCCATGAGGACAGCGCGTAACCACCACCGAGCTGCTCCGCTTTCCACGGCCGCAACGGCTCCAGGCTATGGGCGCTGAGCACATGGGGTATCCCATGCAACAGCGACGCCAGGTGGCCGGCCATGTTGGCGTACCAGGTATGGGAGTGGACCAGGTCCGCTCCGGCGATGTCCGGCACGATGCGCAAATCCACCCCGAGGGTCTGGACGGCGGCATTCGCGGCCCCCAGATCATCCGGAGTGGAATACGACGTCACCGTCGCACCGTGGAAGTCCGCATCACGGGGCGCGCCGAAGGCACGCACCTGCAGATCCACATGCTTCGCCAAGACGCGGCTGAGCTCGGCAACATGCACACCGGCCCCGCCATAGATTTCGGGTGGAAACTCTTTAGTCACAATGTCTACGCGCACGCTACCTAACGTAGTCCTTCCGGAGTATGTGTTCTAGTGTGAAAGGGTCCGGCAACCCGGGCTTTTTTCGGGGGCTACAAAGACGTACAGGGAGAGCAAACACCATGGCGTTGAAGAAAGTATTGTCAATTGTGTTGGCTGGCGGCGAAGGAAACCGCCTTATGCCATTGACGGCAGACAGGGCAAAACCTGCGGTGCCGTTTGCGGGGGGCTATCGATTGATCGATTTCGCTCTCTCGAATCTGGTCAATTCCGGGTACCTCCAGATCGTGGTGTTGACCCAGTACAAATCGCACAGTCTTGACCGCCACATTTCCGAGACCTGGCGGATGTCCACCCAGCTGGGAAGATACGTGGCCTCGGTTCCTGCCCAGCAGCGCGTGGGCAAGAGCTGGTTCCTCGGCAGCGCGAATGCCATCTACCAGTCCCTGAACCTCATTCACGACGCCAACCCCGACATTGTTGTCGTTGTCGGTGCGGACCACGTTTACCGCATGGACTTCCAGCAGATGGTCCAACAGCATGTGGCCAGCGGCGCCAAGGCCACAGTTGCGGCCGTCCGACAGCCGCTGAACATGGCCAACCAGTTCGGCGTGATCGAGGTCGACAAGAACGATCCGCAGAAAATTTCGGCGTTCGTGGAGAAGCCTGCCGAAACGGAAGGCCTCGCCGCTGATCCCTCGCAGTTCCTTGCCTCCATGGGCAACTATGTCTTCGACGCCGACGCCCTGGTGGAAGCACTTCGCATCGATGCGGAGCGCCTGGACACCAAACACGACATGGGAGGCGACATCATCCCCTACTTCGTGTCCCAGGGTGAGGCGGGCGTCTACGACTTCACGCTCAACGATATTCCCGGTTCAACAGAGCGCGACCGCACGTACTGGCGCGATGTTGGAACCATCGATTCGTTCTATGACGCCCACATGGACCTGATTTCACCCGTTCCGATATTCAACCTGTACAACTCGGAATGGCCCATCTACACGCGGCAGAGTATTTCACCGCCGGCTAAGTTCGTCCGGGGCGAGAACAGCACCGTGGGCACCGCGCTGGACTCCATCGTGGCCAGTGGCTCGGTAATCTCCGGCGGAATCGTGGAAGGGTCCGTGCTGTCCAACGATGTTTACGTAGGACCGGCCACCAGGGTCCAGGACTCGGTGCTGATGGACAAGGTGCGCATCGGTGCAGGTGCCGTGGTCAAGCGAGCCATCATCGACAAAAACGTGAAAGTGCCCGCCGGGGCTGCCATTGGCTTGGATCCCGACCTCGACCGGGCCCGCGGCTTCAAGGTCACCGAATCCGGAATCACCGTGCTCGCAAAGGACCAGGTGGTACCAGAGCCGGAGGCCTCCGAGCTCGCCCTGGCGGCTGAATACCGCCGCTCGGTGCCGGAGGCGATCAAGGCTGCCACCGAGAAGTTCCCCGACATCAGGGACTCCGCGGAGCAGGTCACGAAAATCCAGGCTTCCTCGGTAGAGGTCTGACCCGGAACCCCGGAACCAGGACAGCCCCCCGGCCTCCCGGGCGGCAGCAGGCCTCCCGCCACTGCCGCACGGGAGGCTTTGCTGTGCCCGACCCTGTAAAATTGACCCAATGAGCCCCGCCGATTTGACGCCTGAAGAGATCCAGGCCTGCCTCAAGGTCTTGAACACCATCCACGCCTACGACGAGGAGCACCCGGACTACGTCGCCATCCGTCGTGCCACGGGAAAGATGTTCAAGGCCGTCAAGCGCCACCGCCGGGTCACCAAGCGGGACGAGATCGCGGAAGCCGATCGTGCTGTCATTGCGTTGACTGCCACCGCAGCCCCGGACAGGATCGACGACGAGACCCGCGGGAACAAGCTGGCTACCTCGGCCACGGGCGAAATCGCGGGCCACCTCATCCGGTCCAGGCCCTGCTACATCTGCAAGCAGCACTACACGCAAGTAGACGCGTTCTACCACCAGTTGTGCCCGGAATGCGCGGCCTTCAGCCACAGTAAACGCGATGCCCGCACGGACCTCAGCGGACGCCGTGCCCTCCTGACGGGCGGGCGGGCCAAGATCGGCATGTACATCGCCCTCCGCTTGCTCCGCGACGGCGCGCACACCACCATCACCACCCGCTTCCCCAAGGACGCGGCACGACGTTTCGCCGCCATGGAAGACAGCGCGGACTGGCTGCACCGGCTCAGGATTGTGGGCATTGACCTCCGGGATCCCTCACAGGTCATGGCGCTCACGGACTCCCTCAACGAAGCCGGCCCGCTCGACATCATCATCAACAACGCCGCCCAGACTGTCCGGCGTTCGGGGAATGCGTACAAGCCCCTGGTGGATGCCGAGGATGAGCCCCTGCCCGAGGCCCTGCAGGCAGCCAACGGCGGTCCGGAGCTGGTCACCTTCGGCCATGCCCACGACAAGCACCCCTTGGCCATCACCCAAAGCGTCACCGATCATCCCGTGCTGGCAGGTGATGCGATTACCTCGCTCGCATTGTCCACGGGCTCCGCGTCGTTGGCGCGGATCGCGACAGGTACCGCGATCGACGCCGGCGGCCTGGTTCCCGACCTTGCGGCCATCAACAGCTGGACCCAAGTGGTGGACGAAGTCGATCCGCTCGAGATGCTCGAGGTTCAGCTCTGCAACGTCACGGCGCCGTTCCTGCTGGTCAGCCGGCTCCGGGGCGCCATGAAGCGCTCCACGGCACACCGAAAGTACATCGTGAACGTCTCTGCCATGGAAGGGCAGTTCTCCCGCGCCTACAAAGGCCCGGGGCACCCCCATACCAACATGGCAAAAGCCGCGTTGAACATGATGACCCGGACCAGCGCACAAGAGATGCTGGACAGCGACGGGATCCTGATGACCGCCGTCGACACCGGATGGATCACTGATGAACGCCCGCATTACACCAAGGTGCGGCTCATGGAGGAAGGCTTCCATGCTCCGCTCGACCTGGTCGATGGTGCGGCGCGTGTCTACGATCCGATCGTGATGGGCGAAAACGGCGAAGACCAGTACGGCGTCTTCCTGAAGGACTACAAGCCCTCCCCCTGGTAAGACCAGGCGGAGGGCCGCGGGCCTCCTAGGTGAGCCGGGTGATCTCGACGGTCACGGTGAGACCCGAGCCGCCGCCCCCGGACAGGATGCCCTTCAGGGGAGGCACGTCCCGGTAGTCCCGGCCGCGCGCCACGGTGACGTGGAGGTCTCCGGCAGGCTTGTGGTTGGTGGGATCCCAGCTGCGCCATTCGCCGTCCCACCATTCCAGCCACGCGTGGGATTGGCCCGCGACTGTTTCACCGATCTCGGCCGTGGGCCGCGGATGGATATAACCGGACACGTACCGGGCAGGGATGCCGCAACTGCGGAGGGAGCCGATGGCCAAGTGCGCCAGGTCCTGGCAGACTCCCTGACGCTGGTTCCAGGCTTCCTCGGCGTTGGTGGTAACGCCGGTGGTGCCCTTCACATAGCTCATTTCGCCGCGCATCCATTCGAAGATGGCCATGGCCGTCTCGTGCGGATTCTTGCCGGCCACGACGGCTGGAATGATCCCGAGGACTTCCTCCCCCGGACCGGTGAGCTGCGACTGGGGCAACCAGTCGCTGAACTGGTCCCGAATCTCGTCGGAAGCCATCACATCCCAGCCGACGATCTCTTCGTCCAGGGCCATCCGTTCCACCCGGTGGACCTCAACGGTGGTGGTGGCCACCACTTCGAGGCGCTCGTGCGGCATCTGCATATCGAAGGCGGTGACGCGGGTGCCCCAATAGTCACGGTAGGTGCTCACCGCAGCCTGCGACGGGGTGATCTTCAGCGAGGACTCAAGCACCACTTGTTGCGGATCGGTCAGCGGGGTCATGCGCGCCTCGTTGTACGACAGGGTCACGCGGCGGTTGTATTTGTAGGCCGTCTTGTGGACGATGCTCAGCCGGGTCATGAAACTTCTCCCACCCAGGCCAGTTCATCCGCCTGATTGAAGTACTTACGGGAAATCGCGTCGGACGCCTGTGTGACGGCCTTCTGCACCCGGTCCATATGCTCGGGCAGCTCGGACATGAGATCGTCCGTGCGGTGGAACTCAAGGAAGGTACGGGCCTGGCCGACGATCCGGCGGGCGTCATTGATGAAGCCCACCCGCTGCGCCGAGGGATCCAACTTCGCGAGGCACTCGTCGGCGTCGCGCAGGGCGAAGACGATGGAGCGCGGGAACAAACGGTCCAGCAGAAGGAACTCGGCAGCGTGCTGGTCTCCGAAGGCCGCACGGCGGGTCCGCAGGAATGACTCGTAGGCCCCGGCGCAACGCAGCATGTTCACCCAGGACATTCCCGCGGAGAGGACATCCCTGGTGGACAGCATCCGCGCGGTCATATCGGCCCGTTCGAGCGAGCGGCCGAGGACCAGGAAGAGCCAGCTTTCGTCGTGGCTCACTGTGGTGTCCGCGAGGCCCCTGACCATGGCGGTGCGTTCCAGTACCCAGTTGCAGAAACGGTACGTCCCCACGACATCCTTGCGATGCTGGTTCAGCCCGTAGTACGTGGTGTTGAGGCTCTCCCACAATGAGGAGGACACGGTCTCGCGCGCACGCCGCGCATTCTCCCGCGCAGCCCCCAGGGACCCGGCAATGGAGGTGGCACTCGTCTTGTCATAAGCGAGGGCGTGAAGCAGCTCCGGCAAGCCGAACTCCTCGCTCTGCGGCCGGGCTCCCATGACAGCCAGGAGTTCCCTCGCCACGCTGCGTTGTTCCTCGAGCGGAAGGTGGTTCAGGCGTTCGAGATGGACGTCCAGGATTCTGGCCGTTCCGTCGGCCCGCTCCACATAACGGCCGATCCAGAAAAGGGATTCAGCAATACGGCTCAGCATGTGGCTGTGCCTCCTTCGGGTCCTGCGTTGTAACGATGGATGTGTCCTGCTCCGGCACCACGGCGTGACCGATCACTGCTGCTGGTCCGATTGGCGGTCCCGCCAGTTGCTTTCGACCGGCCAGACCGAGACCTGTTCACGGACCGTGATGGCCGAACGGGGCAGCTCTGCCGCGGGCAATTGCGGGGAGTCCGAGAGTACCCACGTGTCCTTGGAACCACCACCCTGTGAAGAGTTCACGATCAGCGAGCCCTCCTTCAGTGCCACCCGGGTCAGTCCGCCCGGCAGCACCCAGACGTCGTCGCCGTCGTTCACTGCGAATGGACGCAGGTCCACGTGGCGGGGCCCGAAGCGGTCTCCCGAGAGGGTGGGCACGGTGGAAAGCTGCAGCACGGGCTGCGCGATCCAACCTCGCGGATCCGCCAGCACCCGCTTCCGCAAAGCATCCAGCTCGTCCCGTGAAGCATCCGGACCGATCACCAGGCCCTTGCCTCCGGACCCGTCGACCGGCTTGACCACGAGTTCCTCGAGCCGGTCGAGGACCTGCTCGCGGGCTTCCTTCTCTTCGAGCCGGAAAGTCTCCACGTTGGCGATCACCGGCTCTTCGTGCAGGTAGTACCGGATCAGGTCAGGCACGTAGGAATAGACCAGCTTGTCGTCGGCCACCCCGTTTCCAACGGCGTTCGCGATGGTCACTCCGCCTGCCCGGGCCGCGTTCACCAGTCCCGGACAACCGAGCATGGAATCGGAGCGGAACTGCAGCGGATCCAGGAACTCGTCGTCGATCCGCTTGTAAATCACATCCACGCGCTGCTCACCGGCGGTGGTGCGCATGTAGACCCGGTTTCCGCGGCAGATGAGGTCCCTGCCCTCGACCAGTTCGACGCCCATCAACCCGGCCAGCAGGGTGTGTTCGAAGTAGGCACTGTTGAAGACCCCGGGGGTCAAGACCACCACGGTCGGGTCGTCCACCCCGGAGGGGGCCGTCTTGCGCAATGCCGAGAGCAAGCGGCGCGGGTATTCCTCGACCGGACGGATGTGCTGCTGCCCGAACGCTTCCGGCAAACCCTTTGCCATCGCCCGGCGGTTCTCCAACACGTAGGACACGCCCGAAGGCACGCGGACGTTGTCCTCCAGCACCCGGAACGTGCCGGCCGCATCGCGGACCACGTCGATACCGGAGACATGCACGCGCACGCCTCCCGCCGGCTCGAAACCATGCACCGCCCGATGGAAATGGGCACTCGTGGTGACCAATGCCCGCGGCACGACGCCGTCAGCGACCACCGTCATGCGGCCGTAGACATCATCCAGGAACGCCTCCAACGCGCGGACGCGCTGCTTTACCCCCCGTTCAAGCACATCCCACTCATCAGCCGGAATCACCCTCGGCACGATATCTAGCGGGAAGGGTCTCTCCTCCCCCGCATAATCGAAGGTCACGCCCCGGTCCAGGAAGGTCCGCGCCATCGACTCAGCGCGGGCGCTCACATCGGCAAGCGAAAGCTCGCGGAGTGCGCCGTCCACCTGGCCGTATGATTTTCGGGCAACGGTGCCTGGGGCGAACATTTCGTCGTAGGCGCCGGAACGGACGGCGGCCTCGGAGTAATCCCGGAATAGCTCTGACATGGGATTCAGACAATCACCTTTTCGATTACGAACGCATTTCGCGTTCTGCATGTTGCGACACCAAGTGTGAACCCGGTTCGCATTTCAGCGCCTGCATGCATCAAGGTTGACGAATGCACCCCAAGCGTTTGCCGATCCCCGTCTCCCGATGGGGAGCCGGGATCGTCATGGCAGTGGCAGCCACCGGACTTGCCTTCAGTGTCCATGCCCTGCTTCCCCCCATCCCTGCCATGACAGCCGCTGTAGCGCTGGGTTTGTTAGCTGCAAATATACCGGGCACAGCAACCTGGGCTGCCGGACGCGCCCGCCCGGGCCTCGACTTCGCCGGCAAGCACCACATGCGGGCAGGCATCGTGTTGCTGGGACTGAAGGTCAGCGTTGTGGATGTCCTCAACCTCGGCTGGTTTGCGCTCGTCCTGATTGCCGCCGTCGTGCTCCTCAGTTTCGCAGGCACCTACGGGCTGGCCCGGCTGGTAAAGCTTCCGCGCGATGGCGCCCTCCTGATAGCCACCGGCTTCTCCATTTGCGGGGCCTCGGCGATCGGAGCGATGGCCGCGGTGCGCCGCATCAAACACCAGGACACGGTCCTGCCCGTTGCCCTGGTGACCCTGTGCGGAACGCTCGCCATCGGCGTCCTGCCCCTGCTCATGCACCCCTTGGGCCTGAGCCCCGAACAATTCGGGGCGTGGACCGGCGCCTCGGTCCACGACGTCGGACAAGTGGTAGCTACCGCCCAGACCGCCGGCCCGGCGGCGCTGGCGCTCGCCGTCGTCGTGAAACTGACCAGGGTGGTCCTGCTGGCCCCCGTCGTCGCCGGAGCGGGCCTTGCGCAACGCTCGTCCATGAGGCTGAAGTCGCGCAACGGCGCCGAGGCCGACGACGACGGCGGTAAGTTCCCGCCGATCGTCCCTCTCTTCGTGCTCGGGTTCATCGCGATGGTGGCCGTGCGTTCCGTGGGCGGCCTGGGCCCTGGCGTGCTGGACGCCGCGGGAGGGCTGCAGGACATCCTGCTCGCCTCGGCCTTGTTCGGGCTGGGTTCCGCGGTCCGCGTCCGTACCCTCTTGCATACTGGCGGCCGTGCCGTGCTCGTAGCGCTTTGCTCCTGGTTCCTTATCGCCCTCCTGGGCTTGGGTGCGGTCTTGCTCATGATTAGATAGCGGGGTGTCGAATCACAACTTGGCGCGCGCCGAAGCCGCCACCCGTTCAGCCCTGATCAGCACCCACAGCTACGATGTCTCCCTTGACGTCCGCGAAGCCTCCGATGCCGGAGTGCCGGGGTACACGAGCCGCAGCGTCATCAACTTCTCCGCGGAGCCCGGCTCCTCCACGTTCCTGGATTTCATCCACGGCGGCGTGCACAGCGTCTTCCTCAACGGAAAAGGACTCGACATCGCCGAGGTGGTGGACGGCGACAGGATCCACCTCAACAATCTCCAGGCCGAAAACCAGGTCACGGTCACCGGAACCGCCCTTTACAGCAGATCCGGCGAGGGCATGCACCGCTTCGTCGACCCCGCAGACGGGCAGTGCTACCTCTACACGCAATACGAACCGGCGGATGCCCGCCGCGTCTTCGCGAACTTCGAGCAGCCGGACCTGAAAGCCGAATTCACCTTCCACGTCATGGCACCGTCCGCCTGGCAGGTGGCTTCGAACGGCGCCGAGGTCTCCCGGACGCAATTGACGAGCGATCCGGCCACGAGCCGCTGGGACTTCGCCACCACCAAGCGGATGTCCACCTACATCACCACCGTTCTCGCCGGTCCCTATTTCCGCGCCGAGGACCATTGGAGCACGACGCTCGACGACGGGACGAACCTTGAGGTTCCGCTGGCGCTCTATTGCCGCGCATCCATGCAGGAGTCCTTCGACGCCGCGGAACTTTTCCGGCTGACGAAGAACGGCTTGGACTTCTTCAACGATCTCTTCGACTACCCGTACCCGTGGGGCAAGTACGATCAGGCGTTCGTGCCGGAGTACAACCTCGGCGCGATGGAAAATCCCGGGCTCGTCACCTTCACGGAGAAGTACGTCTTCACCTCGCGGGCCACCGATGCCCAGTACCAGGCCCGCGCCAACACCCTCATGCACGAGATGGCCCACATGTGGTTCGGCGACCTCGTGACCATGACTTGGTGGGACGACCTCTGGCTCAAGGAATCCTTCGCCGACTACATGGGCACACTCGGCGTGGACAAGGCCACGGACTGGGACCGCGCGTGGGTGAATTTCGCGAACAAGCGCAAGTCCTGGGCGTACCTGCAGGACCAGTTGCCCACCACCCACCCGATCGTCGCCGACATTCCGGACCTGGAAGCCGCCAAGCAGAACTTCGACGGCATTACTTATGCCAAGGGCGCGTCCGTGCTCAAGCAATTGGTAGCCTACGTCGGTTTCGAGGCGTTCATTGCCGGCTCGCGGCGCTACTTCAAGGATCATGAGTACGGCAACACCTCGCTCGCCGACCTCCTCGAAGCCCTGGGCGCGGCATCCGGCCGGGACCTTGGAACCTGGGCCCGGCAATGGCTGCAGACCTCGGGCATCTCCACCCTTGCGGCGGAGATCTCGGGGAATGGCGATGCCATGGCAGCGGTCACCCTGCGGCAGGACTCCGTGGATCCCGTCACGGGCAAGCAGGAACACCGGCCGCATAGGCTCAGGATCGGTCTTTACACCTTTGACGACGACGGCCGGTTGCTCCGCACGGAGGGCATCGAGCTCGACGCCGACGGTGCCGACACCCCCGTCGCGGAACTCGCGGGCAAACCGCGCCCGGCCCTCCTTCTCGTCAACGACGAGGACCTCAGCTATGCCAAGGTCCGCCTGGATGCGGGGTCCGAGGCAACGGTACGTTCCTCCCTGGACCGCCTCAGCGACCCTATGGCCCGGGCCTTGTGCTGGACTGCTTTGTGGGATTCGGCGCGCGACGCCGTCACTCCGGCGGCGCTGTACGTCACCGCCGTCGAACGCTTCGCCCCGGCCGAACCGGGAATCGGCGTGCTCCTCAACGTCCTGGGCAACGCCGTGACCGCCGTCGAGCGTTACGTCCCTGCTCCGCAGCGCGATGAGGTCCGGAAGGGCCTGATGGCGGCTAGCGCGATGCAGCTGAGGACCTCCCAGCCGGGTTCCGACCAGCAACTCGCGTGGGCCAGGACCCTGGCGGAGTTGTCGCGCCATGACGGCGCGTATGTTGAGTACTTCCGCGGCATTCTCTCCGGAAGCGTGACAGTGCACGGCCTCACGGTGGATGCGGATCTCCGGTGGAGCCTGTGGCAAGCATTGGCAGCCAACGGAGCGGCCACGCTCTCGGAACTGGATGCCGAGCTCGCCGTGGACCGCACCGCGTCGGGACGCGAAGGCCATGCCCTGGCCGCGGCTGCCCGTCCGAGTGCCGACGTCAAGACGGCCGCATGGAATGCCGCCGTCAACGACACCGGGCTCTCCAATGAGATTCTGAGCGCGACCATCGCAGGATTCGCCCTTGCACCGTCCGGACTCCTGGATGGCTTCACGGAACCGTACTTCACCTGCTTGGAGGATGTCTGGCAGTCCCGGAGCATCGAGATCGCAAGCCGGATTGTGCGGGGCTTGTTCCCCACAACCCAGGATCTGCGGGACGGCATGGCTCCGGCGGATCATCCGGTGCTCCGGCGCACGGACGAGTGGCTGAGCGCCCACACGGCGGCTCCGCGCGGGCTCCGGCGCATCGTCATCGAGCAGCGAAGCCACTTGTTCCGGGCCCTGACGGCCCAAGCGGCCGGCTTCCAGGTGGCCGGCTAAGGAACACGGTGCAGCCATTCTTCGGTACCGAACTTTGACTGCACCCGTTCCCGGGCTATTGCCAGTTCGGCGTCGGTGATGCGGGACTCCGCGGCGCCGTAGCGCTCGGTGAAAACCTCCTGCATGGCCTTGATGATGTCCGTCCGCGCCAGTCCGGTTTGCCGCCGGAGCGGATCGACGCGCTTCTTTGCGCTGCGGGTCCCTTTGTCGGAGAGCTTTTCCTTGCCGATGCGCAGGACCTCGACCATCTTGTCGGCGTCGATGTCATAGCTCATCGTGACGTGGTGCAGCATTCCGCCGTTGGCGAGGCGCTTTTGCGCGGCGCCGCCGATCTTGCCTTGCTCGGTGGCGATGTCATTGAGCGGGACGTAGAACGCCGAAATGCCCAGTTTTTCCAAAGCGGCCATGACCCACGCATCCAGGAAGGCATAGGAATCGGCAAAACTGATGCCATCCGCCAGGCTCTGCGGCACATAAAGCGAATAGGTGATGCAGTTCCCGGCTTCCATGAACATGGCTCCCCCGCCGCTGATGCGACGGACCACCGTGATGCCGTGGCGCGCCACGCCGTCGGGATCCACCTCGTTGCGGTAGGACTGGAAGCTGCCGATCACCACTGACGGCTCTTCCCAGTCCCAGAAGCGCAAGGTGGGGCTGCGCAGCCCGGCCCCGACCTGCTCGGTGAGGACCTCGTCCAACGCGACGTTGAGGTGCGTGGGAAGGACCGACGGCGGGATGACCTCCCATTGGTGGTCCGCCCACCCGCTGGCCTTGGACAGCGCCCTGCGGACAGCGACGGCGACCGCATCGGCTGAGAAGCCGAACAGGACAGTGTCCGCGCGCAATGCGGCGGAGACGGCTGCGGAGATCTCCACCGGCGTCGAACTTTCCGGAAGGCCCGTGAGCGCCCGGTTGATGTCCAGGAGAGCCTCGTCCGGTTCCAGGAAGAAGTCCCCGCTGAGCGAGACGTGCGCGAACTGCCCGTCGACGACGTCGAGGTCGACCACCACGAGCTTTCCGCCCGGGACCTTGTATTCACCATGGAGCCGCGGTTCGTCTTGCTCGAAAGCCATGCTGGAAGTCATGGCTTCCATCCTGCCGGAAAACGCAAAAGCCCGCAGCCACCGGAGGTCCGGCGGGTGCGGGCTTTCACAGAAGCTTGGAGGTGAAGTTGATTACTTCTTGCCGCCGAAGCCCTTGAAGCGAGCGTTGAAGCGCTCGACGCGGCCTGCAGAGTCCATGATGCGCTGCTTGCCCGTGTAGAACGGGTGGGACTCCGAGGAGATTTCGACGTCGATGACCGGGTAGGTGTTGCCGTCTTCCCACTCGATGGTCTTGGAAGAAGACACGGTGGACTTGGTCAGGAACTTGACGCCGGAAGCCAGGTCGTTGAATACAACAGCTTCGTACTTCGGGTGGATATCAGACTTCATAATGGGACCTTTTGTTCACGCAGCTGGATTTTGCCAGCTGCCAGGTATGAATGGATTCGGTCCGCGCACTGAAACAGATACCCAGTGCCGGGCCAACAATCAATCATAGCGGAAACCACACCTTGCTTGAACCAACCGCGTCAGTCGCGCGGGCGCAGTTCCCAGAAAGCCACGGCCGAGGCGGCAGCGACGTTGAGCGAGTCGACGCCCGCGCGCATGGGAATCTTTACGGCGAGGTCGACGGCGGCGAGCGTCTCCGGGCTCATGCCCGCGCCTTCAGTGCCGAGGACGAGGGCGAGCTTTCCGGGATTGCCGGCGGCAAGATCGTCGAGGTCCACTGCGTCGTCGGTCAGCTCCATGGCGGCGACGGTGAAGCCCTGCTCTTTGAGCCGTTCAAGGTCACCCGGCCAGGACTCGAGCCGCGCCCAGGGAACCTGGAACACAGTGCCCATGCTCACCCGGACGCTGCGGCGGTACAGGGGATCCCCGCAGCGCGGGGACACGAGCACGGCGTCCACTCCGAGCGCGGCCGCGGAACGGAAAATGGCGCCGACATTCGTGTGGTCGACGACGTCCTCGAGGACCGCCACGCGCTGTGCCCCGGCCAGGAGTTCCTCAAGGGGCACCGGCGCGGGCCGATGCATGGCAGCCATGGCACCGCGGTGCAGATGGAATCCCGTGATTTCTTCGAGCAGGGAAGCCTTGCCGATATAGACCGGTACCTCGGGGAACTGTTGGAAAACGTCGTCGAGGTCTTCCAGCCATTTCTCCGCCAGGAAGAAGGAACGGGGCTGGTGCCCGGCCGCGAGGGCGCGTCTCAGCACCCGTGACGATTCTGCGATGTACATGCCTTCGACGGGCTCGCGGAGCTTGCGGAGGTGGACATCCGTCAGTTGGGTGTAGTCGGCAACACGCGGGTCGTCAGCGGTTTCGAGGTAGTGGAAGGTCACTAGGTTCCTATTTCAGCAGGTTGGCGACCATGAAGCCGAGGGCCACGATGCCGAGCGCAAAGATTACGATGCGCAGCGCGAGGGGCTTCAAACGCCGTCCCACTTTTGAGCCCACCAGTCCGCCGATCAATGAACTGACCGCGATGACGGCCACGACAGGCCATTCGATCCGGCCAAAGGCAAACAGGAGGTAGGAGCACGCTGCCACCACGTTGACGGCCAACACAAGGATGTTCTTCATGGCGTTGGCGTTCTGGATGGTGCCCGTCATGAAGACACCCAGAATGCCGACCAGCAGGATGCCCTGGGCCGCCACGAAATAACCGCCATAGACCCCGGCGAGGTACACCAGGACCACCAGGACCACGGTGTGGCGCTTGTCCTGGATGGCGTGCTCCGGGTTGCCGGCCCGGTCCTGGACCCACCGCTGGAGTTTGGGTTGGAAGAGCACCATGAGCAGCGCGACGACGATGAGGACTGGAGCGGCGTAGTAAAAGACCTTCTCCGGGAGGTGCAGCAGCAGCCAGGCACCCGTGATCCCGCCAAGAAGCGACGCCGGCAAGAGGCGCAGCAGTTGGCTGCCCCTGCCCTTGAGTTCGTGGCGGTAGCCCCAGGCTCCCGTCACGTTGCCTGCGACAAGCCCCATGGCGTTGCTGATGGTCGCCGTGACGGGTGCGTAGCCGAGGGCAATGAGGACCGGGAACGTCACGAGCGTACCGGAGCCGACAACGCTGTTGATGGTTCCGGCCCACAAGCCCGCGAAAAAGACCAGGATGCCGCTAAGGATCTCCACTGATTCTCGCTGCCCGGCCTAGCGGCGGGCGGTGGCCGTGTAGCGGCCGGAGTTCTCGGTCACGTCCAGGGGCAGGCCGAAGGTGTTGCTGAGGTGTTCTGCTGTCAGGACTTCCTCGATGGGTCCCGCGGCAACCACGCCGCCGTCACGAAGCAGCATGGCGTGGGTGAATCCCGGAGGAACTTCTTCAAGGTGGTGGGTCACGAGGACCATGGCGGGAGCGTCCTCGTCGCGGGCGAGCTCACCCAGCTTGTGGACGAGCTCTTCGCGTCCGCCAAGGTCCAGGCCCGCGGCCGGCTCGTCGAGCAGGAGCAGCTCAGGATCGGTCATGAGCGCCCTGGCGATCTGAACCCGCTTGCGCTCACCTTCGGAAAGCGAGGAGAAGGAGCGGTTCAACAGCGGGCCCATCCCCCACTCGTTGAGAAGGCCGAAGGCGCGGCGCTCGTCGTCGCGCTCGTATCCTTCGCGCCAGCGGCCGGTCACGCCATAAGCGGCGGTGACCACAACGTTCAGTACGTTTTCCTGCTCCGGGATCTGGGTGGCCAAGGCTGCGGAGGAAAGGCCGATGCGCGGGCGGAGCTCGAAGACGTCCACGCGGCCCAGCGTCTCGTCAAGGATCCCGGCTTTCCCGCTCGTGGGGTGCATCCGGGCGGCAGCGATCTGGAGGAGAGTGGTCTTGCCGGCACCGTTGGGACCGAGGATGACCCAGCGCTCGCCTTCATTGACCTGCCAGTCAACCTTGTCCAACAGGGTCTTGGTGCCTCGGACAACACTGACGGAAGCCAATTCAAGAACATCACTCATAGGAGTAGACACTAGGACAAAAATAGGGGCGATAGATAACTGGAACTCCGGTCACATGGTTTGCGCGACGGCGTGAATGAAACACGAGTTCGGGCGGCGGTTCCCCGCTCGCTAAGATTGCAGCCATGAGTTCGAACTTGACCGCCGTCAGCTATGGCGTGAATCTGTCCCTTCCGGAGCTTGAACACCTGCGCAGGGTGCTGTCCGGTTCGGGGGCTTCCTTCACGTCGGAGTCGCAATCCGGCGACGAGCGCTTCGGGGTCTACACCATGGGCCTGGCCGTTGACGGGGCTACTGTCGCCGACTTGTCAGGCATCCGGCGCAGGGTCTCCGAGGCGGCGGCACCGGGCATGGACACCGCGATCGTCACCGACGCACTGCGTGACGCTTCGCGCAAGCTCCTGATCATGGATGTGGACTCCACCCTGATCCAGCAGGAAGTGATCGAACTGCTGGCCGCACACGCCGGGAAACGCGAAGAAGTAGCGGCCGTGACGGAGGCCGCGATGCGCGGCGAACTGGACTTCGCACAAAGCCTCCATGCCCGGGTGGCGGTCCTCGCGGGCCTGCCGTCCGCCGTCGTCGACGCCGTCCGCGCCGAGGTCCGCCTGAGCGAGGGTGCCGCGGAACTCGTGGCCGCTTTCAAGGCGGCCGGCCATACGGTGGCGGTAGTGTCCGGCGGCTTCAACCAGATCCTGCGGCCTATCGCGGAGGAACTCGGGCTGGACTACTGGATCGCGAATGAACTTGAAATCGTTGACGGCTTCCTGACAGGCAAGGTCCTTGGCGACGTGATCGACCGCGCCGCCAAGGAGAAGTACCTCCGAGAATGGGCGGCTGCCGAGGGAATCGCCCTGGAGCACACCATCGCGGTGGGCGACGGCGCGAATGACCTCGACATGCTGGGCGCGGCCGGGATCGGTGTGGCATTCAACGCCAAGCCCGCCGTCCGGGCGGTAGCGGACGCCGCCATCAACATGCCGTACCTGGACGCGGTCCGGCATATCGCCGGCGTTTAGGCGGCATTTCACACGCAACGAAAGAGCGGCCGGGACTGGGTATTTCAGAGAGACAGTCCCGGCCGCTCTTTCGTGTTTGCAATCTAAAAAGCGCTCCTGCCGAAGTAGTCGGCGCCGCCGACGTATTCGGTGTGGCCACTCTCAACGTCGGCCGTGGCCATCTTCGCCACCTCGGCGGCGAATTCCTCCACCGAGTACAGCTTGCCTGCCTCGGCCCGGCGGGCCTCAATGGCGCCCGGGTTGGAGCGGTCCAGCAGGGTCGCAGTCACGGTGCCTTCGATCATGTCACCGGAAACCACCACGAGCGAGATGCCCTTGTCGGCAAGGTGCGGAAGCAGTTCACGCAGTGCGTCTTCGCCGGCGCGCTTGCTGCGGGCTACGGGCTCGTACTCGGGCATCGTGGGAACGGTCTCGACGAAGTGCGCCTGGTGGCTCGTGACGAACACCACGCGGGACCCCTCCGGCATCAGCGGAACAGCGGCGTTGAGCATGTTGATCTGGGCGTCGCGGTTCAGCTTGAGGGCGTAGTCCTCTTCCATGCCGGATTCCATGCCGCCGGAAGCGTTGAGCACGAGGACGTTCAGCGAACCGAATTCCTCCATGGCCGCGCTGGCCAGCGCCTGGACGCCTTCCTGGGTGGTCAGGTCCGCGCCGACGGCGACGGCATGGCCACCGGCCGCTTGGATCTCGCCCACTACCTTGTTGGCCCGGGGGGCCTTCTGGCGGTAGTTGACGACGACGGCAGCGCCCTCGCCGGCCAGGATCTTGGCTACTTCAGCGCCGATGCCGCGCGAAGAACCGGTGACGATTGCCGTCTTGTTGTCCAGCAGTCCCATTCGTGCTCCTTTATTCAAAGCGTCCAACTTGTTCAAAACATCCGACCTGTGCAAAACATCCACGTTCCATAAGTCCCGAGTCAATCATGCCAGCGGGAACCCTGGCCTAGTGCCCCATGCCCAGGCCGCCATCCACGGGGATGACAGCACCGGAGATGTACGCGGCTTCATCGCTGGCGATCCACCGGACCACGTTGGCGACCTCGGATGCCTCGGCGAAGCGGCCGGCCGGAACACTCGCCAAATAGGCTTTCTGGGTGTCTTCGGGAAGCTCCGCGGTCATGTCCGTGTTGATGAAACCCGGTGCCACCACGTTCGCGGTGATCCCCCGGCTGCCAAGTTCCCGGGTCAGGGAACGGGCGATGCCCACCATGCCCGCCTTCGAGGCCGAGTAATTGATCTGTCCCGGGGCGCCGTAGAGGCCCGACACGGAGGAGATCAACACAACCCGCCCCTTGCGCAAACGGATCATGCCCTTCGAGGCACGCTTGATGACCCGGAAGGCACCGGTGAGGTTGGTGTCGATGACGGATGTGAAATCTTCCTCGCTCATGCGCAGGAGAAGCGTGTCCTTGGTGATTCCGGCGTTGGCTACCAAAACCTCGACAGGCCCGTGGGCCGCCTCGACTTCCTTGAACGCGGCATCGAGGGAGGCCTCGTCGGTCACATCTGCCTTGACGCCGAGGATGCCCTCCGGAAGGGGTGTTTCACTGCGGTAGGTCACGGCAACTTTGTCGCCGTTGGCGAGGAATGCCTCTGCGATAGCCAGGCCGATGCCGCGGTTTCCGCCCGTGATCAGGACACTGCGGGCGTTTGATACTGCTTCAGACATGCTGGTCTCCAGAGTTCCGCGGCAGCAATATGCCGCTTGAAAGTGGGTGATTTCCTGCATCGATCTTAGCCGCCGGGAGACCGTGGCCGCGGGTAGCTGCGCCCGGCGCGGTTTGGGAGGCCCGTTCCGGGGTGAGAGAATTGAGGGGAGCCGTTGGAGCGTGATGAATCAGCCGTGACAAGAGATAGCAGTCCCCTGCAGGCGCCAGGGGGTCCGGACGCCGTTTCGGGCGACCCCGTGGTGCACAGCATTACCGACGCCGCTGCCGCCCACTCGGACGACATGCGCGAACGGATGATCAAGTACGCCGTGGCGATGGGTATCCGCTTGGTGTGCCTCATCCTCATTTTCGTGGTCGACGGCTGGTTCAAGATCATCGCCGTTGCCGGTGCCGTGTTCCTGCCCTGGATTGCCGTGGTGATCGCCAACGGCAGCGACAAAGCCGAAGTCCACAGCGATGCCTTGTTGGACTACGTCCCGGCCGTGGAGCTGGAAGCGTCGCCTGCAGAAGAAGGGGAACCGCCCGCGGCGCCCGTCACCGTTTTGCAGGGCGAACTCATCGACGACGACGCTGGCAGCGGGGACGCTACCGGCCCGGAACCCGATGACTACACCGGCGGCGTAAAACGCACCTATCCGTTCAGCGGGGAAGAACAGGCGGCTTCATGAACATCTTCACTTTGGGCGGGCTGGGGCTGGAGAATGAACAGCACGCCGGGCCCGATGGCTCGCCTGCGGCTGTATGTTCGCGCAAGGCATGCCGCGCGGCTGCCACGTGGCAGCTCCTGTGGAACAATCCCCGTATCCATACTCCGGAGCGCCGCAAGGTGTGGTTGTCCTGCGATGAGCACCGGGAATGGTTGGAGGACTACTTGCAGACCCGAGGCCTGTGGAAAGAGACAGTACCTTTCGACAAGACCACTGACACAGGCGAGGCCCGCTGAATGTATCGTTTTCTTTTTTCCAGCAAGTGGCTGGGCTACTTCGTCCTGGCCCTGGTCTTTGCCACCGGCTGCGTTTTGCTGGGCCGCTGGCAGATGGACCGCAGGGCAGAGACCTTGGCGGAAATCAATCGAGTCGTCAACAACTACTCGGCCACCCCCCTTCCCTTTTCGGCTGCCAAGGCACAGTTCCAATCATTGGACCCTGAACGGGAATGGGCGCAGGTGGAACTCCATGGGAGCTATGACGTTTCGGGCCAACGCGTTGTCCGTAACCGTCCCCTCAATGGCCAACCCGGATACGAGGTAGTGGTCCCGTTCCGCTTGTCGAGCGGCGACGCCGTGGTGGTGGACCGCGGGTGGCTGCCCATCGGAAACAAGACTCCCGGCCACCCGGACAGCATCCCGGCCCCGCCGGCCGGCGACGTCACCGTCGTCGTACGTTTGCAGGCTTCAGAAGCCGACCTGGGCCGCGGCGCGGTAGACGGCCAGTTGCAATCGATCGATCTTCCTGCCTACGCCGCGGAACTC
This sequence comes from Arthrobacter bambusae, assembly GCF_022606295.1. Classification (GTDB taxonomy): domain Bacteria; phylum Actinomycetota; class Actinomycetes; order Actinomycetales; family Micrococcaceae; genus Arthrobacter; species Arthrobacter bambusae_A. The sequence continues at coordinate 69,978 of NZ_JAHHZS010000005.1, forward strand.
CATTACCCCATCTTGACCGGCGCCTACGGGCAGTTGGCCTCGGAATCGCCGGCTGCCCAGGTGATGCCCGCGCCGTTCGCCAAACCGGCCACGGACGAGGGCACCCACCTCTCCTACTCCTTGCAATGGTTCGCCTTCGGCGTGCTGATGTTCGTCGGTTTCGGCTACGCGGCCAGGCAACAGGCGCGGAACGCGCTGATCGACGCCCAGGACGAGGAAGAGGAAGAACTCGGCGCGATGCCTCGTCGCAAGGCACCCGCACCCCGGAAATCGAAGCGGCCGACGGCCGAAGAAGAGGAAGACGCGATCCTGGATGCACAAGGGTACTGAAGCGGCCCCCGCCCCCGTCTTGAATGTGAAGTCGGCGCTGACCGCCGCCGGAGCACAAGACACGGTGCGGACTTTCGACGACGAAGTCCCCACCGCGGCTGCGGCAGCATCCTTGCTCGGTTGCGATGTTGCGGCCATCGCCAACAGCCTGGTCTTCGAACTTGACGGTGCACCCCTGCTGATCCTCGCGAGCGGGGCCGCGAAGGTGGACACCGCCCTCGTGGCAGCCTCCCTGGGAACAGCCAGGATCCGCCGTGCCAGCCCTGAGTTCGTGCTGGAGCACACCGGCCAGGCCGTGGGCGGCGTAGCTCCCCTTGGACACCCGCAGCCCATACGAACGATCCTCGACATCTCGCTCCAGGAGCACCCACTTCTTTGGGCAGGCGCGGGTGACCATAACTCGATGTTCTCCATCAGCTACGGCGAACTCCAACGGATTACGGCCGCCCAGCCCCTGAAGGTCCGCTGAGGCGTTGATCCGGCCCGCCCTGCGGCTAGGCTGGTGAGCATGGCTGAATACACCTACGTCACGTACATCGAAGGCACCCCGGACCAGATTTGGACGGCACTGACGGATGCAGCCCAAAGCGCCGAGTACTGGGGCCATGCCAATGTCTCGGACTGGAAGGCAGGTTCACGCTGGGAGCACCAGCGCACGGATGGCTCGGGAACTGCCGACGTCGTGGGAACCATCCTCGAAGCGACGCCGCCGGCGCGCCTCGTGAACACGTGGGAGGATCCCTCGGTTCCGGAGGTGGTGAAGCCCGATGTGGTCACTTTCACCATCGAATCACATGACGGTATTGCCCGGCTCACCGTCCATCACAGGAACATTGCCGACGACGAACAGCTCGCCATTGCGAGCCGCGGCTGGTCGGCGGTCCTGTCCAATCTGAAAAGCTACATCGAACTAGGCCGCCCGCTTGCCTCCGTGCCGTGGGAAATGCCCTGACCCGCTCCCCTAAGCGAGGGTGATGAGGTCCAGGTAGTCTTCGTTCCAGTGGTCCTCGACACCGTCCGGAAGCAAGACGACGCGTTCCGGGTTCAGCGCCGCCACGGCGCCTTCATCGTGGCTGACGAGGACGACGGCGCCGGAATAGTTCCGCAGGGCACCGAGGATCTCGGCGCGGCTGGCGGGGTCGAGGTTGTTGGTGGGCTCGTCCAGGAGCAGCACGTTGGCGCTCGAGGCCACGATCGTGGCGAGGGCCAGTCGCGTCTTCTCACCGCCGGAAAGCACGCCCGCCGGCTTGTCGACGTCGTCGCCCGAGAACAGGAAGGAACCGAGGATCCCGCGGACCTCGGCGTCCTTCATGTCTGGAGCGGATGAACGCATGTTCTCCAGGACGGTGCGTTCGTGGTCCAGGGTTTCGTGTTCCTGGGCGTAGTAGCCCACTTTGAGCCCGTGGCCCGGGACGATGTCGCCGGTGTCGGGCTTGTCCACCCCGGCGAGCATCCGCAGGAGGGTGGTCTTGCCTGCACCGTTGAGGCCCAGGATGACCACCTTGGAGCCCCGGTCGATTGCCAGGTCCACGTCGGTGAAGATTTCCAGGGAGCCGTAGGACTTGCTCAGGCCTTCTGCCGTGAGCGGAGTCTTGCCGCACGGAGCTGGATCCGGGAAACGCAAGGCTGCCACGCGGTCATTCTCGCGGACTGCTTCGAGGCCTCCGAGCAGCCGCTCGGCACGCTTCGCCATGTTTTGCGCCGCGACGGCCTTGGTGGCCTTGGCACGCATCTTGTTGGCCTGGTCCATGAGGACCTGGGCCTTCTTCTCGGCATTGGCGCGTTCGCGCTTGCGGGCGCGTTCATCGGTTTCGCGCTGTTGCAGGTAGCGCTTCCAACCCATGTTGTAGAAGTCGATCTGCGCCCGGTTGGCGTCCAGGTGGTAAACCTTGTTGACTGTCGCCTCGAGGAGCTCCACGTCGTGGCTGATCACAATCAGCCCGCCCTGGTGGCCCTTGAGGAAGTCGCGGAGCCAGGTGATGGAGTCTGCGTCAAGGTGGTTGGTGGGTTCGTCCAGGAGAAGGGTCTCAGCATCCGAGTAAAGGATCCGGGCCAGCTCCACGCGCCGGCGCTGGCCGCCGGACAGGGTCTTGAGCGGCTGGTTCAGGAGCCGCTCGGGAAGAGCCAGGTTGGAGGAAATAGCAGCAGCCTCGGCCTCGGCCGCGTAACCGCCTCCCGCAAGGAACTCGGCTTCGAGACGGTCGTAGCGGTTCATGGCTTTGCGCTGAACGGTGGCGTCCTCGCTGGACATGTCCGTTTGCGCCTGCTTCAGCTTTCCCACCACCACGTCGAGCCCGCGGGCGGAAAGGATGCGGTCGCGCGCCAGCTGCTCCATGTCCGGAGTCCTCGGATCCTGGGGCAAGTAGCCGATTTCACCGCTGCGGGCGACTTTGCCCGCCGCGGGCAGTCCCTCGCCGGCAAGGACGCGGGTGAGGGTCGTTTTGCCCGCACCGTTCCGTCCCACCAGACCGATTTTGTCCCCCTTGTCCACGCGGAAGCTCACCTGGTCCATGAGCAGGCGGGCGCCGGCGCGCAGTTCGAGTTCCTGGACGGTAATCAATTCGGGGGATGCCTTTCAATGGGGAACACCCGCAGCACCGGAGGTCACGGCGCAGCTGAAGTGGAAGGGCCGAACAAACGGCCTTTACGATTCTACCGCCCACAAGGTCCCACACTCGCCAGCGGCAAGGGCGGGCGCGGATGATCAGGAAATAGTAAGTACCCTTGCTACTATTTTCGGCGCGTGGTTAGGTGAAGGTAGGACAATTGCGAGGGAGGCTCTCGATGAGCAGTACAGCAGGATCCGATGGCAAGCACGTCCGGGCCGAGCGCGCCCAGGGTGAAGTCCCATACGCCGCTGAAGCACGGAACGAGCGGGTAGGTGATGTGCGTGGAAGCGGCTCCGGTTACGTGGACGAAACGAGCAGCTATCCGGCAGTTCCCGCCGCTACCGACCCCACCGCAGCCACCCGCGAGACCGTCATCGCCCGCGAAAAGGAGCAGTTCGGCGGAATCAAGATCGGCTCCGCCTTTTTCGGCTGGCTGACCGCCACCGGAATGGCAGTGCTTTTGGTCGCCCTCCTCGCAGCCGCGGGGATCGCCGTCGGACTCGCCAACAACGCGAACGCCAGTGATGCGGCGAACCTCGCGTCATCGCAGCCCGTGGGCATCGCGGGGATCATCGCGCTCTTGGTGATCCTGTTCCTCTCCTATTATTGCGGCGGCTACGTTGCCGGACGCATGGCCCGGTTCAACGGCGTCAGGCAAGGATTCATGGTCTGGTTTTGGGCGGTTATCGTCGCCGTGCTGGTGGCCTTGCTGGGCTTGTTCGCCGGACCGCGGTTCAATATCCTCGCCAGCGTGAACAGCTTCCCGAGGATTCCGGTGAATGAGGGACAGCTCAGCACCATCGGCATCGTCGCCGCCATCGTGGTGGCAGCGGTGACCCTCATCGCCGCGGCATTGGGAGGACTCGCCGGTATGCATTACCACCGCAAGGTGGACCGCGCGGGCTTCACCCCGGCTGCTGAGGATGTCGAAGCTTAGCCACGACTCCGCCCGCGAGCAGCGCCGCCTTTGTACCTAGGGCCCAAGGCCTTGTGGTGCTGCTCGTGGACACCCTACAAAATTCCGTGTCAGGCTGCTCTGTAGTGTCGGTTTCAGGGATTCCCCCGCCCCCAAGGCAGAGACAGGACACACCATGAGCAGCACCGAAACCGCATCCACGCGACGAACCTCCCCCCGCACCCGCTGGACGTCCACGGACATCGGCCTCATCGCGGTATTCGCGGCCCTCGTGGCCGCCTCAACGCTGATTCCGGGTATTCCGGTCGGCGCACTCGGCGTGCCGATCACCCTGCAGACCCTCACCGTCATCCTGACCGGCCTCGTGCTCGGCGGCGGGCGCGCTTTTGCCGCCGTCGGCCTTTACACCCTGCTCGGTTTCGCGGGACTGCCGATCTTCAGCGGGGGTCGCAGCGGGCTCGGTATCCTGGCGACACCGTCGGCCGGATACATCATTGCGTTTCCGCTGGCGGCGGCCGCAACCGGCTGGTTGGCGGCCATCGTGATCCGCAAGACCGTCAAGTACCGCACCGTTTTCCTGTTTGCCGCGGCGATGGCCAGCACCATCGTCCTCATCCACGGCCTCGGAGTGCTTGGCTTCATGGTCAACGGCAAGTTCGACTTTGCCAAGGCGTTCCTGGCCGACCTGCCTTACTACCCCGGGGACATCATCAAGAACGTCCTGGCGGCGATCATTGCGGTCTCGCTACACAAGGCCTTCCCGGACATCCTGGTCCGCCGCGTCAAATAGAGCGGGCACAATCAGTAGATGAACACCATCATTCTCAGCGAAGTCTCTGTGCACGTAGCCGTTGATGGCAGTCCGGCGCCCAAGACTTTGCTGCGGGACGTCTCGTTGGAACTCACCGAGCAACGCATCGCGGTCATCGGGGCCAACGGCTCGGGAAAATCCACCTTGCTGCGCTTGCTCAACGGCCTGGTGGCTCCCAGCGAAGGCACCGTCAGCGTCAACGGCGCAGACAGCGTTCGGGACGTTCGCCAGGTCCGCAGCCAGGTGGGCTTCGTCTTCACCGATCCCTTGTCGCAGCTGGTCATGCCGACCGGCCGGGAAGACGTGGAACTCTCCCTGCGGCGCTCCATCAAGAACTCAACAGAGCGTGCTGCCCGTGCGGAAGCCGTGCTGGAACGGTTCGGGATCCTGGACCTCGCCGACCAGAGTATTTATGAGCTCTCCGGCGGAGAACGCCAACTGCTCGCCCTCGCGGCCGTCCTCGCGGTGGACCCGGCCGTGCTGGTCCTCGACGAGCCTTCGACCCTGCTGGACTTGCGCAACCGGGAGCTGCTCAGGCGGACCCTTGCGGGCCTGGAGCAACAGATCATCATGTCCACCCACGATCTCGACCTTGCCCTCGAAGCGGATCGCGCCCTCGTGGTGGATTGCGGACGGATAGTGTTCGACGGCGGAGCAACCGCCGCCGTCGAACACTACCGCGCGCTGTGCGCGGCTGAATCCCCGCAGGGCAAGGTGGAGGCGACGTGAGGGGCCACGGGGTCCTGATCCCCAACTACGTGCGGGGCGACTCGATCGTGCACCGCACTCCCCTATGGCTCAAGTTCCTGCTGGTTGCCGGCTGCGGCCTCGCATCGTTCCTCATTGTCGATTGGCTTGTCTCGGCAGTGGTCCTCGCAGTGATGTGCGGGCTCTTCCTGCTGAGCGGTGCGGGCTTCAAACGGCTCGGGCGCTCCGTGTGGCTCGTAACGCCCATCCTCCTTGCGATCGGCGCTTTCCAGTGGTGGCAACTGGGCGGCCCTGTCGCCGCGCGGATTGTGCTCAATGTGCTTGTCTGCGTCGTGGCGGCGTCGGTACTGACGGTCACGACTCCCGTGCAAGCATTGCTGGACGGAGTGGTGGCCCTGTCCAAGCCGTTCAAGCGTTTCGGAGCGGACCCTGAGCGCTTCGCGCTGACGATCGCGATCATGCTGCGCAGCCTTCCGTTCATCGCCGGCGCATTTTCCGATGTCCGCGACGCAGCCCGGGCGCGCGGCCTTGAGCGCAATCCCCGTGCCCTGGTGCTGCCGGTATTCATCACGACGGTCGCCTATGCCCGGCAGACCGGCGATGCCCTGGCCGCGCGCGGCCTTGGCGACGCCGAAGACTAATCGCCCTGCAACTGCGCGTAGCGGAACATCGCCGCGGTGCCCATTCCGCCTGCGATGCTGATCATCGCCAGCGCCAGGCTTTGCCGGCCCGGTTGCGCTCCGGCCGTCCTGCGTGCCTGGGCCAGCAACCGCGTCACCAGGACAGCCCCGGACGCACCGTAAGCGTGTCCCAGGGCCAACGCTCCGCCGTCGAGGTTCGCCCGTGCCGGTTCCACTCCCAGCGCGCCAAGGCACGCGAGGGTCTGCGAAGCAAAAGCCTCGTTGAATTCCACGAGGTCCAGTTCCCCGGGTTCAAGACCAAGCTCCGCCAGCAAGCGCTTGGCCGCCACTGACGCCCCGATGCCCAGCAGTTCCGGGTCCACGCCCGCGGTGTCACAGCCCAGGACCAGCAGCCCGTCGGGGGCGCCCAGTTGACGTGCCCGCTCCAGTGAAGTGATCACGACGGCGGAGGCCGCGTCGGCGTCGAAGCACGAGTTTCCGGCCGTCACAGTGCCGTCCGGTACGAATGCCGGCGGGAAGCGGGCCATGAGTCCGGCCTTGAGCGAAGCCCGCGGTCCGTCATCCGCCTGCACCACGGCCTCCCCTGCTTGCACGGGGACAATTTCGGGGGCAAACGCGCCGGCGGCACCGGCAGCGACGGCGCGCTGGTGACTCCGCAAGGCGAACTCGTCTTGTTGTTCGCGGCTGACGGCACACTCCCGCGCTACGTTTTCAGCGGCCACCCCCATGTCCGGGTCCCCGAACCCGGGCGGCACGAAGGTGGCGCGGGTGTAGAAGTCCGGCTCGCCGTCGGGGTCTTGGTTCCGCCTGGCACGCAAGGGAGCTGTACTGATGCTCTCCACTCCCCCGGCGAGGAAGACGCCATTACCGCCGGCGACCACGAGCCGGGACGCCAGCACGATGGCGTCGAGTCCAGAGCCGCACTGTCGGTCCACGGTCAGTCCGGGAACTTCCAGCGGCAGTCCCGCGTGCAAGGCGGCATACCGGGCCAGGTTTCCGCCGCCACCCACGGCATTGCCGATCACGACGTCGTTCACGTCTGAGCCGGCAATACCCGTTGCCGTCAGCAGTGAGCGCAGGACCGGGGAGAGGAGTTCTTCGGCGCGCAGCGCCTTCAGTTGTCCGTTGGCCCGGCAGATGGGTGTACGCAGGGCAGCGATGATCACGGGTTGGTGCGAAGGGTCCGGCCCTGTGACCGGATCACGGCTAGGCAAGGGGCTTCGCCCGCGGATCGTTGTTCTCAATCCAGTCGAGCAACATCCGGCGGCTGACCTTCCCGCGGTCCGTCACGGGCAATTCCGACAGCGCGAAATACCGCTGGGGCCGCTTGTCCCGGGCGAGCAGGCCGTCCAGGCCTGTCTTGACCTGTGTTGCCGTCACCGAACCGTACGCTGGAACGATTCCGGCCACGACTTTCTGGCCGCGGACATCATCGAGCATTCCGGCCGCGACGGCCGCCGAGACCCCCGGGACCGATGCCAAGGCAAGTTCCACCTCGTCGGGATAGACGTTCCTCCCGGAGGTGATGATCATGTCAGACCGGCGGCCGAGGATATGCAGGACACCGGAGTCCACATAGCCTTGGTCCCCCACCGTGTACCAACCGTCAAGGCAGCGCAGCGCCTGGCCGTCGTCGCCCCACAAATACCCGTTGCTGACCATGCCGGAGCGGACACAGATGTTCCCGTCGGTCCCGTCGGGCAGCTCCGCGCCGCCGTCGTCCATGATTCTGAGTTCGACGCCGGGAAACGGTCCGCCGATTCCGGTGCCACCGGCGTCGAGCGGCTCCCCGGCAGCAAGCCGCGTTCCGGAAACGAAGCTGAGCTCGGACGCACCGTAGTACTCGAAGATTGCCGCGTTCGGTGCCCACCGCCTCGCCGCCTCCAGGGTGCGGGCGTCCAGCTTTGAGCCCGCGCAGATAATGCTGCGCACGCCGGATGCGTCCACTCCTCCAGCCAGGCCGCGTTCGCTCAGGAGGCGCAGCATCGTAGGCACGAGGACCAGTCGGGTGACGCCGTCGTAGCTGATGGCCGCATGGGCATCGCCGACGTCGAAGGTCTCCAAAGTGTGGAAGGGCGCCCCGGCATAAAGGCATTCCGACAGGGCGTACAGGTTCAAGCTCGCGGACAGCGGCCCGGGCGCGAGCGTCCTGTCCTCGGGGGTCAGCCCGAAGAATTCGATGGAGGCGTCAAACGAAACCTGCCATGATCGCCGTGAACGGGTGAAGGCTTTGGGAACGGACGTGGTTCCGGACGTCAGGCCGATCAGGAACGTGGAGTCCGGACCGCCGTCTGACAGCTCGTCGCCTGTGGCGGTCGGGCCGGTGGCGGGCCCGGCTTGTCCGATCCTCTCGGTGACCTCATCGATCATGGCGCGCGGCCACAACGGGTCCAGCACGGCGCAGCAACGCTCGCCGGCGACCGCGGCCGTGTAGGACACCACGAAGTCCAGCGAATTCGCTTCGGCGAGTACCGCCGTCGCGGGCGTCCCGCCCAGGCGCAAGGCTGCGGCGTCCCGAAGGTCAGCCCAGCTGAGCCGCTTGCCGCCGACGACGACGGCGGTGTCGTCGGGGCGCTCACCGGCCCAGAGCTGAAGTTTGTCCAGGAAAGGCATCATCGAATTTTAGCCCCTGCCGCGGGTACGCGCCGTTCTATGACGCTGTGCGGGTACGACGACGGCCGGTCACCTTCCGCGGAAGGTGACCGGCCGTCGTCGAGGGTTTTCCTAGATGTTGAAGCCGAGGGCCCGCATCTGGTCCTTGCCGTCGTCCGTGATCCGCTCGGGACCCCATGGCGGCATCCATACCCAGTTGAGGCGCCAGTCGTCGACGATGCCGTCGAGGGACTGGCCGACCTGCTCTTCAAGGACATCGGTCAGCGGGCAGGCCGCCGTCGTCAACGTCATGTCGATGAGCAGAGCGCCGTCCTCCTCCGAGTACTTCAGACCGTAGAGCAGCCCAAGGTCCACCACGTTGACTCCGAGTTCCGGGTCAATGACATCCTTGAGCGCCTCCTCGACGTCCTCGAGGCTGGTGCGAGCCGCGTTGATTTCGGTCATGGCGGGAGTCCTAACTAGGCCTGTGCTGCTGCGGCAGCAGCAATGGTGGCTGCGCCGGCGCCGGTGGCATAACGGTCGTAGCCTTCTTCTTCGAGGCGGTCGGCCAATTCAGGGCCGCCCTCTTCGACAACCTGGCCATCGACAAACACGTGGACGAAGTCCGGCTTGATGTAGCGCAGGATGCGGGTGTAGTGGGTGATGAGCAAAGTACCCATGTTGCCCGTGGCGTGGGCGCGGTTGACGCCCTCGGAGACGACCTTGAGCGCGTCGACGTCCAGGCCGGAGTCAGTCTCGTCAAGCACGGCGAACTTCGGCTTGAAGAGCTCGAGTTGGAGGATCTCCACGCGCTTCTTCTCGCCGCCGGAGAAGCCCTCGTTGACGTTGCGCTGTGCGAAGTCGGCGTCGATGCGCAGCTGCTGCATGGCCGCCTTGACGTCCTTGGTCCAGGTGCGGAGGGCAGGAGCTTCGCCGTCGATTGCGGTCTTGGCCGTGCGCAGGAAGTTGGTCATGGTGACGCCCGGAACCTCTACGGGGTACTGCATGGCCAGGAAGACGCCGGCACGGGCGCGCTGGTCAACGCTCATGGCCAGCACGTCTTCGCCGTCGAGCGTGATGGTGCCGCTCGTGACGTTGTAGCGCGGGTGGCCGGCGATGGTGGAAGCCAAGGTGGACTTGCCCGAACCGTTGGGGCCCATGATCGCGTGGGTCTCACCGGTCTTGATGGTCAGGCTGACGCCCTTCAGGATCTCCTTGGTGCCCTGCTCCGTCTCGATGCTGACGTGCAGGTCCTTGATCTCAAGAGTAGACATGCTCTTCTTTCTTTCGTAAGTCTTTAGGCACTTGGCGCTCAGTAGTTCTGTACTGACGCGCCGTTCACAACGTTGGTCACGTCCACGTAGACGTCGTCACCGTCGAGGGTGACGGCGAAGACCGGGACGGGGTCATAGGCAGGGAGCTGCAAGGGCTGTCCGGTGCGGAGATCGAACTGGGAGCCATGGCCCCAGCATTCGATCGCGCAGCCTTCGATTTCACCCTCGGCGAGCGAAATGTCCGCATGCGAGCAGGTGTCGCCGATGGCGTGGATCTGTCCCATCGAATCCTTGACGATGGCTACGGGGTAGTCATCGATCAGGATGCGCAGCGCCTGCTTGACCTGGATCTCGTTGGCGTTGCATACCAGTTCGCCTTGTGGCTGATCGCTCATAGTCTGTTTTCCCTGCTTGGCTTGTATTAGTTGTCGCTCGCGGCGAGCTCGCGCTCAACAGCTTCGGTGAGGCGCTCTTCGAGCGCCGGTACCTTGATCTGCTGGATGATCTCGTTGAGGAAGCCACGGACCACCAGGCGGCGGGCAACGTCTTCGGGGATGCCGCGTGCCATGAGGTAGAACAAGTGCTCGTCATCGAAGCGGCCGGTGGCGCTGGCGTGGCCGGCACCTTCGATCAGGCCGGTTTCGATCTCAAGGTTCGGAACCGAGTCGGCGCGTGCGCCATCCGTGAGGACCAGGTTGCGGTTGGCCTCGTAGGTATCCGTGCCTTCTGCTTCCTTGCGGATCAGGACGTCGCCAACCCACACGGTGTGTGCGTTGCGGCCTTGCAGGGCGCCCTTGTACAGGACGTTGGACTTGCAGTTGGCCACGGCGTGGTCAACGAACAGGCGCTGCTCGAGGTGCTGGCCCGCGTCGGCGAAGTACAAGCCGAACATCTCGGCTTCCGCGCCCGGCCCGGTGAAGCGCGTGGACGGAGTCATGCGGACGACGTCGCCGCCGAGGCTCACCACGATGTGCTTGAACTTGGCGTCACGGCCCAGCTTGGCTTGCTGCGAAGAGGCGTGAACGGCGTCGTCGTTCCATTCCTGGAGCGAGATGACCGTCAGGTCCGCGCCGTCTTCGACAAGGATTTCGACGTTCTCAGAAACGATCGCGCTGCCCTGGTGGTCCAGGACGATCCGGGACTTCGAGAAGCGGCCTGCCACGATCACGATGTGCTGGGCGGAAGCTTCAGTGGAGGTGCCGGTCAGCAGGACGGACACTTCGCCGTCGAGCTGGAGCTCGGCGGGCACCGTGATGACGGTGGCCTCGGCGAAGTTCTCCCAGGCATTGGCGGACACGCGGTCCTCCGGAATGGCCGCGGAGCCGATGCGGACGTCGTCCCGCCCCACGGTCTCGACGACGACGCCCTCAGGGGCGGTCACGGCGACGGACGGTGCCGAACCGGAGAGGACCTCGTTGTGAAGGCCGCGAAGCCGCTTGAGCGGGGTGAAACGCCAGTCTTCTTCCAACCCGGTGAGAGGCTTGAAGTCAGCCAGCTTGTACGAGGTCAGCCGACCTGCGCGCGAGCTGTCCGGAATTCCAACGCCGCCGCCGTGGGAGTGGCTCTTGGCCGAGGCGCCTGCAAGCGGCCCCGCCGAAGGTGCCTGCTCCGACGTCTTTTCCGAGGTGGAAGACGTGTTGGTACCGGTGTTGACCGGTGAGAGGTTCTCGCCCTCTTCGGTGAATCCGTCGATAAACGGCTTGGCCGATGGCGCGCCGATGCGGGCCTTTTCAGTAGTGATTTCAGTCATTGCTAACCGACGGATCCTTCCATCTGCAGTTCAATCAGGCGGTTGAGTTCAAGGGCGTATTCCATTGGCAACTCACGGGCAATCGGCTCAATGAAGCCTCGCACGATCATGGCCATGGCCTCGTCCTCGGGCATACCGCGAGACATCAGATAGAAGAGCTGCTCCTCACTGACTCGGGAAACGGTGGCCTCGTGGCCCATCACCACGTCATCCTCGCGGATGTCGATGTAGGGATAGGTGTCGGAACGGGAAATGGTGTCTACCAACAAGGCGTCGCAACGCACGGTGTTGGCGGAGTGCTTGGCTCCTTCGCGGACCTGGACCAGGCCTCGGTAGGCTGCACGACCGCCGCCGCGGGCCACGGACTTGGAAATGATGGAGCTCTTGGTGTTCGGCGCGATGTGGACCATCTTCGAGCCGGTGTCCTGGTGCTGGCCTTCGCCGGCGAAGGCGATGGACAGGGTCTCACCCTTGGCGTGCTCGCCGACGAGGTAGACGGCCGGGTACTTCATGGTCACCTTCGAGCCGATGTTGCCATCGATCCATTCCATGGTGGCGCCCTCTTCGCAGATGGCGCGCTTGGTGACGAGGTTGTACACGTTGGTGGACCAGTTCTGGATGGTCGTGTAACGGACGCGGGCGCCCTTCTTCACGATGATTTCCACCACAGCGGAGTGCAGGGAGTCCGACGTGTAGATCGGAGCGGTGCAGCCTTCGATGTAGTGGACGTAGGAGTCCTCGTCCGCGATGATCAGGGTGCGCTCGAACTGGCCCATGTTCTCGGTGTTGATGCGGAAGTAGGCCTGCAGCGGGATGTCCACGTGGACGCCCTTGGGGACGTACACGAAGGAACCGCCGGACCACACGGCCGTGTTCAGCGACGCGAACTTGTTGTCGCCCACCGGAATGATGGTGCCGAAGTACTCCTGGAAGATCTCCGGGTGCTCGCGGAGCGCGGTGTCCGTGTCCAGGAAGATAACGCCCTGCTTTTCCAGGTCCTCGCGGATCTGGTGGTACACAACCTCGGACTCGTACTGCGCGGCCACGCCGGACACGAGGCGGCTGCGCTCGGCTTCCGGGATGCCCAGCTTCTCGTAGGTGTTGCGGATGTCCTCGGGGAGGTCTTCCCACGTGGCAGCCTGCTTCTCGGTGGAGCGCACGAAGTACTTGATGTTGTCGAAGTCGATGCCCGAGAGGTCTGCACCCCAGGTAGGCATGGGCTTGCGGTCGAAGTACTTCAAGCCCTTCAGGCGCAGGTCCAGCATCCATTCCGGCTCGTTCTTCTTGGCCGAAATGTCGCGGACTACCTCTTCGTTGAGACCACGGCGTGCGTTGGCGCCGACGTCGTTCTTGTCAGCCCATCCGTACTCGTAGGTGCCAATACCGTGCAGCTCGGGATTCTTCTCCAGAATCTCCGAGATCACAGCACCGTCAGCTAGCGCTTTCTCTGCTGTTCCTTCAGCTAATTGACCCGTCATCACGGCCTTTCTTACTGATTGTTGGATTCGACATGGGGCGCGGCCGGCAGCTTCGGAAACCCGAGGGCCTCCTTGGCGGCCGGCCTGCCGGTAGGAATGTGGGTGGTGCAGACGTGTCCGCCCTGCGCGAGGGTGGAAAGCCTGCGGACATCGACGCCGACCAAACGGGAAAACAGTTCGGTCTCAGTGTCGCAAAAAACTGGAAATTCCGCGGCGAGCTGCTGGATGGGGCAATGGCCCTGGCAGAGCTGCACGCTTGAAAGGGATGCGGGCAGGGGCGCCTTGGTCTCAATCGACGCTGCCGATGCGACATACCCGTCACGGCTCAGCGCCTTGGACAGCGCCACAGCCCTGGCGGCGATGTCGGAACCCGCGCGGTCGACTTCGGGTGCGTAGCGCGCCTCCATCTCGGCAAAGCGCTCCACCGCATAGTCCCTGACGGCTTCTTCGCCTGCGAGGTCCCTCAGCCGCCGCAAGGCGGAACTCGCGATGTTCAGGTAGTCATCGCCGAGCTTCGATTGCCCCTGGGAGCTGAGGACATAGCGCCGGGCCGGCCGGCCCGCGCCGGCACCCGCCTTCGCGACGCGCTTTACCTCTATGACACCGGCACGCTGCAGGTGATCCAGATGCCGGCGGACAGCGGCAGGGGTGAACCCGAGCATGTCGCCGAGTTCAGCCGCACTGACGGGGCCATGCTCCAACACCGCGTTGAGAACGCGGTTCCGGGTGCGGTCTTCTGCATCAGCGACGCCAACGGCAGTGCCACCGGGCACGGGTATGACCGCGCTATGCCCTGCGGGCACGGAAACAGAACTCCTCATGGAATACACAACACAATCATGTCGTAATTTAGTCCGCGCATCCAGTAAGGCAAGGCTGGCCTGCGGCGGCTTGCCCTCCGCAGGCCTACTACTTCACGTAGAATACTTTGGTGCGATCCCCCGAATCCCCTGTCCTCACCATTGACGGACTCATCAAGGACGTTGGCCCGCTGGCTTCCCTTGACGGCAAAATGCTGCGGGTAGTCAGCGGCCTCTCAATGTTCGCAGAACGCGGCCAGATCACCGCCTTGCTGGGTGCCAACGGCGCCGGCAAGACGACAACGCTCGAATGTGCCCAAGGCCTCCAGAAACGTACGGGCGGCCGCATCGGACTCCTCGGCGAAGATCCCGACACCGCCGGCGCAGACCTCCGTTCACGCGTCGGCGTCATGCTGCAGGACGGCGGCCTCCCGCCGTCGGCACGTCCCATCCCCCTGCTTCGGCACATTGCGGGCATGTACCGGAATCCGCTTCCGCTGGACGGACTCGTCGAGCGCTTGGGCATCGATACCTTCAGCCGCACCGGCGTCCGCCGCTTGTCCGGCGGCCAAAAGCAGCGGCTCTCGCTTGCGGCTGCCCTGATCGGCAATCCCGAAGTCCTGTTCCTGGACGAGCCCAGCGCTGGACTCGATCCCCAGTCCCGCCAAATCGTCTTCGAGCTCATCGCCGAACTGCGGGATGCCGGCATGGGTATCATCCTGACCACGCACCTCATGGACGATGCGCAAAGGCTTGCGGACTATGTTTACATCATCGACGCCGGCCACAACGTCGCAGAGGGCACCGTCGCCGACTTGTTGAGCCACGGCCATGAGGCCATGGACGGGGTGACTGAACGCACACTGTTCTTCGACGCCCCGGCCGGCCTCGATATTGCCGCGGCCATCGGCCACGAACTGACCGTCACCGAAAGCCGGGCAGGCAGCTACGCAATTGCGGGCACCTTGACGCCGCAGCATCTGGCGAAGCTGACGGCCTGGTGGGCAGAGCAGGGCATCATGCCGGCGTCCCTCCGCTTGGAGGCGCGCAGCTTGGAAGACGTTTTCCTGGACATTTCCGGAAGGGATATCCGATGACCAGCACAATCCCTTTGCGCAGCACACACCACGCCGGACCGGCGACCTTGATGCGCAGGATCCTCCTGCAGGGCCGCTACGAGACCCTGACCATGATCAGGAACGGCGAGCAGCTGATCCTCGCGGTGATCATGCCCTTGCTGGCCCTGGTGGGACTCACCGTGACGCCACTGCTCGACGGCTTGGGCGCCAGCAGGGTGGACATCGCGACGCCGGGTGTCCTCGCCCTGTGTGCCATGTCCACGGCATTCACGGGCCAGGGCATCGCCACCGGCTTCGACCGCCGCTACGGCGTGCTCCGCTTCCTCTCGACCACCCCCCTGGGCCGGACCGGACTCATTGCCGGCAAGATCATCGCCGTCTTGGCAGTCCTGGTCCTCCAGATCCTGGTGATCGGCGCCGTCGCCGCGTTGCTCGGCTGGCATCCACGGCCCGAAGGTTGGCTTCCGGGCCTCGGCCTCTTGGTTCTCGGCGCTGCCGCCTTCACTGCGCTCGGGCTCCTGGTCGCCGGCACCGTCCGGCCTGAGGCAACCCTCGCCATCACGAACCTGCTCTGGATCCTGCTGGGCGCCCTCGGCGGAATCGTGGTTCCTGCCGAGCGTCTGCCGGACCTGGCGCAGAGCATTGTGCATTTCCTGCCTTCAGGAGCCTTGGGGCAGTCCCTCAGGGATGCTTTCCTCCATGGCAGCGTCTCCCTTCCGTATGTTCTTGTGCTGCTGCTGTGGACCGTCGTTCCTGGCATGGCCGCCGTCCGCTGGTTCAAATGGAATTGAGTGTCCCGCAGTGGAACCGAACCGTCAGCATGAATTGAGTACCGAGAATTGAGAACACTGTGAGCACGGCTTCCCGCCTCCCGAAGTCCATCCAGCAGCTGGCCGACAAGCTGCCCACGGAAGTCAACAGCACGATCCGCAGGCTGGCGATGTTGTCCCTGATCGGCCAGGTGGTCCTGGTGGTCACCGGGGGCGCGGTCCGGCTGACATCTTCAGGGCTCGGCTGCCCCACATGGCCTCGTTGCACCAGCGGATCCTTGGTGAATACGCCGGAGATGGGCATCCACGGCTTCATTGAATTCGGCAACCGGATGCTGACGTTCGCATTGGCCGCCGTCGCGGTCCTGATGCTTGTGTATTTGTGGAACCTCCGCAAGGAACGCCGCGACTTGTTCCTGCTGGCCGTGGGCCTGCTGGCCAGCATTCCGGCACAGGCCATCATCGGCGGCATCACCGTGCTGTCCAACCTGAACCCCTGGGTTGTCGGACTGCACTTCCTGGTTTCCATGGCCCTGGTTGTCTTTTCCACCCTGCTGGTCAACCGCGCCTATGGCCGGACCGGGCGGTTCATGAAGCGGCCGTTGGCAGCGATTCCAGGAGCCATGAGCCCAGTCATGACCGCCGTCGCGTTCTTCTCGGCGGTTGCGGTGTGCTTGGGAGTCGTCGTGACCGGTGCCGGACCGCACGCCGGGGACGCGAACGCGCCGCGGAACGACCTCGACTGGGACCTCGTCTCGCACATCCACGCAGTGCCGGCGTACCTCATCACGGCGGGTGCCGTCTTCGCTGTCTACTTCGTCCTGCGCAAGGGAGTCACCGGCCTGTTCCGCACAGCTGCGCTGCTGCTGCTCGCCGTGACGGTCCTGCAGGCGGTCATCGGCTTCACCCAGTACTACAACGGCATTCCCGCACTCCTCGTGGGAATTCACATGCTGGGTGCCGCCCTGCTCATGGGCGCCGCCACGAACGCGGCGGATGTGGCACGGTTCAGCCCGAAGCTCTAGCACCTGGCGGCTGATGGCCTCTGCGCAAGCCAAAGCAAAGACCCTCGCTCACGTCATGCGACGTGAGCGAGGGTCTTTCGTTTTACCGCTACAGGTGAGCGGGCGTGTGGGAAAACGGCCCTGAAGGTGGGCGGGCGTCCTGCGGGGACGGGGAACGTCAGCCGCCGATGATCGGGGAACCGATGAACGGGTCCACCGCGAGGGCGATGAAGAGAAGCGTCAGGTAGCTGATGGAACCGTGGAAGACCTTCATGGCTCCCTTGTTGGAAACGTCGCCGCCTTGTGCCCGGTTGTAGAGGGCATGGGATTCATACAGGAACCAGGCGCCCGCGAGGACGGCGGCGATGGTGTAGACCCAGCCCGCGCGGCCAACCGGCACCAAAAGCAGCGAGCACACCACCATGGCCCAGGCGTACAGGACCACCTGGACGGAAACCACCTTGGCGCCGGCGATGGCGCCCAGCATGGGGACGTTGGCGTTGCGGTAGTCCTCGCCGTAGCGCATGGACAACGGCCAGTAGTGCGGAGGCGTCCACAGGAAGATCACCATGAAGAGCACGACGGCGGGCCACTCGACGGTGTTGGTCACCGCGGCCCAGGCGATCAGCACCGGGAAGCAGCCGGCCGCGCCGCCCCACACGATGTTCTGTGCCGTGCGGCGCTTGAGAATCATCGTGTAGATGACAACGTAGAAAACAATTGCACCGAGGCCCAGCCAAGCGGACAGCGGGTTGGCCCCGAACCACAGGATGGCGATGGACGCGGCCCCAAGGATCCACGCGAAGACGAGAGCTTCGCGTGGGGTGACTTCCCCGGTCACAAGGGGACGCTTTTCGGTCCGGTGCATCAACTTGTCGATATCGCGGTCGATGTAGCAATTGAAGACCCCTGCGCTGCCGGCGGCAAAGGCGCCGCCCACCAACGTAGCCAGAATCAACCCGATGGACGGGAAGCCCCGTTGGGCGAAGATCATCGTGGGCAAGGTGCTGACCAGCAGCAACTCGATCACGCGGGGTTTGGTCAGTGCCAGATACGCCTTGAACTTACGGGACATTCCGCCCTTCCCCACAGCCGGGGAAGCGTTGAGGGGCGTATCTGTTGTGCTCACGTTGGCAGTCACTCTGTTCTTTGCTCTGGTGTTCTCGCAGCGGCGGCGCCTGTTCATCCTGGCACCTCCGAATCCGGGGCACGGGGTGAAGCGTGCATTCGATCCATGCATGCAATCGATGGCGCACGCGCCGCTGGTGGCCTCCAGATATCATACCGTGGCCTGTCCGACGCCACGGCACCGGCGAACCTTCCGTTATTTCCGAAAGTTCACCGGCGCTTTGCCGTCGAGGTGATTCATAAAACGGAATATGCGTCCATTTTTTGGGATTCCCACCATTTGGGGCCGCGAACCGGGCTAAGCTGTCTGCAGATCAGCTCACGCAGGTTTCCGAGAAAGCGTATTCTCAGATTTGCATGTCTGGATGATAGATCAACGTTTCAATGGTGAACGGCTGGTAGACACTTCGCAGCGGGCGCCATCCTGTGCCCGAGGCTTGCCATGTGCCGCCACCAGCCGTCAGCACAGAGAGGGGCTCGGTTTACGTGCCACATTTGGAAGAGCAAGAACTGACTTGGACAAGCCTGGACCAGCGCGCCGTGGACACCGTCCGCGTTTTGGCCGCTGACGCCGTCGAGAAGGTCGGCAACGGTCACCCCGGCACGGCCATGAGCCTTGCGCCGGCCGCCTACCTGCTGTTCCAGAAGCTGATGCGCCACGACCCGAAGCACCCGGACTGGATCGGCCGTGACCGGTTCATCCTGTCCCCCGGCCACACATCGCTGACCCTGTACATCCAGTTGTTCCTTTCCGGCTACGGCCTGGAGCTGAAGGACCTCGAGGCCCTGCGCACGTGGGGATCGCTGACCCCGGGCCACCCGGAATACAAGCACACCGCCGGCGTCGAGATCACCACCGGCCCGCTGGGCCAGGGCCTGGCTTCCTCGGTGGGCTTCGCGTACTCGCAGCGCCGCCAACGCGGCCTGTTCGACGCCGATGCTCCCGCCGGGCAGAGCCCGTTCGACCACACCATCTGGGTCATTGCCTCCGACGGCGACCTCCAGGAAGGCGTCACCTCGGAAGCTTCTTCCCTGGCCGGGCACCAGGAACTGGGGAACCTCGTGGTGATCTACGACGAGAACCACATCTCCATCGAAGACGACACCGACGTGGCCTTCACCGAAGACGTCCTCAAGCGCTACGAGGCCTACGGATGGCACACCCAGCGCGTGGACTGGACCAAGACCGGCGAATACGTCGAAGACGTCCAGGAACTCTACGGCGCGCTGCTCGCCGCCAAGGCCGAGACGTCCAAGCCGTCCATCATCTCGCTGCGCACCATCATCGGCTACCCGGCGCCCAAGAAGCAGAACACGGGCAAGATCCACGGTTCCGCCCTTGGCGCAGAGGAAGTCGCAGCCCTGAAGGAAGTCCTGGGCTTCGACCCCGAGCGATCCTTCCAGGTTGACGAGGACGTCCTGGCGCACGCCCGCGCCGTCGTCGAACGCGGCGCAGCAGAGCGCAGCGAATGGCAGGCATCCTTCGAAGCATGGCAGACCGCCAACCCCGAGGGCGCTGCGCTGCTCGAGCGCATCGAGGCCAAGAAGCTTCCGGTCGAGCTCGACTCCGCGCTTCCGGTGTTCGAAGCAGGCAAGGAAGTCTCCACCCGCGCCGCGTCCGGCAAGGTCCTGAACGCGATCGGCCCGGTCCTTCCGGAACTGTGGGGCGGCTCCGCCGACCTCGCCGAGTCCAACAACACCACCATCGAGGGTTCGCCGTCGTTCATCCCGGCCTCGCGCTCCACCGGCGCGTGGAAGGGCAACCCGTACGGCCGGGTCCTGCACTTCGGTATCCGCGAGCACGCCGCGGCGTCGATCGTGAACGGCATCTCGCTGCACGGCCGCACCCGGGCGTTCTCCGGTACGTTCCTGATCTTCAGCGACTACCAGCGTCCCGCGATCCGCCTCGGCGCGCTCATGGGTGTTCCGTCGCTGTACGTCTGGACCCACGACTCGATCGGCCTGGGCGAAGACGGCCCCACCCACCAGCCGGTGGAACAACTGTCCACCCTGCGCGCCATCCCGGGCCTGGATGTTGTCCGTCCCGGCGACGCCAACGAGGTCGCGGCAGCATGGAAGACCATGCTCGAGAACCACGAGAACCCGGCAGGCATCGTGCTGACCCGCCAGAACATCCCGACCTACGCACGCGGCGAGGGCGTTGCCGAGGGTGACACCTTCGGCTCCACCGCCGGCGTCGCCAAGGGCGGCTACGTCCTGGCAGAAGCTTCGAAGGACGGCGCCACGGTCCCGGCCGAGGTCATCCTGATCGGCACCGGTTCCGAGGTCCAGCTCGCAGTGAATGCCCGCGAAGCGCTCCAGGCCGAAGGCATCGCCACCCGCGTCGTCTCCATGCCGTGCGTCGAGTGGTTCAACAAGCAGGACTCCGCGTACCGCGAATCCGTGCTCCCCGCCGCCGTCAAGGCCCGCGTCTCGGTCGAAGCCGGCCTGGCCCTGGGCTGGAAGGAATTCGTCGGCGACGCCGGACGATCCATCAGCCTCGAGCACTTCGGCGCCTCCGCGGACTACAAGCGCCTCTTCAAGGAGTTCGGCATCACGGCAGAAGCAGTCGCCGCTGCTGCCAAGGACTCCCTCGCGGGTCTCAGCAGCTGAAACGCGTCCGAGACGAATCCGACAGCAACGAACAGATTTCCAAGGAGATTAAGAAATGACTACGACTCCCACCCAGCAGCTTTCCGACGCCGGTGTGTCCATCTGGCTTGACGACCTTTCCCGGGAACGCCTTTCCAGCGGCACCTTGCAGAAGCTCATCGACGAGAAGAACGTGGTTGGTGTCACCACCAACCCGTCCATCTTCCACGCTGCCATCACCGCCGGCAGCGACTACGACGCCGTGATCGCCGAAAAGGCCGCCAAGGGCGCGTCCGTCGAAGAGACCGTCTTCGAGATCACCACCACCGACGTCGCGGATGCCTGCGACCTCTTCGCCCCGGTCGCGGCAGCGACCAAGGGTGTGGACGGCCGCGTCTCCATCGAGGTGGATCCCCGCCTGGCGTGGGACACCGAAGGCACCATCGCCGAGGCCAAGCACCTGTACAAGAAGGTCAACAAGGACAACGTCCACATCAAGATCCCGGCAACCCTTGAAGGCCTCGCCGCCATCACGGCAACCCTCGCCGAGGGCATCAGCGTCAACGTGACCCTGATCTTCTCCTTGGAGCGCTACCGCGCCGTCATCAACGCTTTCCAGTCCGGCCTGGAGCTGGCCAAGGAAAACGGCCACGACCTCTCCACGATCCACTCCGTGGCGTCCTTCTTCGTCTCCCGCGTGGACACCGAGATCGACAAGCGCCTGAATGCCCTGGGCACCGATGAAGCCAGGGCCCTCAAGGGCAAGGCAGGCGTCGCCAACGCCCGCCTCGCGTACCAGGTCTACGAAGAGCTGTTCTCCACCGAGCGCTGGGCAGTCCTGGCCGAGGCCGGCGCACTGCCCCAGCGCCCGCTGTGGGCCTCCACCGGCGTCAAGGACCCGGCCTACCCGGACACCCTGTACGTGACCGAACTGGTCGCCGCGGGCGTCGTCAACACCATGCCGGAAAAGACCCTCGACGCCACGTTCGACCACGGCGTCGTCACGGGTGACACCGTCTCCGGCACGTATGAGGAGGCAAACCGCGTCCTCAACGACCTGGAGGGGCTGGGCATTTCCTACAACGACGTCGTCGCAATCCTCGAATCCGAGGGCCTGGACAAGTTCGTCGCCAGCTGGAAGGAACTTCTGGCCGACGTCGAAGGCGCCCTCGCCTCTGCACGGAAGGCTTCCTAACCCACATGAGCACTCTCAGCTACGACGCCAGCGGTGCTGCGCAGCAGGCCATCGAGCAGCACATCCCGGCACTTGTCGAAGACCGGATTGCCACCAGGATTTTCGCCAAGGACCACACTTTGTGGGGTCCGGACGCCGAATCCGAGTCCGCCATCCGTCTCGGATGGGTGGAAGCGGCAACCGTTTCCCAGCCCTTGGTCGAAGGAATCCTGGAACTCCGGGATGCCCTCCGGGCCGAAGGCGTCTCCCGCATTGTCCTGTGTGGCATGGGCGGCTCTTCGCTTGCCCCCGAGGTCATTGCCGGCACCGCCGGCGTCGAGCTGACCGTGCTGGACAGCACAGACCCTGAACAAGTCGGTGCTGCCCTCGCGGACCGCCTCGCCGAGACCGCCATCGTGGTCTCCTCCAAGTCAGGCTCCACCGTGGAGACCGACTCGCAGCGACGGGTATTCGAGCGGGCCTTCACCGAGGCCGGCATCGATGCCAAGAGCCGCATCGTCATCGTGACCGATCCCGGCTCCCCGCTGGACAAGGCGTCCCGCGAAGCCGGCTACCGTGCCGTCTTCAACGCCGACCCGAACGTTGGCGGCCGCTTTTCGGCGCTGACCGCTTTTGGATTGGTCCCGAGCGGCCTCGCCGGCGTCGACATCCAGGCGTTCCTGGATGAGGCCGAGGAAGCAGCGGAAATCCTCAACGAGGACTCCCCCGAAAACATCGGGCTCCGGCTCGGTGCCGCACTGGGCGGAACCACCCCGCTGCGCAACAAGATCGTGATCGTCGAGGACGGTTCCGGAATCGTTGGATTTGCGGACTGGGCCGAACAACTCATCGCCGAGTCCACCGGCAAGCTCGGCACGGGGGTTCTGCCCGTTGTTGCAGGTCCTTCCGCTCCCGAGGTCAGCAGCGGCGCGGACGACGTCCTGGTGATCCGGCTCGTCGGTGCGGAATCCGACGTCGAACTCGGCGAAAACGAGGCAGCCATCGCAGGCGGCCTGGCCACCCAGATGTTCGTCTGGGAATTCGCCACCTCGGTCGCAGGGCGCCTGCTGGGCATCAACCCGTTTGACCAGCCCGACGTCGAGGCAGCCAAGATCGCCGCACGCGGCCTGTTGGACGCGCGTCCCGAGCCGACGCCGGCGAACTTCGTCGACGGCGCGATCGAGGTCCGCGGCGGTGCGTGGCTCGGCGACGCTGCAACGGCCGCCGACGCCGTCAAGGCGCTCCTCGGCGAACTCGGCACGGACGGTTACCTGAGCGTCCAGGCATATTTCGACCGGATCGCCTTCACGCAGCTCGAAGGCATCCGCGACGAGCTCGCCGGAGTCAGCGGCCGGCCGGTGACTTTCGGCTGGGGCCCGCGCTTCCTTCACTCCACCGGACAATTCCACAAGGGCGGACCGGCCATCGGTTCGTTCCTGCAGGTGACGGCCGCCGCAAGCGGCGACATCGCCATCCCTGAACGGCCGTTCACTTTCGGTCAGCTGATTGCGGCCCAGGCCGCCGGCGATGCCCAGGTTCTTGAGGACCACGGCCGTCCGGTCCTACGGCTGCACCTCACGGACCGCGGAGCCGGTGTCGCCCAGCTCCAGGACATCGTCGCCGCATTGGCCGGCCAGGCCAGCGCGCTCGAAAGCTAAGGCACAAACCCAAACATGCCAGAAACTGAAATCGGTTACCGGTCCACCGGAAAGGCAAGCCACCGCAATCCCCTCCGGGATCCGCGGGACCGGCGCCTGAACCGCATCGCAGGGCCTTCGTCATTGGTGTTCTTCGGAGTCACCGGTGACCTCGCCCGCAAGAAACTCATGCCGGCGGTCTATGACCTAGCCAACCGCGGGCTGTTGCCGCCGAGCTTCGCGCTCGTCGGCTTCGGCCGGCGGGACTGGAGCAACGAGGACTTCGCGAACGAGGTCAAGGAGAACGTCAAGGCGCACTCCCGGACCCCGTTCGACGACGCCGTCTGGAACCAGCTCTCCGAGGGCATCCGCTTCGTCCAGGGAGAGTTCGACGACGACCAGGCGTTCAAGCGCCTCAGCGCCACCCTGGACGAACTGGACGAAACCCGCGGCACCCGCGGAAATCATGGTTTCTACCTGTCCATTCCGCCCAAGGCCTTCGAGCAGGTCTGCCAACAGCTCTCCAAGCACGGACTGGCGCAGGCCGGCGACGGGCAGTGGCGCCGGGTAGTGATCGAGAAGCCGTTCGGGCACGACCTGGAGTCCGCGCGCAAGCTCAACGACATCGTGGAGTCCGTCTTCCCGCCGGACGCGGTCTTCCGCATCGACCACTACCTGGGCAAGGAAACGGTCCAGAACATCCTGGCCCTGCGCTTCGCCAACCAGCTGTTCGAACCGCTCTGGAACGCCAACTACGTCGACCACGTCCAGATCACCATGGCCGAGGACATCGGCACCGGCGGACGGGCCGGTTATTACGACGGCGTCGGCGCCGCACGCGACGTCATCCAGAACCACCTCCTGCAGCTGCTGGCCCTGACCGCCATGGAGGAGCCCATCTCCTTCAACGCCGACGACCTGCGTGCCGAAAAGGAAAAGGTCCTCGCAGCCGTCAGGCTCCCCGAGGACCTCTCCAGCCACTCCGCCCGCGGCCAGTTCGCCGGCGGCTGGCAGGGCGGCGAGCTCGTGCAGGGCTACCTCGAGGAAGACGGCATTCCGGCCGATTCCAAGACGGAAACCTACGCGGCCATCCGCCTGGACATCAACACCCGGCGCTGGGCCGGTGCGCCGTTCTACCTCCGGGCAGGCAAACGCCTGGGCCGGCGCGTCACGGAAATCGCCGTGGTGTTCAAGCGGGCGCCCAACCTGCTCTTCCGCGGCCACGGCGAAGACGACTTCGGCCAGAATGCCGTGGTCATCCGCGTCCAGCCCGACGAGGGGGCCACCATCCGCTTCGGATCCAAGGTACCGGGAACGCAGATGGAAGTCCGCGACGTGACCATGGACTTCGGCTACGGACACTCGTTCACCGAGTCCAGCCCCGAAGCCTACGAACGCCTCATCCTGGACGTGCTGCTGGGCGAGCCCCCGCTCTTCCCGCGGCACCAGGAAGTCGAGGAGTCCTGGAAGATCCTGGACCCCTTCGAGGAATACTGGGCCGGCCTCGACGAACAGCCCGAACCCTACGCTCCCGGCAGCTGGGGCCCGGCCTCGGCCGACGAGCTCCTTGCCCGCGACGGACGAACCTGGAGAAGGCCATGATCGTAGATCTTCCCGACACCACCACCTCCAAGATCTCCAAGAAGATCACCTCCCTGCGCGAGCAGGGAGGGGTGATCGCCCTTGGACGCGTCCTGACCCTCGTGGTCGTCACGAAGTCCGGCCTCGAGGAAGAAGCCATCGAGGCAGCCAACGAGGCCAGCCGCGAACACCCCTGCCGGATCATCGTCCTCGCGGACGCAGGCAGCGAAGCGCCCAACCGCCTCGACGCCCAGATCCGGGTGGGCGGCGACGCCGGAGCCTCCGAGGTCATCGTGCTGCGCGGCTACGGCGAGCTCGCCAAGGAAAGCGAGTCCCTCGTCGCCGCACTGCTCCTCCCGGACGCGCCGATCGTGGCCTGGTGGCCGCACGGCGCACCCGAGAACGCCTGCGAGACATCGATCGGACGCATCGCGCACCGCCGCATCACGGACTCGGCCAACGAAGCCGACCCCGCGGCGGCGCTTGCCCGGATCCGGAAGACGTACCGCGCCGGGGACACCGACCTCGCCTGGACACGCCTGACCAACTGGCGCCTCCAGCTCGCGGCAGCCCTGGACCAGGTGGACGAATCCCCCGTCACGGCCATCGCCGTCGAGGGGGCTTCGGACTCGCCCAGCACCCTGCTGCTGGCCGCCTGGCTCACCCTGTTCCTCGACGCTCCGGTCCAGATCGTCGCCGACCCGGCGGGAACAGGCATCCGCAGGGTGCGGCTCAGCCGCGCCACGGGCGACGTCCAGCTGGTCCGTCCGGGCCTCACCGTGGCGGAACTGACTCAGCCGGGCCAGCCCGCCCAGCGGATCTCACTGCCCCGCCGAAGCCTCCGGGATTGCCTCGCCGAAGAATTGCGTCGCCTTGATCCGGACGATGTCTTCGGAGAAGTGATTACTATGGGACTGCCCCGAACCAATAGCAAGGAGTGACCGTCCCAGTGAGCGCCGACCCCAGAGTAAGCATCCATCCCGACTCCGCCGTCCTGATGGCCGCGATCGCAGCGCGGCTCATCACCAAGCTGGTGGACATCCAGGACAAGCACGGGGAAGCCACTGTGGTCCTCACCGGCGGTACCGTGGGCATCGGCACCCTGAAAGCGGTTGCCGACTCGCCAGCAGCGCCGGCTGTTGACTGGTCCCGGGTGAACTTCTGGTGGGGTGACGAGCGCTTCGTTGGCAAGGACAGCACGGACCGCAACACCGTTCAGGCGCGTGAGGCGTTGCTTGCCAGCTTGCCGGTTGACCCGGCCCGGGTGCACGAACCGGGTTCAACGGACGAGTTCGACACGGCGGACGAGGCCGCAGCGGACTACGCGGCCCGGCTCAAGGCCGCAGCTGCCGCCGAGCACGCCGCCGACGCTTCGGACAACCGTCCGGAGGAGGCCGGTGAGTTGCCGCGTTTCGACGTCCTGCTCCTCGGCGTGGGTCCGGATGCGCACATTGCGTCACTCTTCCCCGAGCAAGCGGGTATCCGCGTGAAGGACCGTACGGTCGTGGGGGTCGAGAACTCCCCCAAGCCGCCGCCGTCGAGGATTTCGCTGACGTTGCCCGCGATCAATTCGGCCGAGGAAATCTGGATGGTCGTGGCGGGCGAGGACAAGGCCGGGGCTGTCGGACTGGCCCTCGCAGGGGCCAACCCGGTCCAGGTTCCCGCCTCCGGTCCTAGCGGCCGGTCGAGGACCCTATGGCTCATCGATGAAAACGCGGCCTCACGTGTCCCCCAGCAGCTCATCCGCAAGGATCCCGCGGGCGCGTAGCCGCTTGAGCGCTCCGGCCAGGACAATCTCCGCGTCTTGGCTGGAGCGTCTTTCTTTAACGTAGTCCAGGTGGCTCTTGAAGACTTCCTCGTCCGCACGTTCCATGGTGGCCTCGCCCTGTTCGCGCACGGCAATCAGGCCACATTTAGGGCAGTCCCACCGAATCGGGATTTGATCTTCCGGGAGCTTAACGAAAACAAGCCGCGTTTCATGTCCCTTGGCGCACCAATAGGGAACACGAATACGCGGCAGGCTTTCGCCAACAACAGAGTCGGGCTGGTTTCTCGGGGCCGATCCGGCTGTTACGCCGGCCCGTGTGCCCCGGAATCCGGAAGTACCATGAACCATCGTCGATCCCCTTGAGAGTTCGGCTGCATGGCGGTGAAGGCCATGCAGCCTAGTCTAATCGGAGGATCCCGACACGGGCAGTGCTAGGAGTCTCCGCCTGAAGTGAAACGCATGATGAGGCCAAGCCCGATGATGACGACGCCCCATGTGCAGCCCAAAACGATGGTGAAGCGGTTGAGGTTTCGCTCTGCGACACCTGAAGAACTCAATCCTGAGCTCATGCCACCGCCAAACATATCGGACAACCCGCCGCCCCGCCCCTTGTGGAGGAGGATGAGCAGCGTCAGCAGAAGACTGGTGATGCCCAGCAGGATCTGCAGAATAACTTGAAGAACGTCCACGACGGCCTTTCAGAAGAGCGGAAAACGGGAGCGGAACCTAAAACGGACTAAGCCGCGCTGAGGTGGCTCTCGAACCTGACAATGTTAGCAAACTCGGCGGGGTCCAGGCTCGCGCCACCCACGAGCAAACCGTCGACGTCGCTTTCGGCCATGATTGCTGCCGCGTTGTTAGCCTTGACCGAGCCGCCGTAGAGGAGGCGGGTCTTGGCGGCCACCGCATCGTCGAACAATGAGGCGAGCTCCGAGCGGATCGCCGCGCACATCTCCTGCGCGTCTTCGGGACCAGCGACTTCTCCGGTCCCAATGGCCCAGACAGGCTCGTAGGCGACAACCAGTTCGCCTGCTTGCTCCACGGAGAGGCCCTCGACGCCGGCGCGCAGCTGGGCGAGCGTGTGCTCCACATGGGTGCCGGCCTGGCGGACCTCAAGGCCCTCGCCGACACACAAGACGGGCGTGACGTCGTGGCGGAAGGCGGCTTTGACCTTCGCGTTGAGGACCTGGTCGTCCTCGTTGTGGATGGTGCGGCGTTCGCTGTGTCCCACGAGGACGTAGGCGCAGCCAAGCTTGTTGAGGAACTGCCCGGAGATATCGCCCGTGTATGCACCGGAGTCGAATTGCGAAAGGTCCTGGCCGCCGTAGACGACGTCCAGCTCGTCGCCCTGAACGAGGGTCTGCACGCCGCGCAGGTCGGTAAACGGCGGGAAGACCGAAACCTCCACCCGGCTGTAGTCGTGCTTGGCGTCGGACAAGGTCCATGCCAGCTTCTGCAGCAGGGTGATGCCTTGGACGTGGTCCATGTTCATCTTCCAGTTACCGGCGATGAAGGGCTTGCGGATGAAGTTTCCGTTGGCAGAAGTTGTCACGTGTGCTCCAAAGATGCGTTGAGATAGGGAAAGCCGGCGGGGCGCTTGCCTTCCAGGAAGGGCGCCCCGCCGGCCGTGTAGCCTTAGCGGTCCAGAACGCTCAGGCCGGGAAGTTCCTTGCCTTCAAGGTATTCCAGGCTGGCGCCGCCGCCGGTGGAGATGTGTCCGAACTGGGAGTCCTCGAAACCGAGGGTCCGGACAGCTGCGGCGGAGTCGCCGCCGCCTACCACGGTGAATGCCTGCGTCTCGGTCAAAGCCTGGGCGATGGCACGGGTGCCGCCCGAGAAGGCTTCGAATTCGAAGACGCCCATGGGGCCGTTCCAGAAGACGGTCTTGGCGGCCTTGATCTGCTCGGCGAAAGCCGCTGCGGATACCGGTCCGATGTCCAGGCCGATGCCGGAAGCCCCGAACGAGCTGTCTTCGATCGCGTCTGCCGCAACCACTTCGTGTTCAGCGTCCGCGGCGAAGCGGCTGGCGACCACGACGTCGGTCGGGATGACGAAGGCGGTACCGGCGTCGGACGCGCGCTTGAGGTAGTCCTGGACCACGGGGATCTGGTCTGCTTCGAGCAAGCTGCCCGCCACCTTGTGCCCAACCGCCGCGAGGAACGTGAAGAGCATTCCGCCGCCGACGAGGATGGTGTCAGCCTTGCCCAGGAGGTTGTCGATCACAGCGAGCTTGTCCGAGACCTTGGATCCCCCGAGAACCACGACGTACGGGCGCTGGGTATCCGTGGTGAGTTTGCGAAGAACCTCCACCTCGGTGTGCACGAGGTCCCCCTGGTAGGAAGGAAGCCGGGTGGCGACGTCGTAAACGCTGGCGTGCTTGCGGTGGACGGCCCCGAAGGCGTCATCCACGAAGGCACCGTTGTCACCGGTCAGGGCCACGAGCTCATCGGCGAAGGCGCCGCGCTCGGCGTCGTCCTTGCTGGTTTCGCGGGCGTCGAAGCGGACGTTTTCCAGGACAAGGACGTCACCGTCGCCCAAAGACCGGGCCAGCTCCTTGGCGGACTCACCGACGGTGTCTTCCGCGAGCTGGACCTTGAATGGCGCGAGCTCCGCAAGCCGCGCTACCGCGGGCTTGAGGGAGTACTTGGCTTCCGGAGCGCCCTTGGGGCGTCCCAGATGGGCCGTGACGAGCACGCGGGCACCGGCGTCCGAGAGCTTTTCGATGACCGGGAGGGAGGCCTTGATGCGGCCGTCGTCGGTCACTGTAGAGCCGTCGAGCGGCACATTCAGGTCACTTCTGACAAGAATGTACCGCCCGCGGACACCTTCAGCGATCAGTTCGTTGAGGGTGTGAGAAGTCATGTGTCTACCCTAGCCCAGCTTGGATGCGACGAGCTCCGTGAGGTCAACGAGGCGGTTGGAGTAGCCCCATTCGTTGTCATACCAGGAAACAACCTTGACCTGGTTGCCGATGACCTTGGTGAGGCCGGAGTCGAAGATCGAAGAAGAGGGATCGCCGACGATGTCCGAAGAAACGATCGGATCTGCCGTGTAGCTCAGGATGCCCTTGAACTGCTCGGTCTCGGAAGCTGCCTTGAGAGCGGCGTTGACTTCCTCAACGGTCACTTCGCGGGAGACGGTGACGGTGAGGTCCGTGGCGGAACCCGTCGGGACCGGAACGCGGATGGCGTAGCCGTCGAGCTTGCCCTTCAGCTCCGGGAGGACGAGGCCGATCGCCTTGGCGGCACCCGTGGAGGTGGGAACCATGTTGATCGCTGCGGCGCGTGCACGGCGAAGGTCGCTGTGGGGGCCGTCCTGCAGGTTCTGGTCTGCCGTGTAGGCGTGCACCGTGGTCATCAGGCCACGCTCGATGCCGAAGGCGTCGTTGACGACCTTGGCCAGCGGGCCGAGGCAGTTGGTGGTGCATGAAGCGTTGGAAATGATGTGGTGTGCCGCGGGGTCGTAGAGCTCGTGGTTGACGCCCATGACGATGGTGATGTCCTCGTCGGAAGCAGGCGCGGAGATCAGGACCTTCTTGGCACCTGCATCGATGTGCTTCTGTGCGGCGGCAGCCTTGGTGAAAAAGCCCGTGGACTCGATGACAATGTCAACACCCAGTTCGCCCCAGGGGAGGTTGGCAGGATCGCGCTCGGCAAGGACCTTGATGATGCTGCCGTCGACAATGAGGTTGCCCTCTTTGACTTCAACGGTCTCGGTCAGCCGACCGCCGACGGAGTCGTACTTCAGAAGGTGGGCAAGCGCCTCGGGACTCGTGAGGTCGTTGACCGCAACAATTTCGAGGTCCGCACCCTGGGCGAGTGCTGCGCGGAAGTAGTTGCGGCCGATGCGGCCAAAGCCGTTGATACCAATACGGGTGGTCACTATTCAGTCTCCTTGGTGCTCTTGCAAGCACACCTAGTGAGTCGGATCTTGATTCCAACTAACAATTCCCGCACATCATTGGGCAGAAGTGATTATCAGATCGGAGGGCGACCAGCCACATTGCTGAAGGCTAACCGCCTTCCGTGACCCATCTTACGTTTAACTACGTCTGCCCCCGCAACTGCGGGGGCAGACAATCCGGTATTTGGGCGAAATTCACCTGAATGTGAAGTTTGTTACATCCTTGTGTATTCCGCGTCACGCACCGATGCGGCAGGAGTGTCCCTAGAGGACAATCAGCCCTGTGGCGTTCGCGCGGGCCGCTTCGAAGCGCTTCGCGACGTCAGCCCAGTTGACGATGTTCCAGAAAGCCTTGACATAGTCAGCCTTGACGTTGACGTAATCCAGGTAGAACGCGTGCTCCCACATGTCCAGCATGAGCAGGGGCGTGGTGCCGACGGCGACGTTGCCCTGCTGGTCGTAGAGCTGTTCGATGAGCAGGTTGCCACCGATGGGCTCGTAGGCGAGGAAGCCCCAGCCGGATCCCTGCAGGCCGAGGGCGGCTGCAGTGAACTGGGCGCGGAATGCATCGAAGGAGCCGAAGGCATCGTCGATGGCTGCAGCCAGCTCACCCTCGGGCTTGTCGCCGCCGTCCGGGGAGATGTTGTTCCAGAACACGGAGTGGTTGATGTGGCCACCGGTGTGGAACGCGAGGTCCTTGGAGAGGCGGTTGATGTTGGCGAAGTCGCCCTTGTCGCGGGCCTCGGCCAACTGGGCCAAAGCGTTGTTGGCGCCTGCTACATAGGCAGCGTGGTGCTTGCTGTGGTGCAGCTCCATGATCTTCGCCGAAATGTGCGGCTCAAGTGCTGCGTAGTCGTAGCCGAGCTCGGGCAGTACGTACTCTGTCACGAAATCCTCCAATGCAGTGGACCGGGGTCCGGTTGGTAACTCTCGTTTTGTTCATCCGACCGGCGAACCGGCCGGAAATCTACACTCTCCCGATTCTAGGACGGGAGCTTTATTCGTCCATCATTTCGGGGGTCACATTTGCCTCAGTGCCCGGGATCCCGAGGTCACCGGCCCTCTTGTCTGCCATGGCCAGGAGCCGGCGGATCCTTCCCGCGATGGCGTCCTTGGTCATGGGCGGATCGGCAAGCCGGCCCAATTCATCCAGGCTGGCCTGCTTGTGGGCCACCCGGAGCTCGCCCGCGTACTTGAGGTGGTCGGGGACGTCATCGCCCAGGATTTCCAAGGCCCTGTCCACGCGCGCGCCGGCGGCGACGGCGGCCTGGGCCGAACGCCGCAGGTTGGCGTCGTCGAAGTTCGCCAAGCGGTTGGCCGTGGCCCGGACTTCCTTGCGCATGCGGCGTTCCTCCCACACCATGAGGGCGTCATGGGCGCCCATCCGGGTGAGCAGAGCGGCAATGGTGTCGCCGTCACGGATGACCACGCGATCCACTCCGCGCACTTCCCGCGCCTTGGCCTGGATGCCGAGGCGGCGGGCAGCGCCTACCAGGGCAAGTGCAGATTCCGGTCCGGGACATGTGACCTCGAGCGATGAGGACCGGCCGGGTTCGGTGAGGGAACCGTGGGCCAGGAACGCGCCGCGCCACACAGCCTCCGCGTCCGACGCCGAGCCGTTGACGACGGCGGACGGCAAGCCACGCACAGGCCGTCCGCGGCCGTCCAGGAGGCCGGTCTGGCGGGCGAGGGCTTCGCCGTCGCGCACTACCCGGACGACATAGCGGCTACCGCGCCGGAGTCCCCCGCCGGAGACGACGATGATCTCGCTCTGGTGCCCGTAGACTTCAGCGATCGCCGCGCGCAGCCGCCGCGCCGTCGAGGCGAGGTCAACCTCTGCCTCGATCACGATGCGGCCCGAAATGATGTGCAGTCCGCCGGCAAAACGCAGCATGGCCGAGACTTCGGCCTTGCGGACGGACGACTTCTTGATGTCCAGCCGGGAAAGTTCTTCCTTGACCGATGCGGTCAGTGCCATCGCATGTTCCTAACTATTCCCGAAGATATCGTGATACGCCGATGCCAGACGCAGCGGGTCGTGGACTGGACGGCGGCTCGACGCCCCCACTTTACCCAAGACCACCTCGGCACCGATCATCCCGGCCGCGCGTTCGAATTCCTTGAGGTCCGATATCGACGACGGATCGGCCAGGACAACGTCCACGCTGAACTCCGGCGCGTAGTGGCGCAAGGCATCCAGGTGGTCAGCAGCGGACATCCCGGAGGTTTCCTTGGTGTCCATGGCGAGGTTCATCGTCAGGCAGCGTTTGGCGGGTGTGTCGCACAAGGCCTGGCGCATTTCGGGCAGCAGCAAATGCGGCAACACGGAGGTGTACCAGGAGCCGGGACCCAGAATGATCCAGTCCGCGAGCTCGATGGCCGTCAGCGCTTCGATGCAGGCGCGCGCATCTTCCGGGAGGAGCCTTACGTTTTCGAGCGATCCGGCAACGGCGCACTTGGCCTGGCCCTTGACGGACTGGAGTTCGTACCCGCCCCCGGGCAACGGCACACGGACGTCGCCTTCGATGTTCAGCGGTTGGGAGGACATCGGGAGGACCTGGCCGCGGGCACCCAAAAGCGCACCTGCCCATTTCAGGCCCGCGACGGCGTCGCCCAAAAGCTCCCAGAGGGTGACAATGAGCAGGTTCCCCATGGCATGGTCGTCGAGGGAACCTTGGCGGCCGCTCGGCGTCTTGAAGCGATGCTGCATGACATCCCGCCAGGTGCGCCCCCAGTCGGTGTCGTCGCACAGGGCGCTCAGCGCCATGCGAAGGTCGCCGGGCGGAAGGACGCCGTACTCCTCGCGCAACCGCCCGGAGGATCCGCCGTCGTCGGCAACGGTGACGATCGCGGTCAGCTCCGAGGTCAGCAGCCGCAGCGCCGACAGCGAGGCGGAAAGTCCGTGTCCGCCGCCGAGCGCCACCACTGTGGGACCCTTCGCAGGCTGGCTGCCCGGGGCGCCCTTCGGTGGAACCAGCGGCAGGGGTCCGGTGAGGACCCCCATTACTCGCGACCCAGATCGCGGTGGCTCGTGGTGACGGTGACGCGGGGATATTGCGCCAGCCGTTTGGACAGTTCGACGGCGACCGCGACTGAACGGTGCTTCCCGCCCGTGCAACCGACGGCAATCGTGGCGTAGTGCTTGTTTTCCGTCCGGTAGCCGTCGAGGACGGGCTCCAAGGCAAGGACGTAGCGGTCGATGAAGTCCTTGACTCCATCGGCCCCGAGGACATAATCGCTGACGTCGGCGTCGAGTCCCGTGTGCGGACGCAATTTCGGAACCCAGTGCGGGTTGGGAATGAAGCGCGCGTCCGCGACGAAGTTGGCGTCCACGGGCAATCCATATTTGAAGCCGAAGCTCATGATGTTCAAGCGCAACGCCACAGGGCCTGTGTCGGTGAAGAGTTCGGTGATGGCGGTCGCCAGGCCGTGGACGTTGTACGTACTGGTATCCAGGACGACGTCGGCCGATTCCCGGAGTTCCTTCAGTACGTCGCGTTCCGCCGCGATTCCGTCCAGGATCCGGCCACCGCCTTGGAGCGGATGCGGGCGCCGGCCCTGCTCAAAGCGGCGCACCAGGACGTTGTCGCTGGCATCCAGGAAGAGGAGGCGGAAGGTGATTCCACTGGCGCTGAGCGCCCCGAGCGCCGTCCTGATATCGGTGAAGAGGCCTTTGCTGCGTACGTCCACGACGACGGCGAGCTTGGGGATGGACTGGGGCGCGTGAGAGACGATTTCCGCCAGCGTTCCGAGCATCTGGGGCGGGAGGTTTTCGACGACGTACCAGCCGTGGTCCTCCAGGGCGTCCGATGCCGTGCTCCGGCCTGCTCCGGACATGCCGGTCACCACCAGCAGTTCCGCTTCGACAGGCTTGACGGGTACCAGACCGTCCTGCTCCGCGCCGGATCCTGCTGTTGGCTCTGACATCAAGTTTCCCCGTTTCTGAGATGGTCCAAAGTTTGTGGGATGGCCCAAAGGCGGACCGCTTTCGGGAGCGGTCCGCTTATTACCCTAGCTAAATTTCAAGGATTTCGCCGGTGGTCATGTTCACTGCAGGAGCAGCCTCTCCGGAGGCACCTGCTGCGGCCAGGTGGTTGACGACGGCTTCGGCCAGCGCCGGGCCGATCCCCTTCGCGGCCGTGAGCTCGAGGGCCGTTGCCGCCTTGATCTTCTTGAGGGAACCGAAATGGGCCACGAGTGCCTTCCGTTTGGCCTCGCCGAGGCCCGGAACGCCGTCGAGGGCCGAGACCGTCATGGCCTTGCCGCGCTTCTGCCGGTGGAAGGTGATGGCGAACCGGTGGGCTTCGTCGCGGATGCGCTGGAGCAGGTAGAGTCCCTGCGAAGTGCGCGGCAGGATCACCGGGAAGTCGCTGTCCGGCAACCAGACTTCTTCGAGGCGCTTGGCGAGGCCCACGACGTAGACGTCGTCGATCCCCAGTTCCGCGAGTGCGCGCGCGGCCGCATTGACCTGGGGCTGCCCGCCGTCGACGACGACGAGGTTGGGCGGATAGGCGAATTTCGCCTTGGCTCCCGTGAGGGCGGCGTCGTCCGACGGCGGTTCCCCGGCGCCGGGGTTCGGAACCTCTCCGCTCTTCGGGAGCTGTGCTGATTTGTCCTGCAGGTAGTGCCTGAAACGCCTGGTCAGGACGTCGTGCATCGCCGCCGTATCGTCTGTTGCCGCAGCGCCGGTGATGGAGAACTTCCGGTAGTCGGCTTTCTTGGGGAGTCCGTCCTCCACCACCACCATGGACGCAACCACGTTGGTGCCCTGCACATGGGAAATGTCGTAGCACTCGATCCTGAGCAGCGGCACGGGAAGCTCAAGGGCTTCCTGCAGTTCCTGGAGCGCCTGGGAGCGGACGGTGATGTCGCCGGCACGCCGGACTTTGTGAAGCTTCAGCGCTTGCTCGGCGTTTTCCCGGACGGTGGACATGAGGGCAGCCTTGTCGCCGCGCTGCGGCACCCGGATATCCACCTTGGCGCCCCTCAGGCCGCCGAGCCATTCAAGCAGTTCATGGTGGTTGCTCGGGATCTCCGGCACGAGGATTTCGCGGGGAATGCGGCCCTGGTTGTCGCTGTCCTCCCCGTAAACCTGCTGCAGCAAGTGCTCGATAAGCTCCGGACTGGTGGCGTCTTCGACCTTCTCGACGACCCAGCCCCGTTGGCCGCGCACCCGGCCACCCCTGACATGGAAAACCTGCACGGAAGCCTCGAGGTCGTCTTCGTGCAGGGCGAAAACATCGGCGTCCGTGTCCTCGGAAAGCACGACGGCGTTGCGCTCGAACACTTTGCGCAGCGCAACGATGTCGTCCCGGAGCCGGGCCGCCCGCTCGTAGTCCAGCTCGGCGACGGCGGCGCCCATGTCCTTTTCGAGGCGCGTGATGAAGCGTTTCGCTTCGCCGCCCATGAACGAGCAGAAGTCTTCGGCAATCGCCCTGTGCTCCTCCGCGGTGACTCGGCCGACGCACGGGGCCGAGCATTTGTCGATGTAGCCAAGCAAGCACGGCCGGCCGCTGGCCTGGGCCCGCTTCAGCACGCCGGGACTGCAGCTGCGGACCGGAAAGACCCGCAGCAAGGTGTCCATGGTTTCGCGGATGGCGCCGGCCGTGTACGGCCCGAAGTAGCGGGTTCCCTTGCGGCGTTCACCGCGCATGACCTGGACCCGCGGGAGCTTCTCCCCCATGCTCACGGCGAGGTATGGATAGGTCTTGTCATCCCGGAAGACCACGTTGAAGCGCGGCTTGAATTCCTTGATCCAGGTGTATTCCAGTTGGAGCGACTCCAGCTCGCTGCCCACCATGGTCCATTCGACGCTGCTGGCGGCGTGCACCATGGCATACGTCTTCGGCAGCAAGCCGGCAGGGTTGGCGAAGTATGAGTTCAACCGGGAACGGAGGTTCTTCGCCTTGCCCACGTAGATGACACGGCCATGCGGATCCCGGAACCGATAGACGCCGGGGGTGGTGGGGATTTCTCCGGTCTGGGGTCGATAACTCGCTGGATCTGCCACGCATCCAGTCTAGTAAGGGAATCGCACTCCCCCGTACGGGCCGACCGGCCCGCCGAAGCTACTCCGCGGACTTGCTCTGGTTGTAGCTGGCTGAGCGTTCCTGGCCGCTCAACACCGCGATGGCATCCATGATTTTGTCAGTCACTTCGCGCCGGGCAGGCAAGGAATGGTCGGGACCTGTCTTCTCGAAATAGAGCGGCCCGCCGACCTTCATGGTGAAATGCTGCGGACGGACAGTATTGCGGTCCACCGGCTGCAGCTTGTCCGTGCCGATCAGGCCGACCGGGATGACGGGCGCACCCGTGGTCAGGGCGAGCCAGCCGACGCCGGTGCGCCCGCGGTACAGCAAGCCGTCACGGGAGCGGGTCCCTTCCGGATAGATTCCGATGCCCCTGCCGTTCTCCAGGATGTCCAGGAGGGTCTTGAGGGCCTGCACACTGGCTGCCTGCTCTCCACGTTCCACAGGAATGGATCCAACGGCCTGAAAGAACGCCTTCATCGCGCGCCCCTTGAAGCCTGTGGTGGTGAAGTATTCGGCTTTGGCAAAGAAGCCCACCGGACGGGGCATCAGGGCCTGGACGATCACGCTGTCGAGAAAGGACAAATGGTTCGGGGCCACAATGAACGGCCCTTCCTTGGGCACGTTCTCCAGGCCGATGACCGTGGGCCTGCACGTGCCGGAGATCAGTCCGCGCGTGGTCCATCGGATGACATCAAAGGCTTCCATCGTTCTGCACCTCGCTCAGGGCCGCCGCGCGGACAGCGTCAAGTTCTTCGATCTTCTTCAGCAGCTGCTCCGCGGTGTCGACGACGGCGACGGCGCCCGCCTCCCGAAGCTCGCCGTCGGGCGCGAATCCCCAACTGACCCCGATGCAGTCGAGTCCGTTGGCCATGGCACCTGCAACGTCCTGGTGACGGTCCCCGACCATCACGGCAGGCTGGGAATGCAAGGTGGCCAGCGCCGCACCAACGATTGCCACTTTGCCCGGAGCTGTATTGGCGGCCATCGACTCGTCGTCCGAAGCGCCGCAGATGGAGGCGAAGAAACCGGCAATGCCGTGATGCTCCAGGACGATGCGTGCCAGGCCCTGTGGTTTCTGGGTGGCCACCGCAACCGGCCGCCGGGACTCCGCGAAGAACTCCAGGAGTTCACGGATGCCCGGATAGAGCCGGCTTTGGCCTATTCCCTCGGAACGGTAGTAGCCGCGGTACAGCCCGATGACTTCGTCGACTTTTCCCGCGGGAACCCCGGCAATGTGCTCCAGGGAATCGCTGAGCTTGGGTCCGACCATGGAGTCCAGCACGGCTTGTTCCGGGACACGGAGGCCCATTTCGCCCAGGGCCGCGGCGATGCCGCCGGTTATGCCACCTGCAGGATCGACAAGGGTGCCGTCCAGATCAAAGATTACGGGCACCATTGTTTGAGTCACCGGGTTAGTTTCTCACGAGTTGAGGCATGCCTGAAACTCACATGCCGGCCAGGGAATTCTTCGAGCGCACTCGAAATTTTCCCCGGCCGTTCACCCAGGACTAGGCGAGAATCTCTGCGAGGAAGGTAGCGGTATGGCTTTCCGTCGACTTGGCAACTTGTTCGGGGGTGCCCGTTGCCACGACGCGTCCACCGCCTGAACCGCCATTCGGGCCAAGGTCCACAATCCAGTCGGCGGACTTGATGACGTCAAGGTTGTGTTCGATGGTGATGACGGTGTTGCCCTTGTCCACCAAGCCCTGCAGCACCATGAGCAGCTTGCGGATGTCCTCGAAATGGAGGCCCGTGGTGGGCTCGTCCAACACATAGACGCTCCTGCCATTCGAACGCTTCTGCAGTTCCGAGGCCAGCTTCACGCGCTGCGCCTCGCCGCCGGAAAGCGTGGTGGCGGGCTGCCCGAGCCGGACATAGCCGAGGCCGACGTCGACGAGGGTGTTCAAATGCCGGGCGATAGGGGTGAATGCCGCAAAGAACTCGGCCCCCTCCTCGATGGGCATGTTGAGGACGTCGGCGATCGTCTTGCCCTTGTAGTGGACCTCCAAGGTCTCCCGGTTGTAGCGCGCGCCGTGGCACACCTCGCAGGGAACATAGACGTCCGGCAGGAAGTTCATCTCGATCTTCAGGGTGCCGTCACCGGAGCACGCCTCACAGCGGCCGCCCTTGACGTTGAAGGAGAAGCGTCCCGGCTGGTATCCGCGGACCTTGGCTTCGGTGGTCTCCGCGAAGAGCTTCCGGATGTTGTCGAAGACGCCGGTGTAGGTGGCCGGGTTGGAACGCGGGGTCCGCCCGATGGGGCTCTGATCCACGTGAACCACCTTGTCGAGGTGCTCAAGGCCCTGCACGGAGCGATGCCGGCCGGCGACCTGCTTTGCCCCATTGAGCTTGTTGGCAAGCACCTTGTAAAGGATCTCGTTCACCAGGGTGGACTTCCCTGAACCGCTGACTCCCGTGACTGCTGTGAAGAGGCCCAGCGGGAAGGCGGCGTCGACGTTGTTCAGATTGTTTTCGCGTGCGCCGATGACCTTGAGCTCGCGCTTCTTGTCGTACTTGCGCCGCTTTGCCGGGATGTCGATCTTGCGCCGTCCGGACAAATAGTCGCCGGTCAGCGAGTTCGTGTTTTCCAGGAGCTCCTTGTAGGAACCGGAGTGAACCACCTGGCCGCCGTGCTCGCCGGCGCCGGGTCCAATGTCCACCACCCAGTCGGCCTCGTGGATGGTGTCTTCGTCGTGTTCGACCACGATCAGTGTGTTGCCCAGGTCGCGAAGCCTCGTCAGCGTCTCGATGAGGCGGCGGTTGTCTTTTTGGTGCAGTCCGATGGACGGCTCGTCGAGGACGTACAGCACGCCTACCAAGCCGGAGCCGATCTGTGTTGCGAGCCGGATGCGCTGTGCTTCGCCGCCGGAAAGCGTTCCGGACGGCCGTTCGAGATTCAGGTATTCGAGTCCGACGTCCAGGAGGAATGTCAGGCGGGCCTGGATCTCCTTGAGGACCTGGTGGGCAATCTGGGCCTCGCGGTCAGTGAGCGTGAGGCTGCCGAGGAAGTCCGCGCAGTCCCGCATCGGGAGGGCCGCTACTTCGGCGATGGACTTGCCGTTGATCAGCACGGAGAGCGAGGCCGGGTTAAGCCGGGCGCCGTTGCATTCCGGGCAAGGAATCTGCCGCATGTACTCTTCGTAGCGGTCGCGAGCCCAATCCGAGTCCGTTTCGCCGTGCTTGCGGTGGACGTACTGGATGGCGCCTTCGAAGCCCGTGCTGTACTTGCGCTCCCGGCCGAACCTGTTGCGGTACTGCACCACCACCTTGTGGTCTTTGCCATGCAGCACCGTTTGCCGCACTTCCTGCGGCAGCTTTTCCCAGGCGGTGTCCATGGAGAAGTCGAGCTCCAGGGCGAGGCCCTCGAGGAGACGGTTCCAGTACTCCGTGGTGGCAGTGCCGAGGGACCAAGGCGCGATGGCACCCTGGTTCAAGGACAATTCCGGGTTGGGGACCACCAATTCCTCATCGACTTCGAGCTTGGTGCCGATACCGCTGCAGGCCGCACAGGCGCCGAAGGGGTTGTTGAAGGAGAACGAGCGTGGCTCGATTTCGTCGATGGCCAGCGGGTGTTCATTGGGGCAGGCAAGGTTTTCGGAGAAAGCCCTGATCCGTGCGGGGTCTTCGGTATCGAGGTCCACGAACTCGACCAGCACGCGGCCTTCGGCAAGTCCGAGCGCGGTTTCGATCGAGTCGGTCAGCCGTTGGCTGATTCCTTCCTTGACCACCAGACGGTCCACGACAACTTCAATCGAGTGCTTGAATTGCTTGCCGAGCTTGGGCGGATCGCTCAGCTGGACGAGGTCTCCGTCCACCCGGGCGCGTGAGTAGCCCTTGGCGGTGAGCTCCTTGAAGAGCTCGACGAATTCGCCCTTGCGTCCGCGGACGACGGGGGCGAGGATCTGGAAGCGGGTGCCGGATTCGAGCTCCAGCAACTGGTCCACGATCTGCTGCGGCGTCTGGCGCGTGATCGGTTCGTGGCACACCGGGCAATGCGGCCGGCCGACACGTGCCCAGAGAAGGCGCATGTAGTCGTAGATCTCGGTGATGGTGCCCACCGTGGAGCGCGGGTTCTTGCTCGTGGACTTCTGGTCGATGGAGACTGCCGGGGAAAGGCCCTCAATGAAATCCACGTCCGGCTTGTCCACTTGGCCCAGGAACTGGCGGGCATAGGCAGACAGTGACTCCACGTACCGGCGTTGGCCCTCGGCGAAGATGGTGTCGAAAGCCAGGGACGACTTGCCGGATCCGGACAAGCCCGTGAAAACGATCATGGCGTCACGGGGAAGGTCGAGATCGACGTTGCGGAGGTTGTGTTCACGCGCTCCCTTGACCACGAGCCGGGACAGGTCATGTCTTACGGGCGCGGCGGGTGGTTGCGCGGAAACGCTTGCGAAGGATTCG
This sequence comes from Arthrobacter bambusae, assembly GCF_022606295.1. GTDB lineage: Bacteria > Actinomycetota > Actinomycetes > Actinomycetales > Micrococcaceae > Arthrobacter > Arthrobacter bambusae_A. The sequence continues at coordinate 110,959 of NZ_JAHHZS010000005.1, forward strand.
ACGGCGGGGACTTCAGCTACGGCTTTAGGCACCCACTAATGCTAATCGAAAACTTCTTCGAATTTCCATGCGGCATCCCACGGCCTACTGACGGGTATCAATCGGCGTCGTAAGCGGCAGCCAGAAGCTGCACCGCCTCGGCGAAACTGGCACCCTGCGCCTTGGCCGCCGCGGAGTAGCTCGCAGCGACTGCCGCCAATGCGCTCCAGCGGTCATCCCGTGCGCACACGACTGTTCCGTTGCGCCCACGGGTTGCGACTACTCCCGCAGCTTCAAGTTCCTTGTAGGCACGGGCCACCGTGTGGGGAGCGACATCCAACTGTTCGGCCAAGCTCCGCACAGCCGGAAGTTTGCTGCCGACAGCCAGGGTGCCGCCGTCGGCCAATTCGATGATGCGGAGCCGAAGCTGCTCGTACAGGGCAACGGTGCTGGACTGGTTGGGACGCCAGGAACCTGGAAACTCAAGCGGGCTCATGAGGCTTCCCTGCCGCCCTGGCCGGCGCGATGCTTGGCGGACCTCACGGGCATCTCGGCGAGCTCCCCGCCTCCCGAGGCAAACTGTGCTTCATGCAACCGGGCATAGTGCCCGCCAAGCTTCAGCAGGGAATGATGGGTGCCGTGTTCAACGATCCGTCCGTGGTCCATGACGAGAATTAGATCAGCGTCGCGGATGGTGGACAAGCGGTGCGCAATGACGAATGACGTCTTGTTGCTCCGCAGCCTGTGCATCGCTTGCCGGATAAGGACTTCCGTGCGGGTATCCACCGAACTTGTCGCCTCGTCCAGGATCAGGATGGGGCGCCCGGAGAGCCGTGCCCGCGCGATGCTCAGCAATTGCCTTTGGCCCTGGCTGAGGGGATCTCCTCCGTTGCTGAGCATGGTTGAATACCCGTTGGGCAGCGAGCGGACAAAGTGGTCAACGTGGCTCGCCTCGGCGGCGGCCACGATTTCGGCCTCGCTGGCACCTGGCCGTCCATACTCGATGTTCTCCCTGATGGTCCCGGTGAAAATCCACGGGTCCTGGAGGACGACGCCGAAATTCCGGCGGAGCGCGTCACGGCGCATGCCGGCGATGTCCACGCCGTCGATCGTGATCCTCCCGGATGCGAGTTCGTGGAAGCGCATGAGGAGGCTGACCAGCGTGGTTTTGCCCGCTCCGGTGTGCCCGACGATCGCCACCGTCTGTCCCGGTTCAACATGGAAGGACAGGTCCTGGATCAGGGGGGCATCCGGCCGGTAGCTGAAGGAGATGCGTTCGAAGGCAACCCTCCCGGCAGGAAGATCAAACCGCCCATCAAAGCCCGGGCGGGCGTCGGCCCGGGAACCAGCGCCCGGCTCCCCGGGCTCCCCCGTTATTTCATCGGCGTCCAACAGTTCGAAGACCCTGCTCGCGGATACTGCGCACGATTGCAGTACCTGGGCCATGCCGCCGATCTGTCCAAGCGGCTGGCTGAAGAGCCGGTTGAATTGGATGAACGCTTGAATGCCGCCAATACTCATCGCTCCGGCAAGGAATTGGAGGGCACCAACGATCGCAACCCCCACATAGCTGGCGTTCGACACGAAAGCCATGAGCGGTACCAGCAATCCCGAAGCGAACTGTGCCTTGGAACTGGCGGCGTACAGGCCATCGTTGTGGGCAGCGAAGCGGGCCGCAATGGCGGGCTGGGCGTTGAAAAGCTTGATGGCCTCATGGCCTGTTGCCGTTTCCTCCACGAGTGAGTTCACGTCGCCCGTGGCCTCCCACTGCCGGACGAAGTATTTCTGCGAGCGTCGGGTCACGACAATCGAGGCCAGGGCCGATACCGGAACGGCCAAGAGGGACACGACGGCGAGGAGGGGCGAAAGGAGGAGCATCATCCCGAGGGAACCGAGGACCATCAACGTTGAGGTCAAGAGCTGGGAGAGGAGCTGGTTGAGCGTCTGCGACACGTTGTCGAGGTCGTTCGTCGCACGGCTCAGGACGTCGCCCCGGGAACGGCCGTCGTAGTACGCCACGGGAAGCCGGTGCAGTTTCGCTTCCACGGCTTCCCGGAGATCGTGTGCGAGGCGCTGCACGGCGAGGGCGTTGAGGCGGCCCTGCGCCCAGCTGAACAGCGCCGTGACGCAATACATGGCTGCGGCCACGAGCAGCAGGGAGACAAATCGCGCCGTGTCGAACTTCGCCCCGAACACTGCGGCCGCGATGACGTCGGTGGCGTCGCCGAGGATTTTGGGCGCCACGACATTGAGGGTGACGAAACCGCAGATGCACAGGATCGCCACTGCCATGATTCCCCGGGCGGGCTTCATCAAGCCCACCAGGCGGAGGAGCGACCGCGATGGTTTCCCTGTGACGGCGAGGAGCTCGCTTGCGCTGCTCACGCGGCTTCTTCCGTTTCCAGCTGGGACGCCACGATTTCCCGGTAGGTTTCCGAGGAACCAAGAAGTTCGTCGTGGGTCCCCCGCGCCACCAGGCGGCCCTCGTCGATGAGCAGAATCTGGTCCGCCGACACCACGGTGTTGACGCGTTGGGCGACGATGATGATGGTTGCCCCGCGCAGTTCCGGCTCAAGCGCGGCACGGAGCTTTGCTTCCGTGACGGTGTCCAGCGCCGAGAAGCTGTCGTCAAAGAGGTAGACGGATGCCGGGCGCAGAATGGCGCGGGCTATGCACAAACGCTGTCGCTGGCCGCCGGAGAGCCCGGCGCCGCCTTGGGACAACATGGTTTCCAGTCCTTGCGGCAGCTCATTCACGAAATCCGCTGCCTGCGCGGTTTCAAGGGCATGCCACAACTGGGAATCCGTGGCCGAGGGCAGCGAAATCCGCAGGTTCTCGGCGATGGTTCCGCGAAACAACCAGCTCTCCTGGGGCACGACGCCGAGCTGCTCGCGCAAGGCCCCGAGGGGAACCCCGGCAATGTCCCGGCCATCGAGCGAAATGCTTCCGCTGCTCACCTCGAGCAGCCTCGGCACCAGGCTGACGATGGTCGACTTGCCGCTTCCCGTGGAGCCGATGACCGCCGTCGTGGTCCCCGGAGCCGCATGGAAGGTGATGCTGTCGAGTACGGGCGTTTCGGCTCCAGGGTAGGCGAAAACGACATTCTCGAAGCGCAAGCCTTCGGGCCTCGCGGGGCGGACCAACCCGCCGGCACCGTTGCCCGGCAAGACCGTTTCGGAATCCGTGTTGAGCACCTCGGTGACGCGCTCGGCGCTGACAGCCGCGCGGGGCGCCGTGCTCAACACGTACATTGCCATCATGATCGCAAGGAGGATCTGCATGATGTAGGCGATGAACGCCGTGAGTGCACCCAGCTGCATGTCTCCGGCGATGATGCGGTGGCCGCCGAGCCAGACCACGCCCGCGGAGGAGAGGTTGACCACGATCATGACGAGCGGAAGCATGGCCGCGACGATCCGGGCAGAACGGAGATTGTTCTTTGTCAAGGCGTCGTTGGCGGCCTCGAACCGTTTCATCTCAAAGGGCTGGCGGACGAATGCCCGGATGACCGCGGTCCCCAGGATCTGTTCGCGGAGCACGCCGTTTATCCGGTCCACCAGGTTTTGGCCCTCGCGGTACAGCGGGACGAGCTTGCGCACTATCAACAGCATGATGAGCAGCAGCACGGGAACAATCGCGAAAACGATCCAGGACAGGGCCACGTCCTGTTCGACGGCGAGGATCACGCCGCCGATACCCATGACGGGAGCTGCCACCAGCATGCTCAAAACGAGCACCGTGATGTTCTGCAGTTGCAGGACGTCGTTGGTGGTCCTGACCACAAGGCTGGCCGGTCCGAACGCCGCCACGTCCTGGTCCGGCAGGGAATGTATTTTGTCGAACAGTTCCTGCCGCAGTCCGCGGCCGACCTTCATGGCGACAATGGCTCCAAGGTAGCCGGCCAGCACGGCGGCGAGCACCTGGATGACCGTGAGGACCAGCATCCACCCGCCGAGGCGCAGGATCACCCCGCTGTTCCCGGCGACGAGGCCGTCGTCGACGATCTTGGCATTGAAGGTGGGCAGGAGGAGTGTGGCGCCGGTCTGGACAAGCTGCAGGAGAACGATGGCCAAGACGTGGCTCTTGTAGGGAGCCAGGCGCTGCAACAGCAAGGATGCCAGCACATTGCCTCCAATCGTTGGCCTCCGGAGCCGCGGATTTCACACGATGCCGCCCCTGGATCGCGTTGCCATTGTAGTTCAGATCACAGTGCGAATCCTTGTCATCAGGGCGTTTCCGGAGTCCTTTGGACCTGGGCCGGCTCAGCCCTGTTTTTGTGCCACCGCAAAAATCCTGCGGAACGCAAACAGCGTGCCGTGCCGCCCCCGTGGATAGGCCTCGCGGAGGGCCGCCGCGTAGTGGTTTTCGAAAGCGCGCGCTTCGGCTTCGGGGAGGGCTGCGAGCACCGGACGCAGGCCGGTTCCCCGCACCCACTCCAGGACCGGATCGGCTCCCGGCAGAAGTTGCTGGTAGGTCGTTTCCCAAGCGTCGGCTGCGCATCCGGCGTCGAGCATGATCCGCAGGTAGTCGGCCGGTTCCCCGACGGCGTCGTCGTGGCGAAGCACGCCGGACAGCTTCCCGGACCATTCGGGCGAGGCGGCCAGTTCGCGCATGAGCACGTGGGACGGCGCACCGAAGTTTCCGGGGACCTGGAGCGCAAACCAGGCTCCCGGTTTCAGCGCTTCAAGCCACGCGGCGAGCATCGTCAAGTGGCCCGGCACCCATTGCAACGCCGCGTTGCTGACGACGACGTCGGTGTCCGCTTCCGGCGTCCACCCGGCGATGTCGGCGTGCACGAACGAAAGAGCAGGGTGCGCGGCAGCGAGGGCGTGGGCTTTGGCCAGCATGTCCGCTGAGGAGTCCAGCCCGACGACGGCGGCGCGGGGCCACCGCGTCGCGAGCGTCGCCGTCAGGTTCCCCGGGCCGCAGCCCAGGTCCACGACGTGCCGCGGATCCTCCGCCAGGATCCTCGAGGCCAGGTCAAAGAACGGCCGGTCACGGTGATTGCCGAACTCGACGTACTTGGCTGGATCCCACTTCACTGCATGCTCCATCGTCGGTCTCCGTCGTCTGCTCCACCCACACTAAGCTGGAAGGCAATGAAACTTCTTGAGCAGCTCACCGACGGCGCACGCGTTGACCCGGACGAAATCTACACACGCTTCGTCGAATGGACGGAGAGCCGCGGGCTCCAGCTGTACCCTGCCCAGGACGAAGCCATCATGGAACTAGCGTCCGGTTCCAACGTCATCCTGGCGACCCCCACCGGCTCTGGAAAGTCCCTCGTGGCGATCGCCGCGCACTTCGAGGCGATGTCCCGCGGCTTGCGCAGCTACTACACGGCCCCCATCAAGGCCCTGGTCTCCGAGAAGTTCTTCGCCCTCTGCGACATTTTCGGAGCGGAGAACGTGGGCATGATCACCGGTGATTCGGGAGTCAACCAGGACGCCCCGATCATCTGCTGCACCGCAGAAATCCTCGCCAACATCGCCTTGCGCGAAGGCAAGGAGGCCGAGCTCGGCACGGTCATCATGGACGAATTCCACTTCTATTCCGATCCCCAGCGCGGTTGGGCGTGGCAAGTGCCGCTCCTTGAGCTCCCCCAGGCCCAGTTCCTGCTGATGTCGGCCACCCTGGGAGACGTCAGCCGCTTCGAAGCCGGCCTGAGCGAACTCACCGGGCGGTCCACTACCACCGTGAGTTCGGCCGAACGGCCCATCCCGCTGCATTACTACTTCCAGGAAACGCCGGTCCACGAAACCCTGGAGGAGCTGCTGAGCACCAAGCAGGTTCCCGTGTACGTGGTGCATTTCAGCCAGGTCGAGGCCATCGAGCGTGCCCAGAACCTCATGAGCGTCAACATGTGCACCCGCGAGGAGAAGGACAAGATTGCCGAGCTGATCGCCGGTTTCCGGTTCGCCGCCGGCTTCGGCAAGACCCTGAACCGGCTGGTCCGCCATGGCATCGGCGTCCACCACGCGGGCATGCTGCCGAAGTACCGCCGCCTCGTGGAGCAATTGGCACAGGCAGGACTCCTGAAGGTCATTTGCGGCACCGACACGCTCGGCGTCGGGATCAACGTTCCCATCCGCACTGTCCTCCTGACGGCGCTCAGCAAGTACGACGGCGTCCGCACCCGCCTGCTGAACTCCCGGGAGTTCCACCAGATCGCGGGCCGCGCCGGCCGTGCGGGCTATGACACTGCCGGAACGGTCGTGGTGCAGGCTCCCGAACACGTCGTGGAAAACGCGAAGGCGATGGCAAAGGCCACCGCCAAGTTCGGCGACGACCAGAAGAAGCTGAGGCAGGTCGTGCGGAAGAAGCCGCCGGAAGGCTTCGTGTCCTGGGGGCAGCCCACCTTCACCCGTTTGGTGGAGTCCGTGCCGGACCCGTTGACCTCGAGTTTCACCGTGACCCATGCCATGCTGCTCAACTTGATGGAGCGCCCTGGCGACCCGTTCGCCGCTGCCCGTCGTCTCCTGACCGAAAACCACGAGGCGCGCCCCGCCCAGCTGCAGCTCATGAAGAAGGCCTTGGGCATCTACCGCGAGCTGCTGGCAGCCGGCGTGGTCGAACGCATTCCCGAGGCCGAGCAGGAGAAAGAAGGCCGCTCCGTGCGGTTGACCGTTCACCTGCAAGCCAACTTCGCGCTGAACCAGCCTCTTTCACCGTTCGCGCTTGCCGCGCTCGAACTCCTGGATCCGGAGTCGCCGTCGTACGCCTTGGACGTGGTGTCCGTGATCGAGTCAACCCTCGAGAAGCCACGGCAGATCCTGTCTGCGCAGCAGAAGAAGGCACGCGGCGAGGCCGTCGCCGCGATGAAGGCCGATGGCATCGATTACGACCAGCGAATGGCGATGCTCGAAGAGGTCACCTACCCCCAGCCGTTGGCGGAGATCCTCGGCGAAGCGTTTGAGGTGTACCGGAAGGCTGCACCCTGGGTGGGCGACTTCGAGCTTGCTCCGAAGTCGGTGGTCCGCGACATGTATGAGCGCGCCATGAATTTCGGTGAGTTCGTGCAGTTCTATGGGCTCGCCCGCTCCGAAGGGATCGTGCTGCGGTATCTGGCCGATGGGTTCAAGGCCCTGCGCCAGACCGTCCCCCAGGACTCCCTTCGCGAAGACCTCGAGGACCTCATCGCCTGGCTGGGTGAACTGGTCCGCCAGGTCGACTCGAGCCTGCTCGACGAGTGGGAAGAGCTTACCTCCGGGGTGGCCCCGACGCCGCACGACGCTCCGCCTCCCGCGCCGCCGTCGCTCACGTCCAACATCCGCGCCTTCAGGGTCATGGTCCGCAACGAAATGTTCCGGCGCGTTGAGTTGTTCGCGGACGAGGATGCGGCCGCCCTGGGCGAGCTCGACGCCGGCAGCGGCTGGGATGCGGAACGCTGGGAAGACGCTTTGGACGACTACTTCGACGAACACGACGACATCGGAACCGGCCCCGATGCCCGGGGCCCGGGACTCCTCATGATCACCGAGGAACCCGGCGTCTGGCGCGTACGGCAGATTTTCGATGACCCGGCCCGCAACCATGACTGGGGCGTGTCCGCCGAAGTGGACCTGGCAGCCTCCGACGAGAGCGGCACGGCCGTGGTCAGGGTGACCGCGGTCAACCGTCTCTAGGCGCCTAGTAAGCTCGAATCATGAGTGTTATCCGCCCAGCCACATTATCCGATGTTCCCGCGATCCTGCAGATGATCCACGAGCTTGCGGTCTACGAAAAAGAGCCCGACGCCGTGAAGAACACGCCGGAAATGCTCACCGAGGCTTTGTTCGGCGAAAATCCGCGGGTGTACGCACACATGGCGGAAAACGCGGCCGGGGATGTCCAGGGCTTTGCCTTGTGGTTCCTGAACTACTCCACGTGGGAAGGCGTCCACGGCATCTACCTCGAGGACCTCTACGTCACTCCCGCTGCGCGAGGCGAGGGCCACGGGAAGGCGCTCCTGCGGCACCTGGCCGCGACCGCCGTCGAACGCGGCTATGCGCGGGTCGAATGGAGCGTCCTGGACTGGAACGAACCGTCCATCAACTTCTACCGCAACCTCGGTGCCGTTCCGATGGACGGCTGGTCCACGTTCCGCCTGAGCGGCGACGCCCTGGGCGCCTTCGGCAGCGATGACAAGGTCATGGCCCGTGGCTGAGCGCACGGTCGGGGGTCTCGCTGAGCCCATGGTTGGGCAAGCGGCGCACACCATCCGGGCAAGGCACGAATTCCGGGGTGTCCGCACCACCGAGCATTTCTTCACCGTCCCGCTCGACCATTGGGCGTCCGGAGGTGAAGAAGCTCCAGGCAACGCGAAAACGATCACCGTCTTCGCGCGGGAGATCGTCTCTGCCGAGCACTCGGAAGAGGACGCGGACCGGCTGCCGTGGTTGCTCTACCTCCAAGGCGGCCCCGGCGGACGCGGCACCCGGACCACCTCCCTGTCCGGCTGGATGAAGGCTGCCGCAAGGAGTTTCCGCATCCTGATGCTGGACCAACGCGGCACGGGCCTGTCCACGCCGGCGGACCGCAACACCTTGCCGCTCCGGGGCGACGCGGCAGCGCAGGCTGGCTACCTCGCGCATTTCCGGGCGGACTCGATCGTCGCCGACGCCGAACTCATCCGGAAGGCGCTGGGCTCGGAGCCGTGGACCGTCCTTGGCCAGAGCTTCGGCGGTTTCTGCGCGCTGACCTACTTGTCCTTCGCGCCGGAAGGCTTGAGCGAAGTGCTCATCACGGGCGGGCTGGCGCCGTTGGAAGGCCCGGCCGAGCGGGTCTACCGGGCAACCTTCCAACGGGTTGCGGAACGTAACGCGGAATACTTCGCGTGGTACCCCGAGGACCGCGGCCTGGTCACCCGGATTGCGCGGCATCTGGAGTCCACGGAGGAGCGGCTGCCCAGCGGGGAACCACTCACTCCGGAGCGCTTCCAAATGGTGGGATCGTTCCTGGGCGGAAACGCCCGGGTGGATGCCCTGCACACCCTCCTGGAGGATGCGTTCGTGCCCACGCCCGACGGAGAACGGCTCTCCGACGCCTTCCTCGAACAGGTCCACGGGCTGGTCTCCCGCGCATCGAATCCGCTGTACGCGGTGTTGCACGAGTCCATCTACGGCCAGGGCCAGGCCACCGACTGGGCGGCGTGGCGGGTGGGCTCGGAATTCCCGGAATTCCGTCCCGACGCCGCAGAGCCGCTCCTGACCGGCGAAATGGTCTACCCCTGGTACTTCGAGCAGGATCCGGCGCTTGTGCCCCTTCAGGAAGTAGCCGCGCTGTTGGCCGCCAAACAAGACTGGAAACCGCTCTACGATGTGTCCCGGTTGAAAGCGAACACCGTGCCGGTCGCGGCTGCCGTGTACCGCGACGACATCTATGTCGACTTCCAGCTGTCCATGGAAACCGCCGCGGCGGTACGCGGACTGCGTGCCTGGACCACCGGAGACTTTCACCACGACGGCATCGGCGAAGACGGGGAAGGAATCTTCAACCGGCTCCTGGGAATGGCCCGCGGCCAGAACTGAGCCCAGGCCAAAGCGCTGACCGGGGCTCAGTTCTGCTGTGTCAATGGCTCGGCGGTTGTTAGTGGCCGCTGACCTTGTTCATGCTCTTGCGGGAGTCCTCCTCGAGCCGGGCATCCAGTTTGGATTTCGCAGCCGCCGGGGTCAGCAGGCTCGCGACAACCGCCACCACGATGGTGCCGATGATGACCGCCAGGGACACATAGGTCGGGATCTCCGGCGCCCAGTCAATATGGTGGCCGCCGTTGATGAACGGCAGTTCATTGACGTGCATGGCGTGCAGGACCAGCTTGACGCCGATGAACGCGAGGATGACCGACAAGGCGTGCTTGAGGTAGATCAAGCGGGTCATGAGTCCGCCCAGCAGGAAGTACAGCTGGCGAAGGCCCATCAGGGCGAAGATGTTCGCGGTGAAGACGATGAAGGCGCTCTGTGTCAGTCCGAAAATGGCCGGAATGGAATCCACGGCGAACAGGAGGTCCGTCATGCCGATGGTCACGAAGACGATCAGCATGGGAGTGAACAGCTTCTTGCCGTCGACCGTGGTCCTCAGCTTGCCGCCGTCGAACTTCTCCGACATCGGGACAACTTTGCGGATGCGGGCAATCAGCGGACTTTCGGCGGCGTCTTCCTCGTCTTCGCCGTTGTCCGTGGCCTGCTTCCATGCGGTCCACAGCAGGAACGCGCCGAAGATGTAGAAGACCCAGCTGAACTGCTCAATCACCACGGCGCCAAGGGCAATGAAGATACCGCGCAGGACCAGGGCAATGATGATGCCCACCATGAGCACTTCCTGCTGATACTTACGGGGCACCGAGAACCGCGCCATGATGATGATGAAGACAAAGAGATTGTCGATACTCAAGCTGTATTCGGTCACCCAACCGGCGATGAACTGGCTGCCATGCTCCGGGCCGGCAAACGCGAACATCGCCCCGGCGAACACCAAAGCGAGGGTGACGTAGAAGGCGACCCAGAGGCCTGCTTCCTTCATGGAGGGTTCATGCGGACGTTTGATCACCAAAAGAAGGTCGACAAGGAGGATGATTCCGAGAACGACGAAGGAGCCGATCTCAAACCAGGCGGGGAGTTGCATCAAGAATGCCTTTCGCAGGTACGCCAAAACGGCGTAAGTCTCTCCGACCTGCCTGCGTGTCCATGCTCAATAGGCAATCAACGCTCAAACGGCGATCCGCTAGGCCCGGCGAGGCGTCTGTGCCTTGCGTGTTGACGGACTTAGCGCTTGGGATACTCCCCTACGTAGGCCCAACTTTACCCTAGGCATGCCCGGCGGACTGCATCTGGCGTAGTTCGCGCTTGAGGTCTCCCACCTCGTCACGGATCCTCGCTGCGATCTCAAACTGGAGTTCGGCGGCGGCCGCATGCATCTGCTCGGTCAGTTGTTCGATCAGACCCACGAGGTCTTCGGCCGGCGCCGCGGCCAGGCCGTCTTGACGGACCTTCGAAGCGCCCTTGCCCTTGCCGGTCCGGCCGCCCTTTCCGGCTGCGGCCAGCAACTCGCGGGTGTCGGCGTCTTCGCGGGCAAGTTGATCGGTGATGTCTGCGATCTTCTTGCGCAACGGTTGCGGATCCACACCATTGTCCGTGTTGTACTTGACCTGGATTTCCCGGCGGCGGTTGGTTTCCTCGATGGCCTTGGCCATGGAGTCGGTGATCCGGTCGGCGTACATGTGGACCTGGCCCGAGACGTTTCGGGCCGCGCGCCCGATGGTCTGGATGAGGGACGTGGCAGAACGGAGGAAGCCTTCCTTGTCGGCGTCGAGGATGCTGACAAGTGACACTTCGGGCAGGTCGAGGCCCTCGCGGAGCAGGTTGATGCCCACCAGGACGTCGAAGCTGCCCATGCGGAGTTCCCGGAGCAGTTCCACGCGCCGGAGGGTGTCGACGTCGGAGTGCAGGTATTGGACCTTGACCCCATGGCCCAGCAGGTAGTCGGTGAGGTCCTCGGCCATGCGCTTGGTCAGCGTGGTGACCAGCACGCGTTCGTCGCGCTCCACCCGGGTCCGGATTTCCCCGAGGAGATCGTCGATCTGGCCCTTGGTGGGCTTCACGATGACTTCGGGATCGATCAGCCCGGTGGGGCGGATGATCTGCTGGACGGTCCCGTCGGCCTTGCCGAGCTCATATTTTCCGGGGGTCGCGGAAAGGTAGACGGTCTGGCCCACCCGCTCCAGGAACTCATCCCATTTGAGCGGCCTGTTGTCCATCGCGGAAGGCAGCCGGAAGCCGTGGTCCACGAGGGTGCGCTTGCGCGACATATCGCCTTCGTACATGGCGCCGATCTGTGGAACGGTGACGTGGGATTCGTCGATGACCAGCAGGAAGTCGTCCGGGAAGTAGTCGATGAGGCAGTGCGGGGCCGTGCCGGAGCCGCGGCCATCGATGTGCCGCGAGTAGTTCTCGATGCCGTTGCAGAATCCCATTTGCTGCATCATCTCGAGGTCGTACGTGGTGCGCATGCGCAGCCTCTGGGCTTCCACCAGCTTGTTCTGGCCTTCGAGGACCTTGAGCCGCTCGGCGAGTTCCCCCTCGATGGCGGTGATGGCGCGGGACATGCGTTCCGGACCGGCGACATAATGCGAGGCCGGGAAGATGTACATCTCGGTTTCCTCGCGGATGACATCGCCCGTGACCGGATGCAGCGTGTAGATGTTCTCGATCTCGTCGCCGAAGAACTCGATGCGCAGGGCCAGCTCTTCGTACATGGGGATGATTTCCACGGTGTCTCCGCGGACGCGGAAGGTGCCGCGGTGGAAGTCCATGTCGTTGCGGGTGTACTGCATGCCGACAAACTTGCGCAGGAGATCGTCCCGGTTCATTTCGGCGCCTTTGGTGAGCGTGACCATTCCGGCGATGTATTCCTCCGGGGTGCCGAGGCCATAGATGCAGGAAACGGTAGCCACCACGATGACATCCCGGCGGGTCAGCAGCGCGTTGGTAGCCGAGTGCCGCAACCGCTCGACTTCCTCGTTCACGGAGGAGTCCTTCTCAATGAACGTATCCGTCTGCGGAACGTAGGCTTCGGGCTGGTAGTAGTCGTAATACGAAACGAAGTACTCCACCGCGTTGTTGGGCAGCAGTTCCCGGAACTCGTTGGCGAGCTGCGCGGCAAGGGTCTTGTTCTGGACCATCACCAGGGTGGGCCGCTGGACCTGCTCGATCAACCAGGCAGTGGTGGCGCTCTTGCCCGTACCGGTGGCGCCGAGCAGCACGACGTCTTTTTCGCCGTTGTTGATCCGTTCAGTCAGCTCCGCAATGGCGGCCGGCTGGTCACCTGCCGGCTTGAATTCGCTGATGACCTCAAAGGGCGCGACGACGCGGTTGATCTCCTGGGCAAGACTCATGAATCCAATGTACCCCCGCCCGCGGACAGTTACTGTCCGCGTTTTCTAGGCTTGCGCCGCGGAGTACGACGGCGGGTGCCAGCCGCTGCTTCCGGCCCAGGAGTCCATGAGCGGCCAGGCGACCTCGGTGAACCACGGCTCCTTGGCTTCCGCGTACGCCAGGGTCCTGCGGTCTCCGGCGTGGAGCGCGGCGAGCTCGTGCTTCAGGTCCGCATACATGCGCAGGGCGTCGGGGTTGGCGCGGAGCCAATCGCGGAACAACAAGGCATAACGCCACCCCGGACTTCCAAGGACCCGGACGTGGACATTGGCGGGCCGTCCGGGGTCGGCGTTGCAGTGGAAGCGTTTTTGCCATGCCAATGGATCCAGGTCAGGCGGCTTGGGGGTGTCGCGGGCTGAGGCCTCCCGCAACGGGAAGCCGGCCTCGCCCAGGGCCCGGGCTATCCGGTCGGCGGCGTCCAGCGAGGACACATTCACTTGCAGGTCGATGACGTCCTTTGCAGGAAGGCCGGGAACCGACGTCGAACCGATATGGTCTGCACCCAGGACCTCAGGAGATACCCGCCGGATCCGGGCAAGCAGACGTTCAGCCTGGACCGGCCAGTCGGGGTTTGGCGGTGACAATACGGGGCCGCTGGTTCGTGGCGCCGGCCGGTCGGCCGCAAGATTGCGTGCGAACGGGACCAATCGCTCTTCCCACAAGGCGTCCACGAGTGCGGTGATGTCCTGCACGCTTCCCGAGTTGTCCAACACGATGTCGGCCGCCGCCAACCGTTCATCCCTGCTGGCTTGAGCGGCCATGCGGGAGACCGCGTCCTCGGCTGTCATGCCGCGGTTCTCCGTCATGCGCCGGATCCGTTCCCCGTCCGGGGCGTCGACCACCAGCACCAGGTGGAAACTGCTCCCCTGCGCGGTTTCGACCAGCAACGGAATATCCTGGACGACGATGTCTCCGGGTTTCGCGGTCGCGAGCATCCCGGCAGCCCGCTCCCTCACGCGCGGATGGATGATCGCGTTGAGTGCTTCCCGGCGATCGGGCTCAGCGAAGACAATCGCGCCGAGGCGTGCACGGTCAAGGCGACCCCCGGCGTCGACGATGTCTTCACCAAACTCGGCCACGACGCCCGCCAAGCCCGGCGTGCCCGGCTCCACGACTTCGCGTGCCAGAGCGTCGGCGTCGATCAAGACGGCGCCCAACTCCCTCAGCCGGGCGGACACGAGTGATTTGCCGGAGGCGATCCCGCCGGTAAGTCCAATCTTCAGCACCCCTCCACACTAGACTGGGTCGGTGGCAGAACAGGAAGAAAGCCGGGCGACCTCGTACACAACGTTGGCCCCCGGTGACGGTTTCCGCCATGAACTCGAGATCAAGCGTTCGCGCTTCATCACCGTGCTGCGCCGCGCCTCCGACGAGGATGCCGCCCGCGCGTTGGCGTCCGGACTGCGCAAGGAATTCCATGACGCCCGGCACCATTGCTCGGCATTCGTCCTGGGCCCTGATCGCGCCATCCAGCGTTCCAACGACGACGGCGAGCCCTCCGGAACTGCCGGCATCCCCATGCTCGAGGCGCTCATCAAACGCGAGACACTGCCCGGGGTGACTGACCTCAGCGACGTGAGCGCCGTCGTCGTCCGCTATTTCGGCGGGATCCTCCTGGGCGCCGGCGGACTGGTCCGTGCCTACTCCGAGTCAGTCTCGGCCGCTTTGGACTCCGCTCCCCTGGTTCAGCGGCGTCGCCTGCGGATGTGCGACATCCCGGTGCCCCACCACGCGGCCGGAAAGCTGGAAAACGATCTGCGCTCCGCGGGCTACGTCATGGCCGAAACAAGCTACGGGCCCTCAGAGACGATCCTGCGCGTGGCCCTGCCCGATGATGCAAACGCAATCGCCGACGCCGGTGAGCGGCTTGCATCCATGACCGCAGGCGCCTCGGGACTCCAGTTGCGTGGAACGGAATGGGTCGACGTCCAGGGCTGAGCTTCCACACAGGGACATGCCCACCCCTTGTCACTACCACTGGACATAGTGGGTATATGCCCAGTCCTTGCTGCGAACGAGGGGCATGTCCCGTGGGGACCCGGGACACGGCTGGGCTTCCACGCAGGGACATGCTCTCCCCCGACCACCACCACTGGACATAGTGGGTATATGCCCAGTCCTTGCTGCGAACGATGGGCATGTCCCGTGGGGACCCGGGCAAGAGCAACCCGGGCAGGAGTAGGACAGGGTTAAACAAAAGCGGCTCCTGCGATTCGTGAATGAATCGCAGGAGCCGCTTTGATCCGGCCCGGAAATCCGGGCCGGGGGCAATTAGTTGCCGGTCAGCTTCTCGCGCAGAGCTGCGAGGGCCTCGTCGGATGCCAGGGTGCCCGCGTTGGACTCGGCGACAGCCGGCTCGGAAGAGTAGCTGGTGGTACCGGAGTCGCTCTCGCCGGAAGCGGCAGCAGCGGCGTCGTCAGCAGCGTGCTGGGAAACCTGCTTCTTGTGAGCTTCCCAACGTGCCTGGGCGTCAGCGTACTGCTGCTCCCAAGCGGCGCGCTGCGTCTCGTAGCCCTCGAGCCATTCGTTCGACTCGGGGTCGAAGCCCTCGGGGTACTTGTAGTTGCCCTCTTCGTCGTACTCAGCGGCCATGCCGTACAGAGCCGGGTCGAACTCGGTGCTGTCAGCGTCAACGCCCTCGTTAGCCTGCTTGAGGGAGAGGGAGATGCGGCGGCGCTCGAGGTCGATGTCGATGACCTTGACGAAGAGCTCGTCGCCAACAGAGACGACCTGCTCAGCAAGCTCAACGTGGCGGACAGCCAGCTCGGAGATGTGGACGAGGCCTTCGATGCCGTCTTCGACGCGAACGAACGCACCGAACGGAACCAGCTTGGTGACCTTACCCGGAACAACCTGGCCAAGGGCGTGGGTGCGGGCGAAGGTCTGCCACGGGTCTTCCTGCGTAGCCTTGAGGGACAGGGACACGCGCTCGCGGTCCAGATCCACTTCGAGGACCTCGACGGTGACTTCCTGGCCGACCTCGACAACCTCGGACGGGTGGTCGATGTGCTTCCAGGACAGCTCGGAAACGTGAACCAGACCGTCTACGCCGCCAAGGTCCACGAATGCACCGAAGTTGACGATGGAGGAAACGACGCCGGGACGAACCTGGCCCTTTTCCAGCTTGTTGAGGAACGTGGAGCGAACCTCGGACTGGGTCTGCTCGAGCCACGCACGGCGGGAAAGAACAACGTTGTTGCGGTTCTTGTCCAGCTCGATGATCTTGGCTTCGATCTGCTGACCGATGTACGGAGCAAGGTCGCGGACGCGGCGCATCTCGACGAGGGATGCGGGCAGGAAGCCGCGCAGGCCGATGTCGAGGATAAGACCACCCTTGACAACCTCGATGACGGTACCGGTGACGACACCGTCTTCTTCCTTGACCTTTTCGATGTCGCCCCAGGCACGCTCGTACTGAGCACGCTTCTTGGAGAGAATCAGTCGGCCTTCTTTGTCTTCCTTGGTGAGCACCAGGGCTTCGACCTGATCGCCAACGGAGACGACGTCCCCGGGGTCGACATCGTGCTTGATGGAAAGCTCACGGGAAGGGATGACACCTTCGGTCTTGTAACCGATGTCGAGCAGAACTTCGTCGCGGTCAACCTTGACGACGATACCTTCGACGAGGTCTCCGTCGTTGAAGTACTTGATGGTGGCGTCGACAGCTGCGAGGAAGTCCTCAGCGGTACCGATGTCGTTGATCGCGACTACGGGGGTACCGGGCTTCTCGGTGGAGGTGATGGTCATGTAGTAGGGGCTCCGTTGTGGATAGAGTATCGGTCAGGCAAACCGCCCGCTTTCCGTCGCCGGTCCGCAGGACACGGCAAAACGCCGGGTCATCCTGAATTGTGGATTGTAAATTTGCGCGCAAGTAGTATGCGCCCGTTCATTCTAGTCGTTCGCCTCAAGGAGGGTCAAAGCGGCAGCGTGTCACCAAGCCGCGCGAACGTCACGCCACGGTCCATCAGGCTTGGGAGGGCTCGTGCATATCCCTCAGCGGTGCCGCTCGTGGGCTGGTTGAAATGCGAGATCACAATGTGGCCGGCGCCCCGGCCTGCGGCGATTTTTCCCACCTCGCCCGCGACCGTCGGGGCCGGGAAGGTCGCGCCGCCGTCGCCATTCACCGTGAAGCTCACCGGAACCAGTCCGAGGGAATTGGTGATCGCTGCCGCGACGTCGTCATAGTAGGCGGTTCCCGCCCTGAAGAAGCGGGGAGCCTTGCCGCAGAGCCGCTCCATGACTTCCTGGTTGCCCATGATTTCGTCATAAACCTCGCCGGCGTTGGACGTGCCGGTGATGCCGTATGCCGAGCGCCCGCTGACCGAAAGGGGCTGGTGCCGGAAGCCGTGGTTGCCGAGCTCGAACAAGGGATCGGCCGCGAGATCAGCCGCCAGCCCGGGGTTCGCCTTGATCCAGCGACCGTTGACAAACAGCGTGGCGGGAACGTTGAACTTGCGCAGGGTCTGGAGAAGGCGGTGATCGCATTCCGAACCGTTCGGACCACCGCAAGCATCAAACGTCAGGACCGCATGAGGGGACGTTGTCTTCGACACCACGCCGACGACGTCGAGCCCCCATTGGACGGGCTTGCGCCTGGAGTATTCGGCCACAACCTGGGATCTCGACGGCAGCGCGGGCCGCGTTTCGGGCACGACCGGATGCTGGCCTATATCCTCCACGACCGGCGCTGAACCCGACGCGGGGCGGGATGCGGGTGCAGCTGCCGGTTGTTGGGCGCAAGCCGCCAGGCCGGTTACTGCGAGTCCGGCGGCAGCCGCCAGCAACGACCGCCGGCCCGGCAGCCCTGATGGGCCGGAGGAGTGTCCCCCCGGCTGGAATTCCCCCATGGAATCCTCTTCTGTTGGTTGGTTCTGCGTACGGAGATGTGCCTAGAAGTGTGTGAGGCAATGGGCCGGACGTTCGACGGCGAACATGTGCTGGGCAGCCAATGCTGCTCCGGGCGTGTGCTCGCGGATCCGGCCTGCCGAAGCCAAGATTACAGGACTGACGGCGCCCAGAAAGACCGACCCCAAATCCGTGACATCCATGCTCAGGTCCGGGCTCATGTCCTGGCTCCCGCCACCCGCCTCCCTGACGGTTACGACGCCGCCGTCGGACGTCAATTCCCACGTACCGTCGGCAAAACCCAGCGCGTCCCTGACTTGCAGCACCAACCGCCCGTCGGCCCCGTAGCGCCGTGCCGACAGGGCTTCCGGGACGTCCAGGACGCGCAGCCACAACATGTCGCGGTAGTCGGATGACGTGACGCAGCGCCCGTCCACGAGCGCCCACGCGAGAGGGTCTTCAACGGGCGCGTCAGGCCAGGAGACCTGGTCGACGAGGTCCAGGCTGCCCAGGAACTGCCACAATTCCAGGTAGGCGGAGTCCGACGCGGCGACGAGGTCCACGATTTCCACCGTGTATGGCTTCGTATCCCAACCGGCGAACTTGTAGGAGACGTAGCCGTCAACTGTGGCGTCCGGTGCGTAGTGGAGCGCACATTTGATGGCTCTGTCCTCGCTGCCGTCGCGCTTCATGGCCCCGGACACGTGATGGCGGTAGGAGTCCTGCCTCACGATGGACCCCGGCGTACGGTGGTGAACCTGTCCGAAAACCTCGGGCGCGAGTTCGAGGAGGACCTTGGGATCCGCGATCTCCACCCGGCCAACGGGCTCGTGCCGGATGCGGAATTTCGGACCGGTGTCCACCTTGATGCTGCGCTCGAAGGTTGCGACGCCGAAGCCGAAGCGGCCGTAGATGGACGCCTCGGATGCGGTCAGGGCGGCCATGGCGAAGCCATCGTCCTTGGCATCGGCGAGATCCGCGGTCATCATTCCCCGTAGGATGCCATGGCGCCGGTGCGTCCCGCGGACGGTGACGGCGGTGATCTGGCGGGTCCGCAGTTCCTGGCCGAAGCCGACATTCAGTTTGTTTTCCAGCGTTCCAAAGGTAGCCACCGGAAACCCCGGGTTGAGCGCGTGCAAGGGTGGTTCTTCGTTGACGTAGACGCCGGTCAGCTCGCGGTTGTCCGCTTGGTACATCGCGAGGATCTTGTCGATGAGCTCATCGCTTCGCTGCTCGTCGTGGAATCCGAAGCCGACGGCGCGGAGCCACTCACGTGCTTGTCCGTAGTCCGGGTTGTCCTTTCCGACGGAACGAAAGCGCTTGACGTTGTATTTTTCGTTGGTTTCCCTGGGATCAGCCACGTCCCGAGCCTAGCCAGACAGCATGGGGGCACGCCACCATCCCGGCGGCGTGCCCCGTTGAAGCCTGCAACCAGGCCGGTGCGCCTGCTAGTGCCCGGCGTCGTACCAGCTGGAGCCGACGCCTACCTGCACGTCCAGTGGCACCGTGAGCCGGGCCGCCGTCCCCATTTGTTCAGTGACGAGTTTTTCGACGGCTTCGCGTTCGCCGTGCGCCACCTCGAGCACGAGTTCGTCATGGACCTGAAGCAGCATCCGGGACTTGAGTCCCTGGCTGGTCAGCTCGGCCGAAACGCCGAGCATGGCCCGCTTCATGAGGTCCGCCGCCGAACCCTGGATCGGCGAGTTCAGTGCAATGCGTTCGGCGATCTCACGGTGCTGGCGGTCCGTGCTGGTCAGGTCCGGAAGATAGCGACGGCGGCCCTCGATCGTGGCGGTGTAACCATCGATCCGGGCCTGCTCCACCACGCCGCGCAGATAGTCGCGCACGGCGCCGAAGCGGTCGAAGTAGTCCTTCATGAGGGTCCTGGCTTCGTCGACCGAGATTTCCAGCTGCTTGGACAGGCCGAACGAGGTCAAGCCATACGCCAATCCATAGGACATGGCTTTGACCTTGGACCGCATGGCACTCGTGACGTCTTCCGGTGCCACGTTGAAGATGTGCGAGCCGACGTAGCGGTGCAGGTCCTCACCCTCCTTGTACGCCTCGATGAGTCCTTCGTCCCCGGACAGGTGGGCCATGATGCGCATTTCGATCTGCGAGTAGTCGGCCGACAGCAGGCATTCGTAGCCCTCGCTGACGACGAAGATCCCGCGCACGCGCCGGCCTTCCTCACTGCGCACCGGGATGTTCTGCAGGTTGGGGTTGTTGGAGGAAATGCGTCCGGTGGCCGCGACGTTCTGCGCGTACGTGGTGTGGATGCGGCCGTCCTCTGCCACCGATTTCTTGAGAGTCTCCAGCATTTGGGCCAGCTTGGAGGATTCGCGGTGGGCCATGAGCTGAACCAGGAACTCGTGGCCGGTCTTCTCCAGGAGGGCCTTCAGCGAGGCGGCGTCCGTTGTGTAGCCGGACTTGATCTTCTTGGTTTTGGGCAAGCCGAGTTCTTCGAAGAGGACCGTCTGGAGCTGCTTGGGCGAACCGAGGTTGACCTCGTGGCCGATTGCGGCAAATGCCTGCTCCTGGGCGTTGTCGATGACCTTGGCGAGGTCAGCGAGCTGCTCGTTCAGCCGCTCCGTGGAGATGGCGATGCCCGAGAGCTCCATCTGGGCCAGGACCCGTGCGACCGGCAGTTCCAGAGTGGTCAGGAGCGCCTCGGCCTTGCGTTCCGCGAGCTCGCTTTCGAAGTGCTTGCTCAGCGCGTGCACGACGGCGGCCTGCTGGACGAGCGCGCTGGCTGCGGCACCGTCCGGCCCATCGCCGAATTCGAGTTCCAGCTGCCCTGTTGGCGCCGCCGCAGCCGCGACAGTGATCCTCAAGTGGTGCTGGGCGAGTTCGGCGAGCTCATAGCTGCGGCGGTCCGGCTGGATCAGGTAGCCCGAAATGGCGGTGTCGTCCACCACGCCTTCCAGGCCAAGTCCCCGATGGTGCAAGGCCTTCAGGGCGTCCTTGAACTCGTGCATGACCTTGGCCTCTTCGGGATCACGCAGCCACTTGGCCAGGACGGCATCGGCCGCCGCGTCCAGGGACGACAGCTCGATGTAGGCAGCCCCGTTGGACCGCACGATGGCCAGGGCAGCGGCGTCGTCGCCAATCCGTCCCGGAACCAACTGCACGGCGACCGCGGCACGGCTCCCCGCACCCCCCGCGAAGAAGGCCTCCAGGGCGGCTGCGTCTTCCAGGACCGCGTAGTCGGGCGCGTCGATGGTTTCGGCAGGCGCGCCGGCGGTGTCATCGCCGTAGAGAGCGAACAGCCGGGCGCGGAGGGTCCTGAATTCGAGGGTGTCGAAGAGCGTCTCGACCTCTTGGCGATTAGGACGCGGCTCCTCGAGTTCGGCGAGCGTCACAGGGAGCTCAAGGTCGCCCAGGAGCTGGTTGAGGCGGCGATTGCGCTTGACGGCGTCGATGTTTTCCCGGAGGGCTCCACCGACCTTGCCGCCGATGGAATCCAGGTTCTCCAGGATCCCTTCCAGGCCGCCGTAAAGGTTGATCCACTTGGCTGCGGTCTTGGGGCCGACGCCGGGAACGCCGGCGAGGTTGTCGGCGGACTCCCCTACCAGCGCGGCGAGATCGGAGTAGCGGGAGGGGGGAACGAAGTACTTCTCTTCGATGGCTGCCGCGTCCATGCGGGGAATGTTGGAAACCCCCTGTTTCGGGTACAGGACGAACACGTTGTCTGTAATGAGCTGGAAAGCGTCACGGTCCCCCGAAACCAGGAGGACTTCGTAACCTGCGGCCTCGCCCCGTGCCGCGAGCGTGGCGAGGATGTCATCGGCCTCGTAGCCGGGCATCTTGATGGTCTTGATCCCCCAGGCCGCCATGACCTGGTCGATGAGATCGATCTGCCCGCGGAATTCCGGGGGCGTTTCGTTGCGGCCACCCTTGTATTCGCTGTACTCCGCCTTGCGGAACGTCGTGTCGTCCGAGACGTCGAAGGCCACTGCAACGTGGGTGGGCTTCTGGTCCTTGATCAGGTTGATCAACATCGAGGTGAAGCCATGCACGGCGTTGGTATGCTGGCCCGAGGAAGTGGCGAAGTTCTCAGCCGGCAGGGCATAGAACGCCCGGAACGCCATCGAGTGTCCATCGAGGACCAGAAGCCTCGGGCGGCCAGCCGCCGCGGTGCCCGCAATGGTTGCCGAAGGGTCTGGTGCCGTTGCGGTGGCAGTTGACGTTGACGTTGGAACTGAGTCCGGTTTGGTTGTTTCGCTCACAGGTGCCAGCCTAGTTGCCATGATGGACAATTTCACGCCGGGCCCGTTCACTGACGAACTCAATGCGGCCGGCGTTCCGCCGGAGTTGCACGGTTGGCTTTCCCGTTACGGGGTGGGGTCGCTCGTGGCGAAGATGGGCATCAGGTTCCTTGAGCTCGGGCCGGAACGGACCGTGGCCACCATGCCGGTGGAGGGAAACACCCAGGTTGCCGGCATCCTCCACGGCGGAGCCCATGTGGTTCTCGCCGAAACCTTGGGCTCCTTCGCGGCGGCCCTGCATGCAGGAGCCGGACGCCACGTGGTGGGAATCGAGGTGGGCGCAACCCATCATCGCTCCATAGCGGCCGGCCTGGTCACCGGCACATGCACGGCCATCCACTTGGGCGGTACGCTCGCCACCCATGAAATTGTCATGACCGACGAACACGGCCGGCGACTGTCAACGGCCCGGATCACCAACATGATCCGGGAGAACAGGGTCCGCTGACCCGGCACGGGCCGGGAACCGGTAGCGCATCTCGACTGCTGCGGCACCGAGGGTGCGGGACGAGACCAACTCGAGCGGCGCCGTCGGGCTCTCGACCGGCAAAAGGCGCTTGCCCGTACCCAAGGCGACGGGGATGAGGGTGACAATCATCTCGTCCAGCAGGCCTGCCTTGGCGAACTGCGCCACCAGGTTCCCACCGCCAACCAGCCACACGTTCTTGTCACCGGCGTCGGCAATCAGGTCCGGTGCGAATTCCGCGACCTCGCCGCGCACGAAGGTGACGTCCGCGCCGGGCGGCGCTGCATACTCGCGGTGGGTGAAGATCCAGCATGGAACACCCGGATAGGGCCATTTGCCCGGTTCGTGCTCCATGAGCCAGCGATAGGTCTGGCCACCCATGACGATGCAGCCGATGCCCGCCATGAAGTCTTCGTAGCTCTCGGTGACGCCCTCGGCCTCTTCGAACTGGAGCAGCCAGCCGAGATCGTCTTCTTTCGTGGCGATGAACCCGTCAAGCGAGGATGCCACGTAGTACTGGAAGTCCGCCATGGCACCACCCTACCCATGAGGCAGCGGGGTTCCCAGCTACTTCGTGAAGTACGGAACGATCAGATAGATCCCGAAAAGCACGGCAATTCCACAGGCCGCGAAACACGCGTACGCCAGGGTCCGGACCATGGCCGGGGACTTCTGCCGGGCGTCGCCCGCGACGGCAGTGAGCCGGACGCCGAGCGAATACAGCACCACGAGGACCACGGCGGCGACGAGGGTCGCGCCGGCCACCTGAACCAGATCCAACCACTTCATGCCTGGATGTCCTCACTCGTGCTTTTGCTCGGACTATGTTTTTTGGCGTTCTTCTTGCGGAAGCGGACGGCGGTGCCGGCTTCCTCGACTTCGACGGCGTTGTGGTGGCCCACGTGCGACTTCCTCGAGTAGATGAACATGTAGACGACGACGGCGGTGCCCACAACGGCGGCGATCACCACGCCAGCGGTGCCGGTGCCGATGAGGAACGCGGTCAAGGCGCCCACGATCGCGGCCGCGGGGAGGGTGAAGAGCCAGCCTGTGGCGATGCGCCCGACAGTTCCCCAGCGCACCGTGGTGCCTTTGCGTCCGAGACCCGAGCCGATGACCGAGCCGGAGGCCACCTGTGTGGTGGACAGCGCGAAGCCGAGGTGGGAGGACGCGAGGATGGCCGAAGCGGTGCTGGCTTCCGCGGAGAAGCCCTGGGCCGGCTTGACGTCGGTCAGCCCGGACCCCATGGTCCGGATGATGCGCCAGCCGCCGGCGTAGGTTCCGATGGCGATGGCAAGCGCGCAGGCCCCGATGACCCAGAGCTGGGGTCCGCTTCCGGCGGGCTGGGTTCCGGCGGCGATCAGCACGAGGGTGATGATGCCCATGGTCTTTTGCGCGTCATTGGTGCCGTGGGCCAGCGCGACAAGGCTGGAGGTGAAGATCTGGCCGGTTCGGAACCCGCCGCGCTTCTGGGTCAGCTTGTCGCCGGTTTCGGGGTCGTGGCGTGACGTCAGGGCGTAGGCCAGTTTGGTGCATATATAGGCGACGGCCCCCGCCAGCAGCGGCGAGAAGACGGCGGGAAGGATGACCTTCTGGAGCACGGTGTCGAAGTTGACGGCGTTGAATCCGATGCCGACGATCGCCGCACCGATGAGGCCGCCGAAGAGAGCGTGCGAAGAACTGGACGGCAGCCCCTTGAGCCACGTGAACATGTTCCACAGGACCGCTCCCATCAGCCCGGCGAAGATGATTTCCGGCGTGATGTGGACACCGTCCGTGCCCTCGCGGATCAGGCCTCCCGATATGGTCTTTGCCACCTCGGTCGACAGGAACGCGCCCACGAGGTTGAGCACCGCGGCCAAGGCGACAGCCGTTTTGGGCTTGATGGCCCCTGTGGCAATCGGAGTCGCCATGGCGTTCGCAGTGTCGTGGAACCCGTTGGTGAAGTCAAAAAATAAGGCCAGCGCTATGACAAGCGCGACCATGAAGGTGATTCCCACCTGGTGCCCAATCTGCAGAGTCGACGATGCGCAGTTCCACTTCCCCGGGGCCTGCCTGACGCAAAACAGTTCAGCAGGCGTTCATCTGACTGTACTGGCGGAATTAACTATGGCGGGCGTGGAACCCTAAGAATCCTACGTGCCATTGACGGCAGGGCCAAACATCGAATCATCCAAGGAATTGCCGAACAGCCTCGATATCTCGCCGCGACAGGCCCCGCCGCGGGTCCGGTGAGATCCAAAGCACACGGGGGCCGAGGAATTCCGCCCAGGACCGTGCCGCGGCTTCATGGTTCAACTGGTCATCCATCCACACGATGCGTTCGGCTCCGGATTCTTGGACGTCCTTTTGCAAAACGTCGAACTTCCACCAATCGGCGGTCTGGTCCCAACCGTCGCTCGTCAGGACGGGCCAGTGCTTACCGTGGAGGCCGATGGCCGGGCACAGGAACTCAGGGGCGAGCCGCTGCCACGTGGTCAGCCAGACAAACCTCGCCGCGGGATGCGCGGCCAGCTCGTTGAGCTCATCGACCAGTTCGGACGCGTAAACGACGTCAAGTATGCCGGCGTCGGCGATTTTCCATTCAGTACCCCAATCGGTGAAGCCCATGGGACCGAAGGGGTTCACCACGCCGTCGACGTCCAGATAGAGTGACACGCTGGTCATGCAACCCCCTCACCGGACGCGCCCATTAGGGCCAGCGTAAGCCACGCGCCGACGTTAGAGCAGTCCGGGGGCAGCCTTCCGGCTCAGCTCCCGTGCGGGATTGCCGCCGAAGATGCCGTAGGCGGGGATGTCCTCGCCCTTCATCAGGAACGAATCGCCTTCGAGCTCGGAACCTTCATGCATGGTGGTGCCATAGTGGACGAATGCACCCACCCCAAGCGTGCAGCCGATGCCCACGTTGATGGAATCGAGTTTGAAGGCGCCGTCCTCCATGGAGTGGCATTGCGCGACGGCGTAGGCGTTGAGGGTGCAGTAGTCACCGATGGTGACGAGGGTCCTTTCCGGGATCCCGCAACCGTCGTCGAAGACCTTCTTGCCCATCCGAACCCCCAGGATCCGCCAGATCACTGCTTTGAAGGGTGTGCCGTTGAACATTTGCACAATGCCCCCGGCGCCGAGTTTCCAGAAGCGCTCGTGCCGCCAGAAGGGCACTTCGTAGATGGAGCAAAACGTCGGCGAGAGCCTTCCAAATCCCAGGGATGCCCGCTCCACGAGGACCATCAGGGCGCCCGTGGTGACCACCATCGTTCCCACCGCGACCACCGCGGCGAGCCCTCCTGCGCTCGGGAGGAAGGCCTGCGAGCCCCAGGCAACGAGGAGGATCACATACAGTTCGACCCACCGGGCCAGCAGGTAGAGGATTACCGTGACGGTATTGTGCAGGTTCTTTGCCGGGATCCGGCGCCGTAGCTCCTCTGGCGTCCGGAACCGGTCAAAGGCGTTGTCACGGTCAACGGTGCGCGGTATTTCAAAGGGCGGTGAGCCCAGGAGGCCAACCCCCTCGCGGAGCGGACCGTCCAAAGGCACCATCGTCTTTGTTCCCAGGAGGCAGTTGTCCCCCATTCTGGCCCCGGCGGGATAGGCGATGTTGTTGCCGAAGAAGCTCCTGGCCCCGATGATGGTGGGGCTGAGGCGGAAAGCAGTGTTCGAATAGTCCGCATTGATGATCGAAAGGCCATCCGAGACCATGGTGCCGCTGCCGACAGTCGTCAGGGTGGGGCTGTCATGCTTCAGCCCCACGCCGAAATTGGATCCGGTCTGCACCAGGTCCGGCTGGTGGTAGCCCAGGACGTTCAGGTAGTAGACGATCAGGGAACTGTCACCGGTGAGCTGGAGGAGGGCTTTGAGGTTGGTCAGGCGCTGGGCTGTCCGCAAGAGTCCGAAGCGGACGCCGTACAGGGGGTAGTCCTTGCCCGGAACAAGAAGCAAGGCAATCAGCCTGGGAAGGGTGGCGGCGGCGGCGAACGCGGCCAGGATGCTGCCGAAAAGAAGGACGGCCGAGATCAGTAAAAGCGCTTCCCAGAAGAGCGGCCGGGTCGGGTTCGTTTCGCCCGTGGGGAGGAAGGCGAGCATGACGTCGACGACTCCAAGCCCGATGGAAGACACCAGGACCACGTGGACCAGTACGGTCCAGAAACTGAAACTGGCCCGGCGGGCGGTCCCGGAAGCGGCTTGTCCCGCCCTGCGGTAGCTGGTGCCGG
The DNA here is from genome assembly GCF_022606295.1 of Arthrobacter bambusae. Lineage (GTDB taxonomy): Bacteria > Actinomycetota > Actinomycetes > Actinomycetales > Micrococcaceae > Arthrobacter > Arthrobacter bambusae_A. The sequence goes on from NZ_JAHHZS010000005.1 coordinate 137,636, forward strand.
TGGGCTCGGCCGGTGAGCCTGCCCAGGATGCGCCCGGCGGAACCGTCTGGAAGCGGTACAAGCAGGAGCTGTGCCCCAGTTGGGCGTCGTCGCCCATGGCGGTATCAATATCCAGGGTCGTCTGTTCGCCGATCAGGACATTGCGGCCCAAAGTGACGGGCCCTGTCTGGATCCGGCCGGCGTGGGCGCGGTAGCAATTGAACGTGGAATCCCTCCGGATCACTGTGTCCGCACCCACTGTCAGCAGGTCGGTGCATGCTGGAATCCTTGAGGAGAGGATCGTTACTCCCGGGCCGATCCTGGCCCCCAGAGCCCTGAGGTACAGGGGGAAGACCGGTGTCCCGACGAACAAGCGCACCGGGCTTGTGTTGACGAGAGTCTTGACGAACCAGAAGCGGACGTACCGCAAGGACCAGAGGGGGAACTCCTCGGCCTTCCACCGGCCGATGAGCGCCCATTTGAGCGCAATGGGCATGACTGCCAAGGCCAGGAACGATACGGTGCCGACGACGACGGAGCGGGCCGCGAGGACGCCGGGCTGCCGGGAGCCACCGATCCACTGTTCACCTGCGGAGGGGATGAGGACGACGAGGTAGGCGTAGGCCAGGCCCGCCAATGCCTGCAAAACCCCGCACAGCAGGTACTGGCCGGTCCCGACGCGCAGGAAGGGTTCAGCCGTCGCAATTTCCCGGCCCTCGACGTCGGCTCCCGCCGTCGATCCGACGCTCGCGGAGTCCAAGGCGGCCGACAGCGCGGCGATGGTCGGATGTGCATAAATTTCGCGCATCGAGACTGACGGTGGGTTGGCGACCTTGCGGACGTTGGCGCAGAAATGCGCCAACAACAGGGAGTTTGCCCCGAGATCGTTGAAGAAATTGGCGGTGGTGGAGACAGACGTGAGGTGGAGGGCCGAGGCCAAAGCGGGGGCGAGGATCCGTTCCGTGGGCGTCACCGGGCTGGTGTCGGCGACGCCTGTACTGACCGCGCGCGGGCCGGTGGGATCCGGCAGGCTCCTGCGGTCCACTTTCCCGCTGACCATCATCGGCATGGTCCGGAGGGACAGGAAATACGCTGGCACCATGTAGGCGGGGAGCCGCTCGCGCAGCCAGGCGCGGATGTCCCCGCCTTCCACCGTGGGTGCGTTGTGGTGCAGCGTGTAGTAGGCGGCAAGTTCCGTGATTCCCGGCTCGGGCTCCCAGGTTTTCACAACAGCCGCCGCCATCCCCGGCATCTGCAGGAGGACGCTTTCGATTTCGCTCAGCTCAACCCGATAGCCCCGGACCTTCACCTGCGTGTCGGTGCGGCCGTGGTACTCGATTTCGTCGTGGTCGTTGAACCGGCCAAGGTCGCCGGTGCGGTAGATGCGGTGGGACGGGTTGTCCTCGAGGCCGAGGAAATCCGGAATGAATGCCCTTTCAGTCAACTCGGGCCGGTTGATGTAGCCCCTGGCGAGCCCTACTCCCGCCAGGCCGATTTCGCCCAACTCGCCGTGGGCCAGGGCCCGGTCCTGGACGGGATCCAGGATGACTGCCGCATAGCCGGGCAGGGGCTTGCCCAGCGTCACGGGCTTGCCGGGCTCCGCCGTGCCCCAGGTCGCCGTCACTGTCGCTTCGGTTGGCCCGTAGACATTCAGGAAGCGCCGGCCGGGCCGGTGCCAGCGCGCCACAAGGTCCTCGGGGCAGGCTTCGCCGGAGACGAGCAGGAACCGCAGCCCGGGCACGTCGTCGTCGAGCGTGGCGAGCAGGGTCGGCACACAGCAAAGGGCGGTGATGTTCCGGGCCTCTATGAACTCGGCAAGGTCCGGCCCGAGGAGGTTGTTCCCGGGCGGTCGGGGAACCAAGGTGGCCCCCACCATCCATGGCACCCAGATCTCCTCCACGGAGAAGTCGAACGCCGTGGTCATGCCCTGGTAGACCCGGTCGCGGGCATCGTAGCCGTAGGTTTCGGCGGCGGTCCGCACGAAGTGGCAGATGCTGGCGTGGGCTATGGCCACTCCCTTGGGCCGCCCCGTGGATCCTGACGTGTAGATGATGTATGCCAGTCCGTTGGCCGGGGACTCCTCCCCGGCCCAGGCCAGTCGGGAGGCTTCGAACGCGGCAATGCGGCGGTCCTCCTTGTCCATGCGAACCGCGAGGGCTGCGCTCGCGGGCGGGAGGCTGTCCGCCAGGCGGGAGACAGTCAGGATCATGGTGACGTCGGCATCGGCGGCAATGTAGGCAATTCTCTCGGAGGGGAACGCCGGGTCGAGGGGCACGTAGACGGCATGGGCCTTGAGGACCGCAAGCATGGAGACATAGGACCGCACCGCGTCGTCGAACAGCAGTGCGATTTTGTCGCCCGGGCTTGCGCCGCGGGCCTGGAGGTAGCGGGCGAGGCGGTTGGCCCGGGCGTCCAGTTCTTCGTAGCTGAGTGATCCATCGGTCGTTTCCACTGCCGGATGATGGCTGCGGCCTTCGGCCCGTTGCCGGTCACACCGGTCCTCGAAGAGCTCCTCGAGCCGCTCGCCGGGGCTCCACCGGATGGTGGTGCCGTTTGTGATTTTGCCCGACGCCGTGGCGTCCGGTGCGCTGCCGAGGAGAACCGCAGCGCCGTCCCTTAGCTGGATCATGGGTCCGGCGCTTGTGGCCGTTTCGCCGGGGGTCCGGCCGTGGTCCGTATGCCTTCCCATCTTCCCCTCCTGGTCCCGCCAATGGGTCATGCCAATTCGTCGAGCCTTATCGGACTGCATCCGTCGTGGTCCTGCGTTCGGCCATGGCGCTTTGTTCGGCAATGGCGGCCAGCAGCAGCTCGCAGGCGGCATCGACGATTTCTACCGTGATGTTCAGCGGTGGCAGGAGCCGGACGACGCAGTCGTCGCGCCCTCCGCATTCGAGTATCAGGCCCCGCTCCAGGGCATTTCGCTGCACTGCCCGGGCCAGTCTTCCGGCAGGACGGCCTGTGTCCGGATCAGCGAGCTCGATTCCCCACATCAGCCCGCGGCCCCGAACTTCACGCACCCAGGGGTTGCTGGCCAAGGGCGCGAGAAGCCGGGCAATCTGCGCACCGCGGCTGCGGACGTTGCCAAGAACGTCGTCGCGCCGGATGATCTCGACGGCGGCAGCCCCGGCGGCGAAGGCCAGCTGGTTTCCACGGAATGTCCCGGTGTGGGCACCGGGGAGCCAGCGGTCAAGGTCCTTGTTGTAGATGATGAGGGCAACCGGGAGGCCTATCCCGCTCAGGGCCTTGGATGCCACGATGACGTCGGGCTCGATCCCGAACTGCTCGAACGCGAACCAGGTTCCGGTACGCCCGCAGCCCGTCTGGATCTCATCGATAATCAACGGGATATCCAGCTCACGCGTCACCCTGCGCACGGTTTGCGCGAATTCAATGGTGGCCGGTACGACTCCACCCTCGCCTTGGACCATTTCCATGATGACCGCCGCGGGAAGCGGGATGCCCCCGAGCGGGTCCTTGAGGGAGTGTTCGAGGAACTGGACACAATTGGTCGCGCAGGTCTCCGGGTTCAGGCCCACGGGACACTGGGCACAATAGGAATAGGGGAAGAAGTGCACTCCGGGTATCCCGTTCGCCACCGGCCGCTTCTGTTCGACCAGCCCGGTCAACGCCATCCCGACCGCGCTGCTGCCGTGGAATGCGCCCTGGAAGCAAATGACGTCCCCCCGCCCAGTGGCCGTCTTGCACAATTTGATGGCGGCATCCACGGCATTTGCACCGGTCGGTCCGCAGAAGTGGACCTTCATCCGTTCGGCGAGTCCGGGCGGAAGCATGGACAGCTGTGCCCGCACGAAGGCGTCCTTGGCCGGCGTCGGGAAATCAAGCCCATGACTCAGGTTCCGCACTTGTCCGGCCACCACCTCAACCAGTTCCGGGTGGCTGTGCCCCAAGGTCAAAACCCCGGCACCGGCCAGGAAGTCAAGGAAGACATTGTCATCGACGTCCCGCACGAACGCACCGGAACCTTCGGCAATCGCAATGGGAAGATGCCGTGGATAGGTGCGGGCGTTGGATTCTGTTCGTTCCTGGCGCGCCAACAATTCGGCTGATCTGGGTCCTGGCAGGGGTCCGGTGACATGTGCCGAGGTCAAGGTAGCCTGCTGCTGGTGTGTGTACATGGCGATCGGGTCCTTATCCGGGGGATCCGCGGTGGCGGATCGATGACTGGGCGCTTCCCGCGGCCTTGCCTGCGGCGCGGGGAGATGGGGGGCCGGTACTGCGGCCCCGCTATGGCGCGCTGACGGCCTCCTCTCCTGCCTGGTCATTTCCCGCGGGGTCCAGCCCGAAGGCCAACTGCACGGCGCGTTGTGCGTCCTCGAGCACCGCCACGCGGACGACGACGTCGATGCGGATGTCCGACGCAGAGATCAACTCGATCTCGGCTCCCGCGTCCGAAAGGGCCTTGAAGAGCCGTGAAAATACTTGGGCGTCAGTGCGCATGCCGAGCCCGATCAGCGAGAGCCTGCCGATCTGGCCGTCGTATTGGAGGTCCAGGAAGCCGATGGCCCCCTGGGCAGCGGACAAGGCCGCCCGGACGCGGAATCCGTCCCGGCTGGGAACCGCCAACGAAATATCGCTTCCGCCGGCGCGCACGGACGAGGTGCTTTGAACTGCCATGTCGACCTCGGCGCTCTCATCAGCCAGAAGCCCGAAGATTTCCGCGGACTTTCCCACGCCATCCGCGACGCCTATGACCTTCAGCTTCGCCACGGACGCGTCACAGAGAACCGCGGACACCACTGGCTGCTCCACGGCCGGAGCCCGTTCCCAGATGGGCCTGTGGTCCCAGTCCGACTCCTGGTCCTGGCCCGGGAGGATCAGCGTTCCCATGGCACGGCTGAAGGACGAACGCACGTGGATGGGGACGCCGAAACGGCGGGCATACTCGAGGCATCTGGTATGCACCACTTTGGAACCGGACGCAGCCAGCTCCAGCATTTCCTCGTTTGAAATGACGTCGATTTTCCGCGCGCGGGGAACCACCCGCGGGTCGGCCGTGTATACGCCGTCGACGTCGGTATAGATTTCGCACATGCCGGCGCCCAACGCTGCGGCCAAGGCGACGGCGGTGATGTCCGAACCGCCCCGGCCCAGGGTGGTGACTTCCCTCTTCTTGAGGCCCTTCCCCTGGAAACCAGCCACGATGGCAACCTCTTCGCGCTTCAAGCAAGCGCGGATACGGTGCGGGTCAACGTTGACGATGTGCGCTTTGCCGTGGACGCCGTCGGTAATCAGTCCGGCCTTTTTGCCGCTGAAGGTCCGGGAAGGCACGCCCAGCTCGGCCAAGGCAATCGCCAAAAGGGTCACGGAGATCCGTTCACCCGTGGTCAGCAACGCGTCGAGTTCGCCCGCCGGAGGACTGGGGCTGAGGGACACGGCCAGGTCAAGCAGTTCATCGGTGGTGTCGCCCATGGCCGAAACCACCACCACCAGCGGATGCCCGGCCTCGCGGGTCTCGGCGATCCGCCGGGCCACCCGTTTGATGGCCGCCGCGTCGGCGACCGAGGAGCCACCGTACTTTTGCACTATGAGGTCCCGGGCCCGAAGTTTTGTACGCGTACGAAGCGCCATCTGTTCGAGACCGGGGAATTGTTCTGATCCGTCTGCCTCCGGATGCCGACGGTCTGCTGGTAAATCCCGAATGCTGACTGTCTGCTGGTACATGGAGCCTCCTGGAGCCCGCATACCCCCCTGCCGATCTTACAACGTATGGACCGTGCGAGCGGTTCACGTAGGCAACAAAAAGCAGCCTTGGGAAGGCGGCTCAGGATGAACCTGAAATTCATAATCTTGACGTGCGTCACGCAAGTGATACGCTCAATGCATGGAAAACCGCACCGGCCACTCCGAAGAGACCATCAAGGCCACAAACATCCGGCCCATCGAGGATTCGGTCCGCACCGACTTCAGCCAGGCCATGTCCTATGGCGGGTATCTGGACCTTGACCGCCTCCTCACTGCCCAGCACCCGTTGAGCACCCCGGAGCACCATGACGAATTGCTGTTCATCATCCAGCACCAGACCAGCGAACTGTGGCTCAAGCTGATCCTGCATGAGCTTCTTGAAGCCCGACGGCTCCTCGATGTGGACAACCTTGCCAAGGCCCTCAAATGCATCGCCCGCGTCAAGGCGATCCAGCGGACCATGACCGAGCAGTGGTCCGTCCTGGGCACGCTCACTCCGCGCGAGTACTCCGAATTCCGGCGCTTCCTGGGCAGCTCTTCAGGGTTCCAGTCCCACCAGTACCGCGGCGTCGAGTTCCTGCTGGGCAACAAGAACCGCTCCATGCTGCGGGTCTTCGAGAGCGATCCCGCGGCGCACAGCCAGCTCACGACGCTGTTGGAGGAGCCGACCATGTACGACGCCTTCCTCGCGGTGCTGGCGCGGGCCGGTTATGCCGTTCCGGCCGACATCCTGGACCGTGACACCAGCGAACCGTGGACGTTCCGGAAGGACCTGGTCCCGGTCTTCCAGGAGATTTACGAATCGGAAGCCACGCCATGGGGATTCTACGAAGCGTGCGAAGACCTCGTGGACATCGAGGACAACTTCCACGCCTGGCGCTTCCGCCACTTGCGGACCGTGCAACGGACCATCGGATTCAAGGTGGGCACGGGAGGCTCCTCCGGCGTCGACTTCCTCAAACGGGCCCTGGACCTGACTTTCTTCCCGGAGCTCTACGCCGTCCGCACCGAGATCGGCAACTGAGCCGCAATTCCAACCCGAGCAAACCCCCACATTTCCCCTCAGGAGAGACATGAACAGCGCGCAGCAAACGCAACGGCCGACGTCGGCAGAACTCGACGCCGCCGATCCCCTCGCCGGGCAGCGTGAGGCCTTTTACTCCCCGGCGGAAGGCCAGCTCACCGCCTACCTCGACGGGAACTCCCTCGGCCGTCCGCTCAAGGCGACGTCGGCGAAGCTCGCGTCCTTCGTGGAGGACGCCTGGGGCAGCCGCCTCATCCGCGGTTGGGACGAACAGTGGATGGACGAGCCCACCACGGTCGGCGACCGGATCGGCGCCGTCACCCTGGGCGCGGCCGCCGGCCAGGTCACCGTGGGCGATTCCACGTCCGTGATGCTCTACAAGCTCATCCGGGCGGCGGTCGACGCCCAGCCTGGCCGCGATGAGATCGTTGTGGACCGGGACAACTTCCCCACGGACCGCTTCATCATCGAAGGCATCGCCGCGGAGAAGGGCGCCACCATCAAGTGGGTCGCTTCCAACCCGGCCAGCGGGGTCCGGACCACGGACCTCGAGGGACTGCTCAGCGAGCGGACCGCCGTCGTCGTGCTCAGCCATGTGGCTTACCGCTCCGGTTTCCTGGCGGATGCCGCTGCGATCACCGCGAGGGTCAAGGAATCCGGAGCGCTCATGCTCTGGGACGTGTGCCACTCGGTGGGCTCGGTGCCGCTCGAACTGGACGCCTGGGGCGTGGACCTCGCAGTGGGTTGCACGTACAAGTACCTCAATGGCGGCCCGGGCTCTCCCGCGTTCGCCTACGTCAACGCATCGCAGCAGGACCGCCTGCAACAGCCGATCTGGGGCTGGATGGGCGCCGACAACCCCTTCGGCATGACGGAAAGCTACACACCGGCAACGGGAATCCGAAGCTTCATCACCGGCACTCCCCCGGTCCTGGCCATGCAGCCGCTCAAGGACATGGTCGAGCTGATCGCATCGGTGGGCATGGACGCCGTGCGGGAGAAGTCCATCAAACTGACCGACTACGCAGCTGCCTTGGCTGAGGACATGCTGGTCCCCCTCGGCGCCGAGATTGTCAGCCCGCGCAACACCGCCGAGCGCGGCTCGCACATCACGGTTGACCATCCCCTGTTCGGTGACGTCACCCGGACGCTCTGGGACCGGGGCATCATTCCGGACTTCCGTCCGCCGCACGGACTGCGGATCGGGCTCTCGCCGCTCAGCACGAGCTACGCGGAGGTTGAGCTGGGAGTGACCGCCATCCGGGACGCCCTCGCCGAACTCCTGTGAGCGCTGTCCTTGACGACATGGACTCCCGGCCCGGGAGCACCACGTCACTGCTGCGCACGGTCATCGGCTTGTACCTCCGCGATGCCGGTGGATGGATGTCCACGAGGCACCTCATCGCCCTCATGGAGGCACTCGGGTTGAGCGCTGCCGCGTCCCGGACGGCGCTGTCACGGTTGAAGAAGAAGGAAATCGTCCTGCCGCAATTGCGTCACGGGATTCCCGGCTTCGCCGTCACCGAGGGTGCCGCAGCAATGCTCGCCCGCGGCGACCGGCGGATCTTCAAACCCCGCCTGATGTCGTCAGCCGACCGCTGGTGCCTCGTGTCCTTCTCCATCCCGGAAACCGAGCGGGAAAAGCGGCACCAGTTGCGGCGGCGGCTGCACTGGATCGGCTGCGGCACCGTAGCGGCAGGGCTGTGGATCTGCCCCGACGCACTGCGGGAGGAAGTGGAGGAGATCCTGGAGGACCTGGAGCTGCGCGGCATGGCCACGGTGTTCGTGACGGACACTCCCTTGGTCGGAGGCAGCCTCCGCGAGGCCGCCTCCGCGTGGTGGGACCTCGACACAGTCGCGGAACTGCATCGCGACTTCATCCTGCATCATGGTTCCATGGCCGACGACGACGGCCCGGGCAACGGTCCCGACGGCGGCCCGGACACTGCCGCGGCCTTCGCCCGCTATGTCCGAAGCATCGACCGCTGGCGGATCATTCCGTATCTGGATCCGGGGCTGCCCGCCGAATTCCTTCCCGAGGACTGGCCCGGAATGGCGGGGATCGCCCTGTTCGAGCGCCTCGGCTCTGCCTATGCAAAGCCCAGCGCCGAATTCGTGCGGAGGACGTTGGAGGGATAGCCCGTGAACACGTGATCAGTCCGGGCACCAGGAGTAGTCTGGAACCATGAACTTCCCCGATGGTGGATGGTTCGCGAGGTCGTCATGACCCGCGTCTGGTTGCGTTGGCTGCCGGCAGTGCTGGCTCCGGTGGCCCTTGCTGCGGCGGCCTTGGCTGGTTCCTACCAAGCCGGAGCTGCGACGAGCCTGCCGCACAAAACGGCCGCGGAAGTCATCGCCATGATCGGCCGCGCCGACGTCCATGCATTGTCCGGAACCCTTCAACAAAGTTCCGATCTGGGGCTGCCCCAACTCCCCTCCGTCGGGCCAACGGCGAGCCAAGGGCCCGCTTCCGTGATGGAGCTTTTGAGCGGTTCACACACAGCCCGGGTCTACATGGACGGTCCCGCCAAAGCCAGGTTCCAGGTGATGGACATGCTCGCTGAGCGCGACGTCGTCCGCAATGGCAACGATCTCTGGCTCTACAACTCGGCAGACAACAGCGCGGCGCACATGACGATGCCCGCCGAACCAGCGCGTTCAGCGGCCCCGCACGCGACGCCGACTCCCGGAGTCACCACGCCTGACGTCGTCGCGCAGCACTTCCTCGCCGCCGTCGGACCCACCACGGACGTGGCCGTGGGCGACGGAACCACGGTGGCCGGCCGCACGGCCTACCAACTGGTGATCAAGCCGCGCAGTACCGGCACGCTCGTCGATTCGGTGACAATCGCCGTCGACTCCGCTTCGGGCCTCCCGCTCGGCGTCGATGTCCGGGCACGGGGCCAGGCGGCAGCGGCGTTCTCGCTCGCATTCACTGACGTGAGCTTGTCGGCGCCCGACGCCGCCCTGTTCAGTTTCACTCCGCCCCGCGGTGCCGCCGTGGAGGAGAAGGCAACCCCGCAGTTGCGATCCCTCCCTGGAAAGACCGGGCAGCCGAAGGCAACAGCGGCCCGGCCAACGATCACGGGCACCGGCTGGGACGCAGTGATGGGCTTGCCCGCCGGCACTGTGCCGAACGATGTCCGCTCGGCACCGATGTTGGCCCAGCTCACCCAGCCTGTCGCCGGCGGTCGAGCGCTGACCACCAGCCTGGCTACTGTTTTGATGCTCGACGACGGCCGCGTCTTCGCGGGAATGGTGCCACTTGAGCGGTTGCAGGCCGCAGCCGCCGCGAAATGACGGAGGCATCCCCGCCGGCTGAACTGGCGATAGAGACGCAAGGCCTCAGCAAGCGCTTCGGCCACCGGGCCGCCGTCGACGGCGTCGACCTGGCGGTGCCCCGCGGTTCGGTCTTTGGATTCCTCGGTCCTAACGGCTCCGGCAAGACCACCACCATCCGGTTGCTTCTTGGCCTGGCGTCCGCCACGAACGGCCGCATCCGGGTCCTTGGCGGCGAGATGCCGCGCCAACTGGCAGCTGTCCTGCCCAACGTGGGCTCGCTCGTGGAAGGCCCGGCCTTCTACCCTTTCCTGTCCGGGGCAGCGAACCTGCGGCGCTTGGACAGCGCCGATCTTCACGCCGCCCCACGGACCCGCGCCGCACGCGTGGATGACGCGCTCGAGAGGGTGGGCTTGTCCCACGCGGCGGGCAAAAGGGTGCGCGCCTATTCCCTCGGGATGAAACAGCGGCTGGGGATTGCGCATGCTTTGCTGCGGCCGCGGGAACTGCTGGTCCTGGACGAGCCCACCAACGGCCTGGATCCGCAAGGGACCCGGGAGGTCCGCAGCCTGGTCCGCTCCTTGGCGGCCGGGGGCACCACCGTGTTCGTCTCCAGCCATCTCCTCGCGGAGGTGGAGCAGATGTGCACCCATGTGGGCGTCATGAGCGTGGGCAAGCTCGTGGCGCAAGGAACCCTGCACGAACTGCGCGCGGCGGGCACGGCCATCATCCGGCTCCACACGCCCGATATCGAGGCCGCTGTCCGTGTCCTCTCCAGACTCGGCCTGGAGTCGGAACTGGTTGCCCCGCCGCCCGGCTCGTACGGTCCCGATGGCAGGAGCCTCGTCAGTACCGGTCCGGCGGGGCTCGACGTGGCACCCGAGGCGATCGTGGCTGCCTTGGTGTCCGACGGCGTCCGGGTCCGGGGCTTCGGCGTGGAGAGCGCGAGCCTCGAGGAGCGCTTCGTCTCCCTCACCGGAGAGGGCTTCGACATTGCCGGCTGAACGCGGAACCGAAGCGACGATTGCCGTGCTGGAGGGCACGCAAAGCTCGTGGTCGCTCATGGCCTCCGAGCTCTCGGTGCTGTTCCGGCGGCTGCGGACATGGGCCATGCTCCTGGCGCTCGCGGCGATCCCCATCCTCATCGCCGCCGCGGTCAAGCTGAGCTCGCATCCCGTGGCCCCGGGGCGCGGCCCGCCTTTCCTTGACCGCATCACCCAGAACGGGCTTTTCGTCGGCGTCACGGCAATGATCGTCTCCGTACCGTTGTTCCTCCCCCTCACCATCGGAGTGGTGGCAGGCGACACGATTGCCGGCGAAGCAAACCTTGGCACCCTGAGATACTTGCTCGTCGCCCCGGCGGGACGTGTCCGCCTCCTGTTGATCAAGTACGCGTCCGCCTCAGTGTTCTGCCTGGCAGCGACCCTGACGGTTGCAGCCGCGGGCGCGCTGGCCGGCGTCGCACTCTTCCCGGTGGGCCCTGTCACCCTGCTGTCGGGCGACACGATCGGCGTCGGCGAATCCGTGGTGCGTTCCTTGCTGATTGCCGCATACATCGCGGTGTCATTGTTGGGGCTGTCCGCTATCGGACTGGCAATTTCCACCTTCACGGACGTGCCGGTCGGAGCCATGGCTGCAACCATCGTGTTGTCCGTGGTGTCGCAAGTGGCTGACAACCTGCCGCAATTGGAGTGGCTGCACCCGTGGCTGTTCAGCCACTACTGGCTGGGTTTCGCCGATCTCCTGCGCCAACCGATCTCGTGGACGAGCTTCGGCGACAACGCCCTGCTGCAGGCGGGCTACATCCTGGTGGCCGGCGCGTTGGCTTACGGCAAGTTCACGAGCAAGGATGTCCTGTCCTGAAGTTCGGCCTGCCCGTAAGCTCATGGCATGGCAAGATTCTTCGATGTTCACCCGCAGGACCCCCAACCACGCGCGATTTCCCAGGTGGTGAAGATCCTCCAGTCCGGCGGCCTCATCGCCTACCCCACCGATTCCTGCTACGCGCTCGGCGCGCAAATCGGCAACAGGGAAGCCCTCGACCGGATCCGCTCGATCCGCCAGCTCGACGGCAAACACCATTTCACCTTGGTCTGCAAGGATTTCGCGCAGCTCGGCCAGTTCGTGATGATCGACAACGACGTGTTCCGCAGCATCAAGGCCGTTACGCCGGGAAGCTACACCTTCATCTTGCCTGCCACCAAGGAAGTGCCGCGGCGTCTCCTGCACCCCAAGAAGAAGACGGTAGGCGTGCGGATTCCCGACCATAACTTTGTCCAGGCCCTGCTCGCCGAACTGGGCGAACCGCTCCTGTCCAGCACCTTGCTGCTCCCCGACGAGGAGGAGCCCCTGACCCAAGGCTGGGAGATCAAGGAACGCCTGGACAATCTGGTGGAAGCCGTCATCGATTCCGGCGACACCGGCGCAGAGCCCACAACCGTGGTGGACTTCTCAAGCGGCACGGCCGAAGTTGTCAGGCGCGGCACCGGCGATCCCTCCCGGTTCGAGTGAGCATGGGCACTGCCGAGTCGCGCGTCACGATCGACGTCGACGGCACCGCGATTTCCGGGATCTACGCCCGGCCGGACAAAGCCGCGGCGACAATTGTCCTCGCACACGGAGCCGGAGCCGGCATGGAACATCCGTTCCTGGCCGGCCTGGCCCACGCGTTGAACGACGACGGCGTGGCGACCTTGCGCTTCAACTTCCCCTACCGGGAAGCCGGCAGGAAGTTCCCCGACCGGCCACCCGCTGCGATCGCGGCGTGGCGGGCCGTCATGGCGGAAGCGGCGTCCCGGTCGGAGGGCGAACCCGTGTGGGCGGCCGGCAAGTCCTTCGGCGGCCGCATGGCGTCGATGGCGGCGGCCGAAGGAATGTCCGCGGCCGGACTCGTCTATCTCGGCTACCCGCTGCACCCGCCGGGAAAACCGGAGAAGCTCCGCGACGAGCACCTGTACGGGCTCGCTCTGCCGATGCTCTTCCTGCAGGGCACCCGGGACACCTTCGCGACGCCCGGGCTGCTCGAAGGCGTCGTGGCCCGGATCGGACCCGCCGCCACCATCGAGTGGTGGGACGGCGGCGACCATTCCTTCGTGCGCGCGGGAGTCAAGAAGGGTGCCGCGGACATAGGGGCATCACTAGCGGCCCCCGTGTCGGCGTTCCTTCGCAGGAACGGCTGAGCCTCAGGCTTTCGCCGCGGCGACGGCTATGCCGGGCGGCAGCGGCTCGTGCCGCAAGTACTCCCTGCGGAAGCGGCCGCTGCCGGCCGTCAGTCCCCGCAGTACGATCGCGTACCGCAGCAGTTCCTGTTCCGGGACTTCGGCGCTGATCTCAGTACGCTCTCCGCCGACGGATGTCGTCCCGGTGACGCGTCCGCGGCGGGAGGACAGATCGCTCATGACCGCACCCACATGCTCGTCGGCCACAAGGACCGTCACGGCCGAAATCGGTTCAAGGAGTTGAATACTGCCCGCCGCGGCGGCCTCCCGCAAGGCCAACGCGCCGGCCGCCTGGAATGCCGCGTCCGATGAATCGACGCTGTGGGTCTTGCCGCCTACCAGGATCACCCTGATGTCGACCACCGGGAAACCTGCCCGCACCCCCTTGCCCATCTGGGCCCGGACGCCCTTCTCGACCGAGACGACATACGTGCCGGGGATGACCCCGCCGACAACCCTGTCGACGAATTCAAAACCCGCCCCGCGTTCAAGGGGCTCCACTTCGATGTCGCAAATCGCGTACTGCCCGTGGCCGCCGGATTGCTTGACATAGCGCCCGTGGCCGGCGGCCTGGGCTGCGAAGGTTTCCCGGAGGGGCGTGATGACGTCCACTGTCTGCAGCTTCACCCCCTGCTCCCGCAAGCGGTCGAGGACTGCCTCCGAGTGGGCCTCGCCCATGCACCACAGGACCAGCTGGTGCGTCTCGGAGTTGCGCTCCACCCTCAGGGTCGGATCTCCCGCGGCTACCTTGGCCAGGCTCTTGGACAGCGCGTCCTCATCGCCGTGCGACGCCGCTTCGATCGCCACAGGCATCAGCGGCTCGGGCATGTCCCAGGTTTCCACCAGCAAGGGAGCTTCGCGGGCGGAAACCGTATCTCCCGTCTCGGCGCTCGCCACCTTCGCCAGCGCGCAGATGTCCCCGGCCACGGCGAACTGTACCGGACGGAGGCTGGACCCCAACGGGGAGTAAAGGTGGGTGATCCGCTCGTCGCTGTCGTGGTCGGGGTGGCCCCGTTCGGCCAGCCCGTGCCCGCCGACGTGCACGGCAGAGTCCTCGCGAAGCGTCCCCGAGAAGAGCCTGACAAGGCACACCCGCCCCAGGAACGGGTCAACGGTGGTACGCACCACTTCGCCAAGGAGCGGACCCTCCGGATCGCATGCCAGGGGTGCGACGGGCGTCCCTCCCAAGTCGGTGACCGTCGGGAGGTTTCGCTCAGTCGGTGACGGGAACGCCCGGGTCAGCACTTCCAGCAGTTCGGCCGTGCCGACTCCGGTCACGGAAGAGCTTGCCAGCACCGGAAAGAACGTGCCGCGGACGATCGCGGTCTCCACATCGTCCACGAGGGTATCGATGGGGACCTCCTCGCCTCCGAGGTATCGGTCCATCAGGCTCTCGTCCTCGCTCTCCGAAATGATGCCCTCGATGAGTTCCCCGCGGACACCCTCCGCGCCGGCCAGTTCCTCCGCGGTCGCGGGACGTACCGCGGGACGCGGCTCCCCTAGGGTGTACTCCGACACCGTGCCCGAAAGCAGCCCGAGCACTCCCGAAACAGCGTCGGCGTCACGGACGGGCACGTAGAGGGGGAGGACGGAATCGCCGAAGGCGGCCCGGCATTCGGCCAGGACGGCATCGTAGTTCGCCCGTGGATGGTCAAGCCGGCTGATCACGACCGCCCGGGGCATGCCGACGCGCTCGCATTCGCCCCAGAGAGTGGTGGTTCCGACGTCGACGCCGTCCACTGCCGAAACCACGAACAACGCCGCGTCCGCGGCCCGCAGCCCCGCGCGCAACTCTCCCATGAAATCCGCGTAGCCAGGGGTGTCGAGAAGGTTCACTTTGACGTCGTCGATGACGAGGGGCGCCGCGGAGAGTCCGATGGACCGTTGTTGATGGATGGCCGTCGCTTCCGAATCACCCACCGTGGTGCCGTCGACGATCGAACCCATGCGGGTCACGACGCCGGCAGCGTAGAGAAGTGACTCGAGCAGCATCGTCTTTCCAGCGCCTGAGCGGCCAATCAGCACGACGTTGCGGATATTCTCCGGCCGGTCGGCCGGCGCCGAGGAGGGGTCCGCGCGTCGAAGATCGGGGTTGGTCCGGTTCGACCCCTTCGTCGCACTGCCTGGGCCTTTCGCCGACATGAGCACCTCCTGGAGTAGAAGCCGGATCCCCCGCGTCCTTTGCTTACCGATTCCACACCCTGGACCGGCGCACGGCAAGAGCAATCCAGGGAGTCCGTGCCGAAACTGCAGGCTAGGAGAGCATTCCCCACACCAAGCGAACGGAAATGGCCGCGCTCGCGGCAATGACAACCGCGAAAGCCGCCAGCCACAACAAGGACGGCACCCCCGTGGAACGGGCCAGGATGTAGGCATCCGAGGATGCGAGCCGATCCCGGCGGCCGGTATGTACGGCAGCCACCTTGAACCAGTCCCGCACGGCCCCCACCTCGAGCGCTATGCCGAGGCCCAGCACCACATGGCTGACCGTCGGTGCAGAAGCAAACATGACAAGCAGCTGGGCAGTCGCCGCGCTCAGGAGCGCGACGAAGATTCCGGTGAAGTTCCGCAGGAAGATCAGCGCGAGCAGCAATACCAGCGCACCGACGGACATGGCCGCCCCGGACCACCCTGCAGACACGGACCATATGAGCGCCACGCCCACCACCGCGGGACTCGGATATCCCCAGAAACCGGACCAGGCTGCGCCGAACTTGCCGCGCCCGCTGCTCAGGAGCTGTCCGGAGTGGTCCAGCCCGATCCGTAGCCCGTGGACAACCCGCCCCGTCATGAGGGCGGCGAACGCGTGGCCCAGTTCATGCACGAAGGTCACGTAGAGGCCGAACCAACGCCAGGTGGCCCGCGGGATGCTCAATACGACGGCCGCAGCGAGGATACCCAGGACAACCGGGGCCGCCAGGTTCGGGACCTCTTGGGTGGTGAATCCCCGCAGGACGGCCTGCCACCAGTCGTTGGCCAGGTCAGCGGGTCGCAATTCCATGTTCATCACCGTGGCATCCTAAAGAAAAAGCCTGTGAATGCCTCCCAGAGGGCTGGAACCGTCGCCAGACCGGGATCACATCTTCCGCTTGGTCCTGGCCGTGGCGGGCGCGGTCCATGGGTCCTCGGGCCAGGGATGCTTCGGATAGCGGCCCCGCATTTCCGCACGGACGTGGGCGTAGGGGCCCGACCAAAAGGAAGCCAGGTCATCTGTCACGGCGAGCGGTCGCCTGGCCGGGGAGAGCAAATGGAACAGCACCGGCACGCGTCCGCCTGCCACACGCGGCGTCTCTGCCCAACCGAAGCACTCCTGCAGCTTCACGGCCACTACCGGCCGGCCGTCGTCGTCGGCCGCGTCCGGATACTCGATCCGCACCCGCGAACCGCTCGGCACCTCAAGCCATTCCGGTGCCAGCTCGCCGAGTCGGGCCGCCTCAGCCCACGGCACAAGCCGCCGCAACGGCTCGCCCAGGTCAATACCCCTCGTGGCAGCGCCTCCTGCGAGCGCTTCGAGTTCAGGCGCGAGCCATTTCTCCAGCCGGGCCAGCAACGCCGGCTCGGAGACGTCCGGCCATGGATCACCCAGTTCCCTGTGCAGCAAAGCCAATCGCCGGCGCAAGGCATCGGCGGCCGGCGACCATCCAATCGTCCCCAGGCCCTCTTTCGCCAGGGCGCGGGCGACGGCAACGCGCCCGTCGTCGATGGTCGGGCGCACGGGCGTGGACGAAAGCAGGATCGCTCCCAGCCGCCGTTCCCTCTTGGCGGTGACACGGCCCTGGGTGAAATCGGCTTCCACCGTGTCGCTCGTCAGGTGGCTGGCGGCAGCTTCCGCCGCATCCGCTGCCAAGGGGGCTGCGGATCGGATGACGGCGCCGGTGCCCGCCGCATCCCGGCCCTCCGCGCGGGACACTTCGGCCACGGCGAGCCAATCGTGGCCGGCGAGCGTACTACCTGCCGGCAGTCCGGCACGTGTCCCGGACGTCAGCAGGTAGCGTTCGGGGCCGGCGCCTGGGACGCGACGCGCCACGCGATCCGGGAACGCGAGCGCGACGACGAAGCCGAGCGCTTCTGCCGGACTCACCGGTGAAGGCCGGCTCGGCGGTGAAGGCCGGCTCGGCGGTGTGGTCAGGGAAGGCCCGACGCCGGACCTTTCCTGGCGTGCGATCGCCTCCATGCGGCGGACATCCTCCGCCCAACGCCTGGCGGCCGGATCCTTGCCCGTCCGGAGTGTGGCCAGAAGGCGCGTCAGGTCAGCCCCGGGAGCCCGCTGATCCCCCGCCACGAGGGCGACGGCCTCGGCAGCCGCCCGGTGCCCGACCGCGGCGGCGCCATCCAGCAGGGCGCGGGCCAGCCGTGGATCGGCAGGGATCCTGGCCAGGGTCTTTCCCGCCTCCGTGGCCAGTCCGTCAGGGCCAATCGCACCGAGCTCCCGCAGTACCTCGATGGCATCATCCGTGGCACCTTGGGGCGGAGCGTCTGGAAGTGCCAGCCCCCGGCCACCCGGCGATCCCCAACAGGCCAGGACGAGAGCGGCGCCCGTCAGGTCGGCTGCCGCGATTTCCGGGGTCGGGTGGGCAGGTGCGGCACCATACGCCTTTTGCTCGTAACAGCGGACCACCCGTCCGGGCCCCTGGCGTGCCGCGCGTCCGGCGCGCTGCTCGGCGGAGGCACGCGAGCAGGAGACAGTGACGAGTCCCGACATCCCGCGGTTGGCGTCACGGCGCAGCTCACGGGACAGTCCCGAATCGATGACCAGCCGGACTCCTGGAACTGTCAGCGAGGACTCGGCCAGGGCAGTCGAGACGACGATCCGGGGAGGTCCGCCGGGCTCCCGGCCGGAAACCGCCTGGTCTTGTTCCGCCGGACTTGCCTGGCCGTGAAGTTCCAATACCTCCACTCCCGGTAGCCTCGCAGCCATTCTGGCGCGCAGCCGGGACGCGACGTAGGAGACCTCCCACGCACCAGGAAGGAACACCAGGGCGTCGATATCCGGATCAGCTGCGAGCGTCTCCGTGTACGACGCCGCGGCGGTATCCGCCACATGGTCCAGGAAGGCGCGGGCCACGCCGCGTCCGTCCAACCGTGGACCTGCCGCGGGCGCCCAGTCCACCGTCAAGGGATGCAGCGCGGAGGGACAGTCGACGACGGGTGCCGGGCCGCCGCCGTCGTGCTTCCCGCCTGCGCCTTCTCCGGCGCCGGCGCCTCCGATCAGCGCGGCAAACCGTGGCGCGTCGAGGGTTGCCGACATCGCGACAAGCGTCAGGTCGTCCCGCAGCTCACGGACCTCTATGAGCATTCCGAGCAAAAGGTCCGTCTCCAGGCCGCGCTCGTGGACTTCGTCCAGGATCACGGTGCCGACGTTCTCAAGGCCGGGATCCGCCAGCAGTCGGCGCAGGAGGATTCCGGGGGTAACGAACTCAACGATGGTGCCCGGACCTGTTTGACTTTCTCCGCGGACCGTGTACCCGACCCGATCGCCGAGCCCGCTGCCGTCGAGGGCGGCGAGGCGCCGTGCCGCTGATCGCGCTGCCACCCGTCGTGGTTGGGTCACCACCATCCGAGGGAGCTTTTTGCCTGTGACGGCGCCGGCCTCGTTCCTGGCGAGTGCGATGTTGGCAAGCAAGGGCGGCACAAGGGTCGTCTTGCCGGTCCCCGGGGGCGCTTGCACGACGGCGGTTCCTGCCGCTCCTCCCGCATCGAGGGCTTTGGCGAGTTCCCCCAGCGATTCTCCGAACACCAGTCCCGCGCCGATCCTGTCCAGGTCGAAAGGGCGGTAGGCGAGCGCGGCGTTCCGGGGAACGAGTGGGGATTTCACTTCTCCATTGTGCATAGATGCGGATCGGACCCTCAAAGGTGGACTCCTTGCCGAATCGGGAGGACGATTAAAAGGCAGTTGCTAGAAGGAGGTCTGTGATGTGCTACGGCTACAACAAGGATTTCCGGCGGGACACCAGGAAAGATGCCTCACAGGAACCCGAGGAACGCCCTGAGCCCAAGGTGGACGCGAAGGACTTCATGTTCTGGGCCTTCCCACGCCGCCACCGTGAGTTCACGAACAATCCGGAGCCGGTTATCGACCGGACCCGCGAGAGGGTCTAGGCCACGGCATTGAAAGGAATGTCCCCAGGGGGCATTCCTTTCGTGTGGCCCTACAACTCCGCGAATCCAAGGTATTTACTGGAGATACAACGTGAGCGGTTCGCCCGCCCCGCTGCGGAAAGTGGGCTCCCTTTTCCCTCCACTGCCACCGAAGGATCTCCGCCATGAATGCATCAGAGCTAAGCGACGAAGCCGGTGTGCGGCCATGACAGCGGACGCCATCACCTGGCTGATTGTCTTGATTGTCCTGCTGGTCATCTGGTTTGCGATGGCCGTCCACATTGTCACGCAGTATGAGCGTGGTGTCCTGTTGAGGCTGGGGAGGGTCCAGGGACTCCGGACCCCTGGGCTTGTGGTCATCATCCCGTTCGTCGACCGGCTGAGGAAAGTCTCCCTGCGGATCGTCACCATGCCTATCCAGTCCCAGGGCATCATCACGCGGGACAACGTCAGCCTGGACATTTCCGCCGTCGCCTATTTCCGGGTGGTGGACGCCATCAAGTCCGTCCTTGCGATCGAAAACGTCTACGCCGCAATCGACCAGATCGCACAAACCACGCTGCGCAAAGTAGTAGGCCAGCACACGCTCGACGAAACGCTCGCGGAAACAGACGTCATCAATGCCAACATCCGCCAGATCCTGGATGGACTGACCTTGGAATGGGGCGTCGAAGTGACCCTCGTGGAACTCAAGGACATCCAGCTGCCGGAGAGCATGAAGCGCGCCATGGCCCGCCAGGCCGAGGCCGAGCGTGAGAAGCGTGCCAAGATCATCGCCGCCGAAGGCGAGTCCCTGGCCGCAGCCGCACTGGGCATGGCCTCCGACACCATGATGGCCCACCCATTGGCCCTGCAGTTGCGCAACCTGCAGTCCATGGTGGAGATCGGCGTGGACAAGAACACCACCGTCGTTTTCCCCGCGCCTTTGATGAGCACCATCGGCGAGCTCGGAGCATTCCTCGCCCGCGAAGCCGCCGCGGCGAAAGCTGCTCAGCCCCCGAGGACCATGACGGGACGGACCATGGCCGGGTGAGACCGACAGCAGGATGAAACTGAACGCGGCCTATACTCGTTGAACCCGTCGTAAAGCGCGGGAACAGAGCGCATAAGCTGCAGAAGGAGGAAGACCATGACCGACCCCCTACGGGGCCGTGCCACCGCCTTCCTCCTCCGCATCGGCCTGTTGGCAGGACTGTTTGCGATCATCGCCGGAATCGTCGGGATGCACGTCATGGCGGGTGGCCACAGCATGCAAGCCACCCCCGCGGCGGGCCCGGCCGCCGTCGTGAGCCAAGCCTCTGTCGTTAGCCACCCCGCAGTCCACCACGCGGATTCTCCACCCGCGCCGTCGTGCACATGCCCAGGCAGCTGCACCGGGATGTCGGCCCTGCACGCCGTCTGCGTCCCTGCGCCGGGCCACAACACGCTGACAGCACCGTTGCCCGGCGTCCCGCCCTATGCCACTGCGGGGGCAGCAGGAGCAGGTGTCCTGGTCTCCGACTATGCGCACCGTCCGGGTAGTCCTTCCCCGGGCGATCTCTGCATCAGTCGCACGTAGAATCCACACCCGCACCGGGCTTGCCCGCCCGCTGCACAAGACTCCTCCCTGACGCGCCGCCCACACGGTGGGTTTGCCGTGCGCGTCCCGCACAGCCGCACCTCTGCAGGCTGATGATTGAAGGACCCCAAAAGCATGAGAAAAAACCTTGCCATGACCACCATTACTGTTGCCACTGCAATCGCGCTTGCCGGCTGCTCGGCTGGAACCAGCGACAGCAGCATGCCGGGAATGAACCACGGAAGCGCCTCCGCATCCCCTGCCGGTTCAGCGGCGTCCGCGCCGGCAGACCACAACGCCGCGGACGCAGAGTTTGCCCGGATGATGATCCCCCACCATGCCCAGGCCGTCCAGATGAGCGACGGTGTGCTCGCCAAGAACGGCATCCCTGCCCAGGTGACTGCGCTCGCCGGCAGGATCAAGGCAGCCCAAGGACCGGAGATCGAGAAGATGACGGGCTGGCTCAGGGACTGGAACGAGCCGGCGGAGATGTCGGGCGGCCACACCATGAACGGAATGGTGGACAACGGGGACATGACGAAACTCGAGGCGGCCCAGGGCCGTGAAGCTGCCAGGCTGTTCCTGACCCACATGATCGCCCACCACCAAGGGGCCGTGGCCATGGCGCAGAAGGAAGGCGCCGACGGCAAGAACGCGGACGCCCTCAAACTCGGCAAGGACATCGTGGTGGCCCAGGAGGCCGAGATCAAGGAAATGCAGGAGTTATTGGGCACGCTGTAGATTCGGACTAGCGAAAGGCACATCCAGCCCAAAGCACCGGCCCACCCGGTTTTCCAGGGGGGCCGGCGCTCGGCGGCCTCGGGTTATGGCTGACCCGGCCTTAGGCCGTCACGTCTACGGAGGTTCCTTCCGATGCAAGCACGGCCTCCGCTACATCTTCCCTGAGGTGGTAGTCCCTGGCGTCCACCGGATACAAGGAACCGCTGACCACGTAATAGCCGCGGCCTTCGCCTGGTCCGCCGGCCGCGGCATCTATCGCGGCGACCATCCCCGGTTCCAAGGGCTTTTCTTTGCCTGCTTCGCGCAATCGCGCGAGGTCTTCGGATTGAAGGCGACTGATCAAACCCGGAATATCGCACATCTGAAAACACCGTCCTGTTCGGTCCACGGGAAAGGTTTGCGCCGTCGCCCCAGCCCTTGGTGCATGCCAAGAACAGTAAGCCCGGGCATGGCTCGTGGCAAGGGTCCGTTGAGGACATGTCCACTGGATGGACCCGGCTTGCTGGCGCTTCCGGTTTCATGTTGCGTTCTTGGTTCCGTTGCCTACTGTTCAGTAACGCTCGGCAACATCGAGGGAGTGACTTCACCATGCAAAGCCCATTCGGGCGACAATGTCTCCTTTTCCGCCACCCGCCGCGGCTTCCTCGCCGCCGCCCTGACCGGCGCGGCGTTGACCCTGGCCCCGGTTTCGTTCGCGGCAGCCGCCACCGGAACCAGCAAGAGCAAGACGATCACCGGGCATCTGGAACCGGGCGCCGCAGATTTCGTCTATTTGCCGATCGACGTCCCCGCCGGCGTCAACAAGATCAGCGTTTCGTATACCTACAGCAAGCCCCAGGTGGCCTCCGGACTCCTCGGGAACGCCTGCGACATCGGAATCTTCGATGAGAAGGGCACCGATCTCGCCGGGAAGGGTTTCCGCGGCTGGTCCGGCGGTTTCCGCACCGAATTCAGCATCAGCGCCGGCGACACGACGCCGGGCTACCTGCCTGGACCGATCGGAAAGGGCACGTGGAACGTCGTCCTCGGCCCGTACCAGGTAGCCGAGCAAGGCCTCGACTACACCGTCAACATCACCCTTGAGTATGGACCCGACGTCGCTCCGTTCAAGCCCCAGTACCCGCCGCAGCAGATTGCCGGCCGTGGTGCGGCCTGGTACCGCGGCGATGCGCACCTGCACACCGTCTACTCCGACGGAAAGCGCACCCCCGAAGAGGTCGCAGCCGGCGCCCGCGCCGCGCGCCTCGACTTCATGATCTCCACGGACCACAACACGCCGGCATCGCACGGCGTCTGGGGGCCGCTCGCCGGCAACGACCTGCTCATCCTCACGGGCGAGGAAGTCACCACGCGGAACGGCCACTACCTCGCGCTTGGCCTGGAGCCCGGCGAATGGATCGACTGGCGCTACCGGGCCCGCGACAAGGGGTTCGAGCAGGAAGCCCAGCGGATCCACGCCTCCGGCGGAATCGTTGTCCCCGCACACCCCTATTGCCCTTACGTCGCCTGCCGCTGGAAGTTCGGTTACGACGACGCCGACGCCGTAGAGGTATGGACGGGCCCGTGGACCATTGACGACGAGTCCTCCGTCAACACGTGGGACTCGATGCTGGCCCACTCCGTGCGCACAGGTGGCCGGTGGCTCCCGGCCATGGGCAACAGCGACGCCCACAGTGTTCCGCAGGTCATCGGGCTCCCGCACAACGTGGTCAACGCCGCGGCTCTGTCGCGCGATGCCCTGCTGGACGGCATCCGCAACGGACGGAACTGGATCGCAGAGTCCGCCGACGTCTCAGTGGATTTCCAGGTCACGTCCGGCGGCAAGAGGGCGACCGTTGGCGAGCGGCTCAACGTCGCCGCAGATGCCCGCGTCACGGTGACGGCGAAAATCGCCGGGGTGCCGAACGGCGTCGTGCGCTTCATCACGGATGAGGGACAGACCCAGCAGGTCACCCTTCCGGCGTCGGGCCAGGGAACGAGCACGTGGGTGACCACCCCGCAGCTCGCGGCCTACGTTCGCGTGGAGGTCCGCCATCCGAAGCTCGACGGAACCTCGGGCAGCGGCACGGAGATGGGAACTGCCATCCCGCTCGGACCCATGGCGGCGTTGACGAACCCGATCTTCCTGGGTGCCAGCTAGTCCGCGACGGATCCGATTCAATGTGAGGGAGGCCCTGCCAGTACCCCTACTAGCAGGGACTCCCTCAGCTTGGAATTCTCCTGTTTGATGGAAAGTGCCAATCCTCCGTCCATCAACAGGAGAATAATGCTGACCGTCAACGCTTACGCCGCCCCCTCCGCGAGCGAAGCCCTCGTCCCCACCACCATCGAGCGCCGCGACGTCGGCGCCCACGACGTGCTGATCGAGATCAAGTACGCAGGCATCTGCCATTCAGACATCCACACGGTCCGCGGGGACTGGGGACCGCAGTCCTACCCTCTGGCCCCGGGCCACGAAATCGCCGGAATCGTCACCGAAGTCGGCCCCGCGGTCACCCGCCACAAGGTCGGGGACCGCGTCGGCGTCGGCTGCATGGTGAACTCCTGCCGCGAATGCGAGAACTGCCGCAAGGGCGAGGAGCAATACTGCCTGAAAGGCATGACCGGTACCTATGGCGCCGTCGACCGTGACGGGACCATCACCCAGGGCGGCTACTCCACCCACGTCGTCGTGACCGAGGACTTCGTGGTGCGTATCCCCGAAGGAATAGAGCTCGACGCCGCCGCTCCCCTGCTGTGCGCAGGCATCACCACCTATTCGCCGCTGCGGCACTGGGGTGCCGGCCCGGGCAAGAAGGTCGCAGTCGTAGGACTCGGCGGGCTGGGCCACATGGCCGTCAAGCTCGCTCACGCCATGGGCGCCGAGGTCACCGTGTTGTCCCAGTCGTTGAAGAAGATGGAAGACGGCCTGCGCTTGGGCGCCGACAGTTACTTCGCCACGAGCGATCCGGCCACCTTCGAGGAGCTTGCGCGGTCGTTCGACCTCATCATCAACACGGTCAGCGCCCCGATCGACATCAGCTCCTACCTTCAGTTGCTGACGCTCGACGGCGCGCTGGTGAACGTGGGCGCACCGGCGGAGCCGCTCCCGGTCAATGTGTTCTCGCTCATCACAGGACGGCGCTCCTTCGCCGGATCGGCAATCGGCGGCATCCGCGAGACCCAGGAGATGCTCGATTTCTGCGCCGAGCATGGACTTGGTGCCGAGATCGAGGTCATCCCGGCCGACAAGATCAACGACGCCTACGAGCGCGTTCTCGCGTCCGATGTGCGGTACCGCTTCGTGATCGACAGCTCGACACTGGGTTAGGGGAGCGAAAAGAATGCAGTACACCACGGTAGGCAGAACGGGAGTGCAGGTTTCGCCGTTGTGCTTCGGGACAATGTCGTTCGGTTCCGAAGCCGACGAACAGGCCTCAGCGGACATGTTCCACCGGGCCCGCGAGCTGGGCATCAACTTCTTCGATACTGCCGATGTTTACGGCGGCGGCCGCTCGGAGGAGATCCTGGGCAAGCTCGTCTCGGACAGCCGGGACGAAGTCGTCATTGCCTCCAAAGTGTTCTACCCGACCGGCGCGGACATCAATGCCCAGGGCTTGTCCCGCCAGCACATCGTGCGCGCCGTCGAGGCAAGCTTGAAGCGCCTGGACACAGAATGGATCGATTTCTACTTTGTCCACGCCTTCGATGAGCACACTCCCATCGAAGAGTCGTTGCGCGCGCTCGACGATCTGCAGCGGCAGGGGAAGATCCTCCACCCTGCCGTGAGCAACTGGGCGGCCTGGCAAATCGCGACCGCTCAGGGCATCTCCGCGAAGGAGGGTCTCGCGCGGTTCGAGCTGATCGAACCCATGTACAACCTGGTCAAACGGCAGGCGGAAGTGGAGATTCTTCCGCTGGCCCAGGCCGAGAACATGGGCGTCATCACGTACAGCCCACTCGGAGCGGGGCTGCTGACCGGCAAATATGGTGCCGGCAAGCGTCCCGAAGGCGGCAGGCTGGTCGACAATGCCCGCTATGCAGACCGGTACGGCGTCGAGAGCGACCTGACAACTGCCGATCGATTTACCGCGTTCGCCCAGGAATCCGGCATCAAGCCTGCGACACTGGCCGTGGCGTGGGCAATGTCGCATCCGGCAGTCACTGCGCCGATCACCGGAGCACGGAACCTCGAACAGCTCGAAGATTCCCTGGCCGCGCTGGACGTCGGGATGACGGCGGAACTCCGGGACGAGATCTCGGCCCTCTCGCCAACCCCGGCCCCGGCGACAGACCGGACCGAGGTCCTCAAGCCGCACTGGACCTGATCCGGCGGCCCTCGGCTCGAATGCCCCTGCGGGCGCAAGCACCATGGCCCTTGGCCGCGTGCTCGCGCTTCGTGGGGGCTTTCTGCTGTCAGGGAGTGTCACTTGGCCACGGGGGTCCGCAGCAACGATGATTTCCCCATGAAGGCAATCCGATGAACAAGAACAGGCTTGAGGCATTCAGTGACGGCGTCCTCGCCATTGTCATCACCATCATGGTGCTTGAACTGCGGGTGCCACCGGAACCGAGCTGGCATGCCTTGCTCAGCGTCTTTCCCACGTTCCTCAGCTACCTGCTCAGCTTCGTCTACGTGGGGATCTACTGGAACAACCACCACCACATGATCCACTTGGCGGACCGGGTCAACGGCAGAATTCTGTGGGCGAACCTGCACCTGTTGTTCTGGATATCCCTCTTCCCGTTCAGCACACGCTGGATGGATGAGACGGGTTTCGCCGAGGTCCCGGTGCTGGCTTACGGGTTCAACCTGCTCTGCGCCGCGATTGCCTACTTCGTCCTGCAGCAGTCCTTGATCCGGCAGCAGGGGCGGCAGGGTCCACTCGCACAGGCGGTTGGCCGGGACTGGAAGGGGAAGACGTCACCCCTCATCTATCTTGCAGGTCTTGGCCTCTGCTTCGTGCATCCTTTGCTCGCCGTCGCCGCCTACACTGTCGTGGCGCTGATCTGGCTCGTTCCCGACCGGCGGGTGGAGCACTTTGTCACCCGCGCACACCAGGACTGGGCGGAGTAGCGTGAGCCAGGGATCAGCAGGAAGCACGTCAGACCTTCCGTGAGCGCCGCTCGAGCAGGAGCGTGTCCCGCCATTGGCCGGCAAAAGGTCCCGAGATCATGCGTGCGATGCGTTCACGGCGGCCGACGATCGTGAATCCATTCGCCTGGTGAAGGCGGATGCTGGCCTGGTTCTCGGGGAAAATGCTCGACTGGATGGTCCAGATGCCACGATCTTCGGTGGACGCAGCCAGCGCTTTCAACAACAGGCCTCCGACACCCCGTCCGCGGGCAGAACCGGCGACGTAGACGGAATGTTCGACGACACCGGCATAAGCCGGTCGCGAGGACACAGCGGAAACGGCCGTCCATCCCAGTACGAGCCCGGATGCTTCAGCGACGAAACGGTGGTCCGGAAGGCGGCTTGCGTCGAATTGCTCCCATTCGGGAGCGGCCGCTTCGAAGGTTGCTTGCCCGGTCCCGATGCCTTCCGTGAAAATCGCTCGGACTTCGGGCCAATCCCCGGGACGCATGGGCCGGATCAGGACGGCTCCGGCTTCGCTGAACATCCACCCATTATGCCCGTGGATGGCCGGGCCCTTGATTGAATCCCCCGACCTTGTTGCACTTGTCCCATGAACAAAGAACAGTTGATCATCGTCGGATCCGGCCCTGCCGGTTACACCGCGGCAATCTATGCAGCCAGGGCGGGCCTGAGCCCCCTCGTCATTGCAGGCTCGGTCACCGCCGGCGGCGCGTTGATGAACACCACGGAAGTGGAGAACTTCCCCGGCTTCCCCGCCGGCATCCAGGGTCCCGAACTCATGGATGGCCTGCAGGAGCAAGCCGAACGCTTCGGCGCCAAAATAGTCTTCGACGACGCCACTGAAGTCCAGCTGACGGGGTACCTCAAGCGCGTGGTCACCGGCTCGGGCGACACCCACGAGGCGCCCGCCGTGATCCTTGCGACCGGCTCGGCCTATAAGGAACTCGGTTTGCCCGAAGAGAAGAGGCTGAGCGGACACGGCGTTTCCTGGTGCGCCACCTGCGATGGCTTCTTCTTCCGTGAGCAGGACATCATCGTGGTGGGTGGCGGCGATTCCGCGATGGAAGAAGCGATGTTCCTGACCCGGTTCGCGAAGACCGTGACCGTCGTCGTCCGCAGGGAGGAGCTCCGGGCCTCCAGGATCATGGCCCAGCGGGCCAAGGACAATCCGAAAATCCGCTTCGCGTGGAACTCGGCCATCACCGCCATCCACGGCGACGCCAAGGTCACCGGGGTGACCCTGGCAGACACGCGTTCCGGCGAATCGCGCGAGCATGCAGCAACCGGCATCTTCGTTGCCATTGGACATGTCCCCCGGACGGACCTGGTCGAGGGACAGGTGAAACTCGACGCCGAGGGTTACATCAAGGTGGACTCCCCCACCACCGTTACCAACCTCTCCGGGGTTTTCGCTTGCGGCGACGCAGTGGACCACCGCTACCGCCAGGCCATTACGGCCGCCGGAACGGGTTGCGCCGCGGCTTTGGATGCCGAACGGTACCTCGCCGCGCTCGACGACGCGGACAGCATCGCCACGGCGCTCGTGGAAGAACCCACCCACGCCTGAACCCACCCAACTGACTCGCATTAGGTGTCGTTTTGAGGTCTCAGAACGACACCTAATGCGAGTCAGTTGGGAAAAGTGCGCGCGTATCAAGCCGTACCTAAAAACCACTTTTCGGCATGCCTAACTTAACGGTATCCTCAAGTGTCCGTATCCGCGATGTTGAGGAAACCATGGCTGCCACGATTGCCGAGCGACCGGCGGGCAAGGCCCGGTGGCGGTCGCGGCTGCTCTTCTTGGGTCCGGCTTTCGTCGCCGCGATCGCCTACGTGGATCCGGGAAACGTCGCGGCAAACCTCACTGCCGGGGCAAATTACGGCTACCTTCTCGTGTGGGTCCTGGTAGCGGCGAACGTCATGGCGGTCCTGGTGCAGTACCAGTCGGCGAAACTCGGCTTGGCCACCGGCCAGAGCCTTCCGGAACTGCTGGGCAAACGCTTGGGAACCCGCCGCCGCAGGCTGTTCTGGGTCCAGGCTGAGGTGGTTGCCGGGGCTACGGACATGGCCGAAGTCATCGGCGGCGCGGTCGCCCTCAACCTTCTTTTCGGACTGCCGCTGCTCCCGGGCGGAATCATCATCGGCCTGGCTTCCATGGTTCTCTTGGGGCTCCAGTCCTCCCAGGGCCAGAAGTCCTTTGAATATGCAATCATGATTCTCCTTGCTGTCATCGCGGTCGGGTTCGTTTCGGGGCTCTTCGTCAACCCACCCGAGACCGGTGGAGTGCTCGCTGGTTTGGTGCCGCGCTTCGAGGGCACGGACACTGTCCTCCTCGCCGCGAGCATGCTCGGTGCCACCGTCATGCCGCATGCCATCTACCTGCATTCGGCCCTGGCCCGCGACCGGCACGGTTTCTCGGAGGATCCCGCCGTGCGGACGCGGCTCATCAAGTCCACCCGCGTGGACGTCGCGGGTGCCCTGATGCTGGCCGGCGTCGTGAACATCGCCATGCTCCTTTTGGCCGCGTCCAGCCTGCGGGGAGTCGACGGAACCGACACCATCGCCGGAGCCCACGCCGCCGTGACCTCGGCCCTGGGACCAATCATCGGCGTCGCTTTCGGGGTCGGTTTGCTTGCCTCGGGGCTGGCATCGACGTCCGTCGGATGCTACGCCGGCGCAACGGTCATGGGCGGCCTCCTCAAGATCCGGGTGCCCTTGCTGGTCCGCAGGGTAGTCACGCTGGTTCCGGCGCTGGCCATTCTCGGCGCGGGCATAGAACCCACCCTGGCGCTCGTGCTGAGCCAGGTCCTGCTGAGCTTCGGGATTCCGTTCGCCTTGATTCCGCTGATCCGACTTACCGGCAAGCGTGAGGTCATGGGCATCCATACGGACTCCACGGCATTGAAGATTGCCGGGTGGACCAGCGCCGCACTGATCGTCGGCCTCAATTGCGTCCTCATCGTCTTGACAGTCGCGGGGAAGTCCTAATCCCATGAGCAATCCCCAGGCCCTGGCCCGCCGGCTGGGCACCTTTGACGCGGTCGTGATCGGATTGGGCTCCATGATCGGCGCCGGCGTGTTCGCGGCGTTCACCCCTGCGGCGGCTGCCGCAGGGTCAGGACTGCTGATCGGACTCGTCATCGCGGCAGCGGTGGCATTCTGCAACGCCACATCCTCCGCTCAACTCGCTGCCTCATACCCCACGTCTGGCGGAACATACATTTACGGGCGCGAACGGCTGGGGCCATGGTCCGGCTACCTGGCCGGGTGGGGATTCGTCATCGGCAAGACCGCCAGCGCGGCGGCCATGGCCATGACGTTCGCCGCCTATGCCGCCCCTCCGGGCTGGGAACGTCCCGTGGCGATCGTCGCCGTCGTCGTCCTCGCCGCCGTGAACTATCACGGGGTGACCCGTACGGCAGGCTTGACACGCATTCTGGTTCTCGCAGTGCTGGCGGCGCTGGCCATCGGGGTGGCAGCCAGTTGGACCGGTTCTGCGCCGTCCCCGGCCAACATCCCCGGGGATGGCCTCCTTGCACACGGCTGGTACGGGATCCTCCAATCCGCAGGTTTGCTGTTCTTCGCCTTCGCCGGCTATGCGAGGATCGCGACCATGGGAGAGGAAGTCCGGGACCCACGCCGCGCGATTCCGCGTGCCATCGGGATAGCGTTGGGCGTCGCCGTCGTCCTCTACGCGATCATCGCAGTGACGCTTCTCGCCGCCCTCGGGCCTGACGGTGTTGCAGGCACTCCGACGCCGCTCGCTGCCGCGGCCGGAGCCGGGACCTTCGCCTGGGCGGTCCCGGTGGTCCGCGTCGGAGCCGCCGTCGCGTCCCTCGGCGCTTTGCTCGCCCTCATCGCGGGCCTGGGCCGCACCACGCTGGCCATGGCCAGGCACCACGACCTGCCGCACTGGCTCGCCGCCGTCCACCCCCGGTACCGGGTCCCGCACCGCGCCGAAGCCGCCCTCGCCGTGGTGATCTGCGTGATCGTCGCCGTCGCCGACTTGCGCGGTGCGATCGGCTTCTCCTCGTTCGGCGTGCTCGTCTACTACCTGGTCGCCAATATCGCGGCTTTCACCCAGCCGGACGAAGACCGCCGATACCCCAAGGCCCTCCAGGTGTTCGGGGCCCTGGCCTGCGTCGTCCTCGTGACCACGCTTCCGCCGCTATCGGCGGCCCTGGGCGTGCTCATGTTCGTAGCTGGGATCATCCTTCGCGTCGTCAGGATCAATCGCTAGCGTCAAGTGCGGGCGCAGGGGCAGCAGGCCGTTCCTTTGCCGGCGTCGGCCGCGGCCGCCCGGCCAACACGATGACAAGCAGCGCCAGGACGGTGAGTGCCGCGCACGCCGCGAAGACGCCTTGGTAGCCGAGCGCCGTCGTCGATCCCAAAGCGATGATGGGGCCAGAAACGATAGCGCCGACGCGCCTCGTGTTGGTGTAGAGGCCGGAGGCCAGGCCGGGACGGGGAATCAGCCGCTGGAACAGGGTCAGTCCTACACCTGCCACGATCCCGAAGAACCAGGCATTCAGGACCTGGAGCGCAATCAGGGTGCCGGGGTTGGAGACAAAAGCCATGCCCGCGTAGTAGGCGATCCCGGCGACACATCCGGAGGCGATGAGCGCCCGGCTGGAGTAGCGGCGTGCCAGCCGCCCGATCAGGAAGAGCGCAGGGATCTCGAGCGCGGCGGACACGCCGAGCGCGACGCCCGCCCAGATGACGTCCACGCCGAGCCCTTGCGTCACGAACAGGCTCATGATGGACACGGCGGCGCTATTGGTGGCCTGCAAGGCGACAAAGGCGAAGACGACGGCGGCGACGCCTGATTTCGAGAACAGCTGCCCGTCTTCTTCGGCATGGGCCTTGGGACGATCCTCGACAGAGGCAGCGCGTCGTCGGGAAATCATGGCGGCAGTCGTGGCGACATTGAGCACAGCCACCACGCCGAGGGCTAGCAGGATGGCCCGGTTGCCCAGCGCGCCCATGATGAGCGTCGCGAGCGGCGGCCCGGCCACCCAGGCGAAGGAGACAATCGCGCGGGTGTTCATCACGTCCGACGCTCCGGCACCCGAGTGCCTGAGGTGGGCGAAGAGCAGCGAGCTGCCGACCCCCGCCGGACCGCCAAGGACAATCAAGCCCACGACGGCGATCGGCAGCGACGTGCCCACCGCCAGGAGGGCGGACAACGCCAGGGTCAGGACCCCGCAGGCCAGCATGGGCCGAAGGTAGTCGTTCGCACGATCTGCGTAGGCAGGCAGCAGAAGGGAGGCGACGAAGCCGCTGGCATTGTAGACGGCAAGGACCCATCCCACCTCCGCAGGGGTGGCGTTGAACAGGGCCACCAGGAGGAGTGCCAGGGCAGGGTTGAGGAACGCGAACTGGAACCCCCACAGCAGCGCCGCAGACGGGACGAGTAATCGCTTCATGCCTTCATTCCGGTGATCCACGCCCTCAACCCTAGAAGCCTTCCTGGCCGTAAGGGAGGGCCTGCCGGTACCTGTATCGGCACCCCTTCCGGCTGGTCAGGGCGGATTCCGCGCGTGGGCTCGATCAGATCCGGCCGGCCGCCACGCTCTGACAAAAGCCGAATCAGGGGTGGACGGCGGAGGTCGCACAGAGCAGGATTGAGCCATGAGCATCCATGAGGCACTTCTGAAGCAGGCCAGCATTACCGCCACGGAAGCCACGCTCGTGGCGAAGTTCGAGATCGAGGGCAACATCCCGGGTTCCGGCGCCTTTGTCGTAGGGCTGGTCGCGGCGACTCCGGACTATTCCTCTCAACGAAGACTGGGCATCGAGTTCATGAACGGGGAGGCGATTGCCTTCTTCTCGTTTAACCACGACCTCAGCGCCGAGGAGAACTACGACCTCAAGGGTGTTGAGCACTCGGGGAACACCATTACGGGCCATTTCCCCCTCTCGGCGATCAACGGCCTTGGCAAGGGGCATGTGATGACGGCCTTCAGTGAAGCCGACGGCCGCGAGTTCCAGTCAGGCGTGGCTGTCGAAGAGTCGCTCTAGGATCATCCCGGGTTCAACCCTCCTCGGGGGCACGGACAACCAGGACGGGGCAGTGGGCGTGGGCCACGCAGGCAGAGCTGACCGAGCCGAGCAACAGCCCGGCGAATCCTCCATGGCCCCGCCGGCCAACAACAACCATGTCGGCATCCCTGCTGGCGTCGATGAGCAAGTCCCGGGGTGGACCGCAGAGGAGGCGCGACGTAACGTCTTCAGGGACAACCGGGCCAAACGCCCGTGACAGCGATTCCTCAAGTATTCCCTGGGCCTCCTTCTCGTAATCCTCGACGCCCATGGCTACATATCCTCCGTAGACCTGCGGGAACGACCAGCACGCCATGGCAACGACCTGCGCCCCCAACGGCACCGCTATGTTTCGGGCCTTCTTGAGGGCCTCAATTGAAGCGCGAGATCCGTCAACACCAACAACGATCTTGCCCGTGAATGCTTCCTGGTCCATGGCGTACTCCTGCCGGAAGGGGAACCTCTGGTTCTTGAAGCCTGACGGCGAACCGAGCTGTCTTGCAGGGCCAAAAGTCACATTTCGCGGCAGAATGCTTATTCCATCCGCTCCCTTGAGTGTCATGTGACACATGCGCACGAAGGAATACCGCCTGCCGGGTTACCGTTGACGCGAGTAGTTCGTCACAACAACGACAGGAGAATCCGTGGACTTCACTCCCGAATCCGGCACCATCACTATGTTCTCGACCACTTGGTGCGGTTATTGCAACCGTCTCAAGAAGCAGCTGGACGCCAAGGGCATCGGCTACAACGAGATCAACATCGAAGAGGTTGAGGGCACGGCCGAACTCGTGGAGAAGCTGAACGGCGGCAACCAGACCGTCCCCACGGTCCTTTTCCCGGACGGTACCGCGGCCACCAACCCATCCGCAGCCGAGGTCGAAGCGCGCCTCGCCGCCTGAACCCCGCCTTGCCGCCTTAATCCCGATTAGGGAGTCATCCGGGTGGCGCAGCCGGTTCCAGGCGCACCACGACGGACTTGGACGCGGGAGTGTTGCTGCCTTCGGCGGTCGAATCCAGCGGTACCAGGACGTTCGCTTCCGGGTAGTAGGCAGTCACGCAACCGCGCGCCGTCGGGTACGCGATGAGCCGCAACTGCCGCAGTACCCTGTCCACGCCGTCGTCGGCTTCACTGTGCACGTCCACATAGCCACCATCGGCAAGGCCCAGATCAGCCAGGTCGTCACGATGGGCGAAAAGCACCATGCGGCCCTTCTTCACGCCCCGGTAGCGGTCGTTCATGCTGTAGGTGGTTGTGTTGAACTGATCGTGGGAGCGCACTGTCTGGAGCAGCAAACGCCCCTCGGGGAGATGGATGGTCTCAAGGTCGTTGACCGTGAACATTGCTTTCCCGGTGGCGGTGGGAAACTTCCTCTCGTCCCGCGGGCCGTGGGCCAGGACGAAACCGTCACGGCTCCGGGCCTTCTGGTTGAAGTTCTCAAAGCCCGGCACCACATGGGAAATGTGTTCGCGCACGGTGTCGTAGTCCGCCTCGAAGCCGTGCCAATCAACCGGGACCTTATCGCCGAGTACCGTGCCGGCCATGCGGCACACGATCGCCACCTCGGACAAGACTTTGTCCGAAATCGGCTCCAGCCTTCCCGCCGAACGGTGAACCGCGCAGACCGTGTCTTCGACGGTGACGAACTGCTCGCCGCTGGCCTGACGGTCTATTTCCGTGCGGCCCATGGTCGGCAGGATCATCGCTTGTTCCCCCACTACGGCGTGGGAGCGGTTGAGCTTCGTGGAAATCTGGACGGACAACCGGGTCTTGCGGACTGCTGACTCGGCCGCTGTGGTGTCGGACATGGCATGCACGAGGTTTCCACCGAGCGCGACGAGCACCTTGATCCGGCCGTCCCGCATGCCGCGGATGCTGTCCACGGAATCCAGGCCCGGGTGCCGGGGCGGGTCAAAGCCGAATTCCTGCTGCAGGGCGTTGAGGAACGGTTCCGGCATCTTCTCCCAAATGCCCATGGTCCGGTCCCCCTGGACGTTGCTGTGTCCACGGATCGGCGACGGACCTGCGCCGGGTTTGCCGATGTTCCCGCGGAGCAGGAGCAGGTTGACGATCTCCTTGATGGTCATCACGGCCTTCTTGTGCTGGGTCAGGCCCATGGCCCACGTGATGATGACCTTCTCGGCACGCAGGTAGCGGGAGGCAAGCTCGTCGATTTCCTCCGTCCTCAGGCCCGTCGCGGCGAGGACCTCCTGCTCGTCCAGATGGTCGATATGGGCTCGGAACTCTTCGAGTCCTTGGCAGTGCTTCTCGATGAACGCGTGATCCAGGACGGCCCCCGGCGCCGCCTTCTCCGCGTCCAGCACCCGCTTGGACACTGCTTGGAGCAACGCCATGTCTCCTGCGAGGCGTATCTGCAGGAACTGGTCTGCCAAATCCGTTCCTTTGCCTACCAGTCCACGGGGACGTTGCGGGTTCTTGAAGTTGATGAGTCCGGCTTCCGGCAGCGGGTTCACCGCCACGATGCTGGCGCCGGCAAGCTTTGCCTCTTCCAATGCGGTGAGCATCCGGGGATGGCAGGTCCCCGGGTTCTGGCCCATGATGATGATCAAATCCGCCTTGGCAAAGTCCGTGTACGTTACGGCAGACTTGCCCACGCCGAGCGTCTCCCCGAGGGCCAGCCCGGTGGACTCGTGGCACATATTCGAGCAATCGGGGAGGTTGTTGGTCCCGAACGCCCGGACGAAGAGCTGGTAGACGAACGCGGCTTCGTTGCTCGTCCGTCCGCTCGTATAGAAGGTTGCCTCGTCGGGCGATTCCAGGTCGTTTAGTTCGCGGGCAATAATCCGGAACGCATTGTCCCAACTGATGGGCCGGTAGTGGCTCGCCCCTGCGGGTTTGTAGACGGGTTCCACGAGCCTGCCCTGCTGTCCCAGCCAGTACTCTGAACGTTCGGCGAGGGAGTCGACGTCGTTCTCGTCCCAGAAAGTGGACGGAACTTTGAGCGGATCGGCCTCCCACCCGACGGCCTTCGCGCCGTTCTCACAGAACTCGGCCACCTTCCGCTCCGGAGGATCCGGCCACGCGCAGCTCATGCAGTCGAAGCCATCCTTCTGGTTCATGGCCAGCAAGGACTTCCAGGCACGGGACGGCCCCATGTCGCTCAACGCACGGGGCAAGGAGTCCACCAGGCTCGGCAATCCCGCGGCGGACCGCTTCGGCGGACCGACGGTGAGGTCCGCATCGGAATCATGGACGACGGACGGTTTCTTGTCCATTGTTCAAGCGTAGTCCCGGCCTTTGTGGCCTACAACGGCGTGCTGGTGCTCGTCACAGGAAGCAGGTCCTGGAAATCGCCGTCGACGAGCCGGGCGTATTCCGAGTAAGCCGCGACGACGGCGTCTTCCACCGTGGGTACGTCCAGCTGGGGCAAGAGGTCGTTGGCGGCGCCGGCTGTGGCGGGGTCCCACTCGAGGCCAAGGGCTTCATAGCTGGCCGTGAGGACTTCGCGGATGGGCGCCGAATTCTCGACGACGATCACCGAGCTGAACAGCCATCCCCCGGAGACCACCCTCTGGGCGGTGCCGACCAGCTTGATCTGGTGGGTTGGAAAATCCGGGTCCAGGCCGTGGACGCTGAACTCACCCGGGCAGTATTCGCCGGGGATCTCGCCGACGGCGGCCTGCACGCCGACGCGGCGGAGCGCACCCGCGAGGAGCTCGCCAAAGAAGGAGAAACGGGACTTCGCCCCGGCAATCGCGTCGGCGTGCGGCTCCACATGGTCGATCACCAAGGTGCCCCGGTGGTAGGCCGCTGCCCGGCCACCCGCCTTGCGGATCAAGGGTTCGAAGCCCAGGTCCCGGCAAGCCTCGGACGCGGCCTGGAATCCCGGCAGCTTGGCGTCGCGTTGCCCGAACGCCACGGTAGGGCGGGGCCGGTACAACCTCAGTGTTGGTCCCAGCAGCCCCCTGCGGGCACGGTTGAGGAGCTCGATTCCGAAGTCAAGGTCATCAGCGACGCCGAGTGATTCTTCCTGGCGCACCACCGTCAGCGTGCGCAATGGCCGGGCGGCGTCCTCCACCATCAGCTCTTCCTCAGCGTCAGGATCTGCTCGGCACGGCCGAAGGGGCCGCTGATGTCGTGAAGCACCGTGGACGTCAGGCCGATGCCGTCATTGCCAAAGGAGACCATGTTGTCCAGTCCCAGCCATTCCCCTGCGGGTTCACGGTACATGTGGATCTGCAGGTCAAGGTTGGGGAAGATATAGCTGTTCTTACCGGGCGAAACGCGGGCGGCGATGCCGTTGGCTGTGTCAACGAGTCCAACGAGCCTCGCGAGATCGCGGCTGTCCGCAGCATCGGTGAGCGGATGCTCTGTGCGGATCCAGACTTTGCCCGAACCGGCCCGGTGCCCTTCCGCTATCCGCATCTCCAGGGACCGGATGTAGCCACCCGGCCACACGCTCGCCCCGTCCCACGGCTTGCATTCGTCCGGGGCCGGCATGGCGACGTCCTCTATCGCGGCCACCGCACTCGTGTCGCTGGTGGCCATGCGCCAGGCGGTGGCCCGGATAGCCACGCGTCCAGCCGCCGAGAGTTCCGCCTGGATCAGTTCAATTGTCCTGCCGGGGCGGAGCGTCGTCGTAGTGATGTCGAATTCGCCGCCCGGGATCAACCCCAGGATTTCGTAGCTGAGGCGGGCCATCCGGACGTCGTCGCGCGGCTCGTGTCGGAGCAGGGCATCGGCCATGATGCCCGATGCGGGCGCCATGTGCTGCTCATGCGGATTCCACGCGCCCTGGGCGTGGATGGTCGAGCGGAACCGCCCGTTCCCGAGCGATTCGTAGTAGAAACCGCCTTCCGCAAGGTCCGGAAGCTCAATACTCAACGCCTGCCCTTTCGCCGGTCCGGTAATGGAACTCAGACCACTGTATCTTCTGGCGCCACGGCCGTCCGACGTCGGCGCCACATGACCAGGCCGGCTGCAAGTCCGGCGAGCGAGAGAACCAGGAGAACAGCTGCCAGCGGGGAGGCCGCTAGGACAGCGAGCCAAGCATCGATCGCCGCGAGACCAATAGTCGCGTAGACGAAGGCCCAGATGCCGGAGCCCACTATCGCCGCAGGGAGATACCGGCTGAGTGGCATTCTCGCAGCCCCCGCAGCAAAGTTGACGGCCGTTTGGAGTCCGATGGTGAGGAAGGTCAGTACGACGGCGTAGGGGCCGAAGCGCTGTATCAACGCCTGCGCTTTGCTTGCTTTGGGGCGATGCAGAGCGCGTGCGAAACGCGTGCGTTCCATTCCCGCCGCTGCGCCGCGGCCGATCCAGTATGTCGCGTTGACCCGGACCATCACCCCAGCGAACAGCGCCGCAAGTGCCACCTCAAAGGGCAGGTCGAGGATCTGGTCCACGCGCGCCCCCCGGTCTCTTCAGCAGCTAAGTCCTACCTTAGCTCAAGGCGGAAGACGGCCGTTTCTCGGTTAGGACCTGCCGCCTGTGCGATCGATCGTGAAATCACCACCTGGATAAAGGATGGTCTCGTGGCCGTCGTCGAAACGCACGAAGTACGGCGGCGCACCATTTGCTCCGCGGACTTCGATAATCTCGCCATGCCGGTCCGATGCCCCGACCGTCCTGCCATGAATGATGATCCGATCTCCCTGGGCTGCTTCCACAGGAACCACCTCCCAGCATTCAGAGTACGAGTGTTGGGCCGTCGTGGGAACAGGCTTGAGACGGCCGGCCGACGCGGCCGTGCCTGCCCGGCCCCACTCCCCGGAACCTTGGAGCAAGCTGTGAATTCGGATTTTGATTGTTTTCGTGTTCAACCTGCGCGAGCGAAGGCGTACCCTACATTCATACGCCACCTGGGGGCCCTCGTCTCGTGGAGGAGCCATGCGCAGCTTGGATCAGCGTTTCAGGAAGCACGGCCCGCGAGCGGCCGGAATTCGCCGGATAGGCAACCCCGAAAAGTACAAGCGGATCGTGGCCGTCCTGGGCGCCCTCCTGCTCACGGCGGGAGCCCTCACCGGAGTCGCCGCTCCCGCCCGGGCGGCAGCCCAGACCATCGTGAGTTTGACCTTCGACGACGGCAACGGCAACCAGCTTGCCGCCGAGCAGGTGTTGAAAGCCCACGGCCTGGTGGGAACCTTCTTCATCACCACCAGCTGGATCGGCACCCCGGGGTACCTCACGCAGACCGACCTGCATACCATCGCGGGCGACGGTAACGAGATCGGGGGCCACACGGTTACCCACCCGGATCTCACCACGCTCACCTCGGCAGCCGCCAGCGCCGAGATCTGCAACGGCAAGTCGACGCTCGAAAGCTGGGGATTCCAGGTGAACAACTTCGCCTATCCTTTTGCCGCCGAGAACGCGTCCGTTCAATCTGATGTGAAGAACTGTGGATTTGCCAGCGGCCGCGGGCTCGGCGACATCCGTTCACCCGCGAGCTGCCCAAGCTGCCCGTTCGCTGAGACCCTTCCTCCGGCAAACCCCCTGGTCACCAAGGCCCCGGACGAAGTCGACAGCACCTGGACCCTGCAGAATCTGGAGGACCTGGTCACTAACGCCGAAAGCACCGGAGGGTGGCTGGAACTGACTTTCCACCACATCGCAGTGGGCACTGATCCGACCCTGACCATCAGCCCAACGCTCTTTGACACGTTCGTCACCTGGTTGGCCGCACGGACTGCCAACGGGACCACATCGGTCCGGACCGTCGCCCAGGCGTTGGGGCAGTCCACCACCCCGCCACCACCGCCACCGCCACCGGCGTCGAGCCCCTTCACGGATGTCCCCAGCAACTACACGTACATCACCGAAATCACGTGGCTCGCAACCCAAGGCATTTCGACCGGCTGGGTCGAAGCAAACGGGACCAGGACCTACCACCCCCTGGATCCCGTGAACCGCGACGCGATGGCGGCCTTCATGTACCGGCTGGCGGGCAGCCCGGCCTTCTCGCCCCCGGCCGTTTCTCCGTTCGCCGACATGACGACGCAAACCCCGTTCTACAAGGAAATCACGTGGCTCTCGACGCAGGGCATCTCTACCGGCTGGGACGAAGGAAACGGCATCAGGACGTACCGCCCGCTGCAGCCCGTGAACCGGGATGCCATGGCGGCCTTCATGTATCGGCTCGCAGGCAGCCCGGCCTACGCGGCCCCGGCCGCCTCACCGTTCACTGACGTGACACCACAGACTCCGTTCTACAAGGAAATCAACTGGCTCTCGACCACGGGAATCTCCACCGGGTGGACAGAGTCGAACAGCACCAGGACGTATCGGCCGGTCACCGCCGTCGCGCGGGATGCCATGGCAGCATTCATGTACCGCTACAACACCAGTTTCCCGAGAAGCTAAGCGGAATTCCCCCCGGAGCTCACCGCGGTAAACCGCAGATCGGGCCGGCGCTTGGCAATCCCGTCCAGAACAGTGGAGACCGCGTCCCGGACCACCGCAGCGTCACCGCCCGTATCGCGAACGGCGTCGAGCGCTACGGCGGCGTGCCGTAGGAACGCGTCCCAATCGCCTCCGCCGGCACGGAGTGCCCTCCATGGCGACATCAGGGCGGCGCGGCGAAGCCATTCGTCTGGTTCCTGCGCCCACCGGTCCAGCACGCCGTCAGCGCGCGACCTTAGCTGCCCTTCCAGCCCGGCGATCAACGGCCCGATCACGTCGACCGCCAGCGGATCGACCAATTCGCGGAGCCTTCCTTCGCGGATAAAACCCTCAAGCCTGGTCAGATCGGTATTGATCAGGAGCTGGACGTTTGACTGCAACAGGACGATTGCCGCGAGCCTTCGTTCGAAGACGGGAACCTCCCACAATTCCGAGCTCAAGGCGGTGACTTCGTCGTGCTCGAGTGCCGGGTACTTGCGGAGGGCGTCGCGGACTGTCCCGCGGACGGCACCCACGGAGGAGCCGTAATAACGGT
The DNA here is from genome assembly GCF_022606295.1 of Arthrobacter bambusae. Classification (GTDB taxonomy): domain Bacteria; phylum Actinomycetota; class Actinomycetes; order Actinomycetales; family Micrococcaceae; genus Arthrobacter; species Arthrobacter bambusae_A. The sequence goes on from NZ_JAHHZS010000005.1 coordinate 178,257, forward strand.
GGCCTCCTCCGAGCCGGCTCTGCATGTCTTCCGCGCGGATCCAGGAGCTTTCACGGCGTAAAGCCTCATCGATGAACTCGCCAGCGTCACTCATGCGAAACATTCTTCCGCAATAGCGTGCGTTCAGACGTACTCGCCAAACCAGGCCAGCATGTCCCGCCACGCAGCGGTCGCTTGCGCTTCGTTGTACCGCTCGCTGGTGTCGTTGTGGAATGCATGGTCGACGCCGGGATAGACAGTGAGCTTGTGGCGCACATCGGTGGCAGCCAGGGCATCCCGAAGGGCAGGCATCGCGCCGGTGATGCGCTGGTCGAGTTCGGCATAGACGCCAAAGACGGCAGGTTTGATGGATGGGACTTTATCGAGATCGGGGGCGGGTCCATAGAAGGCGGCAGTGGCTTTCAGCCTCGGTATTTCCGTCGCGCATTGCCAGGTGATGCCGCCGCCAAAACAATAGCCGTTCATCGCGATCCGCTCTCCGTCAACGTCATCCAGCGACCGGAGATAGTCGAAACCCGCCGAGAAGTCGGAGACGTGGCGTTCAGCTCCGGCCCGGGTCAGGGCTCCGGGTACGGCGTCGGGATCCAGGCTCGATGTGCCTCCTTCCCTGCTGAGGAGATCCGGGGCCAAGGCAACGTATCCGGCGTGCGCGAAACGCCGCGCTATGTCCTGGATATGCGGTGTCAGTCCACGGTTCTCGTGGCAAACCAGCACCGCCGGCCCAGCGCCGGCCGTGTCGGGCCGCGCAAGGTAGGCGCTGATTTCGGTTTCGCCTGCCGGGAACCGGACCATGGCCGCCTCCAATCCGGGCGCGCCCTCGGGAACGGAAAGAGGGCTCTTCGCTCCAGGCACGGCCCCGGCCATCGCCGTGGTAACCGGCCGGACGGACGATGCGTCCGGTGCTGGCATGGGATCACCGCTTCGCGGGACCTCCTCCGGAGTGCATCCGAGCTGCAGCATCGTCGAGGACGCGGCAGCCATGCTCCCGGTGATGAATGCGAGCCGACGGACGAATGCCCGCTGCGACATGTCTCCCGAGCGGTAATCGTCGAAGAATTCCTCGACCAAGTACTTTTCAAATTTCCCGAGCTGGATCATGGAAGGCCTCCTGGGTCTGCCGCATATCTTCCTCCCAAGGCTGGCGACCGGCAAGGGCAGCAAACGATGGGGAAAGCAGCCCGGCAGTGAGAGACTCGGATCCATGCGCGAATTCGTGGTCCTCGGCACCGCTTCCCAGGTCCCCACCCGGACCCGCAACCACAACGGATATGTGCTCCACTGGGACGGGGAGGGCCTGCTCTTCGACCCTGGAGAAGGCACCCAGCGCCAAATGATCCAGGCGGGTGTCTCGGCCCGCCAGATCACCCGTATCTGCATCACCCATGTCCACGGCGACCACTGCCTGGGGCTTCCAGGGGTGCTTTCCCGCATGGCCCTAGACCGGGTTCCTCATCCGGTCCACTTGCACTATCCCGCATCCGGCGAGGACATGATCCGTGCGCTCGTTGCCGTGGCCTCCCCCGGCGCCGACCTTCGCCTGCATCCGCATGGCGGCGCAGGAGCCGTCGCCCCGGGACTGGAGGTACGCCCGCTCTTGCACCGGATCGAGACTTACGGCTACAGGGTTGCAGAACGCGACGGTCGCAGCCTTCTTCCGGACCGGCTGGCGGCGGCCGGGATTGCCGGTCCGGACATCAGCCTCCTCCAGCAGGACGGGAAACTGGGCGGGGTGCGCTTGGAGGATGTGAGCGTGCCGAGGCCCGGGCAGAGCTTTGCTTTCGTCATGGACACGGCGCCATGCGCCGGTGCTGAGGAACTCGCCGAGGGCGTCGATCTTCTCGTCGCGGAGTCCACTTTCAGCGACGACGACGGCGAGCTCGCCGCCCAATACCGTCACCTGACGGCGGGCCAATCGGGCGCATTGGCTGCCACCGCCCACGCTGGCATGCTCATCCTCACCCACTTCTCGTCGCGCTATACCGACGTCGGCCTGCTCGCGGAGCAAGCCCGCGCGCGGTCGGGAGGAATTCCGGTGCTCGCGGCGAACGACTTGGACCGGATTCCCTTTCCAAAACGGCAGCGGTGGCCATAGCTGGTGAGGGTGGTATTGCCGAGGTTCCGGACCTAAAACGAGTACACGCCACTCGTTTCAGATCGTAGGAAAAGACGGTTGAATATATGTAGGAACAGATTCGGCACTTCGACAGCTACCGGCCCTGACGGGTCCGGAAAAGACGGGGCCGACGGCGGGAGGGCCCCTGGAGCCCGGGGCTCGGGGCTCTCTACCCCAGACGCCGCCGGCCCCCCGGTCTGTGCTGTTCTGACTTGGTTGGGGGCGTCGGCTTTTACTTTGTGGCTGGCTGCCTGGTAGCCGGCCGGAAATGTCGGTGCCCGCACTGAAGATGCCTGCGTGTTGATCTTTCCTATCAGAAAAGCCCGGCCCGCCGCTGCCGTCCCGCGCGGCCGGATCGGCTACGACATCTCTGCTGAGCGGCTCCTGCTCCACACGATTCAGCCGAGGGAAGTGCTTGAGGCCCTCCTGTCGACTGGCGTCCATGTTCCGCACAACTCATTGGTCGATCCGTTTCATGAGGACGCCTATGACTGGATGCGCCGGCAGATGGCAGCCCGGCTGACCACCCAGGGTAACGGGGCCGTCTGGAGCTCTTGGCCCATCCCCCGGGCCCATCCCCCGGGCTCCTGTCCTGGGCCAATGTCCTGGAGAAAGTGTCAGTGCCCGCCGATAGGTTCACCTTGAAATGATTGCCGAGAAAAGGATCCGCCCCGGTATGTCCGCACCAGCTTCGTTTGAATCAACGCCCGCGAAATCCGTCATGCCTGCTTGGTACCCGGAGCTGCTGGCTTCGGTGTCACGTCAGATCCATTCCGGCAGGTCCAGGGCAGTCTCAGCCGCCAACCGGGAGATGCTCCTTTCCTACTGGGCCATTGGTAAGCAACTGGCCGAGCGGGAGTCCGCGGAGGGGTGGGGCAGCAAAGTGGTCACGCGGCTCTCGGCAGACATCCGGTCGGCCTTCCCTGAGGCGAAGGGCTTCTCACCACGAAACCTCCGGTACATGAAGTCTTTTGCAGAGGCTTGGCCGGACTTCCCAATGTTGCAACAGTCTGTTGCAACATTGCCGTGGGGCCACAACGTCATCCTGCTCGACAAACTGGCGGACCAAGCTGACAGGGTCTGGTACGCCGACCAGGCCCTGGCGGAAGGCTGGTCGCGAAGCGTCTTGGCAGTCCAGATCGAAACCCGGCTTCACGAACGCTCCGGCAAGGCGATCACCAACTTCAAGGCGACCATGCCGCCGTCGGACTCTGATCTTGCCCAACAGTCGTTCAAAGACCCCTATGTCTTCGATTTCGTCGCCATGAGTGGCAAGCGGGACGAGCGCGACCTTGAAAACCAGTTGATCCGGCACGTTGAGAAGTTCCTCTTGGAACTTGGCCAAGGCTTCGCGTTCGTGGGCCGGCAGGTAAGGCTCACCATCAGCAGCGACGAGTTCTTCACGGATCTGCTGTTCTACAACTTCAAACTGCGATGCTTCGTGGTCATTGAACTGAAGGCCACCGCCTTCAAACCCGAATACCTAGGCCAAATCAACATGTACATGTCCGCCGTGGACGATCTGCTCGCGCACGCCGACGATCAGCCAACCATTGGGCTCCTGCTATGCAAGACCAAAAACAACGTCGTGGCCGAATATGCGCTGCGCGGGTTCAACAAGCCCGTTGGCATCGCAGAATGGGAAGCCGAGATCGCGGGGTCGCTGCCCGAAATCGCGTCAACGCTGCCGAGCATCAGCGAGCTGGAGGCTGAGCTTTCGCAGGGCATCAGCAGCAAGCCGGTCGAGCAGCGGGAACCGGTGTGGGGCTCTCCCAGCGACGGAGCTTAATTGTCGGTGCCTCCTGAGATGCTGGGGGCATGGATGGAAAGACAGCCTGGAGCGCGGAGAGCAGGGCGGCAGTGGAGGCCGTTGCCGCGTCCGTTGCCGTGCTTGCCGCCTTCGCTCAGGACGCTGGTCCCTCCGAACGCCCCGATCCGCTCCGGGATCTCGCCGATGGTTGCCTGGACGGCCTCGCCGAAGTGGCCAGGCTGGAAGCCCGGACCGCCGCGCTGAAAGCGAAGCTCGCCGCGGATTACGTCCAGGCGGCCAGTGCCCTGGCGCCGCCAGCGTCCTCGCCACAGGAATCCACCGCCCAGGAACTTGCCCTGATCGCCGAGGTCGCCTGCGTCCTGACCGTCAGCGAACGGACTGCCGGGGGCCTCCTGGTCGAATCCCGGTCCCTGACCACGACGCTGCCGCTGACCCTGAAGGCCCTGCAGTCCGGAACGATCTCCTGGCAGCACGCCCGGATCATCGTCGACGAAACAAGCGGCCTGGGCCCCGCCGGGGCAGCCGCCCTGGAAGCGCACTTCCTGGACCCCGATGCTCCCAACCCCGCCCGCGGCTGCCCGGCCGGGGCCCTCGTCCCGTCCCGGTTCCGGGCCAAAGCACGCACCTGGCGCGAACGCCACCACCCCGTCAGCATCGAATCGCGCCACGCCAAGAGCGCCGAAGACCGGCGGGTCGAATACCTCCCGGACCGCGACGGCATGGCCTGGCTCTCCGCCTACCTCCCGGCGGCCACCGCCGCGGGCATATGGGAACGGACCACCGCCGCCGCCCGCGCCCTCCAAGGCCCCGACGAGCCCCGGACCCTCGCCCAGCTCCGCGCTGACATCACCGCCACCTGGCTCCTCACCAACACCACCGGCGGTGTGCCCGACGGCGGCCTGGCGGGCGTTGTGCCCGACGGCGGCCTGCCGGGCGTTGTGCCCGACGGCGGCCTGGCGGGCGGCGGACGCGCGGAACCGGGGCTGACGGGGCGCGTTCCGTCCCCGCGGGCGCAGGTGCTGGTCACCGTCCCGATCCTGTCCCTGCTGGGCGTCACGGAGGAACCGGCCATGCTGGACGGGTATGGGCCGATCCCGCCGTCCATGGCCAGGAGCCTGATCGCCGACGGCGCTGACTCTTTTCACCGCGTCTTGATCGACCCCCGCGACGGCGCTCCGCTGGAAATCGGACGGACGAGCTACCGCCTCACCAAGGCCCAGCGCCAGTGGCTGCGGCTCCGCGACGGCAAATGCCCTTTCCCCGGCTGCAACAACCACTCCCTGGACAACGACGCGGACCATCTCTTGGCCTGGGCCGACGGCGGCACCACCGGCATCACCAACCTCGGCCAACCCTGCCCCAAGCACCACCGTCTCAGACATCGGACCGGATGGACTCCCTCCCCGGCCAGCAAGGACCACCCGCCGGGCTGGACCTCACCATCCAAACGGCACTACCCCAGCGAACAGCAGGACTGGGAACCACCCCGCTGGCCACACCACTTCACGATCATCGACACGGACCTGGACACGGGTGCGCCACCGGGCCATGAGCTGCCGGCACATCCGGAATTTCCGCGGGATCCGGAACTGCCGCAGGATCCCTTCCCGGACTGGTGCTCCTTCACGGCCGCACATCCATGGCCCGACCCCGACGACATGGACGTTGACCACGGTCCAGTCGATCCTGGGGATCCGGATCGACCCGTGCGGCTGAACGACCCCTACCCGGAATGTCCCGAGTTCCAAACCGCTTGATCCACTGGAAGTCCGTGCAGGAGGGACGCAGGCCACAGCATCCGGAGCTTCCTGTCCTAGTATGCTCAACCCCACCAGTGACCAACAGGAGGCTGAAGTGGTCGAAGAGACTGTGCTCGAGATAGTGGCCGAGCTGGCCGCGCTCGAGGACCCGAAGCCTCGCGCGGTGAACGAAAAACACGGGGACGATCACGGTGTGAACCTCGGCAAACTCCGCGCCCTCGCGAAGCGGTTGAAGACGCAGCAGGAACTCGCGCACCAGCTCTGGGCGACGGATGAAACGGCCGCCAGGCTTTTGGCCATCCTGATCTGCCGTCCGAAGGGGTTCGACCGTGATGAGTTGGACGTCATGTTGCGCCAGGCGCGGACTCCGAAGGTGCACGACTGGCTCGTCAATTACGTGGCGAAGAAGAACCCGCACTGCGAAGAATTGCGTCTTGCCTGGTTCACCGATCCGGATCCGGTGGTGGCGAGTGCCGGTTGGGCGTTGACGAGCGAACGGGTGGCGAAGAATCCCGAGGGCCTGGATCTCGCAGGATTGCTCGACGTCATCGAGGCGGAGATGGAAGACGCGCCGGATCGCCTGCAATGGGCCATGAACCAGTGCTTGGCCCAGATCGGGATCGAACACGCCGAGCATCGCGCCCGCGCCATTGACATCGGTGAGCGCTTGGGGGTGCTCAGGGATTATCCGACTCCCCCGAACTGCACGTCTCCGTTCGCACCCATCTGGATCAGCGAGATGGTGCGCCGACAGCAGGATAAGTAGGAATTGAACGGGCCATCCGACCCTCTACTTCCTACAGTTTCGGCTGGCACGTTCCCTGGCCGAGGAGGGTAGATCTGGCGGATCCCGCGCCAATCCGACCCGGGACCGGTGCAGCTCCGGTTTCAGCCCTTGACGATGGACATCGGCAAAAGGCCCCCCGGCGTGGAAGGGGCGATGCTGTCCAGCTGCCATCCATCCACGGATGCCAGGAACATAGCGGGCTGCGACACCGAGTAGCCCAACGGGACGTTGCTTGGCCCGTTCGCCGCCGAGGCCTGGTGTTCTTCCGTGAGTTCCTTGAAATGGACGCTTGCCGTCGACCCGCTCACCTCCACGGATTCCACCGTGATCTTCGTCGAAAAGTCCGTGTACCAAAAGCCCTTTGACTTGAACCCGGCCTTTGACCGGGCCACCACCGGGAGGTCCCGCGCGCGCTTGGCCCGGTACGCCGCCGTCGTCTGCCCTTCGGCCAGGCGTGGAGCAGTGGGATTGTCGAGGACGGTGGCGTTTCGGTCCTCGACAGCAGTCTGGATGATGGCAGTGAGCTCCGACGACGACGGGCTGGGCACCGCTGTTGTGGAGGAGTCGACCGGGAGCGGCCCGGCTATCGTCTGGCACCCGGAGAGGGCCAACCCCAACAGCACGGCGACGGCGGCCACAGTGCGCGGATGCTTCATCCTTGGCCCCCTCGCTGTGGATGTCCCCACAGCCTACGCGCGTTTCGCGAATTCAATGCGTATGTATTCGAGCTCTTCGCGTGGGAGGACAGCAGTCATAACCCCACCCTGTTCAAGTGACGCGCCAACCCCGTACACGAGGGGATCCGCGTCGATCTCCACACCCTGCACTTCGACGCCGTCAATCCATACGGTTACGACGCGGCTGCCCGGACGATTACTGATGTCCCCGGCGTTACGGTCCCACGCGATGCCCCCGGGCCATTCACTCCGGTAGCGATTCACGAGGATGTGGTTCATGTGTTCTGTCAGCACCTGGGCCGGGGATGGGCGTTCGGAAGGGTCCCGATGCCACGTGGTCCGCACGGCCTCCCAGAGCTGCGGGTATCGCATCCGTTGAACCCCTTCAATCAGCCATGCCGGTCGCGGCCATGGCGGAAAGTCTTCGATCGACCTTCGCGCTTGCTCGTCGAGCTCGGCCAGATTCATCGGGTCGGATCGGCCAGCGGGATTGCGCCACAGCGTATAGGTAATGCTCGCCGACATCTCGTTATATCCGCGGGAGTCCTGCCCGTACTGTATGCCGACCACATCCGGATCTTCCAGCGATGGCTGGGGCACCATGCCTCCCCATATCGCCCACTTGAACGCCGTAATGCCCGAGCCGTGCGAGGGGACCGTTCCGGTGGTCCAGTCCCCGTCCTCGTGAAAAACAACGCGGGGTCACTTAGCGCCCATTCCGATGCCTTGGATGGGCGATAAGTGACCCCGCGTTGTGGGCCGCCAGGAAGGGAAGGGAGGATTAAAACTCCCAGTCCTCATCCTCGGTATTGACAGCCTTGCCGATCACATAGGAAGACCCCGACCCAGAGAAGAAGTCGTGGTTCTCGTCAGCGTTGGGTGACAGGGCCGACAGGATGGCCGGGTTCACGTCGGTGACGGAGGCCGGGAACATGGCCTCGTAGCCGAGGTTCATGAGGGCCTTGTTGGCGTTGTAGTGCAGGAACTTCTTCACGTCCTCCGCGAGGCCGACGCCGTCGTAGAGGTCGTGGGTGTACTGGACTTCGTTTTCGTACAGCTCGAAGAGCAGCTCGAACGTGTAGTCCTTGATTTCCTGGCGCTTCTCCTCGGAGACCTTCTCAAGCCCCTTCTGGAACTTGTACCCGATGTAGTAGCCGTGCACGGCTTCGTCGCGGATGATCAGGCGGATGAGGTCTGCCGTGTTCGTGAGCTTGGCACGCGAAGACCAGTACATCGGAAGGTAGAACCCGGAGTAGAACAGGAACGATTCCAGCAGCGTCGAAGCGACCTTGCGCTTCAGGGGATCGTCGCCTTGGTAGTAGTCCATGACGATCTGCGCCTTCTTCTGCAGGTTCTCGTTCTCGAGGGACCAGCGGAAGGCGTCGTCGATCTCCTTGGTGGAGCACAGGGTGGAGAAAATCGAGGAATACGACTTCGCGTGCACCGACTCCATGAAGGCGATGTTCGTGTACACGGCCTCTTCGTGCGGGGTGATGGCGTCCGGGATCAAGGACACAGCGCCCACGGTTCCCTGGATGGTGTCCAGCAGGGTCAGGCCCGTGAAGACGCGCATGGTGAGCTGCTGCTCGTCCGGCGTCAGGGTGTGCCAGGACTGGACGTCGTTGGACAGCGGCACCTTCTCCGGCAGCCAGAAGTTGTTGACCAGGCGGTTCCAGACCTCCACGTCCTTGTCATCCTGGATGCGGTTCCAGTTGATCGCTTCGACGTGGCTAAGCAGCTTGACCTTCTCGGTCATTTCGTCCCCTTAACGTATGTGTTCTTTAAGGTAAGCGTACGACGCCGGGCGCTCGCCCGGCGTCGTACTCTTCAGTTTTGAGGCGCGGCGGCTGCCGCAAATAAACAACCGAAAACAGTTACAGCATGCAGGAAACGCAGCCCTCAACCTCGGTGCCTTCCAGCGCGAGCTGGCGGAGGCGGATGTAGTAGAGCGTCTTGATGCCCTTGCGCCATGCGTAGATCTGCGCCTTGTTGATGTCACGCGTGGTGGCAGTGTCCTTGAAGAACAGCGTCAGGGACAGGCCCTGGTCCACGTGCTGCGTAGCAGCGGCGTAGGTGTCGATGATCTTCTCGTAGCCGATCTCATACGCGTCCTGGTAGTACTCCAGGTTGTCGTTGTCAAGGTACGGAGCCGGGTAGTAGACGCGGCCGATCTTGCCTTCCTTGCGGATTTCGATCTTGGCGGCCACCGGGTGGATCGACGACGTCGAGTTGTTGATGTAGCTGATGGAGCCCGTGGGCGGGACGGCCTGCAGGTTCTGGTTGTAGATACCGTGCTCCATGACGGAAGCCTTCAGCTCGCGCCAGTCGTCCTGCGTCGGGATGTGAATACCGGCGAAGAGCTCGCTCACGCGCTCGGTCTCCGGAGCCCACACCTGCTCGGTGTACTTGTCGAAGAACGTGCCGCTCGCGTAGGTGGAGTTCTCGAAGCCGCCGAAGGGCTGGCCGGTCTCGATGGCCAGCTTGTTCGAGGCACGGAGGGCGTGGAACAGCACCGTGTAGAAGTAGATGTTGGTGAAGTCCAGGCCCTCTTCGGAACCGTAGTGGACGTGCTCGCGGGCAAGGTAGCCGTGCAGGTTCATCTGGCCGAGACCGATGGCGTGGCTCTGGGCGTTGCCCTGCGCGATGGACGGCACCGAGTTGATGTAGGACATGTCCGACACTGCGCTCAGGGCACGGATGGACGTCTCGATCGACAGGCCGAAGTTCGGGGAATCCATGGTCTTGGCGATGTTCATCGAGCCAAGGTTGCAGGAGATGTCCTTGCCGACCGTCTCGTAGCTGAGGTCCTCGGCGTAGATCGACGGCGTGGAAACCTGCAGGATCTCCGAGCACAGGTTGCTCATGGTTATCTTGCCCGCGATCGGGTTGGCCCGGTTCACGGTGTCCTCGAACATGATGTACGGGTAGCCGGACTCGAACTGGATCTCCGCGAGGGTCTGGAAGAACTCGCGGGCGCTGATCTTGGTCTTCTTGATCCGGGAGTCGTCCACCATCTCGTAGTACTTCTCGGTGACCGAGATGTCGGAGAACGGGACGCCGTAGACGCGTTCGACGTCGTACGGGGAGAAGAGGTACATGTCCTCGTTCTTCTTGGCCAGCTCGAACGTGATGTCCGGGACCACGACGCCGAGGGACAGCGTCTTGATGCGGATCTTCTCGTCGGCGTTTTCACGCTTGGTGTCCAGGAAGCGATAGATGTCCGGGTGGTGCGCGTGCAGGTACACGGCACCCGCACCCTGGCGGGCACCGAGCTGGTTGGCGTAGGAGAAGCTGTCTTCAAGGAGCTTCATGACCGGGATGACGCCGGAGGACTGGTTCTCGATCTGCTTGATCGGGGCGCCGTGCTCGCGGATGTTGGTCAGCGAGAGGGCCACGCCGCCGCCGCGCTTGGACAGCTGCAGCGCCGAGTTGATGCCGCGGGCGATCGACTCCATGTTGTCTTCGATGCGCAACAGGAAGCAGGAGACCAGCTCGCCGCGCTGGGCCTTGCCGGCGTTGAGGAACGTGGGAGTGGCGGGCTGGAAGCGGCCGTCGATGATCTCGTCGACGAGGCGGCTGGCCAGCTCCTCGTTGCCGCGGGCAAGGTGCAAGGCAACCATGCAGACGCGGTCTTCGTAGCGCTCCAGGAAACGCTTGCCGTCGAAGGTCTTCAGCGTGTAGGAGGTGTAGAACTTGAAGGCGCCGAGGAAGGTCTCGAAGCGGAACTTCTTCTTGTAGGCGCGGTTGAACAGGTCACGGATGAAGTTCATCGTGTACTGGTCGAGGGTCTCGCGCTCGTAGTACTGGTTCTTGACCAGGTAGTCCAGCTTCTCTTCCAGGTCATGGAAGAAGACGGTGTTGTTGTTCACGTGCTGCAGGAAGTACTGGTGCGCGGCCTCGCGGTCTGCTTCGAACTGGATTTCCCCGTTCGGACCGTAGAGGTTCAACATGGCATTGAGCTCATGGTAGCCAAGGCCCTTGTAGGCCTCCGGCAATGGCTTCTTGGCCTTGGCGGTGTCCATAGCGCCCTTGGTTACTTCTGTATCTGCGACAGTCGTGTCCAAAACTTTTCCAATCCTTGATTGACCCGGTCAACATCTTCCGGAGTCCCCATGAGTTCGAATCGATAAAGAAGCGGAACCCGGCATTTGGTGGCGATGATGTCTCCCGCCATGCAGTAGTTTTCCGCGAAGTTCGTGTTTCCTGCTCCGATGACGCCGCGGATCAGTTCCCTGTTCTGCGGGTTGTTCAGAAACCTGATGACCTGCTTCGGCACCGATCCTTCGCCGTTCGTGCCACCATACGTGGGCAACACGAGGACGAAGGGTTCCAGTGCGAGCAGCGGCGCGTCCTTGGCATGGAGCGGGATGCGTGCCGCGTCCACGCCGAGCTTCTGGACGAAGCGCTTGGTGTTCTCAGATGTCGAGGAAAAGTAGATGAGGTGGCTCCGCGTGCTGACAGCTTCAGCCATTGTTTGAGCAGGTGCTGTTGCCAGCGCTGCCATGGGAGTCACCTCGACTACATTGGAATGCTTTGTTGTTGCGGCGGAGTCCCGAAAGACTAGGCCACCGAAGCGGCAGCCAGTGCCAGTTCTTCGATCTTGTCCGGACGGAATCCTGACCAGTGGTCCTGCTCGGTCACCACAACGGGGGCCTGCATGTATCCAAGGGCCTTCAGGCGCTCAAGGGCCTCGGCATCCTGTGAGATGTCAACGCTCTGGTAGGCGATGCCCTTTTTGTCGAGTGCACGGTAAGTCGCGTTGCACTGAACACAGGCCGGCTTCGTGTAAACCGTAACAGTCATGGTCCCTGTCCCCTTTGTTGAAGTCTTTGCTCTTCGTTCGGCAGGCCCCGACCGGAACTGATTCCGTCTCCGATACTGGCCCGCTGGCCGCCAAGGCGGCCAAACTATCTATTCACGTCTTGCATTCACGTCTTGCATTCATGTCTTGTGCTGGTTTCCCGCTCAATCCGTAAATCGATACTACATGTAGTGCAAGCGCCTCGGCGGAACCCCAAGATGATGTATTACAAGTATGTCATTTTACGCACCGGTAGTCCACAGGCGCAGGGGGTAAAAATGTCCGGAAATCCGCCAAATCCGGAGACGTCATCCACACCCTGTGGACTACTTAGCCACATTTAATCGCCAGCGTGTCGCCAGGATCCCGGCGTGTCGCGGCATCCTGCAAACGCCGTCCCGTGAGTCGCCCGCCACACTTCCCGACGCCGGACAGGCATCAAACCCGGCGGCTGCGGAGACCGAATTCACACCGATATGCTGGTTTCCACGGTCTTTCGGCCGGCACCGAGCCTAAGGATCACTGATGGTCAACCTCCTCCACCTACGGACACTGCTTGAAGTCACGCGGCTCGGTTCCTTCGCGGCAGCCGCCGCGCGGCTCGGCTACACCGCCTCGGCCGTATCCCAACAGATGGCAGCATTGGAACGGGACACCGGCGTCGAACTCTTCCACCGCTCCGCACGCAGCGTGGTTCCCACGGAGGCGGCCCTGACCATGGTGCGCCATGCCTCCAAAGTGCTCACCGACGTCGAGACCTTGCTGGCGGCAGCCTCGAGGAGCACCGACTCCCCCGTCCAGGAACTGCGGCTCGGCATCTTCCCAAGCCTTGCAACCTACGTCCTGCCGGACATTCTCCGGAACCCGCGCTGGAAGAAGCTGGGAATAGAACTCCGCGTGTGGGTGGCCGAGCCGTCCCAGACCATCCAAGGCCTGCGCACCGGCGGCGAACTGGACCTCGCACTCGTGTACCAAGTGGGCCAGTCAGGGCTCGCGTGGCCACACACCCTGGAGCGGCAGTGGATCGGCGACGACGACTTCCGGGTGGTGCTCCCGGCATCGTGGGGCATCCGGGAGGACGCCGAAATGCAGGCCTCGCAACTCTCGGACATGCCCTGGATCATGCACCACCCGGGCACCAGCGACGCGGTGGTGATCGAACGCCTGTTTGCCAGCTGCAATCTGCACCCACGCGTCGCGGCCTACAGCGATGACTTCCACGCAAGCCTCGAGATGGCGGCAGCGGGGCTCGGCGCCGCCCTGGTTCCGGAACTGGCGCTGCGGCACCGGCCGCCCGGCGTCGTGGTTCTCGATGTTCCGGACATCCGGCTCGCCCGCAATGTGTTCGCCCTCCTCCTCAATGAGAAGCGAACGGCCCAGGTGCAGCTCTTCACGGAATTGCTGGCCGACACGCTGCACGGGAGCGCCGCAACCGTCCGGGCCGGCAGCGCCGCGACGATGCCCAAAACCACTCAAAAGTCAACGCCCAAACCCCGCACCTGAAATCTTCCCGGATGCTGGAACACGCCGCTTGTTTGGGACTATCTTGAAGACATGAGCAAGGTAGCGAGCAAACATTTTGGGGAGATCGAGCTCAACCACGGGCGGGAGCGCTGTTACGTGGCTTCCCACGAGCTCGCCGGAAATCCCCTCGAACTGGACCTGAACGTCACGGCGCATGACCACTTCGACGAGAAGGCACTCCACAAGGTGGACTACCGCCTGGGCTACCTCCCCGAATTGGTGGACCAGGTCCGGGACATGATCGCCGAGGAGCTGGAGCAGGACGGCACCAACTCCCAGCAGTTCCTGCACTTCCACTCCAACCAGCTCAAAGAAGAGCAACTGGAGGCGGTGTTCGGCGTCCGCGACAAGACGCAGCTCACCAAGGACGTTTTCCTCAAAGCCCTCAAACTGGGCCATGTGGCGATCTACCCCGGCCAGCCGGAGCGCTATTTCGTCCTGGATTTCACTCTGGGCTCGCACTTCACCGACGAACTGCTGGTGGTTGCGGCCGATGAGGACGGTGTAGTGGACGACGAGATCCTCTGGGAGTCGTGACAAGTCGGTTATCCCGAAGATCGAAAGAACGACGGCGGCCGGTCACCTTCGAGGTGACCGGCCGCCGCAGTTTGTACTACGTGAGGTTTACTTTGCTGCTTCGAGCAGTCCGGCGCGGACCGTCTTGGTGGCCTTGACCAGGTTGCGCAGGGACTCTTCAGTCTCGGCGTAGCCGCGGGTCTTCAAGCCGCAGTCCGGGTTGACCCAGAGCTGGCGGGACGGAACGTGCTTGACGGCGGTGGACAGCAGTTCGGTGACCTCGGCCTCCCCCGGAACACGCGGCGAGTGGATGTCGTAAACGCCGGGACCAACCCCGCGGCCGAAGTGGTGCGCCTCGAGGTCGTGGACAACCTCCATGCGTGAGCGTGCTGCTTCGATGGACGTGACGTCGGCGTCGAGGCCGTCGATCGCGTCGATGATCACACCGAACTCCGAGTAGCAGAGGTGGGTGTGGATCTGGGTGGCGTCGGCGGCACCGGCGGTGGCCAGGCGGAAGGAGTCGACCGACCACTTCAGGTAGGCGGCGTGGTCGGCCTTGCGCAGCGGCAGGAGTTCGCGCAGTGCAGGCTCGTCCACCTGGATGACCTTGATGCCAGCTGCTTCGAGGTCGGCGATTTCATCCCGAAGTGCCAGGCCGACCTGGTTGGCGGTCTCGCCGAGCGGCTGGTCGTCGCGGACGAAGGACCAGGCCAGGATGGTCACCGGACCGGTGAGCATGCCCTTCATCGGCTTGCTGGTGAGGGACTGCGCGTATTCCGCCCAGGCAACCGTGATGGGCGCCGAACGGGTGACGTCGCCCCAGAGGATGGACGGCCGGGTGCAACGCGAGCCGTAGGACTGGACCCAGCCGTGAACGGTTACGTCGAAGCCTTCGAGGTTCTCGGCGAAGTACTGGACCATGTCGTTGCGCTCGGGCTCGCCGTGCACCAGGACATCGTAGCCGAGCTCTTCCTGCAGCTCGACGACGCGCTTGATCTCGTCCTTCATGAGCTGCTCGTACTGCTCGTTGCTCAGCTCGCCCTTGTTGTTGCGGGCACGGGCGGAACGGATTTCCGAGGTCTGGGGGAAGGATCCGATGGTGGTGGTGGGCAGCGGCGGCAAGTGAAGCGCAGCTTCCTGGGCGGCTTCGCGGACCGGGTACTCGGAGCGGTTGAAGTCGGCCTCGGTGAGGGCAGCCGTGCGGGCGCGGACGTCGGCGCGCTGGACCCCCTCGGCGGTGGCGCGGGACGCGATCACCGCGGAAGCCTCGTCGATCGCGGCCTTCGCGGAAGCCGGGTCGGCCAGGTAGTCCGCCAGGACCTTGACCTCGACGGCCTTCTGGTCAGCGAATGCGAGCCAGCTACGCAGCTGCGCGGAGAGCTGGGTTTCCTCGGCAGTGTCGTGCGGGACGTGCTGGGTGGAGGTGGAGGTGCTGACGGCAAGCTTGCCGGCCGCGGCCTTCAGTTCGTCCAGCTTGCCGGCCGAGACGGCAAGGTCGTTGCGCCAGATGTTGTGGCCATCGACGACGCCGGCAACCAGGGTCTTGTTGCCCAGGCCGGCCAGGGCTGCCGCTGACGGTACCGCGCCCTTGAAAACGTCGACGTGCAGGGCGTCGATGTTGGTCGCAGCGAGGGTGCCGAGCTGGCCGTCGAGGGAACCGTAGGGCGTGGAGACGAAGAGCTGCGGGCGCGCTGCGGCACCTGAGAGGACTTCGTAGGCACGGGCAGTGGCAGCCTGGATTTCCGCGGCCGGGGTGTCCTGGTCGACAACGAGGGCGGGCTCGTCCAACTGGATCCAGCTGGCGCCGGCAGCGGCAAGCTTGCCAAGGAGTTCAACATAGACCGGGAGGATGTCCTCCAAGCGGGACAGCGGAGCGAAGCCCGCGGGAGCATCGTCGGAAGCCTTGGAGAGCAGCAGGTAGGTCACCGGCCCAACAATGTACGGGCGGGTCTCGATGCCGTTGGCGAGGGCGAACTCGAACTCCTCGACGATGCGGTTGGAGGCGAGCTTGAAGTCGGTCTCGGGGCCGATTTCCGGAACGAGGTAGTGGTAGTTCGTGTCGAACCACTTGGTCATTTCGAGCGGCTGCTGTTCCTTGTTGCCGCGGGCCAGGGTGAAGTAGCCATCGATGTCGAGCTGGCCTTCGGCGTTGAGCAGCTGGCCGAAACGGGCCGGGACCGCACCCAGGTGCGCGGTGGCGTCGAGCACCTGGTCGTAGTAGGAGAAGGTGCCTGGAACGGCGGCGGCTTCGTTGAGGCCGAGTTCCTGGAGGCGCCTGGCGGTGGTCAGTTGGATGTCCTTGGCAGCGGCGTCAAGGGCAGCGGCGTCGATCTTGCCGGCCCAGTAGGCTTCGATTGTCTTCTTGAGTTCGCGGCGGCGGCCGATGCGCGGGTAGCCGAGCAGGGATGCAGCGGGGAACGCCGCATTGGTCTTTTCAGTGAGGTTCTGTTCAGTCATGGGATTTCCTTGGGGCAGTAGGTGCAAATCGATGTGTCGAGGGGTTTGCGGAGCAGCGTTGGCTGATCAGCTGACGAGTTCCTGGCGGCGGGCGATGGCGCTGAGCCTGCTGGCCGGCCGGGCCGGGCGGGGCAAGGCAAGCTTGTCCAGCACGTCCAGGGCGCAGGCGTGCTCGTTGAAGGTGTACAGGTGGATGCCCGGAGCACCGGCCTGCAGGGCGGCGTTGGCCAGGTCCACCGTGGCGCGGACTCCGATCTTGCGCCGTTCGGCGTCGCTGTCCGCCGCGGCAAGTCGCTCGATCAGTTCCGGTGCGGGTTCGACGCCGGTGAGCTCGCCGAGGCGCTTGAGCCGGCGAAGGCTGGTCAGCGGCATGACGCCCGGGATGATCGGGATCGTGACGCCGGCACGCCGGGCACGGGAGATCAGGTCCGCATACTGCTCGGTGTGGAAGAAGACCTGCGTGATGGCGAAGTCGGCACCCGAACGCTGCTTCGCGAGCAGCACCTCGACGTCGTGCTCCACACTCGGGGACTCCGGGTGGCGCGTGGGATAGGCGGCCACGCCGACGGCGATCTTGCCCGCGCACAGGAGGGCCGAACGCCGCTGTTCCACACGCCGGATCAGTTCGATGAGGTCCTGGGCGTAGCGCAGCGAACCACTGACCGGCTGGCCGCTGTCCTTGGGAAGGTCGCCACGCAGGGCAAGGATGCCGCGCACGCCGTTGTCCAGGAGTTCGCCGATGATCTCGGCCAATTCCTGCGGGGTGTTTCCGACGCAGGTCAGGTGTGCCAGTGGCCGCAGGGTCGTTTCGAGCAGCAGCCGGTTGATGAGCTCGACGGCGGTGTCCCGGTTGGAACCGCTGGCACCGTACGTCACGGAGACGAAGTCGGGATCCGTGGCCTCAAGCTCCCCGATGGTCGTCCAGAGGGACTCCGCAGCCGCTGGAGAGCGGGGCGGGAAAAGTTCGTAGGACAAGGCAACAGGGGCGGCGCCGGTCAGGTTCGGATGAGTGTCGATGAGGCTTGGTGGTGACATTTGCGTCCTTGGCTGTGTGTCAGCGGGCCTGCGTTCACGGACGTGAAACCGTGGACTGCAGAATCGGTGAATTGAGTTTGGGGATACACGCAACGAACTCCAGCAGGGCGCAGCCGCGACTGTTACGCCTGGAATGAAGTTGTCCGTGTGCAAATGTCAGGCCCACATGGGGGCACCCACACCCTCCTGCCTGCCTTCAAGAGGCAGATCCGGCGGAGGATCGCTGACACGTTACCGCGGTAACTTGAATACGACTCTAGAACGGGGCTCCGGCCGCCACAAATCCTCCGCCGAATTAAGACGCACTTTTACGCTACGTTTCGCCCGATTTCTGAAGATTGTTCGCTGAGTATTCCGACCGGGTCCAGCCGGCGAAGAATACGCCACGGGGAAGTCCGGCGCGAGCACTCCCCTTGGCGGTCCCGCAGGACTATTCTTTTGCCATGATCCAGCTTCCCGCCAGTTACCAGGAGTACCTCGCCGACAAAGAGGAAAGATTCGTCCAGACCGTCCGCCCCATCCTGATGCAATCGGCCGCAGACCAGCTTCACGGCGTCCGCGTGGTCTACAACCACAGCGGCCACCAAGCGCATCTGGATGATTCCATCCCGTTCGGCACCATCGTGGAGGACATCGACTGAGTCCTGGCTGCTCAGCCTTTCATCGCGCCCGAAAGCGCGAACGCGCTGCCGGAGCCCCTGGCGACCACCGTGTAGAGGATAAGCACCGGGACGGAATACAGGATGGAGAACGCGGCGAGTTCTCCGTAAGCGATGGCTCCATGCTGGCCAAAGAAGCTGAAAACGGACACCGCGGCCGGCTGTTTGGAGTTGGACAACAACAGGATGAACGGGACGAAGAAGTTCCCCCACGCCTGGATGAAGACGAAGATGAACACCACGCCCAGACCTTGCCTCATCAGCGGCAGGACGATTCTCCGCAGCGTGGCCAGTCCGGAGGCGCCGTCCATCCAGGCAGCTTCCTCCAGCTCCAGCGGCACGGAGTCCATGAAGTTCTTGGTCATCCAAATGGCCATGGGCAAGGTGGTGGTTGCCATGAAGAAGATGGTTGCCGGCATCGAGTCCAGCAGTTGCAACTGCACGAACAGCCCATAGACCGGCACCATGATTGCCGTGACCGGGAGCGAGGTTCCGAACAGGATCGCATAGAGGAACGGCTTGTTGAAGCGCGATTGGTAGCGGGACAGCGGATAGGCCGCCAGGACGGCAGCTGCCAGGTTTACGACGGCGGTCCCGGCGGAGAGCAGGAAGCTGTTCGCGAGCGGCTGGAACAGCAGGCCGGGCGTCAGTACGGCGGCAAAATTCGCGAACGACGGCGATAGGGGCCACCGCGTCTCGTATCCGGCGTGCGGATCGACGGAAGCAAGAAGCAGCCACGCAAGGGGCAGCACGAAGCACACGCCGATCACGGCCAACGCCGCATTCGCGGCCAAGCGGACGCGGAGCCGTCCCCGGCCCACCGCCGTCGGGCGCTTCCCGGCGAGCAGCGCAGCGCGGCGCAGGGAGGTCACGGTTTCGCCCCCCGGATCAGCCTGACGTACACGGCCCCGAAGACCATGCCGATCAGGATCAGGACCGAAGCGATCGCGGTGCCGTATCCGATGTCTCCGAGCTTGAAGGCTTCCTGGTACGCCAGTACAGGGAGGGTGGTGCTCGCGTTGGACGGACCACCCCCCGTCATCACCCAGATGAGGGTGAATACCGCGAGCGTCTGCAGGGTGATGAGCATGAGGTTGGTGGCGATGCTCCCGCGGATGATCGGAAGCGTGATGAAGGCCAGGCGTTGCCAACCCCTGGCGCCGTCCATGAGGGCGGCTTCGGAGATGTCGCGCGGGACCTGGGAAAGCGCGGCCCTGTAGACCAGCATCGAGAACGCGGTGCCGCGCCAGACATTGGCCAGGACGACCGCGGCCATGGGAAAGGCATAGAGCCAGTTGGTGCCCTGGACACCGAACAGTCCCAGAAGCTGGTTGAGCGTCCCGTCCTGGCTGAAGTACGCGTAGGCCGCGAAGGCCGCCACGATTTCAGGCAATATCCAAGAAGCGACCACCACCGTGCCCACGAGCGAAGCGGTGGCTCCCCCGGATCGGGTCATCAACAAGGCGATGCCCAGGCCCAGGGCGTTCTGTCCGAGGATCGCGGACGCGATAACGAAGACCATCGTCAGCCATGCCGAGAGCGGGAAGACGGAATCCGTCAACATCCGGGCGTAGTTGTCCAGGCCGACCCATTGAGGGTTCAGGGCCGCCTGGCCGGACAACGCGGCGTTGGTGAAGGAGGCATAGAAGGACCACGCCACAGGGGCCAGCATGAAGAAGCCCAGCAGCACGATTGACGGAACAACCGGCAACAAGCGGAGCCTGCGACGCAGAGTCCTTTGGATGGGGGTTCTGCGCCGGAGGGAACTGCGGCTGAGGGAATCAGGGACTGCCATGCGTCATTTCTGCATGACCTTGGCGTCGCCGACGAGTTTCTTGACCGAGGCGTCGTATTCGGCCGCGGCCTCTGCCGGGCTTTGCTTGCCGGTGATGACCGCCTCAGTGGCTTGTTGGACGGCGAGGGAAATCTTCGGATAGTCGGCTGTTGCCGGACGGTAGTGCGTCACTCCGACCAGATCGGAAACAGCCTTCACGAACGGGTTGGCCGCTTGGTAACCGGGATCGGACGCGACATCGGTGCGGACCGCGATCTGGGAGTTGTTGACGTCGAAGGCCAAGGCATTCTTCTTGTTCAACGCAGTGGTCAGGAACTTGAAGGCCAGGTCCGGGGCCTTGGTCTTCGCGCCGACGGCAAGCGTCCAGCCACCGGACATGCTCACCCCACCGGGGTCCTGTCCGAACTGGGTGGGGAACGTGGCTACTCCCATATCCTGCGTGTAGCCGGCCCATTCATATGAACCGCCCTTCTGCCAGAACGATGGTGCGTAGGAGCCTTCCACGGTGGCGCCCATTTTGCCCTGCGGCAGCCACTGGCCAAAGACTTTCTTCCACACATTCGCATCGAGGGCGTCGGCCGGTGTCACGGAAAGCTTCTCATCGTAGAGGGTCTTCAGGAACTGGAGTGAATCGGTGAATCCCTTGGAGCCGAGCACCCACTTCTTGTCGCTCTCCGAATACAGGGAGCTGCCCGTTCCGTAGAGCAGTTCGTAGAAGCTCTGCATGACGGTTCCCTCACCGGTGCCGGTTCCGGCGTACATGCTGAAGGGAATCACGCCGGGATCCGCGGCCTTCATCTTGCGGGCCGCGGCGAGGATGTCATCCCAGGTCTTCGGCTGCCAGGGCACGGGTATGCCGGCCTTCTGGAGGACAGTCTTGTTGTACCAGATCGCCCTGGTATCAGTGCCGAGCGGGACGGCGTAGATACTGCCGTCGTCACCGCGCCCCGCAGCTTTGGCGCCCTCGTTGAACTTGGACCACTCGTCCCACGAGGCCAGCTGCGAGTCGAGTTTCAGCAAGTATCCGGCGTCGACGTCCGAGCGGACCTTGAAGGTGTCCTCGTAGAAGACGTCCGGAGCGGTGTCGGGGGAACGTTGGGCCAGCGCGAGCTTGGTGCCATAGTCGTCGTCGTTGGCCTGGATGGGCTCCAGGTCCACGGTGACGCCCGCGTTTGCTGCTTCGAATTCCTGCTTGGCGTCCTGGAAGACCTTGTCCAGTGCGGTGAAGGAGTCCGTCTTTTGATAGACGATCTTGATGGTTTGCTTGCTTGTGGCTTGCGGTTGGGCAGAGCAGGCTGCCGAGGCCAAAAGGCCTACGACGCCGAGCAGTGCTGCTCCGATCCGGACTGGGCGACGCATGACGCTCCTTCTTCAAGCGGCTGCAGCCCCCACACTTCAGCTGGCCCAGCCTGTTGCCAATATTGATAAATGCAGCCCTGAGACACAGGACGTGGTGAAGGCCTCAGCCTTCCAAGAGAAGCCGCTGGGCGCGCGGCGCAAGCGTGTGTTCAAGGACCAGGCAGGCCGCACCGATCGCGCCGACGTCTTCGCCCACTCCGGTCCCGACAACTTCGATGCCGTGGATGCTGTTGGCGGCACTGTTGGCCGCGAGCAGGGGAGGTATGCGCTCCAAGTAGCGTTCCGCCATGCGGCCCCAGAACGGGCCGCCGAAGACGACGCGTTCGACGTCGAGGGTGTTGGTCACCACCGCAACCGCTCGGGAAACCAGCACCGCCGACTTATCGATGATCGCGATGGCGCGTTCGTCACCTGCATCCGCGGCATCGCAAAGCCGGGCAAAGCCTTCCTGCACTTCCGGGCCCTCGGTGCCTTTGCGGCCACCGTTCAGGACACCTTGCTTTTCGGCTTCGGCCACGAGGACCTGCGGAATACAGGACGACTTGACGCATCCACGAAGGCCGCAATCACATTCCGGGCCGTCCGGATCCACAATGATGTGTCCGATTTCGCCGGCGTTGCCGGATGTTCCCCGGACAACTTCGTCGTTCAAGACGATGCCGCAACCGATGCCGGTACCCATATACATGAAGATGAAACTTCCGGTGCCGCTGGCCCCACCCGCCCAGGTTTCGGCGACCGCCGCGCTGGTGACGTCCTTGTCCACGAGGGTCTCAAGTCCGGTGGCTTCGGCGAGGGCATCCCTCAAGTGCACCCTGTCCCACCCTGTCATCAGGGGCGGATCGACGACGGTGCCCTCATCAAGGTCGATCGGGCCGGGCGCCGCGACGCCAAGTCCCGCGATCTTCCCGGTATCAACACCGGAATCTTCGATCAGCGCCTTGATTTCCTCCGCTATGGCGGCGATGACGCGCTGTGGATTGCTCCCCGTCGGGGTGGGAATCCTGGAGTGCTTCACGACGTCGCCCACCAGGTCCAGCACCACGGTGGTGATGACCGCGGGGTCAAGGTGCACGCCAAGCGCGTACATTCCGGAAGGATTCAGGCGCAGAATGGTGCGGGGCTTGCCCGGACCGCTCCCTTCCTTGCCTGCCTCGATAATGAGTTGTTGATCCAGGAGGCGGCGCGAGATGTTCGAAATAGTCTGCGGTGAAAGGCCGACGATTTGGGCAAGCTCCACGCGGCTCAGTCCACCTGATGAGCGCCTGATGGCGTCGAGAATGACGGTCAGGTTGAAATCCCCCATGCGTGGCAGATTGGTTCCGCGCCTCGGAGTCGGCTGCCGGATCTCAGTCACGGATTCCCCTAAAATCATTCGAATAATGCTGTTGCATTTGCATCGTACGGCACGTGTGCTTGTCCCGGTATGCCCACACGCTGCCCGGGCGTAACGGACGCCGATATTGCTGATGGGAGGCCCGGAATATGGCACTGATGCCGCAGGCCGAGCTCGACGTCACCGCGCGGTTGGTGAGGAATCTACTCGAGGAGCAGCTGCCACGGCTCCCGGACCTTCCGTTGGAACTGGTGGCCAATGGCTGGGACAACGTCATGTACCGGCTCGGCGAGGAGTGGGCCGTCCGCCTGCCCCGCCGGGAGGCGGCAGCACAGTTGATCCTGCATGAGCAGCAATATCTCCCCGAATATGCCAGGCGTTCCCCTGTCCCGCTCCCCATCCCCATCCACTTGGGGCGGCCGTCCGTGGACTTCCCATGGCCGTGGAGCGTGACTCCTTGGTTGAAGGGACTCCCGGCCGTGCTGGTTTCCCAGGAGTCGCGGAACGCGGCGGCCGCGGACCTGGCCACGTTCCTCCTCGCCATCCATGTCCCGGCCACCCCCGGCGCTCCCGTCAATCCCGTGCGCGGGGTGCCTTTGGCAGCCAGGTCGGACGCGGTCATGGACAGGCTCCGCGATTCCAGCCGCTATCCCCAGGCGGAGCGGTTGCGGAGGCTCTGGTCCGAAGCTTGCGCCGCCCCGCTGTGGGACGGCCCGGGGCTGTGGCTGCATGGAGATCTCCACCCGGCGAATGTCCTTGTGCGGCCCGACGGCCGGCTCGCCGCCGTCGTCGACTTCGGAGACCTCGGAGCCGGGGATCCCGCCGTCGATCTCGCCGTGGCGTGGTTGATGTTCGACGGCGGTGCGCGGCATCGTTTCATGGCGGCCTTCGGAACCGCCGTGGATGCCGCGACGTGGGCCCGGGCCCGCGGATGGGCCGTGGTCCTCGCGACGGCGATGGTCAGTTTCTCGGATGACAATCCGGCGATGGCGGGAATCGGGCGCTTCGGGGTGGAGCAGCTGCTGTCGGAGCGCTGCTCACCGAACCGGGCGGGCGCCTAGCGTTTGATGCTGCGTGTCACGGTGAATTTCGGGTTGCGGCCTATTTCGGTGGTGGGGCCAATGAGCCTTTCCAGCGCAGCGCGGTACTGCAAGTGGCTGTTGTAGACAGTCCAGAGTTCGCCGCCGGGAGCCAGGACCCGCGCTGCGGCGTCGAACATCTTCGTGGCCGCGCCTGCATGGACGCTGGCGCCGAGGTGGAACGGCGGGTTCAGCAGGATGAGGTCGGCGCTGCCCGGTTCGAAGGTGGACATGGCGTCGTCATGGACTACCGTGATGCGATCTGCCAGACCGTTGGCTGCCACCGTTGCCCTGGCGGACGCGACGGCTGCCGCAGATTGGTCCGTCGCTGTAACCCGGGCTTCGGGACGGTTCCTGGCGTACATCGTCGCGAGGATCCCGGTCCCGCAGCCAAGGTCTACTGCGTGTCGGGCTTCGGGGATCCTGTCCAGGAAGCCCAGGAGGAAGCGCGTGCCGATATCCAGCTTGGTGCCTGAAAACGCACCCCCGTGGGCACAGACTGTCATGCCGAGCTCTGTGTTCTGCTCCGAGACCGGGAAGGGCTCCGGGGCGTCCGGCCGCTTGGGATTGATGGCGAGCAGCACACGTGACTTCCGCTGCGCAAGCTGTGGCTGCACGGACTCGAAGTTGCGTTCCAGGACGGCGTTCATGCCCAGGGTCATGTGCTTGACGCGTCCCCCGGCGAGGAGGACGGCTCCCGGCGCCGCAAAGCGGGCAACGGCGTCGACGATTTCCTCCAGTTCCGCGAGGGCCTTGGGGAGCTGCACGATCACCAGTCCGGCGCCGTCGAGCAACCCGGCACCCAGCTCGAACTGATCGAAGCGGCCGGCCAACCCGGACGCGTCCGCGTTCCGTTGCAGCGCGAGCCTGCCGGCGTAGAGATCCTGGGTCACGCGGACGTGCCCGACGCCGAGGGCCGCTACGGCGCCCAGGGTCAGGGCCCCGTAGCGGTCCCCGATCACAGCGACGCGGGTTTCCTGGCTGGGCACGTACCTTGCTGCGGTCTCAAGGAGGAGCCGGTCGGTGGCGTCGTACGCCTGCAGGTTCCCTGCCTCGACGTCGGGGAAGCGGCGCAGGGTGCCGAACAGCGTCTCAAGGGTTTCATCCAGCTCGGTCAAGGTCACGGTGCACCAATCTATCCCCCTCGGGAACCCTCGACAACATAGTGGTGGCGGAGGAAGGTAGAGATTGCAAGTAATCGACCGTCTGACCGCTGCCGTCGGCACGGCACACGCCGCCAGCAGCCCGGACACCAGGGTCCGCTGCGAAGGGCGAGCCACGTCGCGGACCTGGAAGACCAGGCTCCCACTCCCCTTGTGAGCAGATCATGACCGTCAACCTCGTCACTCAGCTTGAAGTAAAGTCGCACAACTCCCCTGATGAAATTCGCCGCCCGGACAAAACCGTGGTGGAAAACGTCACCGTCGGTGACTACACGATCGGCCGCCTCAGCTTCGAGCCAGGCTGGAGCTGGTCGGACTGCATCAAACCGGTGGTCCACACCGATTCCTGCCAGCTCAACCATGTGGGTTACTGCATTGCCGGATCATTGGAAGTCGAGACCATCGACGGCAAGAAGATCAGCATCTCCAAAGGAGATTCATACACCATCCCGCCGGGACACACTGCCTGGGTTGTAGGCGACGAGACCTACTCGGCCATCGAGTTTGTCAGCGCAGCAGAATACGGAGTCAAGCCCGACTAGCACGGACCCAACTAGCTCGCAGTTGATGTCGTTTTGAGGGCTGAAAACGACGTTAACTGCGAG
>NZ_JAHHZS010000050.1 GCF_022606295.1 Arthrobacter bambusae
GGCTTTCGAACTGCGCAGGGCTTTCGAACTGCGCAGGGTCTTGTAGCCGGACCGGGTTTTGGTGCTGCGCAGGGCTTTGGAACCGGGCCAGGTTCTGGTGCTGCGCAGCGTGTTGAAACCGGCCAGGGCTTTGAAGCTGGGCTGCGAACTGAGCTGCGTATTGGAGCCGGGCATGGCGGGCGGCGACAGGCTTCAGGCGGCGGGCAACGCGCCCCAGCGACGGGATCCCGCCGTCGGGCGCGGCCGCCCGAGGTGCGGTGAGGTGACCGGTGCCTTCCATGACTAAACCCTGTCACGAGGCACTGACAATTAAGCCCCCACGCTGCCACCCGCCGACGAGAAAAGCGAAAACAAGGAAAACACGTCCCAAGTACTAGCTGTTGAGGTCCCAATGAACCCGGATCGCCTCGGCGACCGGCCCTGCCGTGACATCGACTTGGAACGAAACGGGCGCGGTCCCTGTCGCTTGAATGATGGTGTCGTGATAGACGCGGCCGCATGCCGGACACAGGGTGTAGAGGTCCTCGTCGTCGGGCCACGCGGCAAGTCCGGCGGGGATAGGCGAGTCATTTCCGGCGTAAACAGGAACGCCCTGTGAGTTGGCCTGAATCAATCCCTCTTTGCTGACGGTGTTTCCGCAGAGACAAGTGATCGTGGTGACATCATGACCGATGACATCGGCGAATTCAGTGTCCATGTGAGCTCCCCGCAGTCGGAAGAGGTTCTGCTTGTAGTTTATGCCTGCAGATCCACCGATGCTTGATCCGCCGAATGCCTGATCCCGAACAACCGGCGGATCGGAACTGGTTGTTCCACGAGGTCTTGGGCGGGAAGATGTTCCCATGCTGCCTGAGGAGCGATTCAACGTGCTGGTTGATGAATTCAGGGCCAGTCCGGACGTCGGCGTGCCGGGAGAACCGGGGCAACGCGGATTCGGTTCGAATGCTCTCAAGGTCCACGGCTCGATTTTTGCGATGCTCTCCGGAGGCAGGCTCGTTGTGAAGCTGCCGCACCAGCGGGTCGAGACGTTGATCGGAACCGGAGCTGGCGCACCGTTTGACGCCGGAAAGGGCCGTGCGATGAGGGAATGGCTCACCGTCACTTCCGACGATGAGGAGTCCTGGCTGGCCCTGGCACGCGAGGCCTTGGACTTCGTGGGATCCCGGCGAAGAACACAGTGAAAGGACGCGATGAAATCCAACGAACTGCTGCTGGATGCTTTTGCCCGGATCCGTGACATAGTGGCCGCCACGCTTGAAGGGGTCGACGGCGAGTCCCTGGCCCGGCGGCCCGGCGGCACCGGGAACTCTATAGCCTGGTTGATTTGGCACCTCAGCCGGGTGGAGGACGTCCAAGTCGCGTCGGCCGCCGGCGTCGAACAGGCGTGGACCTCGCAGGAGTTTGCCGCCCGCTTCAAGCTGCCACTGCCCGAACGCGACACCGGCTACGGCCACTCGAGCGATAAAGTCGACGCAGTTCAGGCGCCGCCGGCGCTGTTGCTCGAATACTACGACGCCGTCCATCGGCAGACGGTGGCGTTCGTGAAAACCCTTGGCGATGAGGACCTTGATCGCGTCGTCGACACCCGTTGGGACCCGCCTGTCACTCTCGGCGTGCGGTTGGTCAGCACGATTGCCGATTGCCTTCAGCACGCGGGACAGGCCGCCTATGCCAGGGGCTTAGGCGGCCTGTGAGAGCACTCCTCATGCGGCGTTCCGGGGTTTGAAGACCAACCCCAGGACGGCTGCCAGCGCGAGTGCGGAAAGGACGGTTGCCGACCAGAACCCGGCCCGCCCGCCGGTCAGGAAATCGCCGGGGACAGCGAATGCCGCGTAGATCGAAGCGACGATGGCCAGCCCGACGGCGCCGCCCAACTGCTGCATTGTCTGGAAGAGTCCCGATGCGGAACCTGCGTGCTCGGGTTCGACGTTTCGCAGCGCGAGCGTCGTGAGCGGCATGAACGTCATTCCGGCGGAGATTCCGGTGCCCAGAAGCGCGAGCAAAACAATGGCGAACGGGGTGTCAGCGTTGAGTTGCGTGAGCGGCAAGAAAGCGACGACGCGAAGGGCCGTGCCGAAGATGACCAGACTGACGGCTCCGAAGCGCTCGAGGAGCCGCGGGACGATCCGCGACATCGCGAAGATGCTCAGCGGCATCGGCAGGAACGCCAGCCCCGTCACCATCGGCGTGAGGTGCAGATCGTCTTCGAGGTACTGGACCATGAGGAAGAACATCGCCAGCATCCCGCCGTAGGTGGCCGCCATCGCTGCCAGCGCGGCCACTCGGCTGGGACTGCGCAGCAGTTGCGGTCGGAGCAGCGGGTGGGCCACCCTCCGTTCGGTGACGGCAAGAATGGCGATCAGCGCGGCCCCGACAACCAGGCCGCCGATCGTCCGCGGACTCGACCAGCCGACGTCGCCCGCTTGGATGAGGCCCCACACGATGGCGACGGCGCCGCCCGTCGCGGTGACCGCTCCGAGGATGTCGAAGCGCCCGGGGCGCCGGGGGGTTTCCGCGACGAGGCGCGGTACCGCAATGAGGACCACGACGCCGATCGGCACGTTGATGAAGAGGGTCCACCGCCAGCTGGTGGTGTCGGTGAGAAGACCGCCGAGGATGAGCCCGAGCGCGCCACCCATGGAGGCAATGGCGGAGAACAGGGCGAGCGCCCGGTTCCGCGCGCCGTCGTCCTTTGCGCTTGTGGTGATGAGTGCGAGCACGCTCGGAGCGGCGAATGCGGCGCCGAGGCCCTGAAGCGCGCGTGCGATGACGAGAAGGAGCGGCGAGGTGGCCAGGCCGCCGAGTAGTGAGAAGAGCGTGAAGGCCGCGACGCCCACCAGGAAGGTGCGACGGCGGCCGACGACGTCTCCGATCCGTCCGCCGAGCAGCAGGAGGCCGCCGAAAGCGACGGCGTAGCCGTTCAGGACCCAGCTGAGCTCGGCCCGGTCGAAGTGGAGGTCGGTGGCGATGTGGGGGAGCGCGACGTTCACGACAGTCGCGTCGAGGACAAGCATGAGTTGGGCCAGCATGACCAGCCAGAGGCCAATGCTGCCGGCGCGACGGCCGGATGTAACGATCCCGGCTGGGGCGCGTGTGGCGATTGTGGGTGTCATGGGAGGTGTCCTGTTCTAGCCGAGGGGGCTGACGTACACTAAGAGGAGAGATGCTCCGCTTAGAACTATACGGAGACACTCTCCGATTTGCAATGGTGTATCGAAAGGTGTTTCTGTGCGCGCTGACGCCCAACGCAACCGCGACCGGATCGTGGAGGTTGCACGTGCGCTCTTCCGGGTCAAAGGCTACGAAGCCGTTTCGATGGATGAAGTTGCCAAAACGGCCGAGGTGGGACCCGGTACGCTCTACCGGCACTTCCCTACCAAAGAGTCGTTGTACGACGCGGTCCTGGAAGCGTGGGCAGAGAAGGTCAACACCGCCGTCGAACGGGCCCTGACGCTCGACGCCCCTGCGCGGGAGCGGTTGCTGAATTGGCTGACCGACTATGCGTCGATGCTGACAGAGCACAAGGGTGCCGCCGCGCGGATTACTGCCGCGTTGGGCGACCCCGGTTCGCCATTCGCGGCAAAGTGCCAGACCTACCTGGGGGCCAATCAGCGCGTGATCGAGGCGTTGGACTCGGCCTTGCGCCCCGGAGTCGACGCGATGCAGATCAGCCGGCTCGTCGGTGGCGTGGCCGCGGTAGTGGACAACAGCGAACTTCCGGCCGATGCAGCAGCATCGATGCTCGCGGTAGTCGCTGACGGACTGATTGCTTCCTGACGCGGTTCAGAGGGCTGAGCCCCATTCTCCGGGTGCAATCCCGGCCACACTCGCAAATCCATTAACTAAGTCGAGTAGGGATCACTCAAGGCTGTCTGGAAGCCGGTCCGTAGGATCCGTAGTGAGCCGAAGATGGCTCACTGCCATTGCTTTTTGGAACGCAATGTGCGGCAGTACCAGCCCCGGCAGGGCCCTGAACCATGCCAAGGACGCACATCATGAAAACTGCAAAACTCATGGCCGTCGCTTGCCTCTTGTTTGCTTGGATAGCCATCCCATCCTCCGCCGCGAATGCCGCACCGATGGCGTCTCCGAACCCGGCCGCCGCGTTGGGCAACGACATTTCCTGGCCCCAATGCGGGGGCGGACTGCCTTCCGGCCAGGCGTTCGCGATCGTCGGAGTGAACGGCGGCCGGCCGGGCACCGTGAATCCCTGTTTCGCCGAACAGCTGGGCTGGGCCAGCGGTTCGGCGGGCGGGACGAGCCAAGCGGCGGCCGCTCTGTACGTCAACACCGCCAATCCCGCAGGATCTGGCGGGTGGTGGCCGGCATCCAACAGGGACGTCACCCTGACGGGTCCTAACCCGTATGGAAACTGCGACGGGACCGCTTCGGCGGCCTGTGCCTACATCTACGGTTACGGAATGGCCTCCGACGACGTCAACCGGTTCGGTGTACCCGACCCCGCCAAGCACATGTGGTGGCTGGACGTGGAGACCGGGAATGCCTGGTCCTGGGACACTGTGGCCAACGCCGCCGATCTTGAAGGCATGGCCGCCTACCTGCAAAGCATTGGCGTTGCGGTGGGCATCTACTCAACGTCGTACCAGTTCGGGGTCATCGCTGGTCAGCTTCGCCCCAACAGCAATCTGAACGGGCTTAAGAGCTGGCTTGCCGGAGCAACGTCACCCGAGTCCGCCGCCGAACTCTGCTCGGCCCCTCCGCTGACGGCCGGGGGCGTGGTTGCGCTCACCCAATTCACCACGGACTTCGACTACAACTACTCCTGCATTCCACCCGCGCCGCCGCCACCGCCAGCACCCGCGCCGGTAGTAGCCCCGCCGGCGCCCCCGGTCCCGACGCTGACTGAAGACGCCAACGGCAAGCGCAAGCCGGTTCTGTCCATACCGCAGAGCTGACGGGATGTGTTCACATGTGTAGTCGGATGATGAACAAGAAGTAGACCCAGACGGGCATCGAAAGCAGCGAAAACACGGCCATCGCGGTCCGTTCCCGGGATCGCCCGCGCAGGATCGCGGAGAGCAGCCGGAATGCGAGAATTCCGATGAGTCCTCCGACGCAGTTCAGAATCACATCGTCGATGTCCGATGCTCCAACCGCAAACACGCCCTGGATGATCTCCACGGCGACGCTGACCGAGGCGACCTTGAGCATGGTCAGCCATGCGGCCGCCCGAGGTCGGAGCCACGATGCGTAGACTCCGAGCGGGATGAAGATCAGGATGTTCCCGGCGACGTTGGCGAACGCCACTCTCGCGGTCCCGGGAGAGTGGCTGAACGCGTATTGCGCGATGCTTGCGAACGGGAGGAGATTGATCGATCTCTCCGAACCCGGTGAACGAGAGAAGAGAAGCAGCTTCAGGAGGAAGGCCGCGTAGAGGGCGAAAACGGCGAAGATGGCCAGAGTCTCCGCCTTCGCCCGTTTCGTGGTGGGTCGACTGCCCCGCACATCATCCGTGACCGTGGTGGGTTTCGGTTTTGCACGCATCCGCAGGACGATACAGAGGCAACCTGTTGTGCTCCTGTGAAACCTGGATCCGACAACCGCCCCAGAGGCGTGCCGCCGTTCGTGACGCGTCGTTTCGTGACCTGAGGCAACGATGGACCAGACTTAGGGACGTGAGCAACAAACCCCGCCCCGGCCTAGCGATCGCTGCATTGAGTCTCGGGACGGCGCTGAATCCGCTTAACTCATCGATGATCGCGGTTGCGCTCGTGGTTCTGCGCCAGGACTTTGCGCTCGACGTCGCCACGGTCACCTGGGTGATCACGTCCTTCTACCTCGCCTCCGCGGCTGGCCAGCCGCTCATGGGCCGGCTCGCGGACCGTTTCGGTCCGCGGAGGTTGTTCACCTTCGGCATGGCGGTGGTTGCCATTTCCTGCCTTCTGGCGCCGTTCTCGCCGAACTTCGCACTGGTCTGCGTGGCGCGCGCGCTCATGGCGGTGGGGACCGCGACGGCGTACCCGTGCGCCGTCGTGATGGTCTCGACGCTCAGCCGGCAGGCGAACATCAGCTCCACCCGGCCCCTGGGCCGGATCCAGATGGCGAACACCTCGGCAGCAGCGGTGGGGCCCGTCGTCGGCGGTCTCTTGGTGAGCCTTGTCGGCTGGCAGGCGCTGTTCGCGATCAACGTGCCGATCTCGCTTCTGGCCCTGATCGTGGTGCGGCGGGTGGCGCCGCCCGACGTCGGACGCGAAAGCGGCAAGCTCTCCGCCCTCCTGCGCGATTCCGACATTCCGGGCATCCTGGCGTTCATCGCCTCCCTGACGCTCGCGATGATGGCGCTGCTCAACGTCATGCCGGCTTATCGCTGGTGGTTCGTCGCCGTCGCTGTTGTCTTGGCGGGGCTGTTCGCATGGCGCGAGTTCCGGTTCAGTCCGCCGTTCCTGGACTTGCGGCTGCTCGGCCGGAACCGGCCGCTGTTGCTGTTGTACTTGGGTTTCGCGGTGTTCAGTGCGGTCTACTATTTTGCCTTCTTCGGGCTTCCGCAGTTGCTGCAGCAGGCCGGAAGGTACGACGCCGGCGTGGTCGGCCTGCTGATGCTGCCCCTTGCTGCCATGTCGGTTTTCGTGACGCCGGTGACGGTGCGGTTCATTGAGCGGTTCGGCGTACGGTCCGTGATGATCGCTGGCGTCGTGCTTTTGGCGGTGGCTTCCGGTGCGCTCGGGGTGCTGACGCTGTCCTTCTGGCCCCCGCTGGTGCTCATACTCACGGCGCTGATGGGTATTCCGTATGGCGTGGTCAGCACGGCGTCGAACCAAGGTTTGTATGTGTCCGCGCGGCCTGAGGACAGGGGAGTGGCAGCCGGGATTTTCCAGACGTGCCGATACCTCGGGGCCATCACTGCGACGGTGCTCATTGGTGTGCTGTACGGGCCCGGGGTCAACCAGGCAAACTGGGGGCTCATGGTGCTCGTGATGCTGGGCCTGAGCGCGGTGGTGTTTGTGCTGGCGCTGGCTTGGCGGAAGCCGGGGGCCGTGGGATAGGTCCCATCGCGCCGCTCCGAAACCCGCTGCGGCTCGATAGACCCCTATACCTACTCCGACCCAGCTTGACCACTCATTTTCGGTGCGATGCCCACTCAATTTCAGTGCAATGGACACCCAGTGATGATTTTCGACCGTAGCGTTGGATAGATTGTCAGGCTAGGGCTCTGGGGCGCTCTCCTCAGACTTGGAAGGCAGCCAGGCTCACATTTCAAAGCTGGGGTGTCTGCGTGAGGAGCTGGGAAGTGTTCGAAGAGAAAGTCCGGCGGGCACTTGACTACGTGGCTAAGTCCTACCGGAAACGTCCTTTCACGTTAGCCGAAATTTTGAGCGGCGTTGTTCGGATGTGGCCATTAGTGACAATTGTCCCGGCGCTGGGGATCATCTTTGCCAGCCTGTATCTGCTCAATCTCGGCGTCTACCCTCCGGTGGACTTCTTGGTTTATCGGTACGCTTCGGTAGCGTCTTGGCCCGGGGGAGACATCTATTCCCGCAACATTTTTGGGGAACTTTTGCCGGCCGAGGGTCTGCCTTTCGTTTACACGCCGTTTGCAGCTGCGCTCCTATCTGTCACGAGTTTGTTTCCTTCCCAGGTGTCCTTCATGCTGTGGACCACGGGCTGCGTAGCAATTTTGGCGTTCATCATTGGTGTTTGCCTGCCGCAGTCTTTGCCCAGGCGCCGGACGATATGGCTCGCGCTTCTTTTGCTGGGCTGTTGTACCACCATCGTCGCCCAGCACTTGGTGTGGGGTCAGATCAACTTGTTCCTCGCTGGACTCTGTCTCGCGGATTTCTGTCGTCACACCAATAGAAGGTGGTCCCGGTTCGTTCCGAAAGGGGTGTTGATCGGGGTCGCTGCCGGTATCAAGCTGACCCCGGCCATCTTCATTCCTTATCTCTTGATGACAAGACAATGGCATATGGCGGTCTCCGCCACTGTCGGTTTCGTCGGGACGGTCATTATTGGCGGGATCATGTTTCCCGCCATGTCAGTCACCTATTGGTTCTCAAACGTGTGGCAGCTCAGCTCGAAGGTTGATCTCGGCACCCAGTTCGCCAGCGCGGGCAACAACTCCATACAGGGGGCGGCCGGAGCGATCGGGCATTGGGCGGTCTCGCCCTCCCAGGTCATCGTTATCGTTGTGGCCCTTCTCGGCTTGTTGGCTGCTGCGGAGATCTTCCGCGCGGGACAGACGCTGGCGGCGGTTCTGACTGTCGGAATGACTGCCAATCTTGTCTCACCTGTAAGTTGGGTGCATCACTGGGTCTATCTGATCCCGGCCCTTATCGTGCTCTGGTTCCTGGGACGGACGCGCACGCGGATCTTCGTAGCAGCTGCCGCGCTCGTTCTGCTGATCCATGGAACGGATCTGGGTGAACACATGCTGCAGAACGGCCCTATCATGCTCGCACCCCTGGGCATACTCCTTCGAGAGTCGTTGCTGCTTATTTCAATCGCAACTATAGGGACGTTCTTCGCGCTAAGGAGCCGCACCTCGCCTCTCGCGGCAGCAGTGCAACCTGTGCCCCGCGTCAGATGAAAGGTCAGTACATCCTATGGCTGGAAATAGTGCACCAAGCAGACGCCAGTTATTACTTCCTGTCCAAGACGGAAGCTTGGTCGAAGCGCGCGGTCGGCTGTTCATGGGGGCCGACGGACATGCCTATGTACGGCCGAGAATGCACCCGGATGAACCGCGTATCGGTCTGCACGAGCAAGCTCAAATGGACACAACGCCATTCAGAATCAGGGTCACGGGCCTTGAAACTGGTGAACCGGGCTCGTGGCACACATTTCGTGGCACTGTAAGGGGGATGAGCATCGAAGTTGAAGCTGTACTCGATGCCCCTGCGGAATGGCTCGACTCGTGGGAGGAAGCGGACCCAAGATACGCAGAGTCGAAGCCCGATGAGCCGTCGGAGTGGTTCCTAAGTCCCGACCGCAAGGCGCTTCTGGAAGGAATCTTTGCCAGCTTTGAAGAGCATAAGGACTTCTATCCCCATATTTCGTCCGGACTCAACGGCACTTACGAAGGTACATTCCGCGTTAGCCTGTACATGCTGGCGATCAACGAAAGTTTCGCATCGTGGGCAGGCAGCTACAGTTCCGACGACCTCCTTGTTCGATCGTTCGTGAGGGCGCTGTAGCTTTGGGGTTGCTGTGCGTTGGACAAACACTGTCGGCGTGGTCTCTGCGATGCTGCTCCCCGGAGCCGCGCGTTGACTGCCTGCGACGGAGGCGTCCAACGGCATGCCGGTTGCCCGGTCCGCCTCGAAACGGGGACGTAGTCCCGGCCACGGGGAACTGAAGTGCGTCGCCGGGAGGCTTGCGCTCCGGCAAGCAGAGCATATTGACACCCTCATGAGGCCGGAATATCGTCGGCCTTACGAGGTTCGTGGGTCTCAAAATGAGTGATTTCGGCGCTGCCTTTGGGGGAGCTCCGCTAGTCGATGGTGCTAGCGAGGAGAGTCCTCAATGTCTTGGGAAATGTCATGAGAGCCATGCGCGCCACAGCGTTCAGGATGGATCCACGCGAGGCCGGCTTGGTCGCCGTTCTGCTCGTCCTCGCGGCAGTCAGCTGGATCGTTTCTGCCGCACAAACGTCCGGGATGGACATGGGGCGTTGGACGGATCCCGGGCCGCTCGGTTTCTTCCTCACCACCTGGGTGGTGATGCTTGCGGCGATGATGTTTCCGTCCGTGGCGCCCATGGTGGTCGCTTACGCCAGGATCACCCAGCACCGCCGCGAGACCGGGCGCTATGCACCTGCGGGTTCCACGGCCATATTCGTGGCCGGCTACCTGATCTCGTGGACGATCTTCGGCCTCGCCGCCTATGCGCTGTACGCGATGGTCGCGTCCCTCGTTCCGGGGTTGTTTTCCTCCGATCCGGGCGGTCGCTACCTTGCAGCCGCAGTGATTTTTGTGGCGGCCCTGTACCAGCTCACGCCGGCCAAGAACGTCTCCCTGATGAAATGCCGGACGCCGATGGACTTCATCCTGCGCCGAATCCGCTACGGGACCTTTGGTGCGCTGCGCCTTGGACTCGAACACGGCGTGTGGTGCGTCGCCTGCTGCTGGGCGCTCATGTTGGCGCTCTTCGCGCTCGGCGTGATGAGCGTCGGTTGGATGGCTGTGGTGGGGGCGTTCATTGCGCTCGAGAAGATGCTCCCGTGGAGGCGGATCGCCAACCGATTGGTCGCCGTCGCGCTGGCCGTGATCGCCGTGGCGATCGCCGTTGCGCCCGGGATGGCGCCCGGAGTCGGGATGTAAGTACGGGGGAAAAATGGGACGGTCTCACTCATAAAGGAGTCGGAAATGACTGATGACAATGGACTGATCGGGCGTTTTTACAAGGAAATCATCGAGGGTGGAAACCTGGATCTGATTGATGAGCTCGCGATGGACAACCTGGTGGACCACGAAGAGGCACTTCCCGGACAACCGCCTGGGAAGGACGGCGTTCGGTTCTTCGTCTCGGCCATCCGGACAGCGTTCCCGGACATCAAGGTCAAGACATTAGAGCCGTGGCTGACGGACGGAACCTTCGAGGCGTGCCACGTTGTGATGACGGGTACCCACCGCGGTGACATGGCCGGCGTTCCAGCATCAGGCAATAGCGTCGAGTTCGGCGGGACCGACATCATCCGCGTCGAGGACGGCAAAGTTGCTGAGCACTGGGGATCAACTGACACCCTCAGCCTCATGCAGCAGATCGGCGCCGTTCCCCAGTAGCGATTCCGCAATAGAGTCACCCGCCAGCGCTCCGAGAAGCGGGCGGGAGGCATTCGGAGGTGAGCCGGGAAGTCTGGTCGGCAGCTCAAGCCCTCGCTGTGGCCTTCACTCTCGTTGCCAATCTTTCCCGCGGGTTTCCCCTCGTCAGCCTCGCCGTCGCAGGCCTCCTTTACCGGGCCTGGACCAAAGCAGGACGCCCCCGCGGCATCCGCAATCTTGCCGCGGAAGCAGAAGTCGAATGACGCAGGCAGGCAAACCCTAGCTGCCGGTGCCGCTCGCGCCGTCGGCGTCGTCGAAGGCTTCCAGTAGCGCTGCGCCCTCCGCGAGGAGGGGGTCGCGATCGGCTGGCTGGGCGACGAGCCGGGTCACATCGCTCATGAGGGTCTCGACGTACTGACGCACGACGGCGTGGTGGGCCGCGTCGCCGAACCACACGAGCTCACGGCACGCGCGCAACAGGGCCCTGACGACGCGTGGCTCGTTCGCGCCGTAGCGTCGCACCTGTCCGAGGGCCAGATCCACGAGATAGGCGAAATCGCGGGCCGGTACGTAAAGTCTTACGGTGCCTTGCGCGTCCGCCACGGCCTGCGGCCCGTGCTGCCGGATGGAGAGGGCCGCGAGGATCGAGCCGAGATGGTCCACCGCTTGGTTCGCAGTGTAGGGATCGTTGATCGCGGGCGAGAGCGCTTTGGACGCGACGTCGGCGAGTTGCCGGATCCCGAAGGCGACGTCCTGCTCGAGGGTCCGTTCGTACCCGATCCGTACGCTCTGGGCGAGCGCACGGCGCAGTTCAGCCCCGCCGTCGGGCGCAAGACGACGCTCGCCCTCGCCTTTGGTCTCCCACACCCACGCGAGCGGGGAACCCGCGACGACGTGCCGGCCGATCATGGGCACCATCCGGCCAGTCAGGCCCCGGCTCGCCAGCGCCTCGACGAACGCCTTCACATGGAAGGCCTGGACATATCCCGACTGCGGTACCAGCAGGGCCGTGGCGCCGGGCGGCGGGTTTGGCATGCGGATTCCGGGATCCCCGGGAACAAAGGACCGCTCGATCACCTTGAGCGTGGCCTTCTCGACACCCTTCATGACTTGATCCACCTGGATCGAATGGGACAGATGGTGGGCGAAAAAGACGAGCATCACCATGCTCACGAACAGCAGCAGGAGTGCCCCGCTCACCGCGAGGCGAGGGTAGTCCTGGGTGCGCTGTCCGGCGGCGATGCCCACCGTGTAGAGACCAGCGGTGCTGTACGCGAACGTGGCCACGAACGCGCTGAGCGTTACCTGGTTGGGGATGTCGCGCAGGAAGTTCCGCAGCAACCGCGGGCTGAACTGCGTCGACGCGAGCTGCAGTGCCACGACGGTGAGGCCGAGCACGACGGCGATGACGGTCACCATGGTGCTCGCGATCCCGATGAGCAGGTTACGCGCGTCGTCGGAGGTCCCTTGGAAGAGGAGGACTGCGAGGGGCGACGTGGCGTCGAGCTGAACCGCGGAGAGCCCCGCACCCGCGATGATTGCGACGACGACGGCGCAGGTGGGCATCGCCCACAGGGCACTCGCTAGATACTCCCGAACGGCATCACGCCTCACAAGTGTCACTCTCGACTGAGGGTGCCCGCCAGTCAAGGGGAGGCTTGTGAATTCACGGAGGACCTTGGACCCTATAACGTCCGTTCGGAGCGGGGACACACTGGCATATGGCCAACATCTACATTGCTTACGGGACCGTTGAAGGACAGACGGCCCAGATCGCTGAATATATTGCCGACGTCGCTCGGGGCCACGGCCACGAGGCGCAGACGGCGGACATCAAGGATGCCGGGGATACCCTGCCGGACGGTTACGACGCCGTCATCGTCGGGGCGTCCGTCCATGTGGGCAAGCACGAGGGCTACGTGCGGGACTTTGTGCGGAACCACACCGCCGCGCTTCAGCGACTCCCTTCCGCGTTCTTCTCGGTCAGTCTCGCCGCCCAAGGCGATGAGGAGAGTGCCGAGGGCTACGTGGAGAGGTTCGAGGACGAGACGGGATGGCGTCCTGCCCACGTGGGACTCTTCAGTGGAGCCCTGCTGTATACCCACTACGGGTTCCTCAAACGCGCGGTGATGAAGAAGATCACCCGCGACAAAGGCAGCGTGGACTTGGATACCTCGCGCGACTACGTCTACACAGAGTGGGACGGGGTGAGGCGGTTCACCGAGGACTTCCTGGCTGGATTGGCCACCCCCGCTGCTTAAGCTCAGGCCGGGTGGTCCCGCAATCCTTGACTTCATGCCGAGGCTCAACAAGGGTGGAAGGGATCGATCCAAGCGACATTCTTGCGAAACAGGAGATCCACCATGACTCTTCCCAAAGGTTTGACTTCCGGCATCTGGCTGCTCGACATGGCTCACAGCGAGATCGGCTTTAGCGTCCGGCACGCCGGCATCAGCAAAGTCCGCGGACGCTTCACTGACGCAAGCGCCGAGGCCCGCGTCCGCGAGTCGTTGGCCGACGCTTCGCTCCACGCAACGGTCAAGACCGCGAGCTTCGACTCCGGCGATGCCAACCGTGACGCCCACGTCCGCGGCGCCGACTTTTTCGACGTCGAGAAGTTCCCGGAGATGACCTTCCGGGCCACCAGCGTAGAGGGCGACGGCGATGACTACACTCTGACGGGCGACCTCACCATCCGCGGGATCACCAAGCCGGTGGAGCTGGAAGTTGAGTTCACCGGCGTCGCGGTTGATCCTTTCGGCGCGACCCGCGCCGGGTTCTCCGCCGAAACCGAGATCAGCCGGAAGGACTTCGGACTGACGTGGAACGCAGCGCTCGAGACCGGCGGTTTCCTGGTGAGCGACAAGGTGAAGATCAACCTCGAGGCTGCCCTCGTGAAGCAGGCCGAGCCCGCCGCAGCCGAGTAGTCAGCGGCCGAGTAGGCAAGAGGTAGCCGGCCGGCCGCTCAACTCACCGTGTAGGAGTTGAGCGGCCGGCCGGTGCCGCCATACGTGAGGTCCAAGACGAGAAGGCCTTTTTGTTCCAGGACGCTGAGGTAACGCTGCGCCGTCGGGCGGCTGACCCCAAGCTGTCCGGCGATTTCAGCGGCGCTGACGGGACCCCCGGCGGCGCGGACGGCGTCGAGCGCTTTCTGCATGGTGGGCTGCAGACGCGGCGCCGGAGCCGCGGGCCTGACCCCGGCGGAGCGCGCGTTGTAGAGGCTATCAATGGTGGCTTGATCGGCAGTTGAAGCGGAATCCAGCTCCTGCCGCCAGCTCCGGTACGCCTCCAATTGCGTGCGGAGCCGGTCAAAGCTGAACGGCTTGACGATGTAATAGACCGCGCCGCTGGTCATCGCTGACTTGACGGTGGCCAGGTCCTGGGCCGCGGTAATGACGATGCAGTCGACGTCGGTTCCGGCCGCCTGCAGGGACCGCAGCATCGAGATCCCGTCCTCGTCCGGCAGGTGTACATCCAGCAAGAGCAAGTCCGGGTTGAGGCGCGCTATCGCCTCCCGCGCGGCTGCGGCGCTGTACACCTGACCGACACATTCGAAACCATCAACCCTGGCCACGCGGGCAGCGTGGATTCCGGCGACCCGGAAATCGTCGTCGACGACCAATGTCCTAATCAAGGTTTGGACTCCTTTCCATGTCCGCGCCGGTACGGGCGTTCCGGTAGTTGAAG
The DNA here is from genome assembly GCF_022606295.1 of Arthrobacter bambusae. Lineage (GTDB taxonomy): Bacteria > Actinomycetota > Actinomycetes > Actinomycetales > Micrococcaceae > Arthrobacter > Arthrobacter bambusae_A. Next base: position 14,406 of record NZ_JAHHZS010000050.1, read on the forward strand.
CGACGGCAGAAAACGCACAAAACGTGCATTTTTGCGGCTAAGGCGCACAACTTACTGAAGACTTCTGGCCCGGATGCTCCCTTCCTAAGCTTGACACAGTTGCCGTGATCCACATCACGAATTCAAGGAAATCCCAATGAAGGGACTCCAAAGACAGAGAGGTCTTAGCGTTATGAATGCTATCCACCCCAACCGGCCGCCCGGGGCCCCCGAGAGGACTGAGGACGCCGCGGGCATCGACATCGTCGGGTTGACCAAGCGTTACCTCACTCCCAAGAACGAGACATTCACTGCCATCCGCGATGTGACGTTGAGGGTCGAACCCGGCCAGTTCTGCGCGATCGTCGGACCGACGGGCTGCGGCAAGTCGACCACCCTGGCCCAGGTCTCCGGCCTGGAACGGCCGAGCGCCGGCTCGGTGCGGGTCCACGACCAGCTGGTTGACGGCATCACCAATGGCGTCAGTTACATGTTCCAAGCAGACGCGCTCTTCCCGTGGAAGACCGTTCTCGGAAACGTTTTGATCGGCCCGGTCCTGCTCGGGACGCCGAAGAAGGAAGCCACCGTGCTCGCAAGGGACTGGCTGCGCCGCGTGGGCCTGGCCGGCTTCGAGGACCGTTATCCGCACCAGTTGTCCGGCGGCATGCGCAAGCGCGTCGCCATGGCGGCGGCGCTGATCAACAACCCGCGGATCCTCTTGATGGATGAGCCGTTCGGCGCCCTCGACGTGCAGACCAAGGCCATCATGCAGAATGAGCTGCTGGCGCTCTGGGAAGAACTGCGCCCCTCTGTCCTGTTCATCACGCACGACCTCGACGAGGCCGTGGCGCTCGCCGACAAGGTGGTCATCATGACCAGCAGCCCGGGAACCATCAAGGATGTCTTCGACATCGATCTGCCCCGGCCGCGTGGAGATGTCCAGAAGATCCGGCACGAGGAGCGGTTCCTGGAGCTGCAGGGCCAGATCTGGGAGTCCTTGAAGGACGAAGTCACTCGCGCTTACAAGCAATCGGCGGGTGTAGCAGCATGACAACCACAATCAGTAGAGGTGCTCCCGTGCAAGAGCAAGAGAAAGCACAAGCGAGTGAGCTCAAGGTTTCCGCCCGGCGTGCCATGAACCGTCGCACCACGTGGGTTTGGGCCGGCCGTGCCATTCTCGCGTTCGTTGTGATCGGTGGCTGGCAGTGGTTCACCACGGAGGGCTGGGTGGACAAGTTCTTCTTCGGCCAGCCGACCGAAATCTGGAACAGCCTGGTCAAGCTCTTCACCGAGGGCACGGCATTCGGCACCATTTGGGAAAACCTCTGGGTCACCATGCAGGAAGCGATTTACGGCTTCTTGCTCGGCACGCTCGTCGGCGTCGTGCTCGGGATCCTTTTGGGCTCGAACAAGTACCTGTCGGAAGTTGTCGGCCCGTATATCCGGATCGTGAACTCCATCCCCAGAATCGTGCTCGGCTCGATCTTCATCGTGGCGTTCGGCCTCGGCGTCTTCCCGAAGGTGCTGCTCGCAGCGGTCCTGGTCTTCTTCGTCGTCTTCTTCAACGCCTTCCAGGGTGTCCGTGAAGTGGACCAGAACCTGGTCGGAAACGTCCGAGTCCTGGGTGCATCGCCGCTCCAGGTAGCGATCCACGTGACCATTCCCTCGGCTATGACCTGGATCATCGCCAGCTTGCACACGGCATTCGGCTTCGCGATCATCGGCGCGCTTGTTGCTGAAGTGCTCGGTGCCCAGCAGGGAATCGGCCTGATCATCAGCCAGGCACAGGGAACCTTCGACCCCAACACGGTCTTCGCTTGCATGGTGATCATCGCAGTCATCACGCTCGGGGCGGAATACCTCATCGCCCTGCTAGAGCACACCCTGCTCAAGTGGCGGCCACCAAACCGTTCCGAAGCCCAGGCGATCTGACGCTCGCCGTTTTGCACTCCACTTACCCAACGCTCGAATCCTCACAATAGAAGGAAAAGCACAACCATGATGAAGAACAAGATCTACGCCGTCGGCGCTGCCGGAGTGATCGCACTGAGCCTCGCGGCTTGCGGCACCAGCTCCGCAAGCAGCAGCAGCACTGCGAGCGGCGGTGCTTCCGCGGACGCCGCCTCGATGCCCACCGTGAAGATGATGGTTGGCGGCATCGACAAGCAGATCTACCTGCCGTACCAGCTCGCAGAGCAGCTTGGCTACTACCAGAAGTACGGCGTGAAGGTGGAGCTCTCTACCGAGCAGCAGGGTGGCGTTGGCGCCGAAGACGCGATGGCATCGGGGCAGGTGGACATGGCCGGTGCCTGGTACGTCCACACCGTCGACTTCCAGTCCAAGGGCAAGAACGTCATCAACCTCGTACAGCTCTCGAGCGCACCGGGCGAACGCATCATGTGCAGCCCCAAGGCAAACGTGAAGACGGGTGCGGACCTCAAGGGCAAGACCGTCGGCGTTACCGACCTCGGCTCGGGAACCGATGAGCTCACCCAGTTCATCGCCGCGAAGGCCGGCCTCGCCAAGACTGACTACCACACGATCGCCGTCGGCGCCGGATCAACCGCCATCGCGGCCATCCAGCGCGGCTCCGCTGACTGCGTCATGACCACCCAGCCCACGGTCGGGGCCCTCGAGAGCAAGAACCTCGCCACTTCCGCGATTGACCTCGCCACCACTGAGGGTGCCACCGCAGCACTTGGCGGCACCCTGCCGTCGGCCGGCCTCCTCGCCCAGTCTGACTGGGTCAAGACCCACGAAGACGCAGCCCAGAAGGTTGTCAACGCCCTCGTCGACACGATGCACTGGATCAGCACCCACTCCGCCCAGGACATCGCCGACAAGCTGCCCCAGTCCTTCGTCCAGAACAGCACCATCTCCAAGGACCAGTACGTCGCAGCGCTGAACCAGGACAAGGGCCAGTTCCTCCCGGACGGCATCATGCCCGCCGGCGGCCCGAAGACCATCTTCGACGAAGAGAAGACCATCGGCGTTGACACCTCCAAGGTCAACATCCCCGACACTTTCACCCAGAAGTACGCCCAGGCCGCACTCAAGCTTGAGGGCTATACCGCTACCACCACCCCTGCCGGCAACGACGGCTAATCTCTTCTAGCTCCTAAACAATCGGCCTGCGTGGTAATCCACGCAGGCCGATTTTTTTTGTTTCTTTACTTGCGGATGCGCGGAGTTAGAGCCGCCGCGTACTCCTTCGATTTCTCGTTAGCCATTCGTTGGATTTGAAGAATTTTGCCAGCTCCGGTCCGGCATTCTCGGAGATACGTGCGTTGCCATCGGTCATGTCAAACAGGGGAAGGTAGCCCTTTTGCTTGGCCAAATCATTCGCTATTTCGAGAACCGACTTTTCCTCGGATGATACCGGATCACCGCTGATCACTCGCTCGGCTATGTGCTCGCACCCGGACACTTGCAGTATGACCATGAGGTCGAAGTTTCTGAACTCGTGCTCACGCCAGATGCTCTTCAGTTGAAGAGGCCCGATGGTGCTGCTGTCGCCAGCCCTAACTTCATAGCTCGTCATGGGGCCAGTGTCTCACTTGTAGCATTCTGTTGCGTGTTGACCGACAGTATTTCCATCCTTCTTGAGATACATCGTGGCAACATATCGACCTGCGCCGTGGTTTGAGGCGTAGAAGGTCGACGTCGTTAGAAATCCGGTCCTGCTCGCTTGGAGCGTCTGGCGTGGGCGGAGGTCGAACGTACCTGAGCCGTCCGGGAAACTTATTGACCACCACGTCTCGTACCACGCGCCCGCCTGGAGGTCCCAGGCTCCGCCACTGTATGAAAACGAGCTTCCGCCGCAGCCAACGTACACATCTACTTCCGGCCACCACAATCCATCCGGACTCGCTTGGTCGCCCGCGGGGCTTGGTTGGTTCAGTGATGGTGCCGGAGTGGACACAGAAGTAGACGCTTGAGATGGCGGTGCTATGGCAAACAAGGCCAGGACCACCGCTAGAGCCAGAACAAATTTCCTTGCTAGTCGCATAGCTATTCCCCATCGAACAGATGCAAATGAAAACCGGGTGAACGGTTTTTTTAGGCTAGACCTCCAGCATCTGAGAGTCAACCCTCAGATAGCAGCAAATCGGCTTATTCTTTGGGTTCAAGCTGCCCACAGCTTTGTCTAGAACCACAGCTGCGTCTCCGCGCTGAACACGGACGAGGGTCAGTTCGTCCCGGACTGCATCATGCGAAGATTCCGGTCGGTGGCACCTTCACCAACGAATACGCCCAGGCGGCGCTCAAGCTCGAGGGCTACACCGCTACCACGACGCCTGCCGGCGATGACGGCTAAGCTCTTCCTTCAAGAGCTAGCCCCAAAACAATCGGCCTGCGTGGTAACCAACGCAGGCCGATTGTCTTGTTTCTAGTGAGACGCTCGGGGTGGCCGCCCTCGCTTGCCAATGCCTAGACGTCGATGCTGGCCATGTTGGGGTAGCGCGCGCCGGCAGTGGACCCTGCCGGGGCCAGTTCGTCGAGGCGCTTCAGGTCCTCTTCGGAGAGTACGACGGCGGTGGCCCCCAGGTTCTCTGCCAGGCGTTCGCGCTTCTTGGTGCCGGGGATCGGGACGATGTGCTCGCCCTGTGCCAGCAGCCAGGCGAGGGCCAGCTGCCCCGGGGTGCATTGCTTCTGGTCGGCGAGTTCTTTCACCCGGTCCACCAGTTCCAGGTTGCGCTTGAAGTTGTCGCCTTGGAATCTAGGGGAGTGCCGACGGAAATCATTCTCGGCAAAGTCTTCCTCGGAGCGAATTTGCCCGGTCAGGAACCCTCGGCCGAGGGGACTGTAGGGAACGAACCCAATGCCTAGTTCCTCCAGGACCGGGAAGACCTTCGTTTCCGGTTCCCGTTCCCAGAGGGAGTACTCGGTCTGCAAAGCGGTGATGGGATGCACTGCGTGGGCGCGGCGGATGGTGTCCGGCGCGGCCTCGGAAAGTCCCAAGTGCCGGACTTTTCCAGCCTGGACCAGTTCGGCCATGGCGCCGACCGTGTCTTCGATGGGGACGGTCTTGTCCACCCTGTGCTGGTAGTACAGGTCGATGTGGTCCACACCGAGGCGCTGCAGGCTGGCGTCGCATGCGGAGCGGACGTACTCGGGCTTGCCATTGACACCCACAAAGGAGCCGTCGTCGCGCCGTTCGTTTCCGAACTTCGTGGCCAGCACGACGTCCTCACGACGGCCGGCGATGGCCTTGCCCACCAGCTTTTCGTTGGTGAACGGCCCGTACATGTCGGCGGTATCCAACAGGCTGCCGCCGGCGTCGAGGAAGGCGCTGATGGTGGCGAGGGATTCGCGGTCGTCCCCTTCGCCGTAGAACTCACTCATGCCCATGCAGCCGAGGCCGAGGGCAGAAACGGTCAGTGAACCAAGCGTGCGGTTTTCCATGGGGTTCTCTCCTTGTAGGTGGCAGAACGTGCTGGACGGCAGGACGGTGCTCAGAGAGGGGTGCGGGTAGGGCCACTATAGGCAGGTTGGGGGAAGAGGGACAACGTGGGGGCGGGAACGGGCCGCCGGACCGCAGCGGAAAGTAAATTGGTGTTGGAACACGACGTGCCGTCCGGCTAAATCGACCGCCAAGGGAAGCAGGAAAAGGAAATGAGCGAAAGCGCGCTGCGTGCTGCGAACGTCATTCTGATGGTGGCGCAATGACGGCCCGACTGCGGGTGTGCCTGCCCGATCAGAAACTCCTGGACGCCATGGAACCTTCCGCCGACGTCGAGTTCGTGGTGTGGGACCTGATTGGCCCAGCGCCGGCGGACGCCTTCGACCTGCTGGTGCCGCCCTACATGGGGCGTCCAGACGCGCTCACGGCGCTGGATGGCGTGACGGTCCGACTCGTGCAAAGCCAGTCGATAGGGTACGACGGCGTCGCCGACGTCTTGCCGTCGGGTTGCGCTTTCGCGAACGCGGCGGGAGTCCATGAGACGTCGACGGCGGAACTCGCCTTGGGGATGATGATCGCCAGCCAGCGCGGGATTCCGGACTTTGTGCATAACCAGGCGTCCGGAACATGGGCCAACGGTCAGCGCCCGAGTTTGGCGGACCGCAAGGTTCTTTTGGTCGGCTACGGGGGAGTGGGGAAGGCCATTGGAGCCAGGCTGTTGCCGTTCGAAACGCTGGTGATGCGGATGGCAAGCCGCGAACGGGACGATGAACATGGCCGGATCTACGGCATCGATTCACTGTACGAACAATTGCCGTTGAACGAGATCGTGGTGGTCAGCGTACCTCTGTCCGAGCAAACCCGTGGGCTGGTTGATGCCCGGTTCCTCGCGGCTATGCCGGACGGAGCGTTGTTGGTGAACGTGGCGCGGGGTCCTGTGGTGGACACTAACGCCTTGCTTCGGGAGACGTCTTCGGGACGGTTGCGCGCTGCTTTGGATGTGACGGACCCGGAGCCATTGCCGGCCGACCATCCTTTATGGACGGCCCCCGGTGTGCTGATCACGCCCCATGTTGGCGGGGCAAGCTCGGCGATGTTCCCCCGGATGGTCCGGCTGATCGAGAAGCAGATCTCGTTGCTGCTCGCTGGGGAGCCGCCCGCGAACGTGGTGCTGGGCAAAAAATCAGTGGCTGGCTAGGTGACTGAGGGGGCACGCGGAGCGTAGGTATTCCGGCCTGTCGTTGCTGGCCGCCCAGGAGCCATGGTCGCCGCATTCGTCCCCGAACTTCGTGGCCAGAACGATGTTTCGCCCTTCCCCTTGCTGCAGCAAGGGGAAAGTACGACGTCGGCGCGGTTGGCCTGCTGATGTTCCCGCCAAAGTACCTCGCCCGGGCCCAACTCGAGTCGTTGCGCTCCGCGGAGAGCGAGAATAGCCTGCATCTAGCCTCTAAGTTGCAATAGGAGATCCTCGTCATGTCAGTAGCGGAAAACAACACGCGGCGCCTGCGCCTGATTCTGGAACTTCTTGGGGATCAACCTGACGGCCTATATAAGACCACCGGTTCTGATGGAATCTTCCCACAAGTCTTCGAACGTATCCCCCCTGAGGGCCCGGAGTCACTGCCTGTATCAGATGGTAGGACTCGGGCGGAAGTGAACTTGGCTTGGTCGACGGTGGACCTCGTGAAGGCCGGATGGTTAGAAAAGAGCGGTACGGGTCTGTGGAAGATCACGGATGACGGAAGACGGGCGCTCCTCGATTTCCCTGACGCCTTGGCGCTGGCGGCCGAAGCCAGAAACCGCTACAACGCCTGGAGCGCACTCAGCGCCGAAAAGAAGAGGGAGCAGCTTCGGGACACGATCGTCGCGGGGAACAGGGATGAGGAGATCATTCGGGATGCAGCTCTGGCGTTTGCCCAGCGCGGTCTGCAAGAAGGAGGCTCCGTATTCTCGGAAGGCAGGATCGTGTGGGCAAGAGGACCGGTTAACGAGCTTCTCGGGGTCTTCGTCGAGGCGCCCGAAACCGATGCCGGGAACTTTGTGGGCAAGCTCAAAATGCAGCTCGCCGACGTTTCCGACGACGCACGGCTGCTGATGGCGGAACTGGTGTGCTGGCAGTTACTTCCGATTAGTCCGAACCGAATCGGTGAACGTGCCAAGAAGGAACGCGTGCAGACGCTACTGGGATACATGGATCATCCGGTACAGATTCCGGCCGAAATCATCAAAGCCTTCAAGGTCGGAAGCTTCGACCCTGGGCAGGCCATGAATAACAAACTTTACGAAGCGCTCGTCTTGATCATCCGGCTGCTCGAC
>NZ_JAHHZS010000051.1 GCF_022606295.1 Arthrobacter bambusae
TAGAGTCCCGCGGACCCCGGGTCAGCAGAATGAGGCAGGCCGGTCTGTTCTCCTATCGAATAAAGGGGTGCACGAGTGTCGGCCTCTGGCAGGAGAAGCCGGCCGTGCGTGCTTCTCTTCTCAGCAAGCTGAAGACGGGTTTGGCAGTGTCAGCTCCTTTCGGATATAGCTCTTGAGTTGTAGAACCTGTGGGTTGTATTATGGATTCGGTGTGGAACGTTGACGTGGAGCTGGTGGAGCCGTGGCTGCTCGGGCTCGATCAGGACTCGTATGAGCAGGTGATCGCTGCGGTGGAGCTTCTTGCGGAGCGTGGGCCGCAGCTTGGACGTCCGCTTGTGGATACGGTGGTTCGTTCGCGGCATAAGAACATGAAGGAACTGCGGCCCGGGTCCAGCGGCCGCTCGGAGCTGCGGATCTTGTTTGCCTTCGACCCGGAGCGGCATGCGATTTTGCTTGTCGCAGGCGACAAGTCAGGTAACTGGAGCAAGTGGTACAAAACGAATATCCCGATTGCGGATGATCTGTTCGATGATCATCTGAGGATTCTGAAAGGAGGATCGTGATGGCTAAGACTATTGAGGAGATGTTGGCGAAGCGGCCTGTTGACCGGGTTGCTGTGGACGCCCACAAGAAACTCCTGCTCGATGAGGTCCGGGCTTACCGGCTTCGGGAGCTCCGGGAGGCCTCGGATCTGACGCAGGTCGAGTTGGCTGCACGTCTGCACGTCAGCCAGAACAGGGTCTCCCGCATTGAGCACGGCGACATCGACCGCGCCCAGGTCGACACTCTGCGGAAATACGTCGAAGCGGTCGGTGGCCGGCTTCGTGTCGAGGTTGAACTCGGCGACGAACGGATCCAGATCGCCTGACCCGGCAACCCGTTCCTGTACGTTTGAACAACTTGGGCGCGGCGGGGAAGCGGGTTCAAAGGCCGAAAAATGGGATGTGCACAATGTGCACACTCTGGCCGTTGGACTCGGCCGTACCGGTGCCGGACTGGCCCGTACTCGGCATGTTTTTTGGAGTTCCCAGTGTTTTCGCGGCTCGGAATGCGGTTCGAGTCCCACCTCGGGCACAGCATGACCCCTCGTCAGAGGGGTTTTGCTTTAATGTGTGGACATTGACCCTCTGCGGGTCCCTCTGACGTTGGCCGCGGTTGTGCCGGGCGCCGTGGTGGCCTGTTCGATTGTGTGGGTGGCGGGGTCAGGGTCCTGGCTGGTGGGCCGTCCTTTCTTGCTGTTGCCGGTGGTCAGTTGTTGGCCGTCATTCATTCATGTCCAAGAGTTGTGGTGACGACATGACCAAGCCGAATCCTCGTCCAGGATTTTCCTCGAATAGCTGCTTTCTGCGCACCAGCCACAGTCCGCTCATCGCATGTTTGTCCGGCCAAAGGGGGTGCGCACATTGTGCACACTTTCGTGCACGGGCGGCTTTTCGACCTGCATTCTGGTCCCCTTCCTTCTGCTTTTGCCGACACCACTTCATGAAGTTCTCTATTTCAGGCGACATGACTTTGCGGCCCGGATCGTAGGTTTCCTAGGACATTCCTGCCAACGGGAACGTTTCCGGAGGTGTCTGTGGCTGGCGTCCGATCGAGAGCGCAGGTGTGTGGGATCCGGGCTTTCTTCCGGGCCGCCCTGGTTTGGTTGGGTCCTCCCTGTCCAAATCCGGACGTGGGGCCATTTACATGCCTCTCTGAGCCTGCTCTTCAACGGCCGTCGGCATGCTGGCGTGGATGACCGGAAACGGCCGGCGAGTCAGCGGCGGTTTTTGGGCACACTGGGCGTCTCCCGCAAGCCCAGGGTTGCGGGAGACATCAAGGGAGGCCCTGTGTAGTTGGCCATGTTCGTCTGGTATCTCACTTCTATGACTCGGAACCGATCGGTCCATGAATACCGCTCGTTTCGCGATGTTCGGTTATCCGAGGCTCTCGAATTGCCTGGATGCGGTCACGGCCACCGATTCCCTTGCTCCCGCTGCTCGCGGTGGTTACCGTATGGAGTCGATAGCCCTTCGCGGCCTGATCGTTGATGGCCTTCTCCAGGGAAGTCAGGTTGCCCGAACCGGTTCCCCACAGTTTCTCTTTGAGGATTACCTGCAGGACGACATACTGTGCATGATACGACTTCCTTCCATTGCTGGCCAATTGGGAGCAATGCTACTCGATGCGGCGGGGCGCTCCTCCGGGGGCGTGAGCGACGGCGCCGCGAGGGTTCGACGGCGCACCGTGTCAACGTCGCGGCAGCGTCCCAGCCACAAAAGACTCACGGGCGGATATGGCTGACCAGAGCAGCCCGCGGTTTCGTCGCGTCAGGTGCCCGGCGGGAGCGTGGCGAAGTCGGCGTGGTCCTGGTCATCGGCTTGAGGGTGGGCCTGGCGTTCTCGTGCTCGGAGCGCCCGGTAGATGCTGGCCAGGCTGGGGTTGCGGCCTTTGTGTTTGCCGGTGGGGATGATCAGGTCGAGGCGGATGTCGTGGAGGGAGTCGCCGTTCTTGCGGCGGCGCACCAGGGTGTGCAGCATGTCGTCGGTGATGACCGGGGGCCGGCCTCCGTGGTTTCCCTTGCGGGCGGCCGTGTTGAGGCCTTCGAGGGTGGCTTCGCGGATGTTCTCGCGTTCGGTTTCGGCCATCGCGGCGAGGAACGCGAACAGCACCCGGCCGGTGCCGGTCGGGTCGTAGATCCCGGTGAGCGGCCCGGCGAGGATCTCCAGGGTGATGCCGTGTGCGGTGAGGTGGTCAGCCAGTGCGGTCAGCTCGGCGGAATCCCGCCCGAGGCGTTTCATCTCGTAGACGGTGAAGATGACACGGCAGTGCGGGGCGTGGGCCTTGATCTGCCGGGCTGCCTCGAGTGCGGCTTCGAACTTCGGCCGCACCCGCACCCGGGTGGAGACCTTCTCGGCGAAGATCTTTTCGCGCGGAATGCCGTGCGCAGCCAGTGCATCCAGCTGGGACTGGAGTTCCTGGGTCAGGTGGTGGGAGCAACGGGCGTAACCGACGCGAATGTCCGCGCCAGGCGTGTCTGCGGGGATTCGTGCCGGCGGCGGGGTGTCCGGCCGCCAGGGCTGGCCCGGTCCACGGCTGGCCGGGGTCGGCATACGCAGCTCCTTGGCCAGGCGGGGGACTTTGGTGAACCGGCCGGTGTGGTAGGTCGAGGCGACGGCACCGGAGCGGGACCGGCACGGCGAGCCCGGCTGGACTTGGCAGTGGGGGCACGGGTGCTGCTCGATCTCATCGGCGTCTGATGGGACGGTGGTTTCGGGCTCGCTCCTCGTCATCTCCTCGGCGACTTGCTTCACCGGCCGGTTCGGGGACAAAACCAGCCGAACCGGTTCTTCACGGAACGCGGCATCATATTTCCTTCGTGCGGTCATCTATGCGAGGCTCCCATCAACCTGTCTCGCAAAACCATGCGGCCGCAGAAGTCGGTTGTGCGTTATTTGAGTGAGAAGGGGTTCTGAGAGGAATTCTGGCTTTCGCGGCCCCGGATGGTGCGGATCGTATGCGGTTTCTCAAAATCGGGCGTTTGGAGGAAGAGGTGCGCATGATCCGGGTGGCCAACCCACTGGCGAAGTTCGTGGAGGCGTCGTCGATCAATTGCCGGCTTGCATTCCCACCCGCGTGAGGTAGCGGAGCGAGCGGTCCCGGTCGGTCGCCTCGGTGAGGTCGTGCAGCCTGGCAACAAGCAAATCAGATGGGCCGATGAGCCCAAGGCATGTGCCGTCGTCGTTCACTACTGCAGCCTCGGGCGCGCCGGTCCGAGCGAGAACGTATGCGGCGTGACGGAGTGTCTCCCGCGGATGGAGCACAGGCGTTGCTTCGGTGAGCGCAGCGGCCGGTGCGCGCATGACGTCCTCGCAGAAGAATGTCTCGAGCGGATCGGTCGTGTAGTCGCGAGTCAGGTGGAGTCCTCGGCGCGCGATCTTTTCGGTGAGCACCGAACGTCGAAGGAACAGAACGGAGGCGCCGTAGGCAACCACCGAGGCAATGAGCAGCGGGAGTGCAACAGCCCAGGCATTCGTCAGCTCGAGAGTGAAGATCACGCCCGTGAGGGGCGAGCGCATGACACCTCCGACGACGGCGGTGAGCCCGAGCAAAGCCCAGAGCCCCGGGATGACGCTTGGCAAAACGAGGCCTGCCGCTGCGCCGAGTGCCGCGCCGATCATGAAGATCGGTGCGAGCACACCGCCGGAGGTCCCGCTGCCCAGGGACAGCGACCAAATGAGCGTCTTGACCACGAGGATGCCGATGATGAGCCCTGTCGTCGCGTGCCCCGTCAACAGCTGGTCGATCACGTCGTAGCCGACGCCGAGGGCGCGGGGTTCGATGAGACCGCCGGCACCGATGATGAGGCCGCCGATGGCGGGCCACCACATCCAGTGGATGGGCAGCCGGGAGAACGCGTCCTCTGCCCGGTACACGAGCCAGGTTGCCCCGGCGGCGACGATCGCGCCGGAGATGCCGACCACGGCGGCCAGCGCCTCGATACCGGGGCTCAGGTGCAATCCTGTGGTCGAGACGGGGAAGATCGGTGCGGTGCCGAGGATCACGCCGCGCACCACGGTCGCGACCGCGACCCCGGCAGCCACAGGTACGAAGCTGCGTGGACGCCATTCGAACAAGAGCAGCTCGACGGCGAGCAGCACGGCCGCGAGGGGCGAATTGAACGTCGCAGCCATGCCGGACGCCGCTCCCGCCACGAGCAGTGTCTTGCGCTCGTCAGCGGTGAGGTGGAGGTGCTGGGCGAGGATCGAGCCGATCGCGCCACCGGTCATGATGATGGGCCCTTCGGCGCCGAAGGGGCCTCCGGAGCCGATGCTGATGGCGGCAGAGACCGGCTTGAGGACGGCGACCTTCGGAGCGATCCGGCTGCCGCCAACGAGGATGGATTCGATGGCCTCGGGCATGCCATGGCCGCGAATCTTCTCCGAGCCGAACCGCGCCATGAGGCCAATCACGAGTCCGCCGGCGACGGGCAAGGTGAGCACTTGCCACCACGGATGTCCGCTGCCCACGGCGACGAGACTTGTCGAGAGGCGGCCATAGAAGAAGAGGTTTGTTGCAAGACCGATCAGGCCCAGGAGCGCCCAGGCCGCGAGGGCCCCGAGCGCCCCGACCGGGATCGCGAGGGCCGCCACCAGGAGCATCCGCCGGTCGACGGCGAAATCGCCCAACTGATGGCCGCGGTGGCTGGTCACGCGACCACCGCCCGGCTCAGCGACGCCGCCGAGAGGTGCCCATGGAGAGCGGTGAGACCGGCGGCGAGCTGGTCCCGCAGCTCCGGGTCCAGGTGCGCGAGAGCGTCCCGGAACTCGTGGTCGCGCCGGCGGAGGACGGCTTCAACGGCACGGCGGCCGACATCGGTCAGGGAAAGCAGGACGAGGCTGCGGTTTCCGGCAGAAGCAGAGCGCCGGACGTACCCTCCCGCGCACAGCCGGTCGGCCAACCGGGTCACCGAAGATCCGGAGACTTCCAGGACGTGCGCGAGGGCGCCGCTGGGCAGCGTCCCGTGGTCCTGAAGGGCGAACAGCATGCGCATCTGCGGCAGGGAAAGGTCCGTGACCTCGTCCACACTGCGCATGGCGACGGCGAGCAAGTCGCGCGTGGCCCGCTGGAGGGCGTCGACGTGGCGATCGAGAGGATTTAGCATACGACAACTATTGCACAATGCAAGACTTGCTATTGCCCACGGAGCTAGTCTTGGCCCGGGCACGCGTTGTCCTGGAATGTCGTCGCGAGGGTGGTCTTGGTTGCATCAGGTGCCTTCTTTGTCGCTTGCCAGCGATATATGGGACCACCGTGTTGCCTACCGTCGTTCGCGTACCGGCGGATTCCGCCACCGGCCCTCATGCGCGTCGGTGTGCGCTTCCAAGTTATTCACCTGCATGCGCCGACTGCGAGGGTAGGCGAAGTGGGGCGCCCTCTACGCTGGCGAAGGCCCACGCCGACCGCGGCCGCGGCCAAGGCGATGAGGAGGGCGCTTGCAATCAGTCGCCGCGCCGGACGGGTGGATGTGTCTGAAGCGCGACGAGGGTGCGCGGCATCGCGCTTGTTTCGCGCTTCCGCTACTGGGGTTGTGGGGTGTCCTGATTCCTCACCTTCGTCCGTTGTCTTTGTGGCTGCCGGAGTCGGGTGCTGGCTGCCGGTGCTGTTTTCGGACCGTCGGAGGATACCGCGCTTGCGCAGGTCGTCTTCGACTTCCGGGTCGGGAGCAGCTGCGATGCTGTTGGCGGCTACCGCTGCGGGGAGATCTATAAGATAAGGCTTTCCGTAGGCCGCCTCAGATGCCACAGCATCCAGCCAGGCTCCCGGTTGCCTGGACAGGCCGCGATCGGCGAACGCCTTGGTCAGCATCGCCTTGATTTGCGGCAGGCTCTTGCCAGGAGCACGTCTGACAACGTCAAAGATGGCCAGCTGTCGCTGCACGTTATTCGGATTCGCTTGTGTTGGGCTTTCCATAGCCGGCCTCCCTCTTTGGACGGCACGCACGCCTACTGGTGCGTGATACCGTTCGGTGAAATTTTGGTTTCGGAGCTGTCTTATGGTGCTAGGACCCGGCACTTAAGGATGTGCGGGAGAAGTGCAGGGACTGGAATTGCGTGGTCGGGCCAAGGCATCGGTTCCCGGAAAGATTGGGTGTCCCGATCGGTTCTGGCCCGCACGTCGGTCCTTCAGTTGCTTTATGGAGTGCTTTGTCCCGTTGGTACCCCCTCATTCCGGCGGGACACTTCTTTGGTCGTCCACTGCGGAGAGTTTCGGAGCGTCATCTGGCGGGGTCCAAAGTGCCGGCCCCTTTTGTGCGGTGTGATGATCGTCAGGGTGCGCGCGGCTGGGCGAGTCGATGGGCTGTTTCGAGCAGGGCGGCGTGGACGAACGCCTGAGGAAAATTGCCGCGAAGTTGGCGTTGTTCGATGTCGTATTCTTCGGTGAAGAGTCCGGGGGAGCCGCAGGCGGACCGGTTGCGTTCAAAGAGCCTGATCGCGTCCGTGGTGTTGCCTTGCTGGTGTTCCGTCAGGGCCAGGTTGAATCCGCAGAGGAGGAAGGCGCCTTCGAAATCCGCCAGGGGACCGGGCCCGTGCCTGTACCTGTAGACGTATCCGTCGTCGAGGAGTTCTTTTCTGACCGCCTCTGCGGTGGCGAGGGAGCGGGGGTCGCGGGCGGGCAGGGCTCCGCGGATGGCGGGAAGAAGAAGTGCGGCGTCGATCCTGTCGTCGGCGGGTGATCGTTGCCACCTGCCGCTGGGATGCGTGGACGTGGACTGGGTGTGTGTGAGGATCAGACTGGCCAGTTGGTCCAAGGCGGCGGCGTGTGCGGCAGGGGCGTAGCGGGAGATGGCCTTGAGACCGGCGACGCAGCTCAGGCGGGAATGGGTCCACCGTTCGTTTCCGAGTTCCCAGATGCCGGCATCGGGAACGTCCCACTTTGCTTCTATGGCTGCCACTGCCTGTTCGACGGCGAGCCAGTGCACCGTGTCGAGGTGGTCGTGGCGCGCGGCTGTAGCAAAAAGCAGCAGGGCTTCACCGAAGCTGTCTAGTTGAAACTGTTGGTTGACCCAGTTGCCTACTGTGTCGGTGCCGCCCGGGTAGCCCGGAAGGTCGAGCGTGTGCTCATCCGGTACCTTGCTGCCGGTGACGGTGTAAGCGGGCTTGAGGCTGATCCCGTCTGTCAACAAACGCTCGCTGACGAAGCGGACGGCGCTGTCGAGCAGGTCGGTGGCCGCCCCGGCTCCGGCTGCTTGTCCGGCGAAGCATTGGTCCCGGATCCAGGCGTAGCGGTAGTCGTAGTTGCGTTTTGCCTCGGCTCGCTCCGGCAGGCCCAGGGTGGCGGCCGCGACCATGGCCCCTGTCGAGCTCGTCATCCCGCGCAGGACCGCGTACGCCTGGCGCGCGTCGTCAGGCGCGACAGTCGCGTCCATGGCAGGAACCGATGCGGCCCAGGCTTGGCCGGTAGCAGTCCAGAGAGCGGCCGGCTCAGGCGGCCTTGACGGCAGGGGTTTGCTGGAGAGCTCCAGAACGACGTGGTGTTCCCCTCCGGGTACAAGGTCAATGTCCTGCCCCAGCATGCCGTCGGTCACGGTTGCCTGGCCCATCCCGCTGACCCGGATTCTCAACCCGCCCCCGTCACCGGACCACACGCCGTCGTCGGATCTGGAGAAATCCACCCGATGCGATCCGAATCCGGGCTGGGGTTGAAGAAGGATCCGGACCGAAGCGGTCCCGGAGATGAGCCGGATGTGGCGCATCAGCACGGCCGTCCCAGGGTCGCCGGGCATTGCGAGGGCTTCGCGGCATTCGATAATCCCGTCCGTCGTGACCCAGCGGCTGTTCCAGATCAGCGTGCCGTCGTCGTAGTGTCCTCCCCAGACATACCGCGGGTTCAGGGGAGTCACGGCAAACACACCGGAACCGCCCACCAGGGCAGAGAACACTGCTGGACTGTCCCAGACCGGGGCACACATCCAGACCACGTCTCCGCGCGGCCCGATCACTGCGCCCCGTTCGCCATCGCCTATCAGGGAGTATTCGCGGAGAACCTGGGCAGGGAAAAGCGGGGTGCTGTCGGACTTCATTCCGGATTCCATCTGACTATGCGTTGATTCGGTACTTTTCGGCGTTCCGCGCACGGAAAGTGAGACCGTTGCCCGGACTGTCCTCGCGAGGCCGGACGCTGCCGCCGTCAGGGTCGCCGGTGCCGTCAAAGAACATGTCCTCGATCCGGACGTGGTCGTGGAACCACTCCAGATGACGGAAATTCAGCGTGCCTGCAGCTGCGGGGACGGTCAGGTTGGGGGCACAGTGTCCTGAGACTTCCAGCCCGTGGGCCGCCGCCACCGCAGCAGCCCGGAACCACTCCGTGAACCCGCCGCAGCGGCTCACATCCACCTGCAGGCAGTCCACGGCGGCGGCCTCGCACATCCGCTGGAAATAGAACAAGGTTGTGCCGTATTCGCCTGCTGCGACATCGGCCGCGATGGAGTGCCGGACCTGGCGAAGTCCTGCGAGATGGTCGCTGGACACCGGTTCTTCGAACCAGGCCACGTCCTGCTCGGCGGAGGCGTCGAAAACTCGAATAGCCTGCTTGGCGGTGTAGCCACCGTTGGCGTCGACGAAAAGTTGAACGCCGGAGCCGATGGCTTCCCTGGCCTGCCGGATGCGGGCCAGGTCGCGGACTGTGTTCGTGCCGCGGTCCTCTCCGATCTTGATCTTCACCCGCGGGATCTGCTGATCACAGGTCCAGCCCTGCAGCTGGGTGCGGAGCCGCTCTTCTGAATACGTGGTGAATCCGCCGCTGCCGTAAACATCCACTTTTGCGCGGGCTGCGCCGAACAGCCGGTGCAGGGGGAGATCGAGGATCCGTGCCTTGAGGTCCCAGAGGGCGCAGTCGACGGCGGAGATGGCGTAGCTGGCCAGTCCGGGGCGTGGGGCGTTACGGACGGTCCGGGCCATGGCTTCGGCCGCAGCGGGAACGTCGAAGCAATCGAGCCCGACGACGGCCCGCTCGAGGGTTTCCCGAATCAGGGCCGCGCAGGCGGCCGGCGCGTAGGTCCAGCCAATGCCGGTCCGGTCTCCGGCCGTGGCCTGCACCAGGACCATCGTGGTGGCGTCCCAGGCGTAGGTGCCGTCGGCCTCGGGACTGTTGGTCGGGACGGTGTACGCCGAAACCGCAAGGGACTTCACCTGAAGCGTCGACTCGGTCACAGCCATCAATCGTCCCCGTGCGGCAGGAACTCCTGGGCCTTCGTTTTGATTCCTTCCTTGATGAGGCCCCAGGCACTGTCGTCCCCCTTCATGACAGCCTTCGCGCTATTGAGGGCCTGCTCAAAGGTTGCGTGGGGCGGGATCGGAGGGACATCCGGGTCGGTGCGCACATCCAGGACGGTCGGCCGGTCCGCAGCGAGGGCCTTCTCCCAGGCGCCCCCGAGCTCGTCGGGGGAGTCGACGTTGATGCCCTGCAGTCCGAGGCTGGACGCGAAAGCCGCGTAGTCGACGTCGGGCAGGTCCTGCGATTCACGGAAGGACGGGACGCCTCCCATGGCCCGCATTTCCCATGTGACCTGGTTCAGGTCATCGTTGTGCAGAACCGATACGATGAGCCGGGGATCACTCCACTCGCGCCAGTAGCGCTGGATGGTGATGAGTTCGGCCATGCCGTTCATTTGCATGGCACCGTCCCCGGCGAAGGCGATTACGGGACGTTCCGGATGGGCGAATTTCGCCCCGATGGCATACGGGACCCCGGGCCCCATGGTGGCGAGGTTGCCGGAGAGGGAGCCGCGGATTTGCCCGTGGAACTTCAGTTGCCGGGCGTACCAGTTGGCCGTGGAGCCGGAGTCCGCCGTGATGATTGCGTCCTCCGGCAGGCGGTCGGAGAGTTCCGAGAACAGCCGCATGGGATTGATCGGGTTGGCTTCCACCATCGCCTCGGCGTGCATGGTTTCCCACCACCGGCTGATCTTGGATTCAAGATCAGCGCGCCAGGACCGGTCCTCCTTGCGTTCCAGATGCGGAATGAGCGCCCGCAGGGCGGCCGCGGAATCGGCAACGATGTTGAATTCGTACGGGTACCGCAGGCCGATCATGCCCGGATCGATGTCGATCTGGACACCGCGTGCCTGCCCTTCTTCCGGCATGAACTGGGTGTACGGGAAACTCGATCCGATCGTCAGGAGCGTGTCGCAGTCGCGCATCATTTCATAGCTCGGACGGGTCCCGAGCAAGCCGATCGATCCAGTGACGTACGGCAGGTCGTCAGGCAGGGAGTCCTTGCCAAGCAGAGCCTTGGCAACCCCCGCGCCTAGCAGTTCGGCGACTTCGCGTACCTCAGCTGCAGCCCCGCGTGCGCCCTGGCCGATCAGCATCGCCACCTTGCTTCCCTGGTTGAGAAGCTCGGCTGCGCCTCGGATCGCGTCGTCGTCGGGCTGGATATCCGGCCAACGGATGCCGAGGCTGGACGGAACCATTTTGAAGGCGTGGGTCGGCGGCGTGTATTCCAGTTCCTGGACGTCGGACGGAATGATGACCGCCGTTGGTGTGCGGTTGGCCAGCGCTATCCGCAGGGCCCGGTCCAGGACGTTGGGGAGTTGCTCGGGAACGGTGATCATTTGGACGTAGTCCGAGGCCACGTCCTTGAAGAGACTGAGCAGGTCCACCTCTTGCTGATAGGAACCGCCCATAGCGCTGCGGGCTGTCTGGCCGACGATCGCCACCACGGGGACGTGGTCCAGCTTCGCGTCGTACAAACCGTTGAGCAGGTGGATGGCGCCCGGGCCCGAGGTGGCCATGCAGACTCCGACCTTTCCGGAGAATTTGGCGAAGCCGACCGCTTCGAAGGCGCTCATTTCCTCGTGTCTGGCCTGAATGAATTTCGGCTCGTTTCCGGCTTTCCCGAAGGCGGCGAGCACCCCGTTGATGCCGTCCCCCGGAAAAGCAAAGACCTTATCCACGCCCCATTCGCGGAGCCGGGCGAGCAAGTAGTCCGCGACCGTCTGTGATGCCATGATCAATCTTCCTTTCCTGCGCTCAGTCCTTCGGCGGCGCGTGCCGCCACTGCCATGATCGTCAGCGCCGGATTCGCGCTTCCTTGGGTCGGCAGCACGCTGCCGTCGGTGATGAACAGGTTGGGGACCGCGAAGCTGCGGCACGTCCGGTCCACTACGCCGTGGTATTCGTTGGCTGCCATCCGTGCCCCGCCCACGAGATGTGCGTACCGTTTGATCGTGATGACCTCGTCCGCGCCGGCCGCCTTCAGGATCTTCTCCATGACGGATTGGGCGGCACCCATCAGCTGCCGGTCGTTCTCGCATTGGCTGTAGCTGAACCGGGCGACGGGCACCCCGTGCCGGTCCTTTTCGTCCGCCAGGGTGACGCGGTTTCCTTCCAGCGGGAGAAACTCGCACAGCGCCCCGAGGCAGGCCCAATGTGGATAGTCACTCATATACCGCCGCAGCTCCGCACCCCAGTGCCCTTGGGCGGCTACGTGTTCGGCCCAGGCGATGGGTAGCGGCGAAACGGTCTGGATGGAAAATCCGCGCTTGTAGGGCTTGGCGGAATCCGTTTCGTAGAAGTCCTCAGTGCTCACCTCAGGTGGCGGAGCCTTCCACATGCGTACTTCCGCGTCGAACCGGCCCGCCGTCTGCGGCGCGCCCTGGACCATCAGGTACCGGCCGACCTGGTCGAAGTCATTGCACATGCCGTTGGGGAACCTCGTTGAGATTGAGTTCAGCAGGAGCCGCGGTGTTTCGATCGAATAGCCGGCGACGGCGACCGTGCGGGCGCGCTGGAATCGCTCCTTTCCGCCGCGGACATAGTGGACGCCTGTGGCCCTGCCTGTCCCTTCGTCGAAGCCGATACGGGTCACCATCGAATCTGCCCGGACTTCGGCGCCGTGGGCGAGCGCGTCCGGAATGTGGGTAATCAGGGGTGATGCCTTGGCGTTCACCTTGCAGCCTTGAAGGCAGAAGCCGCGGTAAATGCAGTGCGGCCGGTTGCCGAAGCGACCGTTGGCGATCGCTACCGGGCCGACCTTGGCAGTGATGCCGCAGGCGCGGGCGCCGCGCAGGAATAGTTCACCGTTGCCGCCGACGGGGTGGGGCCGGTGCGGGTACCGGTGCGGATCGCCCCAGGGCCAGGATTCTCCGGCGACCGGGAGTTCCTCTTCGATGTCTTCGTAATACGGACGCAAATCCGCATAGTCCAGCGGCCAGTCAGCGCCGACGCCGTCGGTGGTGAAGGTGCGGAAATCGCTGGGGTGGAAGCGGGGTGTGTAGCCGGCGTAGTGGACCATGGAACCGCCTACCCCGCGGCCTGAGTTATTCGATCCCAGCGGCACGGGGTCCTCGCCGCCGATCACGCGCGGATCTGTCCAATACAGGTGATGCGATGCTGCCTCGTCACTTACCCAGTCCCGATCAGGATCCCAGAACGGGCCGGCGTCGAGAGCTACCGCCCTCCATCCTGCGCGGGCCAGCCGCTGCAGGAGGGTTGAGCCGCCCGCGCCGCATCCGACGATGACGATGTCCACTTCGTCCCGGTCATCGAACGTGCGCATGTCATCGCGCAGGCGGTGGTTGCTGCCGGGACCGGCTGGAAGCAGCCACGCCGATTCGTTGTGGTTCCGGACGTGGCTCATGGGCGGACTCCTCCGTCATGGGTCACGGGGTCCTCCCGCGGACTGGCGTCGGCCACTTCGAACGGTTCCAGCCGGTCGACCCCCAGGTTCTTGTAGCCGCGCGGATAGGCGGGACCGCCGAAGCCGATTTCGTCCCACACCCGCGGATGCGAGTAGAAGGCCGTGCAGGCGTAGCGGGTCCACAGCCCCCACACGTGACCGGCCGGCATGCCTTGCCACATCGAGCTGCCGAGGGCCTGGATGGCCTGAAGCACGGCGGCCTGTTGCTCGTTGCTGCAGTTTGCGAAGGATTGATTGAATGATTCCTCAGCCGCGCGGTCCAGCGCCGACAGCGACGTGCGCCAGGCCTCCCCGTCTTCGGGCATGTCCTCGTAGCGCCAGCCATCCGTCTGGTTTTCGGCCAGCCGTGCATCGACGAAATTGACCACCGGGATGCGGGGCTCGGCGTGCTGGGCGAGCAGTTGGTCAAACAGCGCCTTGGCCGTGGCCTCTTCGGCCGGAGTGAAAAAGCGGATGTCGGCGGGCCGGGCGAGCCGGCCCAGGACCACGCCGGCGGTGGTCTTGTCCCAATGGTCGGATTGGGCAACGGTGCTGAAACCAGGGTATCGGCCGCCCCCGGCTTCCTTGTCCAGAGGAAGCGAGCTCATTTCTCCCGCCTCAGTATCGAAGCCAGCAGCCCCATGCCGCCGACAAGCGTCACCAGAAGGGGCGCGAGCAGAGGCGGTCCCATCTCCAGGTTGTAGCGCAGATTGGAGAACCCGCCTGGCTTTTGGGCGATACCGCGGGCGTGGAGGTAGGTTCCTTGCAATCCGTTGGCGACTATCGCCGCGCTTGCGATCGGCAATGCAGTTTTAGCCATCCTGCGGCTGAAGATCCCCGCTATGCCGGCTGCCGCGCCGATCGGGCCAAGCGCCACGGGAAGCCACATCCATTTGTTCCCGAAGCTGGCCTTGTCATGTTCGAAGTAGATCTCCGCCGCCGTCACCAGAGCGCCCGCAGCCGTGAGTCCCGAAAGAGACCTTTCGAAGCGACCCGCTTTCACGTTGCTGACCATGCGATCGACGAGGTGGATCACTTCGTCTTCGGCTTCATGTTTCATGCTGTTCCTCCTCAATCAGACACGTTCCGTGCAGCGGCGCAAATATTGCAGTCACGCAAGTACGAGGGTGATACTGGGGTTCGTGGAGAGAATCGAAGACCATGACGCCGATGCCCAGATCGATGCGGTGCTTCGGGCCGCCAACGTGCTGCTTCGGGTCGTGGCGCAGTCGGTCGTGGAAGTCGAGGACATCGTCACGAGCCCGCAATTGCGTGTGTTGGTCATGATTGCCTCGCGCGGACCGCAGAATCTCGGCGCCGTCGCTGCGGAGCTGGGCGTGCATCCCTCCAATGCCACGCGTATCTGCGAGCGGCTGGTCAATGCGGGGCTGATCGGTCGGCGCGATGACCCCGGTGACCGCCGGTACCGGGCATTGTCGCTGACTCCCGAGGGTGTCTCCCTTGTCAACACGGTCCTGGAACACCGCCGCAAGGCCGTCGCCGCGGTGATGGGTCGGATGCCGGCGGGGTTGCGCGGGGTTTGTGCCGTGGGCATGGATGCGTTTGCGGCGGCGGATGGTGGCGAAGGCTCCGAAGACGGCCGGTTCAGCATTGATCTGCACGGGTGACGGCCTCTGCATTCAGTATCGTGCCCGTCGCCGATGGTGCTTGTCATTCGAACTCTCCCGCTGCAAAGACAATTGCAAGGACGGCGTTGGCGGTCGCGGGCGTCCGGTACCTGAGGTCCAGTGCAGCGAGTAGGACCATACTCGCTGCGTGGACCGCGTCCACGCTGCCTCCGATGCGGTGGGCGGTATGCCCGGCCCGGGCTGTCAGCACCGCCTGAATCAGGTGGCGTGCGCCGAGGATTCGGATGACGGTCCGGGCCTTGCGGTCAGGTGTCCTGCCCAACAGCCGGCCGGTCAGGAAATCCGGGGCCAGAAGCTCGCACATGCCGTAGACCCCTCGGACGACTTCCAAGGGCTTCATCGCTCTGCCCTCCGCAAGAACGCGCCGCGCGCAATTGCCGCGGCCGTGAGGAGCCCGACGGCGGCAGCGCCCACCGTTGCATGGCGCTGGGAGGCCCACAGCTGGGCACTGCGCCGGGAGGACCTGCGATCAAAAATGCCATGCGTCCCGAAATCCCTGCTACTGTCTGCGGGCTCCCAGAGGTTCACCGGCTGCTCCGGACTTCGGGGCTCCGAGGTCTGCTGGGCCTTGAAGCCTGTCTTGGCGAGGTAGCGGTCGAGCAGTGCAGGGGCGAAAGCGTTCACGATGAGGGTTCCGGCGGTGCTGCCGCCCACCCAGTATTCGCGCCGTTCCGGATGGTCCGCCGCGTACACGACCGCCCGTGCGGCCACCTCCGGCTGGTAAATCGGCGGCACGGGCTGCGCCTGATGCGGAAGACGGGAGAGGCACCAGGAAAATTGGGGTGTATTGACGGCGGGCATCTGCACCATGGTGGTGTGGATGCCGCTCGATTCGTGCAGCAGTTCGCAGCGCAGGGACTCGTTGAATCCTTGAATGGCGTGCTTGGCACCGCAGTAGGCGGTCTGCAGCGGGATGCCCCGGTAAGCGAGAGCTGAGCCCACCTGCACAATGACTCCACGGTTCCGCGCCCGCATGCTCTTCAAAGCCGACATGGTTCCGTAGACGTAACCGAGGTAGCTGACCTCGGTGACGCGCTTGAACTCGGCTGCAGTGATTTCGGACAACGGGGAGAAGACAGAGGTGAAGGCGACGTTTACCCAAACATCGATCGGCCCCAGCTCGCGCTCTATCTGCTCGGCGGCCGCGTCGAGCGCCTCGGCGTCAGCGACGTCGACGCTCAAGGTCCACGCCCGCCCGCCGGCCGCTTCCACTTCGCGGGCGGCTCCGGCCAGTCCCGCTTCGCCGCGAGCGAGTAAGGCGACGACGGCCCCTTGACGGGCAAAAGCGACTGCAGACGCGCGTCCGATTCCGCCGCTGGATCCCGTGATGACAACTATGCGTCCGGTCTTGTCCATGAAGGTGGCTCCTTAGCGTGTCAGAAACTGGGTCAAACACCCTCGGCCGTCTGCCGGGGCGCTGGCGCGGGTCCCCGCTAAGTCTTCAATCTATCCGGAATGCTTGCGCTTGCGCAATGGTATGTAGGCTTAGAACTTTGGGATCCGGACATGGAGGGCGTGCAGCACGAACCGGTGCTGCCTGGTCCCAGAGATGTGAGCGGTCAGGTCTCCGTACGACGGTCATGCGTGCGGGAGCCTATTCCTAGCAGGCCATGATGGCTGCGGCACTGCTCGAGGCCGTGCACGCCGTGGCGGTGCAACCGATCACGGCTTGATGGACGGCGCCTCTCTATGCCGTACGCTCAGGCCCCGACAGGGCAGGTTCTACCGGATCCTCGGCGCCTGTGGTTCAGTTCAGTTATGCCGTCTCTACCCGCGGGAAATCCACCAACGGGCAAGCCTAGGGCCAGGCCTGAGGTGAAGCACGGACTGACCCGCAACCTGTACTCTTGCTGCCCTTAAAGGAAGGACTCCGGAGTGCAGGTCTTCAGCCGATTCTAATCTGGCAGATTGGCCGTTGGCGCAGCGGTCTACGGGCGCAGATGACCGTCTCCCCGGCGGCTTCCGATCACCCCCGGGATTGAGCTACTTTAGGCCGCACGTTTCGGTTCGGACGCCGGAGCGCTCTCTGCGCCCGTCCGGCCCGGAGGCACGGGTTCCGCCAACCGCGCCCGCGCGTGGAGGACGTCGCCGATGAACCAGTCGTAGATCAGCACGCCGATCACCCCGCCGATCAATGGCCCTACGATGGGCACCCAGAAATACCAGCTGAACGACCCGTCAACAGTGCCCGGAAGCGCCGTCTGCCCCCATCCGGCGAGCCATGCAAACAGCCTTGGTCCGAAGTCGCGGGCAGGGTTGATGGCGTAGCCGGCGTTCGCGCCCACGGACATGCCGATCGCCGCCACGGCCAGCCCGATCATGAACGGGCCCAGGTTTGCCTGCACGGCCGTGTTGCGCATGTCGATGATGGCGACGACGAACAAAACGAGGAAAGCGGTGCCAACAATCTGGTCCACCAGCGGGCCCACGGGATTTCCGTTGAAGTAGGGTGCCGGGAAGGTGGCGAAGATGGAGTAGGTGGCCAGTCCCTTCGGATCCGCGCGCCCGGTGCCGACAGCCTTGTTATAGGCGTCGATGGCATCGTGGTAGAGCAGGTACACCAGCGCGGCGCCGGCGAAAGCCCCAACAATCTGGGCAAAGATGTATGGGCCTACCTTTTTCCATGGAAACTTACGGCGGACCGCGAAGGCCACTGTCACGGCTGGATTGATATGCGCCCCGCTGACCCCGCCGCCGACGTAGATTGCCATTGTCACCGCTATGGCCCATCCCCATGTGATCAAAAGCCAGTCGCCTGCGGCCATGAAGATCGTGGTCGAGGTCGCGGCCCGTCCTGAGCCTGGTAGAGCGGCAACCGCCATGGCCACGACCCCGTCGCCGAAAGAGATCAGCACAAATGTGCCGAGGAACTCGGCGAGGAGTTCACCCCAAGTGCCACCGAGTTGCTTGAGGCCGCTTCCGTTGCGGACTGCATTCCTTAGTGGACTGACATCACTCATTCCGAGTGCCTCCTTGAGTCATCTGATTCATCTTTGGAAATTGACAACCCCAGCAACTTCATGGTAGTTGGATCGTCGCCGCGTCACTAGTCGATTGCCTTAGGTAACCAACGATTGCCCCAGGCATCCATGAGCCAAGGCCTTCCCGTGCCGGCCCCGTTCTGTTACGGAACAACGGCCCTCGCTAGACTTAAAGCGCGCCGTAGAAAGACGCGGAGTTCGTTTCGGGAAAGGCACCAACATGACCGACAACAGCAGCTTCGAAGACGCTCTCGATGAGACGGGCACGGCCAAGAAGCCAGTAGACCCAGACCTGCGGGGCCGATACGTCGAAGGCGACTATGGCTCAGCCGGGATGCAGAGCGGCCGCCATGCGGACGACGAGGAAGGCCAATACATCGAAGGGGACTACGGTGCGGCCGGCAGCGAAGGCGGACTCCCCGAACCTCTTGGAGAAAAGGCCAGGGAGTCGGGACGCTATGTAAAGGCCGACTTCGGCGCCACCGGGTCGACCGCCGGCCGCACCGCCGAGTCCGAGATCGGCCGGTATCCAGAGGGCGACTACGGAACAGATGGCACCGTGGACCCGCTCCGCAAACCCGGCACCGATCCCGGAACACAGCACAAGTAAGCACCATCCCCGACGAACCGCGCTTACCATTCAGGGCCGACATGGAAGCCGACATGGAATCTGCGAGAACGATGCCGTAGAAGCCCAAGCCCCCGATCCTGAAAGGTCGAGAGCGCCGAAGACGCGGCCGTCGTGGATGCGGCACCAGGGCGTCCCGGGACGCACGCACGACGGCTTTCCCGTAGGACTTCCCTTGTCATCGGGTCACCTCTCGTGGGAAATTTTCGGACCAGGCGACGTACTCGCTAAGGATTTCGGCGGACTCGTGGTCAGGGCCGCGGCGCTTGACGGCTTCGCGAAGACCTGCGACGACGTAGTTCGAGTAGATGCTCACACAAACTCCGCATTCCGTGCCTTCACTTCAAGCAACCATGCCGAAGCGGCTTCTTGATCGCCTACGGATGATCCCAACGATTCCGCATCGTCACTCCCGAGCTGATGAGCGATTTGCGCATGGTGTCTGCCGACACCGAATATGACTTGCCCAGGCTCGCCAAAGATTCGCCGGCTCGGTACCGATCACGGGCCTCCACGACTTGCTGCGGCGTAGGGCCGCGAGGACGCTTGGTGATGTTGTGAGTAGCGAGATGGTCTGCGACCGTCACGCGGTGGATGCTGTACTTTTTGGCCAGTTCGCCGACTTTCATGCCTTGGCGGTAGTCGTCGGCCAGCCGTAGCGACTGTTCAGGGTTGAGATGCTTGGCGCGTCGGGGATAGGCGACGCGACACGCGCCACATCTGGACGAGCCCTGATTTTCTGTATCAAGGAACTGAGTTTGACGGACCCGCTACTTTGTTTCGAATAGGCAAGTAGGACCCCCACAGACATGACAGGGGGAGGGATGGCAATGAGACCGTTGCTTCTGTGCCTGACGGGACGCGTTCCCTTCCGCGAATCCTGAGGCTTACAATTCCCCCTACGGGAGCAAGTGCTTCCTGGTCAATTCTTATTTTGGGGGGTGCGAGTTGGGGTTCCGTTACCGCAAGTCGAAGAGCTTCGGGCCTGTGAGGATCACGGCGTCGAAGCGCGGGGTGAGTGCGAGCATTGGAGCAGGCCCGTTCCGCGTGACGAAGTCCACGACAGGCCGTAAGACGAGCACAGTGAGGATCCCCGGAACGGGCGTCTCGTATGTGACCACCAGTTCGCACCGCCGCCCGGCCCGGAACGCCGCTGTCCGGGCCCCTCAACATCCCCGCCCGCAGACCGCGCGTCAGATCATCAGCGACGAGACGTGGCGGGAACTCCTTGCTGCTGATGAGACGGCCCCGGCGTCGAAGTTCCAGCGAGACTTCGTTCGCGCGGCCGTTGCCCGCGCGACGGGCAAACGCCCGAGCCTGATGCACTTGACCTTAGGACAGGCGGCGCGCGTCCTGGAATGCGTCGGGCAGAGCCCGGCGAAGCTGACCGCCGGTGGCCGCGGAGTGCCGGGGCTGGAGAAGGCCGGGACGTTTGCGCAGTGGACGTTGTTCGGGCTGCTGGTGCTGGTGGTGACGGTATCCTCGCCCGCCGGGTTCGTGCTGGGAGCGGGGATTGTCGGGCTGATGTTCCTGGTGCGGAAGCGGCGTCGTGACCGGCAGGCGTGGGAGGACGCGACCTGGGCCGCGAGTCCGGTCAGCACCGTGGAAGGAATCGCGGTTCCTGATGTCCAGATTGAGGCACCGGCGAATCACGCCGCTCCAGAGCAGGTCGCTTTTCAGACGAAGGCACCGAGGTCGCCAGTCACCCGGCCCGCTTCCTCGGACCGGCCGCTGTACCGTGTATCGCTGGGCCGCTCGGAATGGCCGAACGTCGAGGTCGTGGGCGAGCACGCGTACAGCCAAGCGATCAAAGCCGCGCTCCGCGCCAACAACGCGCCGGTCGCGGTGCGGAGCGACAGCGAAGCTGAAGGCGTTCAAGTGGAACTTGTGGCCGAGCCGGATAACCCATATGACGCGAATGCCATCAGCGTGCGCTGGCGGAACCAGGTCCTGGGCTATCTCAGCCGCGAAGACGCGGTCCGCTACGCGCAACCTGTCAGGAGAATCATTGCCAGCGGGTTCACTGCGGCCACGACGGCCCGCATCTGGGCGTACGACGTTGGCGACCGGCTCCAGACCCGGGTCACCGTCACCCTGCCCGAGCCGGAGTTGATCGCGCCGCTCAACGAGGCCCCGGCGGGCTTGACCACTCTTGTCCCGTGGGGATCGGCGATTCAAGTCCTCAAGGAAGAGGATCATTTCGAGATCCTTTTCAACTACGTGCCACAGGAAGGTGCCGGCCTCCTGCTCGTCAGTCTCCACAAGGCAATCCACACTCTTAAGAACGGTGCCGAGCGTCCGTTTGTCGAGGTCCGGCTTAATGGCGAGCGCGTGGGTGAGCTCAGCAATGTCACCTCTGCGCATTTGTTGCCGCTGCTCGAGCACACCGAGACCGTCGGGGAAACCGCCCTCGCTTACGCAAGAATCACCGGTTCTGCCCTCGCTGCCCAGCTCGTTCTGCACGTCGCCAAGGCCACCGAGATCAGCAACGACTGGCTATCGGAGGGGCCGCACCCCGCCCCAAGGCTCCTCCCACGGGCGGCGGGATATGAGGTCCCACCCGCTTACGCCACATAGGAGACACCCCGGACAGGCCCGATCCAACGGAAAGGGCCGTTGAGGCTTCCGCTGACGTGGCTTGGCTCATGCGCCCTCCCGGGGCCTTGCTGGCAGCGTTACGGCATTCGTTCAGGCCTGCCGCTGATGACCTCTGGTTCCGGATCCGGCCGTTGTAACCATGGCTGGTGCGAGGAGGGGAAGTGCGGTAACGGCAGCGGCGCTCCATGGCGGCAACTGTTTGCGACCGTCAGTCGACCCGGCGGATGGAGGTGCTGCACGATCGTGTTTCTTGAAGCCGAAGGTGCGGCCGGGGCGCCGCGGGTTTTTCCGTGGGCGGCGGTCGGTAAGCTCGTTGCATGACTTCGACACCCCTTCGCCTCTTTTACGTGGACGACTCGGGGGCTGAAGTAACAGGCTTTGCTACGTTCAGCTGGATCGAGTT
>NZ_JAHHZS010000052.1 GCF_022606295.1 Arthrobacter bambusae
ACTAGTCAATGACGGTTGGGCGCTGTTTCTCACAGGTGCAGGAACACCGAGCCATTTGAAGCGATACAACGGAATCCGCGCCAAAAAACTGACGAAGATCGAAGAACTGCGTTCCAACATCGCGGCAAGTTTGCAAGCCGATGAGGGCAGCAGGGAAGAGATTGAGGCGCTCCGCAACTCGATCTCGAATACCGCAGATGTCGCTGAGCGTATTAACAAGCTTCTTGAGGCTCTGGGTTTCCACCGGTTCCATCTGGCAATCACAGACGCAGTCGCGGGTGGCTACCGGATCATACGCGACGATGGCTCGCCGGCATACGATTCACTATCCGAAGGTGAGAAGTCCTTCCTCTGCTTCGCCTACTTTGTGGAGTCCTTGACCGGAAGCGCCGTGTCAGGTGGCACTGTCGAGCCCGTCATTGCGGTCATCGACGATCCAATCTCAAGCCTCGACAGCGACACTCTCTTCATCGTCGCAGGGGACTGCTGAAGGTTTAGTTGACAGCTGGGGTTGATAATTTCTTACGCGGCTGGTGCCGCGTTTTTTATTGTCTCAAACTCGATTGGTGTCAGTCGTCCGAGGGCGCGTTGACGGCGTTTTCGGTGGTAGCTGCGTTCGATCCAGGTCGTGATGGCGAGCCGGAGTTCGGCCCGGGTTTCCCATCGTTTGCGGTTCAGGACGTTCTTTTGCAGCAGGGAGAAGAACGATTCCATCGCTGCATTGTCACCGCATGCCCCTACCCGGCCCATCGATCCGCTCAGGCCATGGGTGTTCAGGGCCAGGACGAACTTTCTGGATCTGAATTGGGATCCGCGGTCCGAGTGGACCACCGTGCCCGCTGGTTTCCTGAGAGCCACGGCGTGGTCCAGTGCGGCGACGGCCAGGGATGCTTTCATCCGCCCGTCCATGGAGTACCCGACGATGCGGTTTGAGTGAAGGTCCTTGATCGCGCACAGGTACAGCTTTCCCTCCGCGGTGTGGTGCTCGGTGATGTCCGTGAGCCATTTCTGGTTCGGCGCGGTGGCGCTGAAGTCCCGTTCGATGAGGTCATCGTGGACCGGCGGGCCGGCCTTGAGTCCTGACCGGCGTCGGCGGTGGATCACCGAAAGGATGCCGTTCTGAGAGCACAGCCGCCAGATCCGCCGTTCACTGACCCCAGGCCCGGGACCGGCGTTGATCTCATCGGCGATGAACCGGTACCCGAAGGCGGGATCGTCGCGGTGGTGATCAATGGCGGCGTTGATCAGGTGCGCTTCTTCCCAGTCCCGGGACGGGACGGGGTTGGCGGCCCACTGGTAGTAGGCCTGTCTGGAGAACTTCAGTACCCGGCAGGACACCGCCACGGGAACCCTGATCGGGGCGTCCCTGGCAGCCAGCTCGCGGACCAGCGGGTACATCATTTTTTTGGGTTGATGTCCCGGGACAAATAGGCCACGGCGCGGCGCATGACTTCGGCTTCCTGTTCCAGGAGCCGGATGCGCTTATTGGCCTCCCGCAGCTTCGCAGCGTCATCGGACACCGCACCGGACGCTGCGCCGTCCTCCCTGTCGGCGATCTTCATCCAACGGTGCAGGGCAGCGGGTGAAATACCGAAGTCCTTGGCGATCTGGGTGATGGGCGCTTCGCCCTTGCGGACGACCGCCACGACATCGCGGCGGAACTCTTCGGGAAAGGCTCTGGGCATGATGAACATCCTTCCACCCGCAAGGATCAAATCCTCACAGGCAAAGTGTCAAGCAAACCTTCAGCAGTCCCGTGCGTTCTGCAGTATTGGGGCTCCAATAACTTTGACTGCAGTGGAAATTGGGCGCAGTAAATCCGCGGGATGGCTTACGAGACCAGTCATACGGTTGATTCTAGGTCTCAATCTGCTTTGCACGCGCCACACCTGCATCAGACCGTTTTCGTCATCGTTCAAAATCGACCGTTTTTGAAGCGGCCGCATCGTCTCGTAGACAGCATCGTCTTTTTTCGAACTCGACCTGCACGGAATGTTCGAAAAACGACAATACGTCATGAGACCCCGATCCGAATCCGAACGCGTGTCGGTAGGGATCCGTATCCTGAGGAAATGAGGACGTCAAACCCGCCGCGAGGACGCCGTCCGCTCGCCAATTGGCGAGGCAATCCATAGGAAGGCTTCCAGTATTTCTGGGGACCGAATCTAGACCTTCCGAGAAGAGAGGGACAGAGCTTGAAAGAGTCGCACGTCGCTGTGCTGTTAGGCGCTGGAGCATCCGCGGATGCTGGTCTCCCAATGACCGGCCAGCTGACCAAAGATCTGATTGACCTGATGGGACAGAGTCAGAATTACGAAAGCCGGAGGTTGGCGGAGACGTTGAATTTTGTCTGCAGCGCGATGATCGGGCACCGCGGCAATACAGGCGGCAATCCGTACAGTGCCCTTAACGTCGAGCGAATGTTCTCGGCGCTTCGACTACTCAAAACCCGGTCTGACCACGAGGCATCACCATTCGTGACGGCATGGTTGCCCAGCGTCGAAGCCTTTGATGACCACCCTGTTCCCTCCTCAGGTAGCTCCATGGTTGGAGAAATCGCACGGGCCCTATCAGGTACCGGATCCGGCGATGGCGTGGCCAAGGCAGTTGCTGAAATTTCACGTGCGGCGATGCAGCCTGGAAGCGGGGCTATCTACGAACGGCTGGAGCGCGAATTAAAGGCAGCGGTATGCATTCTGCTGGCCAGCCACGGCGACGTAAGCTACCTAAGACCTTTGGCAAGCCTCGCTGAAGCTCAGGGCGTGTTGGACGTTGCGACCTTGAACTATGACCTCACAGTCGAAGCAATGTGCCAACAGGTCGGGATCGAATTTGATACGGGTATTGTCGATTGGGAACCTGGAAAACCTTTGGGATTCGAACCCGGATCTGGCCCCAAACTGAACCTGGTCAAACTCCATGGGTCCATTGACTGGTCCTACCAGCCGCGAATTCCAGGTAACGGAGACGAGAACAGGTTCATCAGAACTTCGGTCGTAACCACGAGCGAACCGGCCGACAATCGAGTTCCGGCAATCGTTATCGGCGACCGTGAAAAGCTCACCGCTGACGGGCCTACTTTGGCTCTAATGCGTAGCTTTCAGGAATCGCTCGAGAAGGCGCATCGGCTTGTGATCGTCGGATACTCGTTCGGTGACGATCATATCAACGGCGTCATCAGGGATTGGATCAACGCGGACGGGTCGCGGACACTAACCGTTCTAGACCCGGCCTGGCCCAGGCAACCCAAAGGGTTTCAGAAGGACCTTGTCGACGGACTGCTAAGCACGTTTTTCCGTGGTCCGGTCGGTCCTCCCCGAATGAAGGTCATACGGAACACCGCCAAGGAGAAACTACTGGAGGCCCTGCAACAAGGGCCTACTTCCGATCCACTCAACAGGCTTGAGGCAAAGTTCCTCCGAGATAGTGACGGCACGCCCCTGATCCGGGTGAGCAACCTTGGCGAGGACGTCGAGGGGCTAATAATCAGAACGGAACGGATTCAACCCGAGGGTTGCGTGGACATCCTTCGAGGCTTCGCGCAGCCGAGGTCGGGAGCGGCCACGGCTCCGTGGCACAATTTGGGCGACCTGGCTGGAGATTCATACCTCGATGTAGAACCCCGATTTATCGAACAAAAAAGTGGCCGGACCGCTATATCGCTTCAGTACCTGACAAGTACTAGACAGGAAGTCACCCGACTGGAGGTCGATGTAATGGCGGATTAAGGGGCCCTCCGCCCTTCACCTTTCCCGCCTTGGTGAGCAAGCGATGGCCCAACGCTGATGTGCGAAATGCTGCTGAGCGCTCCGGGCTCCGGCACTTGGATTGGACCCGCACGCGCCGGCCTGGAAGTCATCGGTGCCCCGGGGATGTCCGCTCAGGGGTCCCCCGTCCACCGTCTGTAGCCGTGCAGACGACTTCGAAAATGGCACTCTCGGCAAGCTGTTTTGATCGGTTACACTTGCTCATAACTCGACTGCGAAAACAAAATGAGTCAAAACCGTGGCGCTACCGTTTTTGATGAGAGGTTAGGGGAGACATGGATGCGGTAGATGCGGTGAAGGTGGCGGGGGTTGTCATTGCAGCTCTGGGCGTGATGGCAACATCCTTTTGGAAGGTGTTTGAGAACGACCAGGAGATACGGGCTCACAGTTTTGCCATTCGGGCGTTTGCCCTAGCGAAGACTATTGGCGAGCAGTACGAGCAGGGGGATTTGTCGGGAAGAGTTGTACAGGAGGAGGAGGCTGCTGCTCTCCGCGTCCGCCTCCTGGACTCGGGTAACAAAGCTACCGAGCGATACCTCGATTTGTTGCAGTCACGCCTGAGGAAAGTTCCTTGGGGCAAGCGGAAGATCCATTGGGTCGACGCATTGATGTATGCCTCCATATTTGTCCTGTTGGGAGGTGCCGTATGGAACATCCCTAACGTCATCCACAATCTAGGAAGTACGTGGGAGGTTACCTTGTTGTTCCTGGGTTGGTCCTTCGTATTGCTCGGGGTGGGGATGGCAGGTGTCGTAATCAGTGTTGTGGTTCAACGGTGGGTCGGAAAACATAAAGATGCGCCAACCGAAGACTTGCTCGAGGAATTCGAACGCTCACGTTCGGGGGCGTCATGACGCCGGCTCTCCTGGGTTATGCCCGTGTGAGCACGACGGAGCAGTCGGTGGATTTGCAGCTGGACGCTTTGAACGCTGCCGGGTGCTTCCGGATCTGGACAGATTTTGCGTCGGGGGCGACGACTGATCGGCCGCAGTGGCAGGACTGCCTGGATCACCTGCAGCCCGGGAACATCCTGGTGGTCAACGATTTGTCCCGGCTCGGGCGCAACACTGCCGACCTTGCCGGCATCGTGAAGACTTTGGCAGACCGGCATGTCGGGCTCCGGTCGTTGACCGAGACGTGGCTGGACACGACCACGTCCCAGGGCGTGCTGATGTTCCACTTTTTCTCTGCCATTGCCGAGTACGAGCGGAACCGGTTGCGCGAACGGACCATGGCCGGGCTTGCCGCTGCCAAGGCGAGGGGAAGAGTGGGCGGGCGGCCGACCAAGATGACGCCGGACAAAGCAGCCACGGCGCATCGGATGCGCGGCGAAAAGCGGACGATCCGGGACATCGCCAAGACCATCGACGTCAGTGAGGCCACGGTGGTCCGTGAGCTCGCACGGCAGCGGAAGAGCCTCCAGGCCCCGCAGGAATAAGCGTGTGACTGTGAGTCCTCCGGGGCCTTCGCTAGCGTGGGGGCAAACGGAGGGGGAGCGGCGCACATGGCACCGAGGAAATCTAAGAACCACATTGAGGGTCAGCTGAGTCTGGAGTCGTTGTGGGCCGAACCGGAAGAGGTAATCAATGAACGAGCACGGCAAACACGCCATGGAAACCATGAAGAAGCACGATCCGCAGGCCTTCGCGCAGATAGTGGATCCGGAGAAGCACTTTTCGATGTTGGGGGAGGAAATTCAACAGGCGATCCGGGACCTGAGCGAGGAACTGACGCCGATCAGGGGTTCGGAGCCGCCGCTGGAGTACATCGGGCTGGTGAACATGGCCAAGCTGCGGGCACGGGAGATGGTGTACCAGGAGATGATCTACGCCGGCCTTCCCGCCGAGCCGGAGGACATGGAGCCGAGCTCGGCGCGCCAGGAGGACGAGCAGGACTAGCACCCGGACCGCAGCAACGAGAGATCCCTGGGCCGGCGACGGCCGGACGTTTCCGTCCTGCATCGCAGGCCGACCTTGCCCCTTCAGGCCAGAAAGCCCGGTTCGCGGCGAACCTGGAAGCAATCCGCATCGTCCGGGAACTGGAGGAACAGCAGCGCCCGGCCACCGGGGCCGAGCAGCGTTCCCTGGCGCAGTGGTCCAGCTGGGGAGCGGTACCCCAGTTGTTCGACAAGGATGACTGGGCGGCCGAGCGCACGCAGCTGGCCGGGGTCCTGAGCGAGCGTGAGTACGCGGCCGCGTCGCGGACGACGATCAACGCCTACTACACCGACGCCGCGCTGGTGAAGGAGATCTGGTCCGCCGTGGAGCGGCTCGGCTTCACCGGGGGAGAGGTGCTGGAACCGGGGTCGGGGGCCGGGACGTTCATCGGCTTCGCCCCGGAAGGCGCCCGGATGACCGGTGTGGAGCTGGATCCGCTGACGGCCTCCATTTCCCGGAAGCTCTATCCGCACGCGAGCATCCGCAGCGAATCCTTTGCAGACACCCCGATCACGTCCCATTCCTTTGACCTTGCCGTCGGCAACGTCCCGTTCAGTAAGAACGCGCTCTACGACAAGACCCACAACGCCGACTCCCGGCACTCCATGCACAACCACTTCATCCTCAAAAGCCTGGCCGCCGTGAAGCCCGGCGGTTACGTCGCCGTGCTGACCTCCAGCTTCACCCTGGACGCCGCCAATCCGGCCTCGAGACGGGAGATGAGCGCCATGGCGGACCTGGTGGGCGCCGTGCGCCTGCCCACCGGCGCCCACCGCCGCGCCGCCGGCACCGAAGCGCTCACCGACCTGCTGCTGCTGCGCAAACGCGAGCCGGGCCGGGAGCCTGCCAATACGGACTGGGAAACCGTGGGGCCCGTCATCATCGCCGGCCGCAACGTTAAGATCAACAACTACTTTGACCTTAACCCGCAGAACGTCCTGGGAAAGATTACCGTTGGAAACGGCATGTACGGGGAGGAAACGGTCTCCGTGAAAGCGGATGACCTTACCGCGGTCCCGCAGCTGCTCGCACGACGGCTCGATGTCATCGTGACGGACGCGCTCGGGGCCGGCCTGGGCCACGCCCCTGCCGAGCCGGCTCCGGGGAAGACCCCCGCGGCGCTACTGTCGGAGCCCGGACTGGAATGGGATGGCACCCTCACCGCCGGGCCTGACGGAACCTTCATGGTGGCACGGGCAGGGGAACAGGTCCCCTTCCCGGTCCCCAAAGCACACGCGGCCGAACTGCATGCTTTGTTGGGGCTGCGGGACGGGGCACGGTCCCTGTTGGAGATGGAGGCTTCCGACAGCGAAGACACCCCGGAACTGTCCGCCCAACGAACGGCCCTGGCTGAGAAGTACACGGCCTATGCCGCCAAGTACGGACCCTTGAACCGCTTCACTGAGACGGTCCGTACGGACAAGGAATCCGGCGAGGAGATCATCGCCCGCCGTGCAGCACCGGCCGTGCGGATCCTGCGCCAGACGGACCCCTTCGGTGCCCTGCCGCCGGCTCTGGAGAACTTCAACGAGGAAACCCAGACGGCGACACCGGCGGCACTGCTTCGGCACCGCCAGGTGGTGGCCCGCAAACCGCTGATGGGCGCGGACACCGTTGACGAAGCGTTGGCCATCGCCCTGGACACTTATGGCGCCCCGGAACTGGAGAAGATCGCGGAGCTGCTGGGCGTGACGGAGGAGGAGGCCCGCGACCGGCTGGGCACGCTCGTGTTCGATGACCCGGAAACGGGCAAGCTCGTCACGGCACCGGAATACCTGTCCGGGAACGTGCGGACCAAGCTCGACGCTGCCCGGGCCGCCGCGGCAGGGGAGGCACGCTGGAGCGTTAACGTCACCGCCCTGGAGGAAGTCCAGCCGCCGCGGGTCGGCATGGAAGACGTCGAGGCGCGCCTGGGCGCGGTCTGGATTTCCCCCGAGGAGCACCAGCAATTCGTGAAGGACATTCTGGCCGACCCTACCGCCAGCGTGAGCAGCGTCGGCGCCGGCATCTGGCGGGTCAAAGCCAACCGGGGAACGGTGCGTTCCACGAATGAGTGGGGGACAGCCCGAAGGCCTGCCCCGGACCTGCTGCAAAGCATCCTGGAACAAAAGAGCATCCAGGTTGAGGACAAGGACGAGGACGGCAAATCCGTCGCCAATCTCGAAGAAACCGAAGCAGCCCAGGAAAAGGCCGAAGCCCTGCAGGAGCGTTTCGCCGAGTGGGTCTGGGAAGACCCCGAACGTGCCGGCCGGCTCCTTGATGAGTACAACCGGCGCTTCAACTCCCTGGCCCTGCGCGATTACACGAAGGAAGGGCACCGGCTGAGCCTGCCGGGGTTGGCGAAGTCCTTCACCCCGCAC
Organism: Arthrobacter bambusae; assembly: GCF_022606295.1. Classification (GTDB taxonomy): domain Bacteria; phylum Actinomycetota; class Actinomycetes; order Actinomycetales; family Micrococcaceae; genus Arthrobacter; species Arthrobacter bambusae_A. Next base: position 8,065 of record NZ_JAHHZS010000052.1, read on the forward strand.
CCGCACCAGCGCACCGCCGTCGCCCGGATCATCTCCGAACCGGCCGTGGGCCTCTTTCACGAGGTCGGGGTCGGGAAGACCGCCGAGATGGTGATGGGCGCGATGGAACTCAAACGCCTGGGCATGGCCTCCAAGCCCATGGTGGTCGTCCCGAACCACATGCTGGAGCAGTTCACCCGCGAATGGCTTGAACTGTACCCGCAGGCGCGTCTGCTCTCGGCAGGGTCCGATGACATCAAGACCAGGAGCGGGGATGTGGCCGCGCGCCGGCAGTTCGTCGCCCGCGCCGCGGCGAATGACTGGGATGGGATCATCATGACCCAGCAGGCCTTCAAGAGCATCGGTGTGAAGGCAGAGACCATTGAGGCCTATCAGGAAGCGCTCATCGCCGATGTCCGGCAGACCATCGTCAACGCCCAGGCCGAGGGCGAAGACCGGACCACGGTGAAGAAACTGGAGACCAAGCTCCAGGCCGAAGAAGAGCGCATGAAGCGCCTCATGGACACCGCCCCGGACCCGGGACTGACGTTCGAGGACACTGGTGTGGATTACCTGTTCGTGGACGAAGCCCACGATTATAAGAACCTGCGCACAGTCACCAACATCAAGGGCGCCGAAATCGCCGGCTCCATCCGGGCCACGGACATGCACTTGAAGCTCGAATACCTTCGCCGCGTCCATGGTGAGCGCGTCGTCACGATGGCGACCGGCACGCCGATCGCCAACTCCATCACCGAAGCCCACGTGATGCAGCGCTACCTGCGCCCGGACCTGCTCCACGCCGCGGGGGTGGAGAACTTCGATGTCTGGGGCGCGACGTTCGGGGAAACGGTCACCGCCATCGAGATGGACGCCGGAGGCCGGCTGAAGAACAAACCGCGCTTCGCGAAGTTCAAGAACGTCCCCGAAATGCTGCGGTCCTTCCATGTCTTCGCTGATGTGAAGCTTTCCGAGGACCTGAACCTGAAAACCCCGGACCTGGCCCGCCGGCCCGAGGACGGGGAGCGGCAACCGGAGCTGGTGCTGATTGCGCAGCCGCCGGAGCTTGCCGAGTACATGAAGGGCCTCGCGGACCGGCTGGACTCCCTGTCCGGATGGGCGGAGAAGGGCGCGGACAATGCCCTGAGCGTTTACAACGACGGCCGGAAAGCGGCCCTGGATCTGCGCATGGTCGGCATCGAACCCGAATCCGGGACCAAGCTGGATGCGGTTGTCGCCAAGACCCTGGCGGTCTGGGAAGAGAACCGGGAGAACGAGTATGACACCGGCTTCCGGTCCGGCATCCCCTCGGCGAACAAGGGGGCGCTGCAGATCATCTTCTGTGACCTGAGCACGCCGTCGAAGAACACCGGGCCCGACGGGAAGCCGGTCTGGACGGCCTACCAGCAGCTCAAGGACCAGCTGGTGGCCGGCGGGATCCAGGCGGAGCAGATCCGGTTCATCCAGGACTCGCCCAAGCCCGAGCAGAAAGCCCGGCTCTTTGCCCAATGCCGCTCCGGGGAGGTGGCCGTGCTGATCGGTTCCACGGCCATGATGGGGACCGGCACGAACGTCCAGCTCCGCGCCAAAGCGATCCACCACGTCACCTGCCCGTGGCGGCCGGCTGACCTGACCCAGCGCGACGGGCGCATCATCCGGCAGGGCAACGCCAACGCCGAGGTCCACAACTTCCAGTACGCCACGGTCGGCAGTTACGACAGCGCCGCGTGGGACGGGATCCAGCGCAAGGCGACCATGATCCAGCAGGTCCTTCGCGGGCGCCTGGATATCCGCGAGATCGAGGACGTCGGAGACCTGGCCCTGAACGCGGCGCAGATCAAAGCCGCGACCTCCGGGAACCCGCTGGTGATGGAGAAGATCGAGGCCGACGCCGCACGGACCAAACTCGAACGCCTCAAACGCGCCCACGAGAAGGGACAGAGCACCCTGGCCTGGACCAGGGGCGCCGCCGAAACCAGCATCACCAAAGCCGAAAGCAAGTTACCCGCCGTGCAGGCCGCGCTGCCGCGCATCATCCCGACGGCGGGGGAGGCCTTTGCTGCGAGCATCGATGGCAGGAACTACACGAAACGCGCGGAGGCCGTGGCCGCCATCTCGGAATGGGTCCGTGCGCACACGCCGGAATACGGCAACTACTACCGCCAGAACCAGGACTACGGGACCATGGTTTCCCTGGGCGGCCACGAGCTGCAGGTCCGCAACGCGGCCGAGGACTCGAGGCTCGGCTCCTACCAGGATCTCGCGATCACCCTCAAGGACGTGCCGGCGCCTGCGCTGGTCTTCACCCGCATGGAGCTGCTGGAAGGAAGCGCCGGCATCATCACCCGACTGGAGAACAAAGTGTCCGGGCTGCCCGACTACGAGGCCCAGTTGCGCCAGACCATTACCGAAAAGCAGGCGGTGCTGGCAGACGTCGAGAGCCAGGCCGGCAAGCCGTTCAAATACGAAGACAAACTCATCGCAGCGCGCGTGAGGTGCGCGGAGCTGGAGGGGAAACTCCAGGCATCCATCGACCCACCCAAACCACCACCATCGGCAGAGGTTTCAGTGACGGAGGTGGAGGTTGACCCGGCCCTGGCACGGCTGCGCAGACTGCAGGCCGCCAGCTTCCCTGCGGCTCCGAAAAACACGCACCCGCAACACACCCACCCCACGCCGCAAGGACGCACCGGAGCCGCCCCCGGCCACTCACGTGAGGGTGGTTTCGAGCGCTAATGGGTGAGTTGCCGGAAGCGCCGGCAAGCTCAGGGCAAGAACATGTGCACCACCTCCGCCACTGCCTCGATGGCACGGGCGCAGGCTTCGCCGTTGTCGTACCACTCGTGTCCCTTCATAAAGAGGGTGCATGCCGTGTAGAACCTGAGGGCGAAAGAGTCCTTCATAGGGCTGACGGCGAACCGCAGCCGGGAATATATGACGCAAGGATTGAATGTCTTCACGCTTTGCTCTATGCGCCCATTTCGCCGACGGGCCTTTCGCAAGAGACGCTGGAGTCGGGGCATCGGCGATCAAGCGCTGGAGGACGGAGGAAGGCACCCCGGACGGCATCAGTCCCGTAGGGGATTGCTCCTACTGTGGTCCTGTTTCGAGGACCGAAGGAGTGTGTCGGACGGGGACAAAGACCGAGGCCCGCACCTCGTCGGTGCGGGCCTCGGGTACCGGTCCATTGGGTAGTGAAACAGGAACTAGTTCCTGTTTGGGTGAGGTCGATGGTCGGAGGTTGTGCATGTCTGCCGGTCCCGTTGGTGCCGGGCCGGCCATTGGTGCCCTGGCGGTTGTGTGTAACCGGTCAGGTGGGTCCCGTCGACCACGGTAATGACGGGGTTGGTCTTGAACCGGTGTGACTCGTCGTCCATTTGGCGCGTTCGTCGGGGTGCTGTCCTGCACATGTCGTGTCCGCTGGTTCAAGTCCTTTCGGGTTGGCCTGGGCGGTCCTGATAAGTCAGGAGCTTGAGCATGATCCCCTTACCGTGTTGTCTGCCCGTCTGGGTCACGTGATTCTCAACTCGTCAGGGAAAGCCTGCCGGATATCGAAGAAGTGCGCGTCATCGCTGAGTACCGGCGATGGCTGGAAGAACAAGCGCGGCCGGCTACTGCATAGGAAGGCGACGCCGGAGGTCCTCGATGGCCCAGGAGAGGATAATGAGTTCGAGAGTATCCCACTCACTTAGGCCGTGCAGGTAGGCGTCGAACTCGAATTGATCAGCGTTTCCGCCGTTGGCCCAGTACTGCAGCCATAGGTCCCCAAGCCGGCTGGGGTCCTGCGCCGTCATGGTCCGGGCGACTAGTCTGGGATCTTTCATTGCGTGCTCATTAGTGGCGGCTCGCCGTGTTAGGGCGACGCCCAACTGCCCGAGACACCACCCACGATTCCAGCTATTGCAGTTGGTCACAACCCCGCCTGGGGACGATATAGGTTATCCCTCGCTGAAAAATGGGAGCTATTCCAGACCCGGCCTCGGTCCCTAGGGGACCAGCGGCGTCTGGGGGTAGTGGAGAGTCCTTGCCAGGAACCGGGATTCTCTCCCGCCGCTGGTCCCGTCTGACAGCCGGACACCAGTTCCGGCCGGTCCGCCCAAAACCATGTTCTTGTCACGAGTTAATCTCGTTCCGCTGCCCCGCGCACGAGTGGTGTGTACTTAACTTTTCGGCGCTCAAGGTGCCTTTGAGCTGTCCATGGCTGGGGTCAATTCGGGTTATCCACGGCTGAAATTTTGGGAGCCGTTCGGGTAGCTCCCTCGGCAGCGGTAGCTGTGGATAACCCATGAGGAATTGTCCCCGGTTGTGGGCAGCGGAAACAGAGCTGCCACGGACGAACGTCTCAGGTTTGAGAACTATAGGAGCGTCAGGTGAACGGGAAAAGCCCGGAGGAAGTAGCTTTTGCCGTGCCCCTGTGGACGACGGTTTGCTACTGCGAAGCGCCGGTCACGGAGGCCGGTTCCTGGGCGGCTTTCCGGGTGCGGGGGCGGCCGCCGGCTTTCTTTGTCGGGGCGTCCAGGCCGAAGCTGCGCAGGTCGGAGTCGGTCCAGTCGGCGCGAAGGGCGGCCTGGTAGTCCTTGGCGTACTTTTGTTCGGCGGCTGCCAGCAGCTGGGCTGCTTCGGCGAGTTCGACGCCGCTGGCGGCGGCGGTTTTCACTGCGTTGACTTTGACGTCGCGGGCGGCGTCGATTTTTGCGGCGGCTTTGGCGGCGATGTCGTTGATGTCCATGCACCGACTCTAACCGTTCCGCTACATTCAGGCCGGGGGGGGGGGTTCGGTGGGTCGCACCCCGGTTCAAAAAACGCTCAAACCCAGCCGTTCGGAGCAAGCTATACATTTACACGGGTGTAAATGGCGTGTCCTGCCCGGCTCCTGCGTCGCGGTTTGGCACACTTGCTTGTGGTCCCCGTTTGGGGTCGCTGCGCTGGGCCTTGGAAGTGGGGGATTGGGATGTCGGATGAGGGGAACGCTCACCGTTTCAATCTGGCGCGCCGACGCCGGGAGAACACTCCCGCCGGCACCAAGAAGCGCCGTGACCTGTGGGTCACTGTTGAAGAGGAAGCAGCGCTTGTCGCGAGGGCTGAGCGGGAGAAGGTCACCGTCCCGAACCTGCTGATCACGTCGGCATTGTCCGAGACCCAGGAGACGACAACGGAACGGCGTGCCGCCATCGCTGAACTGATGTCTCTGCACAATCTGCTGGCCCGTTCCTCGAACAACATCAACCAGCTCGCACGGCAGGCGAACGCCACGAGCGAGTTCCCCGCTGAGGCACGCGAAGCACTGAAGCATCTCCGGTCAGTTGCGATGCGCATTGACCGCACCATTGAGGGGCTGATGTAGGAATGATCCCGAACATCACCCGCGGTTCGCGCATGGGCGGGCTCATGGTTTACCTGGCCTCGACGGACGCCAACAAGACGAAGAACGTACACAGCGATCCGCACCTGGTAGCAGGCGATGCTGCGATCATGGCGTGGTACGACGACGGTGTTCTGGACCGTGACGATGCGCTGGCGATTGCCAAGCATCTGGACCAGCCGCGCAGGGCATATGACGTCTCGGTGCAGATCAAGGACATGCAGTGGGACGCGGCCAAGAAGGAGCGCGTGCACGTCGGTTACAAGGACGCCAGCGTGTGGCACTGCTCGTTGAGCCTGCGCGCAGAAGAGGGCGCGCTGACGGATCAGCAGTGGGGCGATATTGCCAACGACTTCGTGGATGCCATGGGCTTCACCGAAACCAGCGGAAAGGCCCGCTGCCGGTGGGTTGCGATCAACCACGGCACGTCCGAGAACGGCAACCACCACATCCACGTCGCCGTTTCCCTGGTCCGCGAAGACGGAACCAAGGCATCCACGCACGGCGACTACAAGAAGGCGCAGGAATCGTGCCGTGAGCTGGAGGTCAAGTACGGCCTCGAACAGCTCTCGACGGTGCACGCCACCCGTGGCTACGACCGGGCAGAGAAAGCCACGGCCGTCCGGGACGAACGCGAAATGCACCGCTCCTCCTTGGCACGGAAAGTCCGCGCCAGCGCCAGCGCCTCTGCAACAGAAGGTGAGTTCGTCCGCCGGGCCCGCGACACCGGCCTCTTGGTGCGACCGCGCTACGCGAAGAACACCACCGACGTCATCGTCGGCTACTCCGTCGCCGAACGCCCCGCCCGGGGTGAACGTCCGATCTGGTTCGGAGGCGGGACCCTGGCCTCCGATCTGAAGCTCGGTGCTCTCCGGGATGAATGGCCCGACACCCCGCACCTGGCCACGGAAGCGGCCGCGGAATGGAACGCAGCTGCCCGCAACAGGCGCACGGTGTCCAGGACCGGCCCTGAGAACGCAACACCACCGGGCGAAGTATGGGTGGAATACACCCGCAACGCGACCGCCCTGGCTGACCAGCTGCGGACCATTCCGCGGGATGATCACGCGACCTGGGCGAAAGCAGCGAGGGAAGTATCAGGGGCGTTCGCGGCATGGTCGTACCGTCTGGAACCGACGCCTGGTCCGCTGGCGGCCACCGCCGCTGAACTGTCCCGCACCGCTCAGCTGCGCGCACCCCGCCAGCACGGCAAGCCTGTCGCTCTCCCATCGATCGCGGGTACTGCGATGTTGTTCATGGCCGCGTCGAGCAAGAACAAGACGGCCGCGCAAACGGCCCTCATGGTGCAGCTGATCAACACCGCCTTCGCCGTGTATGAAATGCACGCCCAGTCCGGGCGGACCCGGGAGGCCCAGCGCATCCGGTCCGTGGTCGAGGAGCAGCTGGCCCCGTTCACCGCGACCATGCCCAAGCCCGTTCTGGTGGGTGCGGAACAGCAGCCGTCCCGGGACGCGGCAGTGGCGCCCCGGGCGATCGATATCGCCCGCCGAGGAATGACACCCATCCGCCCCGGGTCAGCGGTGCCGACGACGCCCACGCCGGCGACACCGGCGAAAACCTCCCAGACCGTCCGACGCGACTCCGGCCCGGCCTTCGACCGATAACCACCACCACTAACACCAACTGCAAGGGGGACAGCATGAGTGAATCAGATGGAATGGATGACGTCCTGGACGGCGGTCTGCGGCAGTCGCTGATGATCGCCTCACGCATTGCCGAGACACTGGCACGCCGACGCCAGGAATCCCAGCGGCAACAGGAACACCAGGACACCCAGGCAGCGCACGAAGCCCGGGCACGCCTCGCCGCCGAACGCAGTGCAGCCCGCGCGGCGCTGGCACCCGTAGAAAAAGAGCAATGGTGGGACAAGGCACAGCCGGGCGATATCGCCACCGCGCACGCCGTAGCCGAGGGTTGGAAGGACCACGACCCGACAGCCCTGGCAGCGTCGGAAAAAATCCGCGCCGAGGTTCTGGCTCGGTATGGCATCGACACAAATGACGTCGGCTCTGAAGCCGCGTATCTGGAGTCAGGGATCGAGACCATCGCGACCTGGAAGGCGCGGTTGGATGCGATGGCCCGCAGTCAGGAGGCCCAGCGCAAGGCGGCCGCCGACCAGGAGAAGGCCATGGGCCTTCTCGTGGCTGCCCGGGCGGAAGAACTCCGCGCCCAGGCCGGGAAGCTGGCACCGGAAATGGAACGCCACCAGGTTCCCGTCGAGTACCTCGCCAACCCCGAACTGGCACAGGCATTGCAGCGGGCTCACAACGCTAAAACCCCCAAGGCAACTGCGGCGGCCGACGCTGAAATCAGGGAGCGCCTGTTTCTCATCGGCAACGACGGCGTCAATGGCCCCGACCTTGACCAACTGCGGAAAGAGACCACGACGAACGTCAACGGTGCCGGCGACTCCCATTTCAAGGACCCCGAGTTCGTGAAAGCAGCCAAGGACATGCACGAAGCAAAGCTTCTGGCCGAAGGCGGATTCCAAGGCTCCCCATGGATGACCGTGGAACAGCGGTACGAACGTGCCGAGAAAGAGCTCTTTGCCCGCATGGAAGGCGGCGGGCGAGAGATCGAAAACCGCGTCACCGGCAACGACAGCAGCCGGCTCAAAGACCAGGGCCTGAAAGCGGAGAGCACGTCGGCCGCGGGCTACGGCTCGGCCGAACACCACGAAAAGTTTGCCGAGACCCTGACAAATACCGGCGCCAGCGAAACTCAGATTCGGGGCCGCCTCGCCGCGGCCCGCAGTGAGGGCACACACCCCAGCGCCGCGGTGACCATGGGCAAGGGCGCAGCCAAAGCCCGGAAGTCCCGCACCGGGGCAGCAGTAGGGGCTGAACGAGGTAAGAACGGCCTCAGCCGGTAGGCACAGCGCAACCGTGTAACGGGGGGCTGCCATCAGGCAGCTCCTGTGGGGGAGTTGCACTATCTAGCTGGCGGCGTATTGCTCTGGCACTGGGTAACGGGGGGAATGTACCGGCCTGGTGCGCTGAATAGTCCCGCCCGAGGTCCTCTGGTCCGTTGACATGGGAACAACGGTGCATTGGTGTACGTTGCTGTTTCGTCAGAAAGAACACCGCAAAAACGTCAGAAATGAGAAGCACCCAAAGTGGCAACCGATTACGACGAAGTCCGTTCCGACGTCAAGGAATCACAGGACCGCTCCCTGGAGGCCCTGCAGTCTGCGAATGCCCCCGATGCCCGCAGCGTTGTCACTGAACTGGACGAAGCGGATGCCCTCGATGAGGGGCTGACACCCGGGGGAGAGATCGTCGCCGAGGAGCTCATCGTTCAGGTCATTCCCCAGGCCGCGGACGAGTTCACCTGCTATTCCTGTTTCCTTGTCCGGCACCGGTCCCAACTCGCACGCGAAAGCAACGGCCACTCGTACTGCAGCGAATGCGAAGGGTAGGGCATCCATTTCCTTAAGGCGCAGTAGCCGGCGGTCCATCGCGGATTTTTTGCCCTGATGCTGGGAGTTGGTTGGTGCCGGTCAGTCTGCCTGGGCAGCCGTCGCTGCCGGGGCCGCGGCCTCAGGGGCGAGGATGCTCAGCCTGTAGTCGGACTGGGACGGATCGAGGCGGGCCGGCAGATGGTGGGACCTCGAACAGCCCGGAGTTCTTCCCACGCGTCGGGTTCGATCCGGGCCCGGGTCATATCAAGCTCCAGGGTCATGCCTTGGGTGAGCGAGTTGGCGCGCTTCATCACTGCGTACAAGCCGTGGACGCTTTTGGATGTCACGTGACCCTGCGCGGCAATCTGGGCCTTTGCGCAGTCAAGGTCCACCCCGACCAGCACCCGAAGCTTGTCTGTCACGAAAATTTTCTCCGCTCCATGTCGGGGGCCACGACGCTGTGGCACCCGGACAACCATAGACCAAATGTGATCCATGCAACACCGGCAGGGTCGGCGTATCCCATCGGGAGTGGGGTGCGAAAAGCAGCTTCGATCCGCGTTGAACGACGAACGAGTTCTGTCGGGACTCCGGGGACGCAGTGAAGTCACGCCGCGCAGCATCGGGTGAGCTTCGGGCCCGTCCCCGGACTACTTTATTGCAAAATACACGCTTTATTAGAGACCAATAAAGTGAAATAAATCTTGTAAGCTTCGTGACATGGACCCAGTGAACAACCCCTACACCCCGAACGCGGGTGCGACGCCGGAGATTGTCATCGGCCGTGACGATCTCCTTGAGGACTTCCGGATCCTCCTGCGCAGGCTCGACAAGGGCCGCACCAATCAATCCATGATCGTCACCGGCCTTCGCGGCGTGGGCAAAACCGTGTTGCTGGGGGAGTTCCGTCAGATAGCAGAAGAGTTCAAATGGAAGGTGCTGGAGCTCGAGGCCAGCAAACACGATGACGACCACTTCCGCAGGACTATCTACTCTCAGCTGCGGGCCGCGCTCTACCAGATTTCACCACGGGCCAAGTGGGGAGACAAAGCACGGAAGGCTGCCCAGGTCCTGCAGTCCTTCAGCCTCTCCATCGATCCTTCCTCGGGTATCCCGACCCTGTCACTCGATGTCGACGCCGCCGAAGGATTTGCCGATCACGGCAGTCTTACCCTGGACCTGACGGACGTCCTGGTTTCGATAGGCGAAGCCGCCAGGGAACACGGGACCGGCCTGGTGCTGCTGTTCGACGAGGTCCAGTTCCTGAGCCAAACACAACTCGAAGCCGTCATCCAGGCGATCCACAAATCGGTGCAGAGAAAACTCCCGGTGACCTTTGTCGGTGCGGGGCTGCCCCAGATCGCCGAGCTTGCCGGGGACGCAAAATCCTACGCCGAGCGGCTCTTCAAGTTCCCGAAACTCGGATCCCTGGATTTTGAAGATGCCAAGAAAGCACTGGCCGAGCCGGCGCACATCGAACATGTGCACTTCGAGGACGATGCACTTGTCCGCGCGTTCGACCTCACGGAAGGCTATCCATACTTCGTGCAGGAACTCGGCTACCAGGTGTGGGCAGTCGCGGACGGCGTCTCCATCACCTTGGAAGATGTTGAGGATGCAAAGGACGCCTACGAGGCAAAACTTGATTCCTCGTTCTTCCGCGTCCGGCTCGACAGGGCCACCCAGCTGCAGATTGCCTACATGCGCGCCATGGCACAGCTGGGCCCCGACTCCCAAAAGGCCGCCGACGTCGCCGCCGTCATGGGACGCGAGTCCACCCAGCTGGCCCCGACACGATCCGAACTCATCAACATGGGCCTGCTCTATACGCCCGCTCACGGCTACGCGGGCTTCACGGTGCCACACTTTGACCGGTTCATGCTGCGAGCCGTCCCGCACCTGGACGTCCCCCCGGTACAAAAGAGGCGCACGAAACCCAAGAAATAAACTGCCCGTTCAGGCCCGGTCGAATACTGGCGCGACGTGATTCATCGAGCGGAAACAACAAGTCCCGCGGGAAACGAAACCCGCCGGGATTCACAAGATCCATCATGCTTCACCCCAACTGTGCATCCGCCAGAGGGAAAACCCTCGTCAGATTGGCATCTAAGAGTGGCGCCGAGGGCGTCCAGGAAACGGGTTTCGGACCCTTGTCAACTGCAACTTGAAACTGACCACTGGCTGCAGGTTGCTTTGACCATTCGCTGCAATGGGCTGACCGGTGGCGGCAAGTATTTTTGACCATGGTCAGGCGCCTGGATGCGCTGGGTGGTCGACGCCTGACCGGTCTTGCGGGTTAGGTCATGGGGCGGGTTCCTTTTGGCTCGAACGCGACCTCCCAAGGGACGAGGTCCTGACACTTGTGGACCGGGCCGCCGAAGTCGGATTCGGCCAACTTCGCGTGTTCCTGATGTGGCCCTGGATCCAGAGTCAGTCGCCGGACCATTGGGACTTTGAGCTCTTTGACAACGTCTTTGATGCCGCAGCCGGGCACGGGATCAAAATCAAGGCAACTCTTACAGCGAATTCAGGCCCGTGGTGGCTCGGTACGGGGTCGGCCCTTCACTCCCAGACGTTGACGCTGGACCCGGCTTTCCGCGGTGCGATGGAGGACTACATCTCGGCGTGCGTCGAGCGTTACTCCAGGCATCCTGCTCTCGGCCAATGGATCATTTGGAACGAGCCATGAATCCTCCGGACAATCCTTGGGGGATGCCTTCGCTACGGATGAGCACCGCGCTCTTTGGCCTGGGGTTCTCAGAGAACAGTACGGTGATGACATTGCCGTCCTCAACAAGCGGTGGCGGAGCGGCTACCCCACTTTCGAGGAAGTGCCGCTGCCACATGATGTGCCGCACCCGGCGCACAGGAACATCCCATGGCGCTCCTTCGGTCCACTTTTGGACGTTTCGTGGGCCTGAGCTTGGGGGAGAGGCCCCCCCATGGCGCATCTTTCCCCTGTGGAGTTCGGCTAACGCGGCTTGTAGACGTCGGAGCGATGTTCGATGCGGTGGACGTACAGGATGTGTTCTTCGATGTCCAGGGTGAACAGCACCCTGTAGTCGCCGCGCCGTGCGGTGCGGAGTCCGAGGAGTCCGTTCGTGAGGGGCTTGCTCAGCCGGTGGGGGTTCCTGGCCAGTGCGCCCGTCACGAATTCGACGATCGCTGCCGCGGCCTTCTCAGGCAGTCGCCGGAAGCCCCTCAGCGCCGGGCTGGTGACCTCAACGTTCCATGGCGATGGCCCGGTGGATTCCGCGCCGGTCACCGCGGCGGCAGCCCGAACTCACGGCGGAGGTCTGCGCCACTGGTCGTCTTACCGTCGACAATGTCGCGCCTCGCCTGGTCGAGGTCTTCGCGGATGCCGGGCTGTGAGAGCCAGTGGATGGTTTCCTGCAGGGATTCCAGGTCATCGGCGGACATCAGCACCGCTGACGGGTGCCCGTGCCGGGTGATCTGGATGATCTCGTGCGTCGTGTCTGCTTCCTCCACGAGGGCGGACAGCTTGTCCTTGGCTTCGCTGAGCGGTACCGTTCTCATACTGGAATTATAGCCTGATATCAGGCCACCAACTAGCCCGAC
>NZ_JAHHZS010000053.1 GCF_022606295.1 Arthrobacter bambusae
CAAAGAAACACCTGCAATGCGGATTGAACGTTATCTGGGAGAGTTGGATCCGACAGTGTTGCCCGACGAGTACATGTTGCAATTGTCGAAGACGGTCAGCCAAGTGACCACCGAGCGTGGGCATTTTCTTGCCGACAGACTGCAAATTGCGATTGGGCAGGCAAATCATGCTGCGTCTACCCGGAGGGTGAACGAGGCCAAGATCAACGAGCTCGCCGCCAGAATAGCGGCGCTTTCAGGGACTTATCCTGAATTGCAGAGGAAAATTGATTTGGCCCGCGAGGCTGGCATCCAAGGTAGAACCTTGGATCTTGCCCAAATAACTGTCGATCTTGAACGTGCCGAAATCGCTGCCGAGGCCGAGGTTGAGCGGGCTTGGGTGGCCAAGGTAGTCGAACACGGGCTGGAAGAGCTTGGTTACACCGTCTTCACGGGCTTCGATACAATCTCTCCCGGTGCTGAGGGGTTGGTTCGTCGCACAATTTGGAACCATCATGCACTGAGTGTCGGCATCAGTGCCGGCGAAGTTTCCTTGGAGATCGTCCGGACGGCGGACGAAGAGCTCTCACATCTTAGTGCCGTTCGGGATAAAGAAGTTGAAACCTCATGGTGCAAAGACTTTCCCCGTCTGCTGAATCACTTGCAGCTGCAGGGCATTGTCGCAGGTCGGGTACGGAGAGTGGCCCCAGGCCTCGCACCCGCCCGACGACTTGACTCCGGCAAGTTTAGTCACCGGGGTCCACGGCCGGCTGTGCAGCGGGAACAGGGCATGAAATGAGCACACAAAGCTTAGACGCGGTTGCGGAAACCGAGGCTCGTCTACGGTCATTTCCTGCATGGGCGAAAACCCTCGACGTTTCACTGGCCACCAATTCGCAGATGGTGATAGCTGGTCAAATCAGGGATCGCCAATGGATGGGTTCGGGTTTACCGAAGGACGCGTTCCGTCTGACTCGGACTCTTGATGTAATAACCGCTGTCCTGACCGGTAACGACTACGACGTCGTTATCGGCTATGACGTGGCGGACGGGTTACGGGTTCTACATGAGTCCAGCGAAGGACTCTCTGGCTCACTGACCGGACGCCAGTTGGTACGTCCGATGTCAATGCCAGTCACATTGGCTGAACTCGCGGAAATTCTTCGGGCGATTGTAGCGACCAGGGACGTTCGGGCCGCACTGGTCGTAGACTACGCGTCAAGGCTGACGTCCGATGGTCAAGTGGACCCCGAGGCCAGGCAGTTACATGTTGTTGCAGAGAAACTTGCACATGCTGCGGTCCCTCTTCGCCGGGAGGGGTCAAGGGAATCCCCCCTGTACAACCCAGTGATCTGGCTCGCCGATCAGGAGCACGACTTGCCTTCTTGGCTGACGGCGATTGATCCGGTGAGGGTCATATCTATTCCTCTTCCCGAGATGGACGTGCGCGAGAGGGCCGCGTCGGGCCTTGTTCCTGTGATACTGGGCTATAACGAACTGGACCATGCGTCGAAGTTAGCCGCCCACAGACATTTCGCCGAACTTACGAACGGCATGTCCCTTCGTAGTTTGATCGAAATCTGTCGACTCGCCGCAGACCTTAAACTTCCGATTGAACGAATGGAAGACGCTGTTCGGTGTTATCGCGTTGGCATCCGAGAAAACCCCTGGCGCAACCCTTACTTGAAAGAGAAAATCAGGTCGGGCTACGAAGACATCATCGGGCAAGAGGAAAGCAACACGGACCGCGCCAGCCAGGCTCCGATCCTGGGTCAGAATAGAGCAGTTCGTAAGGCCATGGACATTCTCGTTCGGTCTGCCATGGGTCTCACCGGCTCGCAGGCAGGATCCACGCCCGGCCGGCCGCAGGGAGTGTTGTTCTTCACGGGACCTACCGGCGTTGGTAAGACCGCATTGGCAAAGCGCTTGGCCCAACTGGTGTTCGGAACCAAAGAGTCCTACGTTCGGTTCGACATGAGCGAATTCTCGGCGGAGGAATCCGCTGCCCGACTCATCGGATCCCCTCCTGGATTTATAGGGCATGATGCCGGGGGCGAACTGACAAATGCGATCAGGGAACGTCCGTATTGCCTCGTCCTTTTCGACGAAATTGAAAAAGCTCACGAACGGATCTTGGACAAGTTTCTCCAAATACTCGAAGATGGTCGATTGACGGACGGCAGTGGCAACACTGTGTTTTTCAGCGAATCGATTATTGTCTTCACGTCGAACCTCGGCGTTTACAAGGAAGCAGAAGACGGTCGAAGGATCCCAATCGTTACACCGGGCACCCCCTATAAGGATGTGGAGCACCTCATTCGGGCATCAGTTGAAGATCATTTCACCAAAACGCTGGGCAGACCTGAACTATTGAATCGGATTGGGGACAACATTGTGGTCTTCGACTTCATTTCGCGGGAAGTAGGGCAGAAACTTGTCCACGTGTTCCTGAAAAACGTTTGTCAGGAAGCGTTTCGGCAGCTTGCAATACGCATCGAAATCTCCGAGAACGCGCATGATCAGATCGCAGAGCGCGCGCTGGCATCGCTGGATATGGGAGGTCGGGGCATTGGCAACGTCATTGAATCCATGTTCGTCAATCCGCTGGCACGGGCGCTGTTTGATCTTCCGGACGACCGAAGCGCCGCGACAGTGACGGGACTGGTAGAGCTCGAGTCAGGCTGGCAGGTGGAGCTGGCATGAAACTTGAATTGAGTCGCGCGCACTTTCCGGTCAAGAACCTTGGCTACGGAACCAGGGCCGGGATCTGGGTCCAGGGCTGCAGCATCAGGTGCTTTGGCTGCATTTCCCGCGACACGTGGGCGCCGAACCCGTCTTCGGGCGCAGACGTGACTGAAATCCTGCGATGGCTGGCAGAACTGCCGTCGAATCAGATCGACGGACTGACAATTAGCGGCGGTGAACCCTTTGACCAACCCGAGCCACTGATGGAGCTTCTTTTAGGGGTATCGGCATGGAGAGCGGACATTTCCCGGCCGATTGACGTTGTTTCCTACAGCGGCCGATCCCTCACGGAATTACGCGAGCAGCACGAAAGAATTTTGTCGTTGCTGGATGTCGTCATTCCTGAACCGTTCGTTGCTGCTCAGGCAGACGAAGCCCCACTGAGGGGCTCCGCCAATCAAACGGTGGTCCCACTGACCGAACTGGGCCGGGACCGTTATGCGGAACACCGGCTGCAACACGATTTCGGCCAGCAAAGACGACAGATGCAAGTTGAAGTTGATGGCGACGACCTGTGGTTCATCGGAATCCCGAGCCCAGGTGCCATGAAATCCTTGGAAAAAAAGATCGCATCCCGAGGAATAAAAATAGGCAGAACATCATGGCTGACCTGACCCCAGAACAATCCCGCCCATGTTGGAACTGCGGAACGCCCGTTCCAGATAATCTCTGGATTTGTCAAAATTGCCACCAAGAACAGGGATTGGTCACTGGCGAGCCCGAGTTCGCCGCAGAGAAGCATTCTGCCACCCCCCGGTCAGGCTTGTCGGGGACAGAGGTTATACCGTCAGTGGCAGGCAGCCAGCAGCAGTCTATTTCCGAAGAAACGACGGTTTGGGCCGTTCTACTGAGAGACGTGCGCATAGCTTGGCTGGCGCCGGGAGACGAAGTTCGCTTGGGCCGGGACTACCAGCCGGAATTGTGGCACTACGACAACGTCCACCGTTATCACGCACTCCTATCGGCGGGTCAGGACTCACTCACGATCAAGGACATGGGCAAGGAGAACGGCGTGTTTGTGGACGGGAGTCGCCTAGCCGCTCACGAGTCAGTCAACTTATCAGCGGGGGAATCCATCCGGCTGGCATCGAATTGTTGGCTGAACATAGGCCGGTCACATGTCTGAGCCAGGTGCTTTCACGCACGAAACATCAGACGGAAAAAAGGCTGCGCAATACCGGATCGTTGCCGTGACGAATCGTGGGGGAGTACGCAGTCAAAACGAAGACGCAATCGGAATATCGGGTTGGGCATTTTCCGGTACGGAACCAACGGCGCTCGAAATCGCAGTCGACGGTGCAATCCCGGTCATTGTGGTCGTGGCCGACGGCATGGGCGGCCACCGGGGCGGTGCCACGGCAAGCCGCCTCGTCGCCGAGTCGCTCAGTAAGTGGGCACCGTCTGAGCCAGAAAATTTCAACGGCGAGATTAGGACAGCGATAGCCCATACCAGTCGACGACTCTTAGATGATGGCCGCACCCGGCCCGAGCTTGCCGGAATGGGAAGCACCGTTGCAGGTGTCTTGCTCCGCCCAGATGGTACCGGTATCGCGTTCAACGTGGGTGATAGCCGTGTCTATCAATTTAATGGAGGCTATCTGGGCCAACTCTCTGTGGACGACCGCCCTCCGGCAGCCCCTGGAAACAATGGAGTCATGACACAGTGCCTCGGCGGCGGGCGCGAGGTTCGGTTGGATCCCCACCTTTTTGAATTTGACTGGTCAGGAGGCGACAGCCTGCTGATCTGCAGCGACGGGTTGCATGATGTAATCGACGACGTTTCTATGGAAGATGCCTTCAGGACAGGAAACCCCGCCGTGGCATACAAATTGGTCAACAAAACCTTGGCTCTCGGGGCTCCCGACAATGTATCGGTCGTAACCATTGAATGGGCTCCCGTACCCATGACTAGAGAAAACGATTCGCTCATCCCGGTCGCAGAAGAGCACCAATTTTCAACCGCACCTTGGGGGAGCGTACGCACCGCAGCGATGCCGACAACACATGCAGTCGCTGACGAAGAACGGACCAAGGAAGTTCGGCAATGAGTAAAGTATCCACCGCCGACGATGGCGACGATCAAAACAGGGCGCCAGGGGTTACCCGAATCGAACCGCTCGACCCTGCTGGGGCGCCAGGGGTTACCCGAATCGAACCGCTCGACCCTGCTGGGGCGCCAGGGGTTACCCGAATCGAACCGCTCGACCCTGCTGGGGCGCCAGGGGTTACCCGAATCGAACCGCTCGACCCTCCTGGGGCGCCAGGGGTTACCCGAATCGAACCGACCGAATCAAACAGGATCCCCGGTGTTAGCTCAGGTACAGGAGCCGATCCTTCGTCGGTAAACTACTTCCTAAACAACCTCCCCCCGGAGATTGCCAGCGACTTTGACATCGTCCGGGAACTAGAGGCCGCCGCAGGTCAAGCCACGCTCTTGCTTTGCAGGCGAAGGGGGGGAACTGGCGAGGATCTCGTCGTCGTGAAGCTCTTCAAAGTCCACGCCAGGGTCCATCACGATCAAGACGATCTGTGGGAACGGTTGCGGGGACTAGAGTCGCCGCACGTTGTCAAGCTTGAGCGAACGGGGACGTTCGCTGGACACTGGTGGGAAGTCATGGAGTACTGTCCTCTGGGTTCGCTCGGAGACTGGCAGAAGAAATCGCACGCGCCGGCAAGCGACGATTTCATGAGAACAATCCTCAACCAGATTGTCGGCGTTTTCCAGGAGATTCATTCGGCATCCCCCAGGATCGTCCACCGCGACGTGAAGCCAGCGAATATTCTCCTCCGGTCCTTGGACCCGCTCGAGTGTGCAGTGACTGATTTCGGTCTCGCCTCGGTACTTAAACTCTCCATGGAACATCGGTCAGAGTCCCGGACTGTAGCATATGCCGCCCCGGAAGCAGGTGGGCGGGAGGTGGCCCCGCCACTGGACTGGTGGAGTTTGGGAATGACGCTCGCCGAGTTGATCATTGGACATCATCCTTTGTCGGATTATGACGGCAGCATGTTGTCCGATTTGGAAGTGAGCACCGCCATCGGCAAGCGCCCGGTCCCGCTGGAGGAAGTGCGGGACCGACGATGGAAGCAGCTCCTTCGGGGGTTGCTCACGAGGGATCCCCGCTACAGGTGGGGTAGCGAAGAGGTGCAGGACTGGCTGGCTGGGGGTTTCCCGGATGTCGCGGTTGACATCGATGATGCGGCGGCCTCGAATCAGGTGGCTTTCCAATTTGTCGGGCTAAACATAGTGAGCCTTTCTCGTATGGGCGTTGCTATGGCCGACAATTGGGACGCTTCCAGACGACTGATCATGGGGCCTTCTTTCAATGAATTGCTTTTGTGGGCGGACCGCCTGGATGCCACCGGAAGCGTGGCCGCCGCACATGAAGCATTTGTGTTAAAACGTCTGACCCCGGACGCTGCGGTAGCCGCCCTTATTATCGCAATGGCGCCACGGCTGGCCCCGTCTTATCGTGGCGAAAAGTTGTCGCTATTTCAGGCGAGGAAATTCGCTTGGGACGCCCTTGAAGAACTCGACGGCAGTGGAAGTCCCGGGTCGAGGGCTGCTTTTGTGAATCAGCTGTTCGAATCCGGAGTTATGGCTATCTACGGCTCGTTGCCGCAACACTCGGACCTGTCAGTGTTGGACAGCAGGTGGCGGGAACTTATCGAAGAGGTGCACAAAGTGGCCGCGCAGCACCTGCCCGCGGTGTTATTAGCCGACGTGACGGGGGCGTACGCGCGCTACACGATGTTGCAAGAGGCTGTCAACGAACTCACTCATGAGGACTACGCAGCTTCCGCATTCGAGAATAGCATCGCGCGTGAGCTGCCATGGTTTGATCAACTATGTCTCCTGGCCGCGTCAGAACATTCCATCCCGGCGTTGTACGTGGCTAAACGAACCGTTCATGATGCTGAAAAACTCGCAGCCGAGCTGCAACGATTGGCTACAGAAGTTCTAGATGCTCCAAACGGTCTGGGCTCATGGTACGACGCTGCTCTTGATGCTGAAAGGATAGCAATCTCAGAAATCGGGACTGGCTTAGCAGGTGGTAACGAAATGCAACTGCGACCGATCCCCTTTCAAGAATCCCGATTTGAACAGATTCTTTCGCTGTCCGAGTTGACTCCCCTCGCCGTCTCGAGGCTCAAGGACCTGGCCGCTTCATGCCGCGTCGCTGCTGAAAACCACAAAAAGGTGGGAGAGCAGGCCATCAGCGACGTGCCACCCAGCGTACGTCAACCTCGCGAACCTTCGGACGAATACCCGATTCGCCCCCAACCTTCGACGTTAGCGTCAGCACATCGTTCTCACGTGCGGTGGGCGTGGATTTCAGGAGTCGTATGCATCTCGTCATGGATAATACTGTGGATGCCTCAGAAACAATCCGACCTCGATGCGCTAGGGTGGCTTTGGATCACTCTCACCATTCTGGGGATTGTGAGCCCATTAGTCTTTTTGTCGGTGATAAAAAGTGCTTTCGGAGACGAGGGTAGGAAAAGTATTGAACGCGAAAAATTTGCGTTATTCGATTACGAGAGACAAAAAGCGTCATATCTCGCGCGACGGTCATCCTATCTTAGGGAGAGAGAAGAATGGGAGCTCGAAGAATCGGAGCGTGATGCGCTGCGTTTAAAGGCTCGGGAGACTAGGCAGCGTGAAAATCAGCGCTGCGCCCAGTTGGAGGCGCTTGCCCACAAGACATCACTGATAGTGGATGAACTTTCGAATGACCAATTGCTGACCAAAATCCGGGATGCAATCCGGGTTCCGCCAAGGTGAATCTGGTGCGCCCGCGTGTAACGCTCCCGAAGAGGGCCCGATGGTGCCATCATCTGACTACGCCGGGGGCGTCAAAATCAGATGGTCGCCGTTTTTGTGTCGTTTCCGGTAGGAGGTCGCTTTGCGGGAGGCACTCGGACTCCTTCTCGTTTTCATATTCACCGTTGGTGTGTTGCTACTGGCGATCAGGGGTATGCGGTCCAACAGGGGAGCTGCCAAACGGTGGGCGGAACTCCGGTACTATGCGTCCCCCGAGAAAAGCGTTCCATGGGTGGCCCCGCTGCTTGGAGTATTCGCCGTCAACAATCTCATCCCACCGTTACCATCGGGAACCGCGTTTTCTTCAGGTGCAATCCTGGGACTCGCGGGCGCAATGGCGACCAAGGGAAAAATTCGCGTCCTTCTCGACGGTCTGCTGTCGGGCGTAGGAATCTTGGCGACTGCTGTTTCTATGGTTGGTTTCCTTGGATCTTCCAACAAGTGCGCTGAAGTGTCCTTGGTCCTAAAACTTGTCGTCATTGGAGCGCTTATAGCCGCTTTTGTCGGCGGCATACTGCTCGCCCTCTTCATGCGCCGTCGCCTCGCCCCGATCGGAATGGGTCTATTTGGAGCCATCGAAATACTACTTTTCGTGGCATTTCCGGGCGGCGTCACTGTGCTGGGCAACGGCCCATGGGCGCTCCTTGTTGCCTTGTTCGTAGCGATCGTATTCGGTGCAGCGGCTTCCTTGGCCCCCAATGCCGTTATCGGGCTCGCCGCCCTTGGCGCCGCCCTGGGCAGCGTGGGCGTGACTACCGTGGCAGCCGCCCAATGCACGAATGGGGGAGGTGGTGCGGAATTCCCGCTGCTCGCGAGTTTTATCGCTGTTTATTTTCTGACACGGATTGTTCGGAGCGTCTCTGCGCGGAACTGATCGTTTCTGTCGGCTTCGCCGCGTTCTATACGGCGGAAGATATTGCTGATAGCCGCCCACGGAACTACTGGATGGCCTGTAGGGAAATGGCGGCATATCCTTTGCCGTTTTGCAACTTAGGGTTGGAAATCGCGCTAACAAGTTACTGGTGCATCCGGCGGAGTGGCGGTATTGTTCGCCTCGACCTTTCCAGTCGTGGCGCCGGTGACGACGAGGACTTCGATCTCGTTCCACCACCTGCAGACTGTGCGGTAGAGCTTGTTCGTCTCCGTCCGCCCTGCAGCATCCACGAGAACTTTAAGGGAGCCGGAAGTCTGGCGAGCAAGCTTTGCTTCCTTTGATGATGTATGGGGCTATATCGAGACCCCGTCGGGTGTTGCTTTCATGGCAATGACGCAGACGTGCAAAAGTTGGCCCGGAGCGACGCGGTCGGGACGGTGAGCCTCCGCCAAGTCATTGGTGCTTGGTGCTTGGAGAAGCCAAGGACCAAGCAGGCCACCGCCACGGGAATTCCGTCGGCGGCGAGGTCAAGGACCAGCCGGAAGCTCATTTTGGGGGCAACTCCCGGCGAAGAACGCCGCGGCGCGCCACAGGATCTCTCTGATTCAACAGGTCGCGGAGCTTTACCGGGCCTTCGCAGATGAGCGTGGTTAGGGTCGTCTGACGCCGAGGGCAGGAGCGTGTCCGGATGCCGCTGCGGCGTGGTGCAGTGGGAGAGAGGTCAGGGCCTCTTTGAATTGGTAGCGACCAAGCTTCCAAATAAAAAAGAGACCCTGATATGCCCAATGCTACTTCCTGCCCGGGTGGTCGCTGGTGCGAGCGGGCCGACGCGGTTCTTGGTGTCGACGGCATCCACGTCTGCTCTGTCACGGCGGCCGGTTCCGGTCTGGTGCTGCGCGTCGAGACAGCCGAAACCGTTAGCGGTTGTCCGGACTGCGGTGTCGTCGCGGTCGGGCACGGCCGCCGGCAGGTCCGGCTCCATGACACACCCTGTTTCGGGCGGCCGGTGCGGCTGCTGTGGGCCAAGCGTGTCTGGCGCTGCCCGGACCCCGACTGTCCCAGAACCACGTTCACCGAAGAACACCCTCTGGCAGGACCGAGGGCGAAACTCACGGCCAGGGCCGTTGCGTGGGCGACCGACGGCCTGCAGCGCTTCGATACCTCCGTCTCCGCCCTGGCCCACCAGCTCGGCGTCTCCTAGCACACGGCCTGGGACGGGATCAAGGCCGAGGCTGCCCGACGGATCGCAGCGACTGGACGTCTGACAGGGGTGAACGCGCTCGGTGTCGATGAGCACGTTTGGTCCCATACCGGCCCGCCCGGATCCGGCATGGTCACGGGGATCGTGGACCACACCCGCGACGGGAACGGTGTGGTCCATGCCCGGTTGCTGGACCTCGTCCCGGGCCGGTCCGGGAAGGCCTATGCCGACTGGCTCAAAGCCCGCGGCGAGGAATTCACCGCCGGCATCAAGACCGCCGCGCTGGATCCGTTCCGCGGCTACGCGAACGCGATCCGCGACGAACTGCCCGAAGCCATCACCGTCCTGGATGCCTTCCATGTCGTGAAACTGGGATCGGCCATGGTCGATGAGGTCCGCCGCCGCGTCCAGCAGGAGACCCTGGGCCACCGGGGCCGCAAGGGCGACCCGCTCTACGGGATCCGCCGGACCCTGCAGATCGGGGCCGAACACCTCACCGACAAACAGGCAGCCCGGCTCGACGCGAAACTCACCCTCGGGGACCCGGACCACGAAGTCACCCTGGCCTGGCAGTGCTACCAGAAGCTCCGAAACATCTACCACGCCAGGCCGGAGCGGGGCAGGGAACTCGTCAACGAGGTGATCTCCTCGTTCCCGTCCTGCCCGATCCCCGAGGTCTCCCGACTGGGCCGGACACTCAAACAATGGAAGGCCGCGATCCTTGCCTACTTCGACACCCACGGCGCTTCCAACGGACCCACCGAAGCGATCAACGGCGTCATCGAAACCACCCGCAGAATCGCCCGCGGCTTCCGCAACTTCACCAACTACAGACTCAGATGCCTACTCGCGGCCGGCGGCCACCGCCCCTACCGAATCAAACAGACCAACCATGCCTAAATGCGAAGAGCCGCTTTACCCGACCCAGGCAAGGCGGCTTGTTCACGTGATTTGGCGCCATGTCACGGGGAGAGACACGTTCAAGGCTGGTGAGCTGAACTAAGCGCTCGTTGATACTGTTACGGGGGTATCGTGCGAGGGAGTAGTTCTTGAAGGTTTTTATCAGTTGGTCCGGCAATACGAAGGCCGTGGCCCAGGCCATCTACAGCTGCCTTCCCAGCCTTTTCGACGATGCAAAGCCATGGATCAGCACTGAGAACCGTTCTGGTTCTATCTGGCTGCCCGAGATCGACAAGCAGCTCAGCGACACGGACTTCGGCATCGTATGCGTGTCGAAGCAGAATCAAGGCGCTCCGTGGCTTAACTACGAGGCTGGTGCTCTGTCCCGCAAGGTCGACGCCAAGCGAGAACTTATGCCGGTGCTCCTAGTCGACTTTGACGACACAGTCGAAGTAAAGGGCCCCGTGACGGGATTCCAGATGAAGTTTGCCACCCTTGATGGATTTTACTCCATCATGAAAGACCTCAACGAGAGTGAACTTGGGCCGGGCATCGACACGGACATCCTTCGTAAGCGCGTGGAACTTATTTGGCCGACAATTGACGCGGAAGTTCAGAAGGTAAATAGCAGCCACGGGTCTCAGGATGTAAAGAAGCGCACTGAGGACGACAAGTACGAGGAACTGCTCGTCACTGTTCGGGACATTGCAGAAACGACCGCGATCCTCGCGCACCAGCGATGGGGCGGTCCAGGGCCTGACTTCAAGCTCTCGGACCATGACATGAGAGCTGCGGCCAAGGCAATCGGTGATGTCGGTCGGGGATGTTCCGTCCGAAATTCTTAAGTCTGCCATCGAACGAAAATATCCTCGTGTGACCTTCACCTGGGATGGAGGCAAGTTCACAAATCCGCTGCATAAGGATAATCACTCAGGATCTCCCGAGGAGCTCGCTAAAGCCGCGGTCGCAGTCGAAGTAACCGCGGAGCGCCTGGATATCGACTCTTGGTCACACGATCTCCGCAAGAAGGTACAGAAACTCATCTCATTTATTCGGGCATCGAACCATCTAGATCGCTGAAAAAGATGGGCATCTCCTCGAATTTTGGCGCGGGCAATCGCAGCCGACCTAAATGGGATATCGGTGCCCCCGGCTCTTTCGGTGAGGAACGCCCTCTGCGCATTGAGGAACTGAAGCGCAAGGGAACTTACTGGAATATCAGGCGTTGTTGGCACCGGTGGACTCGAGTGGGCCATCTGCCCGATTCATTGCCCCAGATGGCGGCGTGCACGGCTGCTGGCCGGCGAGGTTGGTGTTGCCCAAGGCCCGCAGTGGGGTTTATGTCTGCCGCACGGTTACGCCAAGGGGATGATGAAGAAGAATGACATGTCGTAGACCTTCTACCACGCCGTAAGTGGGCCGGATCCTCCAGCAGTTCACGGGCGCGCTCAAGCAGAACACCGAGCTCGGCCTCCGTGTGCGCCGAGCCGACGCGCTCCACGATCCGCTGACGACCGCGAACATACTCGGCGATCTGCACAGCCGTCGCCCCCGACGCCGTTCGCATCCTCCTGATGAACGCCACAACGTGACACTAGAACAAAACCCGTTAGTGAGTGAAAAAGCCCCAATCCGGAAAAATCACCGCAGGTCAGAGCCCCGGCCCACTGTGAGACCACGAACCGTGAGCCAAGTCAGGGGGCCGGGCGAAGAGCCATTCGCCGACGTCCTTGTGGTCCCGGCCGTCGACCACGCCCAGGACCTGGCCGGTGTCCAGGTCCACGATGGTTGTCATCCACGGCTCAAAGCGCGTCCAGGCCTTTGATTCAGGGTCCTGGAAGTAGCGCACGGACCCGAAACGGTGTTCATCGATGCCCAGCATATCTCGGATATGGAGATCAACATCCGTTGAGAGCTTCCGATCCGGGGGAGGGCGGACCAGCAGATCAACCAGAAAGTCCAAAAGGTCACTCCAGTTCCAGAACTCGGATCTCCAGCGCAACCTTGATCGCTCTGTTGGGTCGCCGAGATTCTGATTCATCACGGTGAGTAGAAATATAGTCGAATCGATCTACCTGATCTTTAGAGGGTCAAATTTGAGCTTTAGAGCGCCGCTCGGAATGTCTCTTTCGGGGAACGCCGTCGAGATCGGCATAGGCAGCGAGACATGGGGGTGCCATCTTGGTGAAGGTTGCCGGATCGCGGGCGATTCCGCCATGAACTTCTCAGGATCGCTTATGCCATTGAGCGCGAAGACGCCGAGCAATGCATTTCGAGCGTTATCCCGAATCCGCTGTACGGCGAGAGTCACTTCAATTTCCAGCACAGTGGTAGATGACGAGCCAAATCTAAGTTCCGCCACCCGGGTCGCCTCAAGTACAAAAGCACCCCGGACGGCAGTAGTTCCAAGCACCGGCGCCCAGACTTCAGCTACTTGTGACGTAAACTCCTCTATGGTGACTTTCGCCCCCGCTTGCCGAAGATCGTTGACTAAAGACGGCATCCGCCCAAGATGTAATACGGTCATGTGGGCATCTGACAGCCAGTCGGACATAACATCAGGGCGTAGGATCCCTGTACTGTCAGAGGCGATATCCGATACCGGAAATTCGAGCGTCACTCGTCTTGATTCGTTCGCGCGTGCGCGAAGCATTTCGAGAACCTGCATGCTCTGTTCGTTATAGGACGAAGGATAGAAGCTTAATTGATTACCGTTGTCGTAAGTAACTTTATGCTCCTGCTTCATGAGTTTTTGCCATACATCATAGTACTGCGTATTCGTAAAGTAGTTTGCCGCGCCCAGTGGCTTCAAATAATTCAAAGAAGTCGCGGTGAAACTCATAGGCCTTGTTCTTCTGCTCGTGCCTGAACGTGTCGCTACTGAACATTCGGACGAGCTCATCGTGAGGGGTTGCGGCAAGAACAAGGTAATCGTTGTATTGATGGAGAACGTTGTCGATTCGGCGGGCCATAATTGGCTTGTCATCCTGCGCGACGGAAAGGAGATATAAAAATCTTTCAACTGGTGTTAGCCGCAAGATCTGCTCCGCCTCACCGCGAAGGATGCCTTTGTGCGTCGAGCGATAGACAAAGGCTACGAGGACTGAATAGCAGGCGATTAGCCGGGAATATCTTAACTTTAAGTTATTAATTTCTCGTTCTGGGTTCGGCAGGAAGGCGTCACTTCCGTCAAGTCGGCTCTTTAGATTTCTCTCTTCAAAGTTCAGTCCGAGTACGCCCCACCAGCGGCGTATGTCGTTCATGAGCATGATGGGGAGATAGGGTTTCTCGGGATCGAAGTTCTGCCAGTAACGATCGAGAACGCGTCGCCAGGAAAATTCGTAAGCATGCTCGTTAAGGAGGGGCTTGCTATTGATAAGCAGAAGGATTCTTGCCGTAAATGTATTGAGGGCGTCGTCCTGTTGAGATCCTGTCTGGCCGATGATCTCGTGAAGTGAGTGCGTGTGAATATACTTGCCACCCTTGGAGAACGGCCTAAAGCCAACTTCCGACCGAACATGGTCAAGGCTGGAGATGAGATGGGAATTTTCAATGTACGTTAGGCGATCGTTCTCATCTTTGATGGCATCCATAACAAACAGGTCGAGATCGCTAGTTAGTTCTGCTTCGTAACGAGCCAAAGACCCTGTGACATAGATACAGGCACGCTCGGAGATCTTTTCGACGCCGGCTTTAGACGTTCCTCGTGAAGCAAGATTCTCCCATTCTGTTGCGGAGGCGCGCTCGAGGTCCATCCACATGTCCTCCGAGAACACGTATCGGCGCGCCAGCTCCGGATACTCGTAAGCGTGAAGGAATTCGTACTCTTCTGCTGTCATGTGTCCCCCATATCCTTACGCCACGTTTGCATCAGGATAGCCGGTGCTGTCAAGGTGTGCAGCGCCGCCTGTGGCGTCGAGTGACCGGCCGACCTCTTTGCTGCTGTTCGTCATAGGATCTCTTACGCGACGGCATCGAAATGGATCAATCGTCACCCGTTCTAGGCCTGCCTCGGGGTTGGACCTAGGGCGCCATGATTGGATAGCTTGGCTCCTCTGCCATTTTCGTTAGTGCTGGTCGCAGAGACAAAGCTCCTCGGAAACGAACAGTCAACCCTTGTCAGGCTCAGGGTGCCAACGTGTGACGGCACCGCATTGCAGGATTAAGAGCGCACGCGCGAACGCGGCCCGGCAGATTTCAGCCCCAGCTCCGCTTATATCATCGGAACTATGCCGCTCAAGTGTGGCACCGCCGATACGAACCGATTATGTGTCGACCCCTCATTCGCTGTACCTTCCATTGCGATGCGCCGATATCATGAGGAAATGGTTGTTTCCTCTGCCGCGAGCGTTGAATTTGCCGAGATCCTTGAACGTGTCTCCTCGTCCTCCGGACCTATCTCCCCGGCTTATTTCACCGAGTCTGGCACGGACTTTGTCACGACAATGGAGATGCTCAAGGCCTTCGGACTAGTGACGGAAAACTCCGCCTCCAACGGTTACGTCGTAGCAAGCGAGATCGCTTCGGTGTTCATGAGGAGTCTTGCGCAGTACATTCGCGCCGGGAAACCCGCTTTCGAAGGCTGGTCGCGCTGGTCTTCACCAGACGATCAGAGGGGTTCGAATATCCGTAATGGTCCGCATCTGACGCTAGCCATGGAGGAGTATCGTGCAGGCTGGGAAAATCCGATTGCCATTCGCACGACGAGCGTCGTCCAGGCCGTGATCAAGGCCCGTTTTGGGTGGAAAATTGGCGTGCGCTTTCTTGTGAGGTGGGACAGCAAAGCAAACAGCTTTCAGTTGGTAGGAGGCCACCACCGTGCTACCGATGAAAGTGCTGACGAAGCGATCCTACGGGAGTTGGAGGAAGAGATCCCCTCTTTCGTTAGCTCAGGTCTTGACCAGTTGAGTCGAGGCCCCAAGAGCGACGCGACGCAGGTCTCTCACACATTCGGCGCCCTTACGCAGTATCGGATGCAGTTCTACACCATCACGTTCGCGAAGGGTCCACCGGCTCTCGCTCCGTCGGAGCGATGGGCGACCTTTGGCGAATTGGTCAATCAACGCACACGACAAGGGGAGAGGATTAACCTTCTCGGGTTGTCACGCGCGGTTGGTAACCTCGGCGACTACCTGAAAGAGCTCCCGTCGAGCTATCAAGCGCCCATTCGGCCTTCCAAAAGACAGATCGCGTCCCAATTCGCGAAGTTTGCGTTAACCGTGCTCGGTATTGCCGGCGGCCTTGTGGCCCTGGTTCAAGCTTGGATGTGGATCTGGGGCTAGGGCGTGTCTGGTAAATAGTCCGGGGTTTGGCAGACTGGCAGGCTGCCCTGTCGGAAGTTCAGGGGATTTACCTGATCACCGACTCCACTAACGGCAGGCAGTACGTCGGAAGGCCGACGGCGCTGAGTGCATCCTCGGCCGGTGGACGGCCTATGCACGAGACGGTCACGGCGGGAACGTCGCCCTCCGCCAGCTTGACTACGACAGCGCGGTTGGCGAGGCCATAAGGACTGGGAAAGACCATGCCCGGCACTTTGTCTTCAGCCTTCTGCGTGTGTTCGGGCCGAGCACACCTTCGTCGGAAGTGATCGAGCCGGCCGTCACCAGTCTGACCGCGTGCGACGATGATCGCGGAGTACCTCGACCCCCACGGAAAACCGCCAAGTTCCGCGGAGAGAGTCAGGATGTCATAAGCCGGTGGCAGACAGTGAAATACGCCGCCCCATGAGAAGAGGCCAGGAGTTCGAATCCCCTTAGCCCCACAGTCAAGGCCCCCCGACCTGCGGAAACGCTGGGTTGGAGGGCCTTCGTCTTGCCTGTTTGGGGCTGTCCCGACGTTTTGAGACTAAAACCGACGGCAGTCGTCTTTGAACGTTGCTTTGGCGACGCTGATCAGCTTAGCCTCGGTCCTTGTTCCCGTTGCCGCCTTGTTGGTGTGAATCGGACCGTGGCCGCTGGAGCGTGAAGGATTCGAAGGATGCGAGCTGTCCCTGGGGACCGGTGACGTTGTAGTACGTGACCTTCATCTTCGTTGTCCCTCCGGGTTCGGTGCCGGGGTCGACGCTGAAGGCCGCGAAACCATACGAGTTCGCGGCATCCCGTTGTGCCGACCAGGGTGCGTCTTCCTGGACGTAGACCGGTGGCCGCTTGTGCGTTGTGGGGTCGGGTGCGCCAACGCTCGTGATGACGCGGCATGAGGGAGGGTTGTAGAACAACTGGTTCGACGGCACGGACGTTCCGCCCCCGCCCAGGACCATGTGCACCGTCCCTTTTGTGGTATCGATGACGTCGGTGCGGGTGTCTGCCGGAATCGGGGTCAGCGTTGCGTTGGCTTGTTGGCCCCGGATCGGGTGGGAGCATTCGTAGTGGTGCTCGTGCCCGCAGACAACCAGGTCCACGCCGTACTTGTCGAACAGCGGCACCCATTCCTGCCGGATGCCCAGATCGGCTCCGTTGAAGGATCCTGCCGTGCTGATGACAACCTGGTGCATGCAGACGACCACCCAGTCGATGTTCCTATCCGACCTTGCCGCGCTGAGTTCATTTTCGAGCCAGGTTTTTTGGGCGCCCTTCGAGTAGCCCCTGACGTAGCTGTTGCCGCCGTCCTGGTAGCAGACG
>NZ_JAHHZS010000054.1 GCF_022606295.1 Arthrobacter bambusae
CTAGAGTCGTGCATGGTAGCGGTCCGGTTGTCACCCTTCCGCAGTTTCGACGGCCGTTAAACGCCTTACCGGGGGCGCTTTGGGCCACCCCCGGCCGTCCTGGGAACGGGCGGGCGCGTGCTGGGAGCCGCTCGCAATTTGCTTGGCTTGCACTCGCCTCCAAAGTGGTATGGCAGGTGCCTGGGCATTGGTGTACGCTTCATAGAGACTACCATACCAGAACTGAATTCCGGTTGATTGGAGACTTCGATGATTGCTGGCAACCCATACGCGGCTGTAACCCCGGCCCGGCCTGCGTCGATGGGTACGGTCCACTCGTACATCCTGCATTACTAATTAATAAAAACCGTCATTGGAGGAAGACATGAGTGCTACAGAATTAAAAGGTGACTTCGACGCTCGCAGGTACAGGAATGTCTTGGGGCATTTTCCAACGGGTGTAGTTGTCATTACAGCCATTGCCACAAACGGAGAACCGGTGGGCATGGCAGTTGGATCATTTACATCCGTATCTTTGGACCCACCACTTGTGGCGTTCCTCCCGGACAAGTCCTCCAGTACGTTCCCGAAAATCCGGGAGGCTGGAAGCTTTTGCGTTAATGTACTTTCTACGGCTCAGGAATCTGTTTGCAGGGCTTTCGCTACCAAGAACGCCGACCGTTTCAGCGCCACAGGCTGGCGCCCTTCCGAGTCGGGCGCTCCGATTCTGAACGGCGTCGTGGCGTGGCTTGAATGCTCAATCGAATCAACCTATGAAGCGGGCGACCATCACATTGTGATCGGCGCCGTGAAGAACCTGGCGGTTGAAAACCCCTCAGTCCCTTTGCTTTTCTTCCAAGGCGGATATGGCGGCTTCGCACCCGATGCACTTGTCATGGGAGCGAACCCCGAACTCGTTGAACAGATTCAGCTCGCGGACCGCGCAAGAGACCATTTGGACATGCTGGCCAATGACCTCTCAGTCGCCGTGCACGCGGTTGCTGTAGCAGGCGACCACCAGTACATCGTGGCTTCTGCTCAGCCGCAGAATTCTGGCAAGGTCCCGGCCCGAGTGGGGCGCCGGCTTCCCTTCCAAGCCCCGTGGGGCGCGTTTTTCCTTGCGTACCAAGAGCCGCGCCAGCGTGAATCTTGGTACGCCCGAGCACGCATCAGCCCAAGTGATGAGCGCTTCGGTCTGCTCGAAGCTGAGATGTCCCTCATGCGTGAGCAGGGGTTCGCCCCTTCGCTGCGCTCCGATCAGCCCGTCTCTTACGAGACACTATTGGAGGAGATGGACAACCACGGCCCCACTCCTGATCTTGAGCGTCAAGTGGTTTCCGTTACTGAAAGCGCCGATTACTTCAACCCTCTCTCGCAACTGAATGAGGATAATGCGGCACAAGTTGAGCGAATCAGGGTCCCGGTTTTCGCAGCCAACGGTCATGTTGCACTCGTACTGTCGCTCTCCGATCTTCCCGACGGCCTGGCTCTGAGCGACGTCCACAATTATGTCGAACGTCTCAAAAGCGTTGCGACAGCGGTATCGGCTTCTATCGAAGGCCATCGCTACACGCCGTCCCGGAAAAACGGCGCTTCGCAGATGGGCGTGGTTAGGTTTGTCTGACGCCGAGGGCAGGAGTGTGTCCTGATGCCATTTCGGCGTGGTGCGGGAGGAGAGGTCAGGGCCTCTTTGAATTGGTAGCGACCAAGCTTCCAAATATAAGAGAGACCCTTATATGGCCAATGCTGCTTCCTGCCCGAGCGGTCGCTGGTGCGAGCGGGCCGACGCGCTTCTTGCCCGGAGGTAGGCGGAAAGTGTTTACAAGTGTTAGTGGTATCACCTCAATCTTGTTTCTTTAGATTCGATTACCGAAACCAACCGTGACCGGCCAGCGCCGTACTCACAGTGGTCAGAGAGGGGCACGGTGTTGGCAGTTGGGCTGCTTTCTTGGGCTCATTCGTTCCGAAATGGCATTGCTCAACCCGTCAAAATGATGAAAGCGATGTAAGAACAGCCCATTCGCCAAGCATTCCTCCGACTGCGGCGTTATGCCCTTTTACTTTTGGAGCCACAGTGAAGATACTCATTCCGAACACTATTAAGCTTGATCTTTCTGAGTCAGGTGAAACTGTTCTGACCTACAACGCTGCAACGCCGATACCGGAACGTCATTTGGACGCGGAGGTTCTTGTGGTGTGGCAAAACTCGGCGGATAACCTATCGGACGCGGCCAGGCGAATGAAGCGACTCAAGCTTGTACAAACCTTGGCTGCAGGCCCTGACGCGGTGCTTGCAGCAGGTTTCAACGATCTTGTCCCGATTTCGTCCGGTCGTTCCCTTCACGACGGACCTGTAGCTGAGCACGCCTTGGCCCTTGTTCTCGCCACAGTACGTCGGCTGGATGTCTTGGCCTCCGCTCAGGCTGAACGCTCCTGGGACTGGCGCTACACCCGAGAGCAGGCCGATCCATCGTCAATGGGCCTCTACACACTGGACGGTGCGGCCGTGACCGTGTGGGGATTCGGATCGATTGCAGCGAGGCTGGCCCCAATGCTGGCGGCACTTGGGGCAGCTGTAACCGGCGTGGCCACAGTCGCCGGTGAGCGCTTCGGATTCCCTGTCGCTTCAACCG
Source organism: Arthrobacter bambusae (assembly GCF_022606295.1). Lineage (GTDB taxonomy): Bacteria > Actinomycetota > Actinomycetes > Actinomycetales > Micrococcaceae > Arthrobacter > Arthrobacter bambusae_A. The sequence continues at coordinate 2,613 of NZ_JAHHZS010000054.1, forward strand.
ACGAAATTCAAGAAGTCCTGCGTCGGACCGATGTGCTCATTTCGTTGCTTCCTGCCAGTCCCGAGACCCGCGATGCGTTGGGCGACGAACTCTTGAGTTGCCTCCCGTCCACAGCGGTTTTCGTGAATGTCGGACGAGGCGCCACCGTCGACGAGAACGCACTAATTTCAGCCTTGCGCGCAGGGCGCCTACGTGCAGCAGCCATCGACGTCATGAAGGAGGAGCCGTTGCCGGCCGCCTCACCCCTTTGGACCGCCCCGAACCTGATAATCACGCCGCACGTAGCGGGAAACCGTCCCAAAGAATCTTCCTCTCTGGTGCTGACAAACATTTCAGCCTTGCGGGAGAACAAATCCCTCAGGAATCCAGTAGCACGATAAACCGGCGCTTCGCATTTGGGCATGGTTGGTCTGTTTGATTCGGTAGGGGCGGTGGCCGCCGGCGGCGAGTAGGCATCTGAGCCTGTAGTTGGTGAAGTTGCGGAAGCCGCGGGCGATTCTGCGGGTGGTTTCGATGACGCCGTTGATCGCTTCGGCGGGTCCGTTTGACGCGCCGTGGGTGTCGAAGTAGGCCAGGATCGCGGCGTTCCATTGTTTGAGTGTCCGGCCCAGCCGGGAGACTTCCGGTATCGGGCAGGACGGGAACGAGGAGATCACCTCGTTGACGAGTTCCCTGCCCCGCTCCGGCCGGGCGTGGTAGATGTTTCGGAGCTTCTGGTAGCACTGCCAGGCCAGGGTGACTTCGTGGTGCGGGTCCCCGAGGGTGAGTTTCGCGTCGAGCCGGGCGGATTGTTTGTCGGTGAGGTGTTCGGCGCCGATCTGCAGGGTCCGGCGGATCCCGTAGAGCGGGTCGCCCTTGCGGCCGCGGTGGCCCAGGGTGTCCTGCTGCACGCGGCGGCGGACCTCATCGACCATGGCTGATCCCAATTTCACGACATGGAACGCATCCAGGACGGTGATGGCTTCGGGCAGTTCGTCGCGGATCGCGTTCGCGTAGCCGCGGAACGGATCCAGCGCTGCCGTTTTGATGCCGGCGGTGAATTCCTCGCCGCGGGCTTTGAGCCAGTCGGCGTAGGCCTTCCCGGACCGGCCCGGGACGAGGTCCAGCAACCTGGCGTGCACCACGCCGTTCGCGTCGCGGGTGTGGTCCACGATTCCGGTGACCATCCCGGATCCGGGCGGGCCGGTATGGGACCAGTTGGGTCGGCCCGGGGCGCGGTGACGGCATTGCTGCCGTTCCGTTTCCCCGGACCGCCTGCCGAACCCGACGTGCGATTCTCACCGCACCGGGCTCTCCACGTGAGGATTGTCGCTCAGCCGGTTGGGGCTGCAGGTGTCCACGGGGTCGGAATCCGGTAGCCGCGGTAGCGGTACCGGATGACAGTGACGCTGGCTGCGCCCTTGAACCTTGTCCCGTCGACGGCGAGCCGCCAGGTTCCGGGCAGGCAGAACCTGCCGTAGTTCTGGCCATCCGATGCGGTGTTTCTTCGGTAGCCATGCCGTGATCCGCTCCCACGCATAGGAGTCGATTGCGGAGAACCGTGGCCTTGGATACTCCGTGTCGGAAGTAGTTGGCCCACCTCGCAGCACCCGCCCCAGATAGTCCATCAGGTATCCGGGTTCTTTGTGCAGGGTCGATCTGTACGTCATGGTCTTCACCCGGCTCTTGATCGAGCCGATCGCCTTCTTCGAGGGGCGGGTGTACACGAACCACTTGCTGCTTCCCCGTTTGCGCATCCTGCGTATGTTGAAGCCGAGAAGGTCGAACCCGTCGTCGATGTGGACCACGTGGGTCTTCTCCGGCGACAGCCGCAGGCCCATGGGGGCCAGTACGGTTGTCACCTCCTGCCGTAACCGTTCGGCGTGTTCCCGCTGCCCGGTAACGAGCACGACAAAATCGTCGGCATATGTAGAGTTGAATATGGCAGTTTGATTCAGGACCGGTGTGACGGCTTGAACCAGGACCACCCCACGACTCGCCGGTTGCTTGTGACGGTCTGAATCAGGACCACCCTCAGTGTTGCTTTCATCTGTTGAGAGCAACGTTTGGAGGTCCGGATGAGGGTGCGCATGGAACTGTTTGCCAAGATCCGCAGAGATGCCCGTGTTGAGGGGTTATCGATCCTGGTCTGGCAAAGCGGTATCAGGTCGGGAGGGACACGGTCCGGCAGGCATTGTCGGATCCCGTCCCTCCGCCGCGGAAGACGCCGGTGAGGCCATCGCCCCGGCTGGATCCGTTCAAGCCGGCCATTGACGCGATGCTGGTCGAGGACACGACGGCGCCGCGAAAGCAACGCCATACTGTCCGTAGGATTCTTGCCCGGCTTATCGAGGAGCATGGAGCGGAGGAGTTGTCGTATTCGACGGTGCGGGACTATGTCCGGGTCCGCCGGGCGCAGATCGATGTGGAGGCCGGTCGCCGGGTTGAGGTGTTCGTTCCGCAGGAACACGCCCCGGCCGCGGAGGCGGAAGTGGACTTCGGCGAGGTCTGGATCGTGTTGAACGGGGTGAAGACGAAGTGACTCTTCTATATCTGTCAAGGTGTCGCAGATTGGGCATGGAGGGTATTCAGCGCACGGTAGAGGTGTCGGGCCAGGTAGCGTTTGAGGCATCGTCGGATCTCCCGTTTGGTGCGGCCTTCTGCTAATCGGCGCTCGACGTATGCACGAGTGTCGGGGTCGTGGGTCATTCTCACTATCGTTGCCATGTGGAGGGCCTGGTTGAGGCGGCGGTCGCCGCCGCGGTTGAGCCGGTGCCGGACCGTGTTTCCTGACGAAGCAGGGATGGGATTCACCCCTGCAAGGGCGGCGAAGGCCGCCTCTGACCGTACTCGCCCGGGATGCGACCATGCAGTGATCACCACCGCTGCGGTAAGAGGGCCGATTCCGGTCTTCTCCAAGAGCGGCGCTGCCATGCTGCTTTGGATAAGCTCATTCAGCCGAACCTGGTTGGCTTTCAATTCGCCATCCAGTGCGATGATTCGCTTGGCGAGACGGACAGCTTCTTCCCGGGCAATGGTCAGTGCAATGTCCTCATCACGGGGCCGCCATCGGGAGATCTCTCCGATCTGGGCGGCCGCCAGCGCCGTTCGAGCGTCAATTCCCAGATCCGCGGCCCTCACGAGCGCGGTGAGTGCGTTGACCGTCGCGGTCCGTTCACCCGTCATCTGATCGCGTGCCGACACCAGAACCCGCAGCGCGGCCCGGATCCCGGCGTTCTCACGCGGATGACGAAGCGATCTGAGATCCACGGACAACGCGGCAAGAGCGATTGCACGAGCGTCGAACGGATCCGATTTTCCTTTCCCGTGCCTGTTTCGCGCGTTCATTCGTGGCGCTTCGACCACTTGATAGCCGGCCGCGGCGACGGCGTCAGCCAGCCGGGCACCATAGGTCCCGATTCCTTCAACGGCCCATAACACTTCCGTTTCGCCGCTGGTTTGGCGCCCGGCCCAAACAAGGGCACGGCTCATTCCTGCGTTTGTAGCGGGGAACTGCTCGCAGGCGGTCTGCTCGCCGGTAGACGCGACGAGTATGGCAAAGGTATGGGTTCGGGCATGGGTGTCCACGCCAATGACGAACTGGTGCGTATGGGCGACAATGGTCATCGCGGTCGTGTTCCTTCCTCAAATTCGGACAATGAGCGGTCGTCGCTCGGCCGGCGTCGATCTGGGAAGGTGACACTTCAAGGCAGGACTGTGATGGGCCACGGCCCGGTGGGTCGGGCAATCTTCTAATCAGGCCATAGAGGCGGACCACAGGTCGGTGCTGGCCGTTTGCCCCAAGCCGGACAAATCACTTCAAAGGCCCGCGTGGGGCCAGCCACATGTCGGGTCACAACGAGGAACAGACGACCAACACCAACCCTGCCAGCCAGTCCCGGACCAGCCACCGCAAGACTCACAGCCACATGTTCATCTTCCGGCCATCGCATTCAGGCAGAGCCATCCACCGGATTTACCCGACCCAGGCCCAGGAAGCATTTCTGGAAGGCCATATCGAGGCGTTCAACGAGATCGGCGGCGTGCCGGTCAAACACATCCGCTATGACAACCTCACCAGTGCCGTCAAGTCCGTGGTGTTCGGGCAGCGCCGGAACCGCATGGAAAACGACAGGTGGGTGTTGTTCCGCTCGTTCTACGGCTTTGACCCCTTCTGTTGGCAGCCTGGCATCGGAGGGGCTCACGAGAAAGGCGGGGTCGAGGGCGAGGTGGGCTGGTTCCGCCGCAACAGACTCTCGCCCATGCCGGTGGCTGAATCCCTGGATGAGCTTAACGACCGCATCCGCGGATGGGAAGCCCAGGACGATCGCCGGCGGATCAATGACCGGATCCGCTCCATCGGCCAGGACCTCGCCGCAGAGCGCCCGTTCCTGGCACCGCTGCCGGCGGAGGAGTTCGATCCCGGCCTGGTGCTGAATCCCAGGGTGGACAGGTCCTCGATGGTCACGGTGCGGATGGTGAAGTACTCCGTTCCGGCACGGTTCATCGGCAGGAGGGTCCGGGTGTCCTTGCGGGCATCCGAGGTTGTGGTGTTCGACGGCCGCGCGGTGGCGGCCCGGCATCAGCGGATCGTTGCCAAGGGCGCGCAGTCGGTCCAGCTGGACCATTACCTGGAGGTCCTCAAGACCAAGCCCGGCGCTCTGCCAGGCTCCACCGCGGTGGCCCGGGCACGGGAGTCTGGCGCGTTCACCAACGCGCATGAGGCCTTCTGGGCCGCGTCCCGCCGGGTCAACGGCGACGCGGAGGGGACCCGTGAACTCATCGACGTCCTGCTGCTGCACCGCTCGATGGACGCAGGAGACATCCATGCAGGCATCACCCCGGCGCTGGGGGTGGATGTTGTCAGTGCCGATGTCGTCGCGGTCGAAGCCCGCAGACACGCCGCGGCATCTTCCCAGGGTGGGGCCGGTTCGGACCGTCATCCCAGTGCTCACGGCGAATTGAAAGTGCAGCGGGTTGTCAGTCTCACCCAGCGCCGGCTGATGGACCCCGCCGCGGTCATTGCCGTGCTCCCGTCTGACACTCGTCCGCTGCCATCTGTCAGTGCCTATGACGAGCTGCTGGCCAAACGTTCCGAACACCCTGCAGGAACCGCGTCGAAGGAGAACATCTCATGAGCCCCATCGCAGCGTCCGCCACCATCACTCCGACCCTGCGCCGGCGCCGCGGCCTGACCGAGCAGGCAGCGGTCGCGGCCGTGGACCAGGCCTGCCGCCGGCTGCGCTTGCCCACCATCCGGGCGGTCCTGGACGAAGCCCTCACCGTCGCCGGAAAGGAACAACTGAGCTACCAGGATTCCTGGCCGAGCTGCTGCTGGCCGAATGCGACGACCGGGACCGGTGCTCCTCCATCCGCCGCGCCAAGGCCGCGAACTTCCCCGGGACAAGTGGCTCGGGGACTTTGATTTCGACGCGAACCCGAACATTAACCCCGCCACCATCCACACTTTGGCCACCGGGGAATGGATCCGTAAAGGACAACCCTCTGTCTGATTGGGGACTCCGGAACCGGCAAATCCCACCTGCTCATCGGACTCGGTACTGCCACCGCGGAGAAGGATATCGGGTCAAGTACACCCTCGCCACCCGGCTCGTAAACGAACTCGTCGAAGCCGCCGATGAAAAGGTCCTGGCCAAGACCATCGCCCGCTACGGGCGGGTGGACCTGCTGTGTATTGACGAGCTGGGCTATATGGAATTGGACCGCCGCGGCGCTGAACTCCTCTTCCAGGTCCTCACCGAACGCGAAGAGAAGAACTCCATTGCGATCGCAAGCAATCAATCGTTCTCCGGCTGGACGAAGACCTTCACCGGCCCGCGGCTCTGTGCCGCGATCGTGGACCGGCTGACGTTCAACGGCGCCATCATCGAAACCGGTACCGACTCGTACCGCCTCGCCCACACCCTCGCCCAGCAAACCGCAGGCTAGCCCATCGGCCCTAGTTCAAGGCGCGACACCGTGGGATTCAGGGGTGGTCGTGGCCGCCAGGGAAGGGACGCTGCGGCTAGTTTCGTTTTCGGCCGCGGCATCGTCCAGGCAAGAGACGCAACCAGACAGCTAGGCTTCTGCGAGTGATGGGGACACAGAAATGACGACAAAGGCTGCAGATTCTGCCTCCAAGTTAACCCTGGATGAGCAGCTAGGCGGGACCACATGGGCTGTGGCCTTCATCCTGCGGCTGATTTGCCTCCTCCCGTTCGCGATACTTGCCACAGTTGCCACGATTACTTCGGTAAACAAGGAGAGCTGGGAACGCCTCTGGACCATCGTGATGTTGGTAGGCATCATGGCGGCGTACTCGGCAGCCTTCGCTGCCTTGATCGTGGTTTTCCGCGGAGACCCGCGGTAGAGGCTAATACCGGACCCGGGCCAGGTTCTGAAACAGGTCTCAAAACCTCCGCTCGAAATAGCGTTCCTAAATCCCATATGCCCTGTTTCGCGCCAGCATGGTCCTGGATCAGACCGTCTCAGTGGTCCTGAATCAGGTTGACAACTCAAGAGTCACGGATTGTGCCGACCTCGGTGCCGGGTCCCTTTTGCGGTCAGGAATCCGGGCCGGGTGGTCGGAATATTACGGTGCGGGGCGATCAGAGGTTGGCGAGGAAGTCCAACAACTCATCGAATGCTCTATAGCGTCCGGGCTGTTGAAAGCCGGCTTGTTCGAGCCGGGCCAGCGCTTTTTCTTTCAGGCACATGTCGGCGTGTAGGTAGATTTGGGTTGTTTCGGTTGATTCATGCCCGAGCCAGTGCGCGGTCACTGAGATGTCCACCCCTGAGTGGAGCAGTAGCATTGCGGTGGTTTGCCGCAGCGTATGCGGGGTGACGTTCTTGGAGGCCAGCCCCGGACAAGCAGCGGTGGCCGCCGCTGTGTATTTTCTGAGCAGTTTGGAGATGGCGTCACGGGTCAGCGGTTGTCCTTTGCGTGTGGGGAAGAGCGCGTCCGATGGCTGGCCGGTCCGCTCGTCAGCCAGTTCCTGATGATCGCGGCCGTGGGTTTCGTCAGCGGCGTGAGCCGGTTTTCTCTGCCCTTGCCCCGGCACCGCAGGAGCGCTCCGGCCCCCGCAGTCACGTCTGCGATTGTCAGGCTGATCAGTTCGGAAACTCTGAGCCCGGTATGGATGGCCAGGTGCAGCAGGGTTTTGTCCCGCCTGCCGGTCCAGGTGGCGGTGTCGGGTGCGCTGATGAGCGCTTCGGCCTCAGTGATGGTCAGATAGCTCACGATGGCCCTCTCGGTGGGTTTGGCCGGGATGGTCAGAACGCGGCAATCGTCCCGGCATGTTCCGGGGCGCGGTAGGAGGCGTAACGGAAGAACGAGCGGATCCCGGCCAGCCGTGTGTTCCTGGTCGATGGGGCGTTCCACTGTCGTTTTCCAGATAGGTCAGGAACTCCGCGATCATGTCCGCGTTCAGATCCTCAACGTCCAGCTCGTGCGGGGCGCGGTGTGTCCGTCCGGAGGCAAAGGACAAAAGGAGGGTGAACGGGTCCCGGTAGGCCGCAGCGGAGCCAGGTCACTCATCGGTTCCTCCGATGACGCCGCTGATCCTGTGGGCGGCCAGTTCCAGCAGTTCCGGTGCGCCGGTCAGATACCAGTACGTCGATTTCGGGTCCGCATGGCCAAGATAGGTACTCAGCAGCGGCAACCCTGGCTGGACGTCCTGCCCGGCACGGTGCCAGTCGATCAGGGTCGCGGTGGCGAAGGAGTGCCGCAGATCATGCAGCCGTGGCGGACGGGCCTGTCAACGGTGTCAAGTCCGGCATGGTTCCGGAGCACCGCGAAGGTTTTCTCGAGATTGGAGCGGTTTAGACGTGTTCCCCGCCCGGAGACGAAAAACGCGTCTGTCGTCGCATTCACACGTAAGCGGTTCCGGACCTGGGCGTAGTCTTTCAGAGCCGTCACGGTCGTTTCATGGATGGGAACGTCACGGGATTTGCCGAATTTCGAATCCCTGACCCGCAGGATCCTGGCGCTGATATCAACGTCGGTGTGTCGTCGAGCCGGCAGGCTTCCCCGGCGCGCAGGCCGCTCACCGCCAGCAGCCCGATGAGCGTCACCCAGGTATGTGCCCGGAGCCGAGGCTGCAGCCTGTCCGCGGCCCGGCAGAGGGCGGCGATCTGCTCCGGGGCATAGAGGTGCGGGGTGGCCCGGCAGTAATGATGGATCAGAATATCGTCAGCCGGAACCTCGGTCGCTAGGATCGAGCACCTTCATTTGCCGGGCGAAGATCCAGGCCACCATGAGCCGGCGAGACCAACGGACCTCCCGGACGGACCGCGGGGTGGCTCTGGCCCATGCCACCGCCAGATCAGAGGTGATGACCGTGGCCTGTTCATCATCGAGGTAGCCAATGAAGCTGAAGAGTGTCTGCCCGAACGTGGTGAGCTTGAACCCGAGAGCCCTGCGCATCGCCAGATAGTCTTCGGCATGAACCCGCAGTGGCGTGCTCATTGCAGCACGTCCTCGATAGCAGCTCCGGAAGGCCAGGTGCGGGACAGTGGGCGTAACCGCTCCGGGTCGATTTTCGCGTAGACACTCGTTGCCAGCTGACTGCGGTGACGCAGCACCTGACCGATGTCGGGCAGTGACGCTCCGGCCCGCAGAAGGTCAGTGGCCAGGGTATGACGCACCCGGTGCGCACCGGCGTTGCCGATTCCCGCTCTGGCGCAGGCCCGGCGCATGATCTGGCGTAGTGCACCGGCAGTCAGTTGCCGGGACGGGCGGCGGTCTGTCAGGAACAGCGCGGTGCAGCCGGTCCCGGTCGGGCGGGCGTGCATCACGTAATCGGCCATGGCCTTCCCCGCCCTGGCCGGCAGCGGGAGCTGTTCGGTGCGTGAGCCCTTGCCTGTGACCGTGATCAGGCCCGCGCACCAGTCAAGATCGGTAAGCTCCAGTGCCGCGGCTTCGGCGCCGCGCAAACCCAGCACCGCAAGCAGCGTCAGGAGAGCCTTGTCGCGCAGCCCGGTGTGGGTGCTCGTCTCATGACCGCCCAGCAGCGCTTCCACCTGCCCGCCGGCCAGAGCCCGGGGAATCTGGTTAAGTCGCCATCCGGCAACTCCCGGCACCGCCGGCGCCAGAGCAACAGGCGTCAATCCGCGGATATGCGCGAACCGCAGCCATGACCGCAATGCTGTCACCTGTGCCTTCGCGTCCAGACGCTGCCCGACTGGACGCTGGCATTGATCACACAGTTGGTGACATCGGCCGGCGAAAGTCCGGCCAACGACATCTCCACCGGTCCGCGCAACGAGTCCAGGAACTTCTTCGAGTGCTGTATGTAACAGCGCACCGATTCGGCAGCCAGCCCCCGCTCCTGGCGCAGCCACCGTCGATAGTCATCCAACAGATCGTCCGACGCTGACGACAGCTCGGGACTCTCATCTGTTTCCATCACGATCCTCCTGATAGTCAGACCGCCGCCATGACGGCCTAAGTATCAAAACAGCACGCATCGCCCCGCACCGTATTATTCCGACCACCCCGGCCCGGATTCCTTACCGCAAAAGGGATCCGGCTCCGAGGTCGGCATAATCCGGGACTCTTCATATTCGGACGACTTCGTGGTGATGGTGTCTGGAGAACGCAGGCACGCCGAGGCGTTGCGCGAAGAGATCGCCGAGGTGCTCCCACCGATGGGTCTGAACCTTTCGGAGGAGAAGACCCGGATCGTACACATGGGCCAGGGGTTCGACTTCCTCGGGTTCCACATCCAGTGGCGCCGCAAGCAAGGAAGCGACAAGTGGTACGTCTACACCTTCTTCGCCGACCGTCCGTTCCCGTCAGTGAAGGCGAAGATCCGTGCCCTGACCCCCAGAACGTCACAGTCGGACCTAGGGGCCCTGCTGATCCGGATCAACCAGATCACGCGCGGGTGGTCCAACTACTTCAAGCACGGTATCGCCCAACGTGTCTTCGAACACCTTCACCGGTTTATCTGGTGGCGGATTGTGCGAATGATGCGAACCCGGCGCCGCTGGAGGTGGAAGGACGTCCGTCGCTGGCTCACCGACCCCACGGGACGGTGGCATCCGATCAGCGCGGACGGGATCGAGATGTTCAACCCCGCCACGATCCCGATCCGTCGGTATCGCTACCGGGGCAACGTCCCCACCCCCTGGGAAGCCGCTCTCCGAACAAGCCTCACGGCAGAGACCACGGAGAGCCCGTTGCGGTGAGAGCCGCACGGCGGGTTCGGCGAGCGGCCTGGGGAAACGGACCGCGAGAAGCCGCGGCACCGCGCCCCAGGCCGACTCAACCATGTCGAGCAGTCCTTCCGGATGACCAAGACCGACCTACGAGCCCGGCCCATGTTCCACCGCACCAAGGAAGCGAACGAAGCCCACCTGACCATCGTGTTCACCGCGCTGGCACTCAGCCGCGAAGCACAAAACCGGACCGGGCTCGCGATCCGCAACCTGATCCGCCAACTACGGCCGCTTCGTTCAGCCACCATCGCGATCAACGGCACCGAGCAGACATTCCCGCCCGCCATCCCCGCCGACAAACAAGCAGTCCTCAACGCAATCCGGAACCCGCGGGCCAAGCACTAAACCGAATGACCGAAGTCAGGGTGGAGGGACAGCCCGGTGAAGGAACGGGACTGGGTCAAGGCGTACCTCGTCAACGCCGCCCTGGACATCCACGACGACGATCCCGCCTTCGGATACCGTTTCATCGCCGACGAACTCCCGCAGGCTGCCAATAGGCGATGGCTGCGTCGGTCCGCGGACTCGTTGAGAGGCACACAACTGCCTGACGTCCAACGCTGGAAAGTCTCGCTCGTTCAGGGGAAACCGTGAAAAACTCTAAGTGTGAAAATGGGACCCGATCGTATGGCCCAGCATCTTAAAGAATGGCTGCAGGCGCTGGCCTATATCAGTGCGGCGCTCAACCGTGGCGTTTCGTTGAACGAGCTGTTGGACCTGATCGCCAAGACCGCCTGCAAATTGCTGTCCTATGACTTCTGCGCGATCACTATCCCGGATGTGGCGTCGCAAGTCCTTGTGATCGAAGGCTCCTACAGCCTCTCGGCCGACTTCATCCGAGAAGCAAATGCAACTCACCCGCTCCGTCTTCACGGCCCTCACACCCCCACGGCTTCGAGCCAGGCGTTCGCGTTGGGCGTACCCGTGCAGATCGAAGACTTCGGAAGTAATCCGACGCTAGTCGCTTGGAGAACTGCGATAAGAGACCAAGGTGTATCCTCCATGATTTCCGTTCCTTTGAATTCCGCCGATGAAACACTCGGGACCCTTAACTGCTACACCCGATCAACCCATCACTTCACCAAAGAAGAAGAATCGCGCCTTTTGATGCTGGCAGACCAAGCGGCCATAGCCATCACCACAAGTCGTCTCCGGTCCGAACAGGCGGACAGGATCGCGGCCCTCAACGAGCTAAATCAGTCACTTAAGGAGCAGTATGAACTGCAAAAGCAAGCCGACGCGATCCACGAGCGGCTGACGACTCTCACGCTCGAAGGGGGCGGAGTCATTGCTCTTGGCGGAGCCCTGGCAGAGATCCTGAATCGTCCCGTCGCCGTGTCCGATACCAATGGGACCATCCTCTACAACACCGAACGTGATGGCGTTTCGCTCCCGGTTGCCCTCCTCGCGGACGCGGCTGGCCTCCCTCTCCCCGTCGTGCCCAAAGACAATGCCGGGTTGCTGGCCGATATGGATCTACCGGATACAACAGGGACGCGGACTGCTGTTCGGGTTCCTGTGATCATCAAGGAGAACGTGGTCGCGTGGATTTGGACAAGCGGGAAGGTCTCCGAGCTCCGACCACTGGATCGCCAGGCGTTGGAACGGGCCGCGGCGCCCCTGGCTCTGGAACTCCTCCGGACCCGGACGGCGACCGAGGCAGAGTGGCGGGGCACTGGGGAGATTGTCTCCGGGCTTCTGTCAGGTCAAGGACACGACTCCGCAGCGCTCTTAGCCCAAGCCGAACGCCTCGGCCACGATCTGTCACTTCCCCACGCGGTCGTCGCAGTCCGAATTGAACCCCGTAACGAGGGCGCTCTACCCTACTGGTTCGCCGCCACCTTCGCGCGGATGGTACGACAAGTCTCACCAAAACCGCTGCTCGGATCTCACGAGGGGTACGTTGTCGCTCTCTGGCCACTGGGGCCAACGACGCCGATCGACGAAGTGCGAGGCATCGGCGACGAAGTCAGGCGGATTCCTTCAGAACGCTCGCAAAGCACGGATCGCGCGCACGCTGCCATCACGGGACCGGTCACTAGCATCGCTGACTATCCGGCGGCGTTTGCAACGGCCCGCGGAGCCATTGAGCTCGCAGCCTTGCGCCAACGTTCTCCCGGGACGCTGGTGTTGAGCGATCTAGGATTGACTGGGCTTCTGCTTCAGCTCCCGGATGTATCCGCCCTGAGCCGCTTCGCGGACGAGGTGCTTGGCCCATTACGTGCCAACGACTTAGCCGAAGATCCGTCGCTCCTGCCGACCTTGTCAGCTCTCATTCACAATAATCTCAATGCGAGTAATACGGCGCAGCAGCTCCATGTTCCGGAGGACATCGTCGTCGAAGCCCGCCGACGGATCGAGGATCTCCTCGCTCTTAACCTTTCACGCGTTTCCGACCTCATGCGCGTCTCAATGGCCCTTAAAGTCGACGACGTCATCGAAGCCAGACAGTGACATGGCGCTGTTGACGTCTGATTCACGCGTTCCAGGGTCCTTGTCCGAACAACATCAGGACGGTGGCGCCTCGGTCACTGCCACGATCCGGCCCCGGCTGCTTTTCTGCGGCGTTGGGTCCGGGTTGTCCGGTCTCAATTTTGTTGGCCATGCTGACCTGCGGTTTGGCCAGATAAATTGAGACGCCTCGCGTCGTAGTTGTCTCAATTTTGTTGGCCATTCGGTACGTGTTACGGCCGTAGGGCAAGCTGACGGCTTTTGTGAGGGCTGAGAAGTTGTTGAGTTGCCGTGGCCAACTTGAGTGAGGCAGGAGGCCTGGATCAGTAGGTGGCCAGATTAACTGAGATTCTGGCCAACAAAACTGAGACGCGACAGAGGGGCTGCGTGATTCATCTGATGAGATAGGTAGAGTACAACTGGGTAAGCGGTTATGCCTTTGGGGTTTATTCTTCGCTCCTAGCCGAGTTGGGGGTCTTTATCGATGATGCTCGCTGGGAGAGCTCGATCTCCCTGTCACCAATACGTTTGAGCAGCCCGGCGGACCGCCCACCGTTGCTGCGCAGCCAACGGCCGGCGTGGTGCTTCGAAACTCCCACGCGGCCGTTCGCCTTATCCGGACCTCGTCAGCCTGACGCCACTGACGGCACTAAATCAAGACACCACGGGAAAAACCTGCCTCGTCATCGCCAGAGACGCCCCTACTGCCAAAAACTGCGACGCGTAACACCAGGTCCCTATCGGCGTCCTAAGCTACCCGCCCGGCACCATCAGTCACCCCGCCGACACGGAGGTCGAACTGCGCATGCTGCCCGCCGACGGAGGCGAACCCCGCACCGTCGTAACACTATTCGGCGGACAGGGCACCATGAACTGCAACAGCTGGGCCCCGGATGGCAAACGGTTCGCATTCATCGCATACCCGTCCACCCTGTAACCCCAGACGACGGGTTCGTCCCGCTGTTCGACGGCGTCAGCCTGGCCGGGTGGCACACGGCGCCTCGCATTTATGGCTCGGTGTATCCCGGCGGCCCGAGCGTCCTTGAGCACTTCGACAGCCTGGGACTTCAGCGCCCCGTAGAGACGGAAAAGAATCCTGCCCGCTGGAAGGTCGAGGACGGCGTCCTGATCGGCGAGCAGGACTCACCCGGGAGCGGCTACGGCGGCTACCTTGTCAGCGACCAGGCGTTCGGGGACTTCGAATTGCTCCTTGAGATGCGCCCCGATTGCCCGGCGGACACCGGGGTGATGATCCGGCGTCAACGGGACAGCTGGGAAGGATTCCAAGTCCTCGTGGACCACCGCCCCTCCGGCGGCATCGGCGGCTTCTTCGGCAACGGACTCGCGAGCTTCTCGGCGGTTCCGTTCGCGATCGACGTCGCCCGCGACGGCGCCGGCCAAGCAATAGGCCTCAAGCCGATGACCCGGCCACCTCGGTGGAACCCGTGACGGAAGAGATGCGCGCCCGGCTCAGCTACTCGGCCGACGTCGACGATTTCCTCAACGTCGGGTCGGCGAAGTTGATCGTGTGCTCGTTGCGGTCGCTGCGGGGCTGGTTGCATGTCACCGGTCAGGTGCCCATGTCGCTGGCCACAGCGGTGCATAGGTGGCGGGTTGGCGGCTGTCAGGCTTGCCCGAAAGGACTCGAGCCTGCCGAACTGCGGCGTTTGCTGTGCAGCTGCTATCGGCGCACCACGGTCGGTCGGCC
>NZ_JAHHZS010000055.1 GCF_022606295.1 Arthrobacter bambusae
TTTTGGTTCACGGAAACCTCTTTCTGAACGGACTTGATCCAAAGGCGGACGGTGGAATATCTGGGTTTGAGGATTGTTTTCTGCCACCCGACGCTGGTTGATCTGGTGCGGGGAGGTGCCCTGTAGCCTCCCCGACGGGAGACGGGTGTCTTTTGGCGCCTACCAGTCTTGGCGCTGTCTTGTGAGTCCGAAAGGAACGTCTTCGCTGACTTCGACGGTGAAGGAGTTTAATCCCGTCCTGGTGATGAGGACTCCGCCCCGACGATTGTTCATCGCGTGAGTGCGCATGATCCGTTCTGCCTCTTCGAGGCGGCGGTCAAGCTCTGCTCTGTCAGTGGCCTCTAGTGAGAGGACAAGTTCAGCCAGTGATTCTGTCATGTTTTCTCCGGTTGGGATTCTGGACAAATTTTCTGCACTTCTGATGAAGGGCCCATCAACGCAGCGAGATACAGCGGACGTCGCCTGTCGGTGTCGGCGATCAGGACGCTCGCTTCTCATCTGCGACCGTTGCGATGACTTCGCTTTGCGAGTGGGGAACCACGATTACTCCCTCGGCGTCGGCGATGATCACGTCTCCGGGATTGATGATGACGTTGCCGCAGCTTACGGCGACGTTGATCTGTCCGGGGCCAAGTTTCGGGCCCGTTGCGGGGCTGGTGGCGATGCCGTAGATCGGCAGGCCGGCCACCTCAAATTCCGCTATGTCGCGGTAGGCGCCGTTGACAATGACGCCTGCGAGCTTGCCGTCCGCAGTGGCGGCGCGGAGCATTCCGTATCCTCCACTGCACCATCCGGTGAATCCTTGGGCGTCGATGACCAGCACGTCGCCTGTTTGGATGTCCGCGACTGCGTCTTTGACTGCTTGGTTGTCACCCCGGGCAGTTCGGACCGTAACGGCCGTGCCCGCCATGCGCGGGCACGGGGTGTAAAGTGGCCGGATTTCCGGTGTCATCGTATATAACCTGCCGACGAGGTCCGAGAGATCAGCTGTCGAGTGGCTGGCCAGTCGAAGGATGATGCTCGGGTCTGCCCCTTCGACACGTGGTTGGTGCTGGGCCCCGATTACCGGCAGTTTTCCGGTCAATTTCCTATCGAGTTGATGCATCGAGTCCCCCGGGTTGAGCGACCGATGCGGACTCTTTCTGCGGAATGCGGAAGAGCAGGGATGCGTTATGACCAAACATTTTGTCAATTTCGGTGGTTGTTGCCCCGAGTTCCCTTAGGGCTTGCATCGGGCCGATGAGTGCACTTTCGTACCCTTCGCGTGCACTTACCGGCGGAAAGTCGCTGCCCCACAGGAGCCTGTCTGAACCGAAGGCATCGAGGGCGAGGTGAAGGTGCGGGCGCAGCGGCCTGATGAATCGTGCACGTGAGGTTCTGTCCGGCACCCGCGGCGAGAATTCGGCGAGACCGTGAAATTTGAGGTGGACATTGTTGAAGCGACTGAGCCCGAAGACCTCGGCTGCCTTCTCGGGCGTGTATTGATGTCCTGTTTCGCCGCGGGTTCCCAGATGCTCGATGATGACCGGGAGGTCGGGGAACGTTTCCAACACTTCCTGGAACTCTGGGCTCAGGAATTCAGCCGGCGTCCCGAGCGAAGTCACGGTAATGCCAAGGGTCGACGCCCTGCGCCACACGGCCAGAGAGTCGATGCCGGGTGAACGGTCCATAGGCCGCAGGCGCACGCCCACCGCACCAGCTGACACCAATTCCGTGAGGTGGTTGGGCGCGTCGGCTGAATTGACGTCAACCACGACCACGGACACAAGGCGGCCTGGGTAGCGGGAGACGCATTGGGCCTGGTAGGAATTGTCGAACTGTCCCGAATACTGAGTCAGGACGGCGGCGTCAATGTTGAGGCGGTCCATTTGTGCGACGAGAACTTCTACGGGCTCGTACCAACGGTCGGAGGTGTGGCAATGACTGTCCACGATCATTTGGATAGTCCTTTCGGGGTGTGTTTGTCGATTCCGTGCCGGAATGCCCGGGGTTTCCTCTAGGCTTTCGCTGGGGGTGACCACAGGCTTTGACGGATGGATTGCACGCGGTTTCGAACGGCCTCGTCGAGTATTTGTGTGTCGGCGCCGATCGTCAGACATGAGATGTTCCGGGCTAGCCAGGCTTGTGCTTGCTGGATGGAATGCTGTCCCGGCGCAAAGTGCAGCGAGAGTAGCTTTCCAGCTTCGCTCGCGGCTTTCGCTATGAGCTCTTCGGCCTCGAGCACGCGGAAGTGTTCCGGCTGGCCCGGCAGACCCATGGACTTTGCAAGATCGTTGCGTCCGGACTGCAGCATGTGGATGCCAGGGATCGCCGCGATCGTACGGACATCTGCGAGTGCTTCCACTGATTCGATCTGTACCGAGACAAGGAGTTGGTCGCCGAGGTGCCCCCCTTCGCGTCGGCACAGTTCGGCCAGTTCGGCGGCCTGTCCGCTGTTGGCAATGTTGGGTAACGTCACCCCGAGGGCTCCGGCGGCAAACACAGGTCTGATTTGGTTCGCGCTCGCGACGCGTACAACCGGGGTGAGTCCTATGTCCAGGCTGTGTCTGACCAGGTTCCCAACAGCTCCGATCGGAACGGAATTTCCGCTGAGGTCGATCCGGACGAAGTCCAGCCCCGCGTGCCGCGCAGCTTCGAGGTTGCGCACCGATGCGGCCTTGATGGACATGCCGAACGCGGTCCGACCGCTCTTGTGTGCGGACCAGATCTTGTTCTCCGGTTGGAATTCAGATTCCACGGACGTACCGACAGGCCGGCGGTCGTCTTGTTCGGTGCCTCCCGACTCGAAGGCTGGCCAATTTGTCACTATCTCCGCCCTGATCCAGATCGTAGCGGCAGCTCGGATGCGGATCCGAGCCCGTAGAGGGACGCCGCGGTGCCACCGAAGATCATGTTGAGATCGTGTTCGGGGACGTGTGCAAGCTCTCGGCGTGCGAACGTCAGCGAATTCGCGTAACCCTCGCGCTTGCTTACCGGCGGGTAGTCACTTCCCCACATCATCCGGTTCGCCCCAAAACTGCTGTAGGCGCGTGTGATGAGATCCGGGACCGGCCGCAGGAAGGGGAAACCGTCGGTAGGCCGGCGGTTGCGGACAGCAAACTCGCCTAGCCCGTGGATCTTGATGTAGACATTGTCGAACCTCGAGAGATTGAATATGCGGTCTGCGACGGCCGGATCGTAGCCCGGGTCCGCCGGAAGTATCTCGCCGATGTGCTCAATGACGATTGGCAGGTTGGGCACTTCACGGATCGCCTGCTCAAATTCCTCCGAGGCGAACGCGTTCGGAGATCCCACGCAGCTGGCACTGATACCGAGCTTCTCGGCGGCACGCCAAAGGGCCAGAGGATCGTTGCCGGTTGACCGGGTCAGGGGACGCATGCGGACGCCCTTAGCGCCTTCGTCCGCGAGCCGTTTGAGATCGCTGACCGCATCTGAAGACTCGGTGTCGACCATGACGACTGAAGCGAACCGGTCTGGGAACCGACGCACACATTCTGTCTGGTAACCGTTGTCCAGCTCGCTCCACATTTGGACGAGCACTGCCTTGTCGACATTGCTCTGGTCCATCTGGAAAAGCAGGGTCTCGACCGGCTCATACCAGGAGAGGGACACGTGGCTATGGGCATCGACAATCATTGGCGACCTTTCAGCGTGATGAGAAACGTTCTGCAGGTAAAGAACGCAAGCTTGTGAAGCGATGCAGTAAACGCTAGCATAAATGTCACCAATGTGAAGGGAAATCTGCATGGCACTGCAAGAAAGACTAGCCATCGAAGGAGGGTCCTTGACCCCGGCTGAGCGGCGGACTGCCACTGTGTTGCTTCAGGACTCGAAGGATGTGGTTTTTTTGTCGGCCACGGAGGTGGCGGCCAGGGCGAATGTTCATGAGTCCACGGTGATCCGTTTGGCTCAGAAGCTTGGTTATGACGGGTTTGCTGCGTTGCGGGGGGATTTGCGGGAGCAGGCGCAGCGGGTGGATGTTTCGGCCCGGGCCAGGTTCCGGGACCGGAAGGGTTATCAGTTGGCGAAGCTTGTCGAGGACGAGGCACAGGCGTTGCTGGGGATGGTTGAGACGATCGATCAGGATCGTCTGGATGCTTTGGCTCAGACGCTTATTGATGCCCGGCGGATCTACGTCTATGGTGCTCCGATCCTGGTTGCCTCGTTGGAGAAGCGTTTGCGCCGGCTGGGGCTGGATGTTGTGGATTTGCCCAGCGAGGGCCGTGACCTGCCGGAGAAGCTGCTGACCCTGGGCAAGGGGGATGTGTTTTTTGCGTTTGTCCTGCGTGAGCCGAATCCGGCGTTGGCGAAGTTGGCCAAGCATGCCGAGCTTCAGGGTGCTGATGTGGTTGTCATCAGTGATGTTCCGGGGGTGAGCCTGTCGGTGGTGCCCAAGCATTTGATCATCGCCTTGCGGGGTGCCGACTCGATGTTCAGAACGATGACAGTCCCCATCGTGTTCTGTTACGCAGTGGAACTCTCCATCTACCGCCTGTCCCAGGACAAGGCGGCCGACGCCCTGAATCGCCTGGGATCACTCGCCTCGATCCTCGGCCGGCTGGGAACGCCGGTGGTGACGGATGGCCGGGGGCAATCCGCCTGACCGGGTGGCGACAGCAGAAAGGACGAAAAGTTCATGTCTTTGATAATCCCTCCGCTCCGGGGCGTAGTCGGCCGGCCAGTCACCCACTGGCCGGACCTCTCCCGAGGGGACTGCGTCCAGATACACCAAGGGCCGCGGACCGTGGCTTCAGGAACGGTTGACATGGTCGCCCTCGATGGCAGCGTTCTGTGGCTAATCCGTGATCGCGGCTTGGGAAGGACCTTGCTCCTGAGGGCGGACGGGTTCAGTGTCTACAGGAGACCCCGCGCCAAGACGTCCCAATAAAACTTCAAACTGCAGGATTTGCTAGCAGCCTTGTGAAGGTTCGCAGGGAATGCTAGCATCGTATTCATTCCAGCGAAGGGAGATCTGCATCACGGTCTCCGATACCTCCAGACCCGCACCGAAGCCCGGACGGGCCGCCGGTAACAACTCACTCAGACGAATGGAAAATCATGAAAATCGGAGCAAAGACGCTTCTAGCCGCTTCAGTCGCCAGCCTCAGCCTGGTGCTGGCTGGATGCGCTGGCACCCCAGCGGCCGAGGGAAACAACTCCTCGACGCCATGCGGGGCCAGCGGCACCGTCAACTGGTACACCACGCAGGACAAGGCGTCTGCCCAGAAGCTCGTTGATGCGTTCACAGCCAAGTGCAAAGTCAGCGTTGTCCTGCAGACTACGCAGGCATTGCCCCTGCTCCAGCGTTTCCAGCAGGAGCAGGCAGCCGGGGTCAACCAAGCCGATGTGTTCTCTGTCGTTGGCTACGGGCTGGCGCAGACGGTAATCCAGGGTGACTTGGTCACGAAACTGCCCCCCGAAGTCGTCGCCGGGTTCCCCTCGCGCTTCATCATGCCCGACGGATACACATTTTCCACCCGCGTAATCACCTCCTCGATAACGGTCAACACCAAGCTTGTCCCGGCCGGCCAGGAGCCAAAATCCTGGGCCGATCTGAAAGATCCCAAATGGCAAGGCAAGATCGGTCTCCTGGATCCGACAAAGAACTCCGGGGCTTACCAGACCTATTGGCAACTGATGAACAACAAGGACCTCGGCCCGTCATACATTGATGCCTTGGCCACCCAGAAGCCGGTTCTATATGCCACATCCAACCAACAGGTACAGGCCGTCGAATCTGGGGAGAAGGCCATCGCCATCACCACCGACGATGCCAGTTACATTGAGATGGGCAAGGGCGCACCGCTGAAGGTCATCGTTCCTACCGAAGGCGATGCCACGGCCCTGAACTTCAACATGCTAGTCAAGACCGCACCGAACCCGTCCGGCGCCAAAGCTCTGCTGACCTTCCTGGCCAGCAAGGATGCTAGCAAGGTCAGCAGCGTTGCCCTCTCTGAATACAGCCCCTGGCCTGACATCCCCGGGTTCCCGGCCGAGCGCAAGCCCTTCAGCGATGTGAAACTGCTGGACGTTGACCAGGCCAAGCAGGCCGAACAGCAGCCGGATCTCTCGGTATCCATCCTGAAGAAACTCGGGGGCTAGCGAAGATATGAAATCGAATATTTACGCTCGTATGAGGGAGGCAGGGACATGAGCTCACTCCTAGACACCGTTCCCTTGGAGCCGGTGGACACTCCGCCGGTGAAGATCAAACCGCTGGGCCGTGGCCCGCTGAGGGGATTTCCCGGAGGGGTAGCGCTGCTGATCGTTCTGGGCGTACTCATCATCGCCCCGGTCGGATACCTGATCTACGGTAGTTTCCGTTCCGCTGCTCCTGGTCTGCGCAGCGACTGGACACTGGCGAACTTCGGATTCCTGGCCAGCCCTGAGTTCTTGGGTTATCTCCGCGACACGGTCCTCCTGGCGATCGGCGGAGCCGTAATCGGATTCCTTGTTGCATTGGGCCTCGCCGTGGCCATCCTCCGGGTAAGGATTCCGGGCGCGAAGTTCTTCAACTCCCTGGTCGTTTTGCCCGCCTACGTGCCACCTGTTCTGATCGCATTCGCGTGGATCATGATGCTGTCGCCCCAGGTCGGATTCGTGAACGCATGGTTTGCTTACCTAGGGTTGCCAACCTATGACATTTACAGCCTTCCGGGGATCATCTGGGTCATGGGGCTCGCCCACGTACCGATGGCATACCTTTACATTCGGCCCGCACTGCTCGCCGTGGACACATCTCTAGAGGAAGCCGCCTGGACCGTCGGCGCGAGCAAGTTCCAGACGATGCGAAAGATCGTCCTGAAGGTCGCCGCACCCGGCCTCCTCTCAGCCGCTCTGATCGTGTTCGTCAACTGTCTGGGCGAGTTCACCATTCCTGCGACGCTCGGCCCGACGTCGCATATCGCGACGATTTCCTCGCAGCTGCTGGTCTTTGTCAGCGAGTTCCCGGGCAACCCCAATAAAGCCGCCGTCATGGGGCTGTTCCTCATGACGCTGAGCGTGCTGGGACTCTTGCTGAACCGCCGAATGCTCAAAGGACGGGTTTACGCCACAGTCGGAGGCAGGGGCACGAGCCAACAAGGGGCACGGTCATCGCGTCCCATCCGGGTCATCGCCACGGTGGGCTGCGGACTGTACCTGCTGCTCGCCGTCGTGATTCCGGCGTTTGCCCTGATTGCCGGCTCACTCAAGGCCTACCCTTCTCCTGACTTCTCCGCCCCATGGACGTTCGCCAACTACCAGGATCTCATCACCTTCCCGGGTGCGGTCGGGGCCGTCGTGAATTCTCTGGTGCTGTCGATCGGAGCAGCGATAATCGCGATGCTGCTTTCGGTTGCAATTGCCCGGACCTACCTGCGCAACCCCCGATTCGGCAAAATCCTGGACCAGGTAGGTTCGTTGACGATTGCCATCCCGCACATCGTCTTCGGTCTCGCCTTGCTCTGGATGTGGATCGTGCTCCGGGTTGGCGTCTACGGCTCAAGCTGGATCCTCCTTCTTGCCTACGTGGCGTTGTTCCTGCCGCTGGGTATCCGCGCCACCGTCGACGCAGTGGCACAGCTGGACACCGGCATGGAGGAAGCAGCCCGGGTCGCCGGGGCCAGCGAATCGAAGGTAACGCGGTCTATCGTGCTACCGAATATCATTCCGTCGCTGCTGTCGGGTGGGACCGTCGTCATCTATCACGTTATGCGTGAGCTCTCGGCTTCCCTGATCCTGTTCACTTCAGGTTCCATGGTGCTCTCCGTCGTCTTCTGGCAGCTATTCCAAGGCGGACGCGTCTCGCCGGCCATGGCAGTCGGAATCATCAACATGGTGATGATCTTCGTTGTCGTCGCCCTGGCCAACCTTGGCCTGCGATTTGTCGTGGGTCGTCAAACGAAAACGAGAACGAAAT
Organism: Arthrobacter bambusae; assembly: GCF_022606295.1. Classification (GTDB taxonomy): domain Bacteria; phylum Actinomycetota; class Actinomycetes; order Actinomycetales; family Micrococcaceae; genus Arthrobacter; species Arthrobacter bambusae_A. The sequence continues at coordinate 7,901 of NZ_JAHHZS010000055.1, forward strand.
GAAAACCCATACGACAATGATCGATCCACTTTCCGAAGTTGACGGCGCCGCGGAGGCCCAGCTGAGCATACGCGGTCTCCGGAAGACCTACGACAACGGCAAGGTCGCTATCCGAGGACTTGACCTCGACGTGCGCCGCGGCGAGATTGTCTCCCTCCTGGGTCCCAGTGGGTGCGGGAAAACCACAACCCTACGTTCGATCGCCGGGCTTGAGCAGCCGGACAGCGGCTCGATTGCCATCGCAGGGCGTACGGTGTTCTCCCATAACAGCGGACAGCATGACGTTCTGGTGCCGCCGGAGAAACGCGGGCTGTCGATGGTCTTCCAGCAGTACGCCCTGTGGCCGAACATGGACGTTTACGAGAACATCGCCTTCGGGATGCGCGTCAAGAACATGCCGAAAGAAAAAATCATTGCCGAAACAGAAAAAGCGTTGCGCCGTGTGCGCCTATGGAACGAACGCGACCGGCGCATCGGACAGCTCAGCGGTGGACAGCAGCAACGTGTCGCTCTGGCCCGTGCCGTCGCGGGAAGTCCGAAACTCGTTCTTTTCGACGAACCACTGAGCAATCTGGACACCCAGCTGCGTGAAGGCATGAGGCTCGAACTCCTCGAACTCCAAAATGCGATGGGTTTCACGGCCATTTTTGTCACCCACGATCAGGATGAAGCCCTCAGCATCTCCTCACGCATTCTTGTCATGAACGACGGCGGAGTCGAGCAGCTAGGGACCCCCGAGGAAATCTGGGAACAACCTGCGACCGCATTCGTCGCAGGCTTCATCGGATCAACCAACCGCCTCAGGGGCAGGGTTACCACCACGTCCGGAAACGGGGCCACCGTGGCCATCGACGACGGACCTGACATGACTGTCCTGAACCGAACGGGTCAGCTCCGCGCCGGCCAGGAGGTTGAGGTCTATCTGCGGACAGAGTCCCTGCGCACCTCGGAGTTTGACCCCGGTTCGGGTCCAAACGTCTGGCAGGTCCCGCTGCTGCTCAACAGCTTCCGCGGGGAATTCGTTCTTCTCCAGGTCGGGTTCGGCGGGCACCGCCTCCTGTGCCGGGGCGAGCGGGGAACCACCACCGCAAGTGAACGGGTCTTCCTGCATGTGAATCCCCGGGACATCTTCTGCTACCCCATAACCGAACCGGCAGAAGAGCTTCCCGAGAACAAGGCGGCGAAGCGATGACCGTTGGATTTCGCGTTCTGCCCCGGTCTCGAAAGGTCGACTCTGCAACCGTTCAACGGTACAGCGACCTACCGGTCGCAAACGTTAGCGACGTGATGTCGCGCATGACCGCCGCCGGTTCCCGGCTGCGCCCGCTCCACGCTTGCGGCCGCCTCGCCGGCCCCGCGCTGACCGTCAGAGTCCGCCCGGGCGACAACCTGATGCTGCACATGGCGCTGAACCTCGCCGAACCTGGTGACGTTATCGTGGTCGACGCCGGCGGCGACCTCACGAACGCCATCTTTGGCGAGATGATGCTCAGGTCTGCCCAAATGCGCGGGGTCGCGGGGCTGGTAATCGACGGCGCCGTGCGTGACCTTGCGGTCATCAGCGCCGGTGACTTCCCCGTCTACGCGGCAGGAGTCACCCACCGCGGACCGTACAAGGACGGTCCCGGAGAAATCAACATACCGGTCAGCATCAACGGCATGGTTGTCGAGCCAGGGGACCTGGTTATCGGCGACGAGGACGGACTGTTATGCGTCCCCTTCGACGAACTCGAAACCGTGCTGCTGGGAGCGCAGGCGAAGCACCGTGCCGAGCTCCTGTCCCTCGCAAAAATAGAGGCCGGAACCGATGACCGCACCCACTGGGAGACCAGGCTGCGGGATCTCGGATGCGAATTCCCAATCACGGCCAACAGCCAAAACCAGCCCGCATAGTTCCCTGGAGGCGGTGGCAGGACGACGGCTTGCCATCGCCTCCGTGAGGATAACGACCCGAAAGCACTAACGGTAAGGGCACTCCAAACCGCTAAGCCGAGCATTCTGAAAGAGACATCCAATTTGAAAAGGCCAGAAGATGATCCTCTAAGTCCAGACAGCACGAAGCCGGTGACCGTACCCACGCTCCGGTCGCTGGCACCATCGGTGTTTCTGCCAGCCATGGTGTACGAAATCGGAAACGGGGCGATCGCACCGGTCATAGCGCTCACCGCCATCGATTTGGGCGCCTCCGCTGCCACGGCCGGCTTTCTTCTCGCGTTGTCAGGGATCGGGCGCATCCTCGGAAATGTGCCCGCCGCCCTTCTGGCAGAGCGCGTCGGCGACCGGAAAGCGATGATCATCGCCGCATGCCTGGACATCGGCGCTCTTGTTGCGTGCTTTTTCGCATCCTCTGCCATAGTCCTCGGGGCGGCCTTGCTTGTCATCGGTATGTCGACCTCGACGTTCTATCTGGCAAGACAGTCTTACCTGGCGAGTGTCGTTCCCCCCGCGTTCACCGGCAGAGCCATGTCGGCGCTGGGAGGATCCCACCGTGTCGGGCTATTCATAGGGCCCTTCCTGGGTGCCGCGGTCATATACGCTGCCGGACTGCGCTCGGCGTACATTCTTGCCGTGTTCACAGCCGTGTGCGTTGTGATCCTGCTTATTGTCATCCCGGATGTTCCAGGTGTGCACGCAGTAAAGGATCCGGGACACTCCAGCGGAGACCGCCGCCGGATCCTCACCGAGAACCGCAAGCTCTTCCTCACGTTGGGACTCGCCATCTTTGCGGCCGGTGCTGTCCGCGGAGCCAAACAGACCCTCTTGCCGCTGTGGGCCCAGCACCTTGGACTTGGCCCGGAGCAAACCAGCCTCATATTCGGCATCGCCGGCGCCGTCGATGCGCTGATGTTCTATCCATCCGGCCGGATCATGGACCGTTTCGGACGCTTAATCATGGCTGCTCCGTCGATGCTGTTGATTGCGGGGGCTGTCTTGGCCCTTCCATTCACGACTGGGCTGGTGTCGTTGAGCATTGTCGCGATCATCATGAGTCTGGGCAATGGACTGGGAACCGGAGTTATGCTGACGCTTGGCATAGATGCAGCGCCCGCAGTCGGGAGGATACATTTTCTCGGGATTTGGCGGGTGATCGGCGATTCCGGCAATGCGGCCGGGCCGGTCGTCATGTCGATCGTCGCAGTGGCTACCTCTTTGTCCGGGGGGCTCTTCGCCATCGGTATCCTGGGAGTGTTTGCCGCTGCAGCTCTGGCAAAGTGGGTGCCCGTGTACGCAAAATCGGCCCCGCAGTCAAAGAGCCTGCGTCAAAAATTGGTCCGCGAACCGGATCCAACCAAGAGGGCATGATGGCGACCCTTATCGGACCCTGCAGCGAGTGATGCGGAATTGTGATTTAATGCAGCAAATGTTAGCTTTGCTTGCATTTCACTGAAGGAGATGTCCGAATGGCTTTGCAAGACCGCTTGTCCCTTGAAGCCGGTAACCTGACCCCGGCTGAGCGGCGGACTGCCACTGTGTTGCTTCAGGACTCGAAGGATGTGGTTTTTTTGTCGGCCACGGAGGTGGCGGCCAGGGCGAATGTTCATGAGTCCACGGTGATCCGTTTGGCTCAGAAGCTTGGTTATGACGGGTTTGCTGCGTTGCGGGGGGATTTGCGGGAGCAGGCGCAGCGGGTGGATGTTTCGGCCCGGGCCAGGTTCCGGGACCGGAAGGGTTATCAGTTGGCGAAGCTTGTCGAGGACGAGGCACAGGCGTTGCTGGGGATGGTTGAGACGATCGATCAGGATCGTCTGGATGCTTTGGCTCAGACGCTTATTGATGCCCGGCGGATCTACGTCTATGGTGCTCCGATCCTGGTTGCCTCGTTGGAGAAGCGTTTGCGCCGGCTGGGGCTGGATGTTGTGGATTTGCCCAGCGAGGGCCGTGACCTGCCGGAGAAGCTGCTGTCCCTGGGCAAGGGGGATGTGTTTTTTGCGTTTGTCCTGCGTGAGCCGAATCCGGCGTTGGCGAAGTTGGCCAAGCATGCCGAGCTTCAGGGTGCTGATGTGGTTGTCATCAGTGATGTTCCGGGGGTGAGCCTGTCGGTGGTGCCCAAGCATTTGATCATCGCCTTGCGCGGGGCCGACTCGACGTTCGGGACGATGACAGTACCCATCGTATTTGGCTACGCATTGGAACTCTCCATCTACCACCTGTCCCAGGACAAGGCGGCCGACGCCCTGAACCGCCTCGGATCACTCGCCTCCATCCTCGGCAAGCCGGGGTCCCGCTGAGCTGTCTGATTCGAAATGCAACACCCGGTCTGGGCGCCTGCGATCCGGCCGGACAGATGCTATTCAACGCCGAGGAAGTCTTCGAGAAGGACTACCTCGAGGCCAGCAGCGAGCTGGGCCTGGCGGAAGGCTGAGAGATCGGCCGCGAATTCGGGTCGGAAGTGCATGAGGACGATGTCTCCGGGACGCAGGGAGTTGCCCACTTGGTAGTCCATTTGCCCGGCATTGGCTTTGGCTTCCCAGGTGATGATTGCCTTCAACCCGGCGTCCGCTACGGCTTTTCTCATGAGATTGGAATAGGCGCCCCCTGGGGGTCGGAACAGGGTGGGCAGCCGCCCGTACTGGTCCTTGACATAGGTCTGCATTGTGGTGATTTCGGCGAGCTGTTGCGCGTAGTTTAGCTGGACCATGTTGAGGTTGTGACTGATGGTGTGGTTTTCGATCAGGCTACCTTGCGCGGCGAACTGGGTGAAGAATCCGGGGTTGTCCTGAATGAACGCCCGGGCCAGGAAAATTGATACGGGGTAGTCATACTCTGCCATCAGGGCAACCATCTCGGCAGTCTTGGTGCCGCCGTCGTCAATGGTCAGGAAGACGATCGGATGTTTGGTAAGGATCCGGGTGATTACCGGAGCGAGGCCGTTTTCCACGGGCGGAAGCCCGACGTCGGGGACGTAGTGCTTCCTTGCCTTCTTCGTTGGTGTGGGGCTTGGCGTGAAGCGGACAGTGGCCGGGGTGGCTGCCTGCAGGGGCATCGGGGAGGTCGGCGGGGGTGGTTCCGAAAAGGCAGTGGCGGAGGCGGCGTCGGCCTTCGCGGCGGGCGGCGTGACATTTGTGCAGGCGCATAGTCCTGCGGCCATGGACGCCCCAAGGACCGTGAGGATGTTGCGCCGGGCGGGCAGGGACGGCAGCGGGGGCATTTGGTTCATGTTCACTGATGAATCGGTCTCCTCATCCAAGTCGTGGAATTTGCTGTTGGCGTTGGCATAGCGTGGGCCGGAGCATTATCCCTGCCTGCTGTTCGTTCGGGTTCAGGGGCGGGACGCGTTGGTTCCCGTTCCCGCCGAAGCACTTAGGAAGCACGTATTGGAGCGCAGGGAGCGGATGCTGCCCTTGTGCTCTAGCTATCAACTACGGCGGAGCTCAGCCAGACTGAAGATTCGGCTGAACGTTTCCTTAGAATCGCATCGACGTCCTCTGCCAGCACCATCGTCCTGCCCCGCGCGTCGTGCTGGTTCACCCAGACACCGGAACCGTCAGGCATCACGTCATCGATCCAGCCTGAGGCAACAAGGTTTCGTGCCCTGTAAAGCCAAACCTCTTCCCCTTTGGCTGGTGGTGGCCAGTTCAGCAGGGTCTCTTCTTTGCTTTCCATCAATTTCCTTCCGGCGCTAACCGAGGCTCAGAAGGCGTGCCCGGTCCGTTCGAGACCGGGTTTCGGGTTGTACGGGAGTTGGGGTTGTTTTTTGGATTTTGGTCCGATGGTGATGGTGAAGGTGCCTATGTTGTCGATGCCGCCGGTGATGGTGTCGCCGGGGGTGATGGTTGAGACGCCGGCGGGGGTGCCGGTGAAGATCAGGTCTCCGGGTTTGAGGGT
>NZ_JAHHZS010000056.1 GCF_022606295.1 Arthrobacter bambusae
CCACAGTTGCCGCCTACCGCGACACCCTGAGGCTGCTGCTCGGATACGCCTCGGCACATACAAGGCTCACGCCGTCAGCATTGGATCTATCCGATCTCGTCGCACCGTTGATCGCCGGATTCCTCGATCACCTCGAGCAAGAGCGGGGCAACAGCATCCGCACCCGCCTTGGGCACCAGTTGCGGAGTGAACGTTCCGTTCCGGTCGCGCGGGACGGCCAGCTCGACGTCTCCGACCTGGCTGGCCAGCGTCTTGGGATACGAGCCATTGCGTGAATTCGGCAGCAACCGTGCTGCCGAATCTCCTTTCTCGTAGCCCAGGTGACCGGAAAGCTCGGCCTTGAGCCCTCGTTCCAGAACGGCCTTGATCATCTGGTTCAGGAACCCGTTCTTTCCATCGATTTGCAGTTCACCGGAGTCGATCTGCTCCATCAGCTCGTCGAACGCACCTGATTCCCGGAGCTGTTCCATGCCCCCGGCAGCGGCCACCTTGGCCGCGAGCTCGGCGCTGAACTCTTCATTGGCATCAATCATGGTCACAGGGTTCTCCAATCAACCGCGGACCGGAACTCCTACACAAACCATCTGACACCCCCCAGTATTCTGACACCCTCGGGCGGGTGGACCTCCTCCCAGGTCGGGTGTTCCTATCTACCTCCCGTTGCAATTATCCGGACAGCAATCGGGGCTCCGCCGCCGGCTTGAAGCCAGAGGTTTGCACTACGTGCTGGCCGTTCCCATGAACGAAACGATCATCGACCCCGCCGCCGGGCCGGGCGAGCAATGGCGCGCCGATAAGACTCGTCACTTCCCTGCGCGCGGGTGCCTGGCGGACTCGGACCAACGGTGCCGGAACCAAGGGCAACCGCCTCTACTCCCGGGCGCGGGCCCACGTTAACGGACCCGCCGAAACCGGCATGGTTCACTCCCAGATGCACCAATACACCGGCTGGTACGGGCACTTCCTTCTCCACGTTCGCCCAAGCTGAGGTGTACTACTGATGTGAGAGACAGTTTGAAGGATTGTGTCCATGTCTGCTCGACCAACCTTATTCCGATGAGATCAGGGCTGATGCCGTTGCGCATGTGATTTCCTCAGGACGTTCGCTGGCTTCGTTGCGCCGGAGCTGGGAATTTCCGTAACCGCCTGAAGCGGTGGGTGAGGCCGCATAATGAGGGCCACTCGGAGGGCGCCGGCAAACCGGATGATCATCCGGTGGAATCCGGCGAAATAGAGGGCATTGGAAGCCCGGCTGCATGAGGTCGAGAGGGAAAATGACTTCCTAAAAAGCTTCAGCGTTCTTCTCCAGAGAACAACGGCCCGTGGCCGCGCTGGTCGATCGCGACTGCGGTGTCGATCCTCCACCCGTTCCAACTACGTGTTCCAGACCGGCGCGCTTGCGGTGATGCGCGCATAAAAGCACTGACGGGACGGTTTCCGCCTCCCGATCTACAGTCCACTACGGCAGTGTCGACTCGACGTGACTCGAACGAAAGTCCCAGGGTTGAAAGAGCAGCCATATACCGCTCAGTCCACCGCAGGTCTGCCCCCCGGATGCTTTGCACCATAAATTCAGGCTTGGCAGTGCGGGCTTCTTGTGTGGCAATGGTCCATACCGCAAGCTCCCTACTGACCGCTGTCACTAGCGTAAATATCGCGGAGATTTGCAATTATTCTCACTGAACCGGGGAAACCAGCAAACCATTGACGTGATGTGAAGGACGTGCTAGTTTCGATGTGACATAGTACCATACTAGAACGGGCCTCCGCGGAAGCCTCCTCACGGATGAAAAATCAACCGAGGAAACGGTTCACACTCTGATCGGTTCATACGGCCATTTTGGCAACTATTCAAGGACCATCCGGTCTAAAATCACCCAGAAGGTAGGGATAGTGCTTCGCAACAACAAAACTCGGGCGATCGGGGCAGGAACGGCCTTCGCTTTGATAGCAACGATAATCGCAGGCTGCAGCGGAGGCTCAGCTTCCGGTGGTGAGACGCCGGCGGCGGGGAATATTTCCCTCCCGGGTAACGTCAGGGACAGGGGGTCACTTGAGGTCGCGGCGTATCTTCAGTACCCGCCTTATCGATACACCGACGCAGACGGTAAGCCGGCGGGTATTGAGGTTCAGATGGCCGAGGCGGTTGCAAAGAAGCTGGGATTGAAAATCAACTTCCACGATATGGACTTCTCCGCTGTCATCCCAGCCATCCAGAACGGTCGCTTCGACTTCTCCCTCGGTGCATACGCCGACACGCCAGAGCGGCAGAAAGTCGTCGACATTATGGACTACAACGTCGACGAAATGGGACTCATTGTTGCACAGGGCAATCCGAATAAGGTGTCGGTCGATGATTTCTGTGGTCGCACCTTCGGGGCAGTCACGGGTTCTCAGCAGATATCCAACTTCAATGACTACGTCTCCTCATGCGCAAAGGCGGGAAAAACTGCGCCTACTCTGACAGCGTTCACCGACGTCGGCACCGAGTTCCAGGCCATACGGAACGGTCGGATCGATACCCTTGAGACGACGATCGCAGTCGGTAAGTACACGGAGGGCCAGAAGGGAAGCGGCTTGGTTGCCCTTCCGGGGGCCGTGAGCGTCCATCCTACGAACCCGCCCGTCGGCTGGGTCTTCAAAAAGGGAGATGCGGGAATGGAGCGCGCCGTCCTCCAAGCAATCGACGAACTTATCAAGGACGGTACGTGGAAGACCATCACTGACAACGCAGGAATCACCAAGACAGCTGTCCTGCCGCCAACGATCAACACCAAAGCGCTTTCCTTGACGGGATCCACGGCAAAATGACTCTCTCAAACCGAGTCACTGACTCATGCGCGGCGACGGTTCCGGCGTCACCATTCCTGTCAGGAGGAAGCTGATGGCTGCCTTATCGCAACTTCTCGGGGATCAGGAGAAGGACAACCCGAAGCGCTTCAAAGTGATCCCCCTTCGACATCCGTGGCGATGGGTTTCGGCCGTCGTAATCACGCTAATCGTCATCTGGGCGATTCAAGTTCTCGTTTCGACACCAGCGTTCGGATGGGACGTTGTCGGGGAATTCCTACTAAACGACCAAATCCTACAGGGTGTCTGGGGCACGCTGTATATGACGGTCCTCGCAGTAGCGCTGGGGCTCTCCATCGGCTCCCTGATCGCAGTCATGCGACTATCGCCAAACCCGATCCTGTCATCGGTCGCCTCGTTCTATCAGTGGTTCTTCCGGGGGACCCCGGTGCTTGTCCAGCTGATCTTCTGGTATAACTTGTCATCAATCTTCCCGAACCTCCGGCTGAGCATCTTCGGCTGGGAAATCTTCAATGCCTCGACCAACACAATAATGACATCCATGACATCCGCTCTGCTCGGCCTGGGGCTCAACTTCGGCGCGTATTGCTCGGAGATTGTCCGCGCGGGAATCCTCTCCGTCGATGAAGGCCAGATCGATGCCTCGACCGCCTATGGTCTGACGCGGCTCCAGACTTACAAGGCGGTCATCCTCCCCCAGGCGATGCGCGTTATCCTCCCGCCTCTGGGCAATGAGTTCATCGGAATGCTGAAAGGTACGTCTCTCGCCAGTACGGTCGCCTTCTACGAGCTGCTCCACCAGGCGCAAGTCATCTACAACAGAAGTTTTCAAATCGTCCCGCTGCTCGTAGTCGCCTCTCTCTGGTACCTGCTGCTGACGAGCATCCTCAGTATTGGTCAGCACTTCATTGAGAACCGTTTCGCACGCGGAACCCGGCGAAATCCGCCACCGTCCATCATGCGATTCCTATGGAACAAACTAACGGGAAGGTCGCAGCGCTCATGACGACACCGATGATCTCTGCTCAGGGCATTGAGAAGCACTACGGAAAAGTGCGCGTACTTGAGGATGTCTGGCTTGACGTGATGCCGGGAGAGGTGTGCTGCTTGCTGGGGCCATCGGGTGCCGGTAAGAGCACGCTCCTGCGCTGCGTCAACCATCTGGACAAGATCGACGGCGGACGAATGATGGTCGACGGTGAAGTCCTCGGGTACAATCAGCGCGGCGACAAGCTCCATGAGATGAAAGCCAAGGCTGTGCGCGTACAGCGTGCGCAGATTGGCATGGTGTTTCAGGGCTTCAACCTCTTCTCTCACATGACGGCCTTGCAAAACGTCAATTTCCCCCAGATAGCAGTCCACGGCAAAGACAGGCCGCAAGCCACAAAGAAGAGCCTGGAACTGCTCGAACGGGTGGGTCTTGCTGGCAAGGGAGACAAGTATCCGCGGCAACTTTCGGGCGGCGAACAGCAACGTGTCGCGATCGCTCGAGCCCTTGCCATTGACCCGAAGTTGATCCTCTTCGACGAGCCGACCAGCGCTCTCGACCCTGAACTGGTCGGCGAAGTGCTCCAAGTCATCCGTGGCGTCGCAAACGAGGGAATGACCCTCTTGATCGTGACGCACGAGATCGGCTTCGCGCGCGACGTTGCCGACAAGATTGTATTCATGGACGGTGGGCGGATTGTCGAGGAAGGCCCACCGTCGCAGATCATCTCAAACCCGCGTGAAGCGCGGACGCGTGCATTCCTGGAACGTGTTCATTAAACGTGCGTTGGATGCCGATGACACGGCACCCACCTGCTGAACGGACCTCCGTAAACTGACGTTCACACCCCGCCACTGACAGTCCCATCAGTGGCGTACCAACTAATAACAATGAGTAATCAAGGAGTGATTGTGCCCACGCGCGAAGATCTAATGAGTCTGGTGATGTTCTTTTCGGACACGGGCCGTATGAATTCGGCGTGGAGACTGCCGAATTCCCCCGTGGAGGAGCTCTACACCCTCGATCTCCCCACCCGGATTGTTCAACAGGCTGAACGGGCGAAGTTCGACGCAGTATTCTTTGCCAACGTCATTTATAAATCAGCGAATCGGATCGGTAAGCATCCGTTTTCAACTGGCTATGAGCCTCTTACGCTCTTGAGCGGTCTTGCGGCTAGGACAACGAACATCGGCTTGATAGCGACAGCATCGATGACTTTCATTCATCCATTCAACCTGGCCCGATTCCTTGCAAGCGTCGACTGGCTCAGCGACGGACGCGTCGGCTGGAACGCAGTCACGTCAAGCGGGGGCGAAGAGCACTACGGAATCGAGCTGCCTCCAAAGGCAACCCGTTACAAGCGCGCCGACGAGTTCATGAGGGTCGTGGACGCTCTGTGGGATGCGTGGGATGACGACGCTGTGATCAATGACCGCGCTGCGGGCGAATGGACTCGTTCCGACAGCGTGCACCCGGTCGACTTCGAAGGCGAATTCTTCAAGGTTCAAGGTCAGCTGCACATGCACCGGTCCCCACAGGGGCGTCCCGTGATCGTTCAGGCGGGTCAATCCCCCGAAGGCATCAAGTTCGCAGCTCGCCACGCCGAAGTCGTATTCACTGCACAGACAGAACTGGAGGCCGCTAAGCATTTTTATAAGGAAATCAAGGACCGCGCGGTGGCCGAAGGTCGAGACCCCGACAGTATCAAAGTTTTGCCGGGCCTTACGCCGATTGTCGCGGAGACCTCCCAAGGTGCCCGAGAATTCCGGGACCACCTCGGTAAATATCTTGACCTTGAGGCCGGAATCAATAACCTGAGTGTGGCTATGCAGGCCAATCTTAGTGCACTAGATCCGGAGAAACCGATCCCGACGGAAATGCTGGTGAAGCCTGAGAATGCGAATCGCAATGCTCTTGGCGCAAGCCGCTACGATAACTTCTACAACATGGCAGTTCGGGATCGGTTAACGATCCGCGAGATTGTCATGAACAATGACATCGCCCTCGGCCACGGCTTCGCGATGGGGGCACCTGGCGACGTCGCGGATCACATGCAGGAATGGTTTGAAGAGCGCGCCTGCGACGGGTTCGCGATCGCACCGGTAACGATCCCTGAAGGGCACGACAGCGTCTGCAACCTCCTCATTCCCGAACTACAGCGGCGTGGTCTCGCCAAAAGGGACTACGTCGGTAAGACGCTACGTGAAAACCTCGGCTTGGCACGTCCGGCAACTGGAACCAAAAGAGACATCGACGAAGTCACAGCTCTGTGATGGCCGAAGTCTAGGGGCGTCGCTGCGGTAGTCACTATCTTGAACGGCTTAACTATGGGCCGGTCCGATCAGTCCCGCTTCGACACTTCACCGTCAGCGAACGTGACCCTTGGGGCCTGGGCTCGAGACAAGACACGGGACTGAGGCGAGAGAAACCGGACATCCTGCTCGTGAAAGTGACCGATTACGGCATGACCATCGGTCTGGATGTCTACGCGGTCAACGTGGTTGGCCAACGCCCTGAACCCGGCCACCGGTGAAATCAGCACCCACACGATGGCTGCTGACCCGGCCATCGTGCTGGAATGGATCACCGGTTCGAGGCACCCGTCACGGTCGTCCACGAGTCCGGTCCTACCGGCTTCGTTCTTGTCCGGTACCTGCAGGCTGCGGGCATCAACTGCGTGGTCGCGCGCATGAGATGGGCGATGCAGGAACGGCATCAGGGAATTCTAGTCACCCAACACGACAAGAATTCGTTCACGGTCGGCCTCAGCGATTCTGCCCCCTTCGGACTGACCCACGAACACCAGGACTGGTAGATCACCTATTCAACGAAAGGCGAACGATGAAGACTGCAGTAGTGGTTGGAAATCCGCGAGCGGCATCAAGAACGCGGGTGGCAGCAGAGTCCCTTGCGCACAGGCTCGGATCGACGAGCGTCACAACGATCGAACTTGCCGAACTTGGAGCCTCCTTATTGGAGAGGGACGACCCCAGAGTCAGGAGGGCAAAGACAACCGTTCGGAGTTCCGACCTCGTGATCGTCGCATCTCCAACCTATAAGGGCACATATACGGGTCTACTGAAGCTCTTCCTTGATAAGTTTGAGGGCGAGACAGGCATGCTAGGGGTGGTGGCAGTGCCCTTCATGCTGGGCGCCACTGCACATCATGCCCTTGCTTCTGAAGCCTTTCTTCGCCCGGTTCTTTCCGAGATTGGCGCTTCGTGTCCCACTCCCTCGGTCTATCAGATCGATGCCAATTGGGAAACTGATCCCGGACTTGAAGCTTGGGTTGAGCGCTGGAAACCAGTGATTCATCGCTGCATTACCACTCCGATCTGATTGTCAAGGCGAGATCTTGCTATGCCGGTTGCACTGCATCGGCTGCATTTGACCATGGATACCTGCATTTTCGAGGCCTTCGGCCATGTTGAACCGGCCCGGGAATCATGCCGCCTATTTGTTAGCCGGCGACATCGGGTAACGGGTAGTTTGTAGATCATAATATGATCACTCATACTCCTCTGGCGTCTGGTGATCCAGACCAGAACGCAGGCTGGGTCGGTGCAACATTCAGGCAGCTGCGGCGAGGGGGAGCTCGTTTAATTTCTGCTTGGGTGTGGCGAGACCAAGTGTGGGTCGGGGCAGGTTGTTGAGGCTTTCCTGGACGCGTTTGAGGTAGTGGGCGGTGTGGACGTTCAGGTCGGTGCTCTTGGCGACCAATGGCGCAGCAGGCGGTGACGATCCATTCATCGAGGAGGTCCTGGATCTCCAGCAGGGAGAACACACGGCCTAGTGTTCGGCGTTCTTGGCGCGCCGTTCGACGGAGGAACCCAGGTACCCGGTGGCGTATTGGGCGAAAAGTGTGCCGATGGACTGCAGGGTTCGTTCGATGACGGTTTCCTGAGCTTCCGCGGTGGGCAACCGCTGTGATCGGTGGCGCGGTAACAGGCCTTGCGTGCCTATCGTTGTTGGCAGAAGTCGTACTTCGAGGGCACTGAGAAGCTGCCGCCGACAGAAGATCCCGGCAACGATCAAGGCTAGAGCGGGGTTCGATGACCCTCCCTCATATGTCCGGAACCCTGTCGGTTCACCGAATGGACCATGGGCGAGCACGTTTGCGTTCAGGGTCCGGTCCTCAGGGTGACATAGCGGGACCAGGCGTCACAGGCCGCGTCGGCGTGGAGGAATGCTACTTGGTGGCTGTATCCGAGGGCCTCGGCTACCAGGGGTGGCGGTGTGAGGGTGGGGTGTTCGTCGAAGGCGGTGTTTCGCGCGCCGCGCAGGTCGATGCCGAGGCTGCGGAGCCTGTCCATGATGGTGTTGGGGTGGAGGTGTTGGCCGGCTCGCGTCCTCGGGAAGAGCCGGGGACTTTCGGTGTCCGATCCTGTTCGGAGGTTCGCGCGGTTTGAAGGTGTTCTCGGAGCAGTTTCGCAAAGGTTGGGGATTTGCACTGGGTGCGTGCCAAAGGTGATCCGCATGTTGCCGCCGGTTTCCTTGGTGTCTACGGTGTCGGCCCGTAGGTCGACCACCCGGACCAGCGGTTGGGTGTAGAGCAGGAGCAGGGTGCCGGCCGCTCTGTAGGGGAGAGACTCGTTGGTGCCGGTGAGCAGTTCCCGGAGCCCGTCTAGGGGTGGGTCTTGGGTGATCGTGGGGCGGCTTTTGGCGGTGTAGTGGCCCATTTCCACGCGGTCGTTTGTGCCGGTGTTGTTGATGAAGGTGCGGATGGCTTTTCTGGCGTGGGTCCGGTGGCTCGCCAGGTCTCGATGTCTTACTGGGTGCAGTTCTCTGCGGTTCGTTGGTGAGTCGTCCAGAGCCAGTCCAGGAATCTTATGGTTTCGGTGATCTCCTGTTTGGCGGGGTGCACCGGGCCACGGGCGCTTTTCTCCGGTGGTGGCATGGACCGGATGCGCCGGAGGTGGTGCCATTTGGCAAAGTGCTCGACAGGTTTTGCGACTTCGTCGGGCAAGGGGCGGAGCTTGCCTCGACCCAGGCCTCGAACTGGGCCAGGTGTGGATCTTGGTCGAAAAGGAGCCCGTGATGGACGAACAGGGCACGCAAGTTGTTCGCTTCTCGTTCCGCTGACTCGGCTTGCGCCTCGAGTCCTTCGTGGGTCAGAGGAGTTTCCCCGCCCGTTGGCGATTCAGTCCTCGATGACACTGGCGGTCCAGTCGAAGACCGTCAGGACGCTGCGGGGGTTGTGAGGGGAGCCCTTGCGTGACTTGCCGAAGCGGACCTTGTAGACGCCTGCTTTCCTAACCTTCGCGCCTGCGGATTGGTCGCGAAATCAATTGTTTACAGGTGCCGGAGCTCGTTGAACCTCAGATCGTAAAGTAGGTGACTTTCATCATGACGGTGTCGGGGTAGGCTGCTTTCCAGCCTTTCTTGCCTGAGGCCGCGATGAGTTCGACCTGGTCTATACGTAGGACGTGTACAGGCGGAGGATCGAGTGCTAACCGCGGATCGTGGAGTGCTTTAGTTGATGGATCGAGCGCAGGTCACCGAAATACGCCTCGACCTGGGCCGGTGACCAGTTCCACCGGATCTCGTTCACCTGGTTTACTAACCTTCGGACACATCCGGTGCCCTTATCAATCGTGTCGAACTGAAGGTTCCTTGGGGGCTGCTGGTTGCGCCAGCCAGTGAACTTGTCCTCGAGCGTCTGTTCCTCGGAATGCAGCAGCCGAACAGTACCCAGTTGAAGCACGCGCCCGGAACCATCGACCGCCGTCTTTTGCCGTCTCACGCCGTCACAGATAACCGCGCAGCCGTCTGGATCGTCTGTCAAGTTGCCTGTCAGGGTTGCAGAGGTGCAAAAATCCGCGCAAACCCGAGGTGGGTGATCGCGTCCTGATGTAACGGGGGATTGGGGTGAATTGATTCATCCAGGTTGACATAACATAACGTCCATCGCCAGTTGACCCGGACGAGTTTCATCCAATGCAAGAACTCGTCCACGGCCCTGATTCCGGGACGCCCGGCGCCGAAGCTGCTCACGGCTGAGGAGGTGGCTGGCACGAAACCGGGCACCGTCATCGTTTACATGGATGCCTGCCAGGGCGGGAACTTTGAAGGCTCCGCCCATGCCGCGAAGAAGACAGGGCTCAGCCCTGCCAGCAAGGCCGGAATGTTCGCCGCAGGGATCGCGGTGCTGATAGGAACTAGCGCGGTGGCCCCCGCGCCGCTGCCCCGATACTTCACGGTGCTGATGCTCTCCATCGTGGTCGGCTTCTACGTCATCGGCAAAGTCCACCACGCCCTGCACACCCCGCCGATGTCCGTCACAAACGCCATCCCAGGGCTCATCGTCGTCGGCGCTCTGCAGGTGACGTCCGAGAACCCCATGATGCCGCTCCTCGAAGCCGTCGCGGTACTGCTCGCCAGCATCAACATCCTCGGCGGCTTCGCCGTCACCCGCCACCTGCTCGCGATGTTCTCCCGTGGAGAGAAGCCAGGTTCATGAGCGCTGTCACCGAAGCAGCAGCAGGAATCATTACGAGGAGCATTACCGTGTCTGACACTGTCTCCGGTCTGTTGACCGCTTACTTCATCGCGGGGGCGATCTACATCGTAACGGTTCTGCTGTTCATCCTCAGCCTCGCCTGCCTGAGCAAGTACGACGCCCGCGCCGGGGTCGCCTACGGCATTACCGGCATGATCATCGCCCTGGCGGCCATGGTTTGGCTGACCCTCCAGAGCGCCTGGAGCACTGGCCATGGCCTGACCGGCATGATCTTGCTGGTGGCCGCTGTGGTGGTCGGCGGGGCCATCGGGCTCCGGCACGTCCGTGTAGTGGAATGGCGCCATGCCGCCCGACCCTATACCCAAGTAAGACCCGAAGTGGCAGGCGCGCCTTGGCGGAGTGCATGACAGCGGTACAGCCACATCAGTTCGTCACTGCGGCAGACTTGGAAGTCCTCACGAGACTGGCTGCTAGCGGCGACATCGCAACTGCGAGGTCGAGCAATTGCTCGTCGCCGCCGCGCCAACCGATGAATGACACACCAACAGGCGCGCCGTCGAGATAAGCCATCGGAATAGTGACCTGCGGCAGTCCCGAGATGCTCGCAATACACGAAAGTCTCATCCCATTAACGCGGTATGACTCAAGCGAGCCCTCCTCCTCGTTGAGAGTGGGTGCAACGACCGGAGTCGTCGGAAGAGCCAAGACCGTACCCACTGGCGCTAGCGCTTCCATTCGTTCCGTGACGCCATGCAGAACTCGGCGAGCAGCACGCATTTCTTCTTCGCCAATCCGAGAGGCGAGAATCAGTCTTTCGCGAACGCCGGGGCCGAGTTCAGGGCTTTCGCTCCGAACGAAATCGCCGAAAGTGTCCCAAACCTCCCAGGCCTGCACAACTCGCATCGCCTCGCGCCAGACCTCAAGGCCTTCGGTCGAAGATCGCGTCCGTCCAATGTGGGAGAACTTTTCCTCAACGCCGAAAACCACGTCTTCGACGATTTTGGCAATTGCCGGGTCGGCCACCTCGAGTGCGTCGTCGAGCAGCACGACGCGCTCAATTGCCCCAGGAACGGACACACCTTGGAGCAATATCCGGCCGACCATACGGAAGACGCCCGGCGTGGCCGCAAACCAGCCACCCGCATCGAATGAAGGCGCCATCTTCATGGCACCGGTGAAATCAAAACGATCTCGGGAAGCCCGGATTCCGTATACCCCGCACAAGGCGGCAGGCACACGCACAGAGCCGGCCGTGTCGCTTCCGATCGCGAAGTCGCAAGCCCCCGAGGCACTCGCAGACGCAGATCCACTGGAAGATCCTCCAGGGATTCTGCCGACCGCATGTGGGTTGAGCGGAGTGCCAAAGTGTGCATTGGTGCCGACAGTTGAGTAAAAGAACTCGTCAGCCACTGTTTTGCCGACAACGCTTGCACCTGCATCGAGTAGTCGCTGTACGGCTCCCGAGTTCGCCGCAGCGGGCGGGTGAGCATCTCGCCAAGCGGGACTTCCGCCACTGGTGGAGGCGCCTCGGATGTCAAACATGTCTTTGACTGCAACTGTCATCCCTGCGAGAGGTCCATGCACAGACCCAATCAGCGGGTATGCAATATCGTGTGGAACGAAGGCGGATCCTCGTAACTGTGGCACTCTCTCAAATCCTATCTAATCTCGCGTCTACCGGCACTGCAGGGGTGTCCGGCAGAGTCTTGTATTCCGGGACGGTTGACGCGTATTGCCGTGGACATCGGTTGCGCGGCCGATTGCGTCGCTGTGGTGAGTTGCGGGGACTTCGGGACTGCTCAGGTTTGCCCAAACGACTCGCTGTGAGCATCTGCGGGGACGCGACAAGCACGCCTTTTGTTGGTCTTCCATGAAAAGCTTTGACTACGGGTCATTCAATAGAAAGATTATCTTCGATCAGACAACGTCTGATCGTTGGGTTTGTGAACGGAGTGGTTGACAGGCCACCGGCCCTGGTCGCCGCATGATCTGCCGCACCAATTCGGGAGAGCACTCGGTCTGTTCCGCGGCGAGATCGGTGTGAACCCGCGGGTACCGGTAGGTGCCCTCAGACTCCTCGAAGTTGTGCTGGATCCGCGCTGTCAAAGCCTCGCGGCGCGCCGACGTGGCCGATTGCGGACGTGTGGCTCAGTGATAGAAACCGGACGTCGAGACGGACAACCAGCGGCACATTTTCACGACCGGATTCAGGTTGGCGGGCTCAGCTTCTCGGGAATCGATGAATTCAGACTTGCTCACTACCTCTGCTCCCGCGCGAAGTAAGCGCTGGCTTTTTTCAAGAGGGCAGTCTGCGCCCGCAGCACTTGAACCTCACGCTCAAGCTCTTTCAGCCGGGCCCGCTCCGTCGCCATCAGATCCGCCTCCGTGCCGATGTTCCCCTCGCGGTACTTGACCAGCCAGTCGCGGAGCGTCTCTGGGCCGACAG
>NZ_JAHHZS010000057.1 GCF_022606295.1 Arthrobacter bambusae
CAAGGCCTTGCAACTCCTCGCCCGCCGCGGCGAAGTTGACGCCCAGGCACCGGCCCAGGCAATCGAGAAGTACAGCCTCCTCGATGTCAACGCCGGCACCACCGGCGGGGCGGGCGGCGAAAGCTAAGTCTCCAGCGAAGCAAGCCAAGCGACATCTCGACGGCGGTCCACACCGAAAGGTGCGGGCCGCCGTCGGGCTTTAACGCTTTTGCCGGCAAGCGCCCGTGGCGCCGTTCGGTGCAGTCGGCGCGTGACGCGTACCAATCGCAGTTGTAGCCTTCGCACAAATGGAGCTTGTGGATGATGCGCCGTATGCTCAAGGCATGGCAGAGCCGATTCAAACCCCCGCGAAACGTAAAGCGGCTGCGCGCACGGTAACTCCGGAAAAGGCGGAGACCCTCAAGCGGCTCCGTGCCAACGTGGGGCAACTGTCCACCACCACCATGCGCAAGCTTGAGAAATCGTTGCCGTGGTACAGCCGGCTGAGCTCCGACGAACGTTCAGCTTTGGGCCTGGTTGCCCAAAACGGAATCGCGGCTTTCGTGACGTGGTACGAACGGCCGAGCTCGCCGTCATGGATCCTGACGGACGTCTTTGGGAATGCTCCTACCGAGCTGACCCGCTCGATCAGCCTGCAAAAGGCCCTCCAGTTGATCCGGATCGTCGTCGAAGTGGTCGAGGACCAGGTCCCGGTGATCGCACCCGAAGCCGACCAACCGTCCTTGCGCGAAGCGGTCCTGCGCTATTCGCGGGAAGTTGCGTTCGCCGCCGCGGATGTCTATGCCCGCGCCGCCGAGTCCCGCGGTTCCTGGGACACCCGGCTCGAAGCGCTCATTGTCGACGCCATCCTCCGCGGCGAGAATACCGATGCCCTTCGTTCCCGGATCGCGGCCCTCGGCTGGAAGGCACAGGAGCGTTTCACGGTGATGGTGGGAAACTCGCCGTCGGAACCCAGCGCAAGCTACGTGAGCGAGTTGCGACGGACCGCCGGACGCTACGCGGAGGACGCCCTGGTCGGCATCCAGGGCGACCGCCTCATCCTGATTCTGGGTGGCGTGCAGGACCGCGACACCGCGTACCTGAAACTCAGCGAACTGTTCGCACCGGGCGCGGTGATCTACGGACCCGAGGCCGGCTCCCTCTTGGAAGCCAGCAGCTCCGCCCAGGCCGCCTTCGCAGGGCTGACCGCCGCCAAAGCCTGGCCGTCGGCTCCGCGACCGGTCGCCGCGGACGACCTTCTCCCGGAACGCGTCGTCTCAGGCGACGACGCTGCCCGCCGCTCCCTTATCAAGAACATCTACCGGCCGCTGCTCGCCGCGTCCAACGGCCTGGTCGAAACCCTCGGCACCTATTTGGAACTCGGCCATTCCCTCGAAGCGACTGCCCGCGAACTGTTCGTCCACGCGAACACCGTGCGGTATCGTCTCAAGCGCGTCTGCGACGTCACGGGGTGGGACCCGCTCCTCCCGCGGGAGGCTTTCGTGCTCCAAACCGCGTTGGTCGTGGGCCGGCTTTCGGCCCAGCCAAAGGCGACGCCGGAGCGTCACGGTACCCGATCCGCGGGTTGAACCGTTGTAGACTTCCTACAAACTGACCCAGTGAGCTTGGTGTACGCAAACACCAGTAGTTCACGCGGCAATTTGGAAAGCTGGTTACGTGCTTGCAATCGTCTGCCCTGGACAGGGCTCCCAGACCCCTGGATTTTTGGCCCCTTGGCTGGAGCTCCCTTCCGTAGAAGGCCATTTGGCCTCCCTGAGCGAAATCGCAGGCATCGACCTCAAAGCCCACGGCACCACCTCCGATGAAGAAACCATCAAGGACACTGCCGTCGCGCAGCCCTTGATCGTCGCCGCAGGCCTCGTCGCAGCGAAATCGCTGTTCGACGTCGAACTCAGCACCCTTCCGATCGTCCTGGCCGGCCACTCGGTCGGCGAAATCACGGCCTCGGCGCTGGCGGGTGTCCTGAGCGAAGAAGAAGCCATGACGTTTGTCCGCGAGCGTGCCAACAGCATGGCCGCTGCCGCCGCCGTCACCCCCACCGGGATGAGTGCCGTCGTCGGAGGCGATCCGGCCGAGGTGCTTTCCGCCATCGAGGCTGCCGGCGCAACTCCTGCGAACGTCAACGGCGCGGGCCAGACCGTAGCCGCGGGCACGTTCGAACAGCTGCAGGCACTGGCTGACAACCCTCCGGCGAAGGCCAGGGTGATCCCGCTGAAGGTCGCCGGAGCATTCCACACCTCCCACATGGCTCCGGCCGTGAGCGCGCTTGAAGCACTCCGTCCCTCGCTCAAGCCGCAGGCCCCCACGGTTCCGTTGCTCTCGAACTTCGACGGCCGGGAAGTCACGGACGGCGGCGCCGCCGTCGAAAGCCTGATCGCCCAGGTCTCGCGCCCGGTGCGTTGGGACCTCTGCATGGAGAACCTTGTCCAGCGCGGGGTCACCGGCCTCATCGAACTGGCACCGGCCGGCACCCTCGCGGGCCTCGCCAAGCGCGGCATGCCGGGCGTGAAAACCGTTGCCGTCAAGTCACCGGACGATTTGTCCGCTGCACTTGCACTCTTCGCGGAATTGGAGGGAGACGCATGAGCGCCCCCGTACTCAAGCAGGCACCGACGAAAGAATTCTCACGGATTGCGGGCATCGGGGCATACCGCCCGGACATCATCGTCACCAACGACGACGTCTGCCAGTGGATCGATTCCTCGGATGAATGGATCCGCCAGCGCACGGGCATCGTCACCCGCCATCGCGCCGCGGCCGATGTCAGCGTCATTGACATGGCCGAAGGGGCGGCGCGCGAGGCGCTCAAGCAGGCCGGCATCGAGGCTTCCCAGCTGGGTGCCGTCATCGTCTCCACCGTCACGCACCCCTATGCGACGCCGTCCGCCGCTGCCGCCTTGACCGACCGCTTGGGCGCCACGCCGGCACCGGCCTTCGACATCTCCGCGGCATGTGCGGGCTACTGCTACGGCATTGCCCAGGGCGATGCCTTGGTCCGCTCGGGCGCGGCTGAATACGTCTTGGTGGTCGGCGCCGAGAAGCTCTCGGACGTCATCGACAACCATGAGCGAACCATTTCCTTCCTCCTCGGCGACGGTGCCGGCGCCGTGATCATCGGCCCGTCCGACACGCCCGGCATTGCCCCGTCCGTCTGGGGATCCGATGGCAGCAAGTGGAACGCGATCGGCATGACGCATTCCCTCGACGAAGTCCGCAACCTGGGCGAGTCTGCCCGCCATTCGGACGAATCCGACGATCAGGCCATTATTTCCGCAGCGCAGGATGTCTGGCCGACGCTCCGCCAGGACGGGCAGACGGTCTTCCGTTGGGCCGTGTGGGAAATGGCGAAGGTTGCGCAGCAAGCCCTGGACGCCGCAGGAATCGAAGCCTCGGATCTCGCCGCCTTTGTCCCCCACCAGGCGAACATGCGGATCATCGACGAGATGGTCAAGAAGCTCAAACTTCCCGAGACCGTGGTGGTCGCACGGGACATCGCCGATGCGGGAAACACGTCCGCCGCCTCCATTCCGCTGGCCACGCACCGGCTCTTGAAGGAGAACCCTGGGCTCAGCGGTGGCCTTGCCTTGCAGATCGGCTTCGGCGCCGGTCTGGTGTTCGGTGCCCAGGTGATCGTTCTTCCGTAGCTCGGGCGGCGTCTGCCTTCCAATTGAATAGTGCTTTGAAACCCAAGCCGTATCCGCGGTTTGCCCCCATTTCCGGCAATAGCCGGACAACAAGAAAAGGAGCCAACAATGGCTAGCAACGAAGAAATCCTGGCCGGCCTGGCTGAAATCGTGAACGAAGAGACCGGCCTCGCCACCGAAGCCGTGGAGCTGGACAAGTCCTTCACCGAGGACCTGGACATTGACTCCATCTCCATGATGACCATCGTCGTCAACGCTGAAGAGAAGTTCGGCGTCCGCATCCCGGACGAAGAGGTCAAGAACCTCAAGACCGTCGGCGACGCCGTCAACTTCATCTCGAACGCACAGGCCTAGCCTGGCCTCAACTGTGCCGGACTTCGGGTGCGACCTGTTGCATCCGAAGCCCGGCACAGCTGCTATATCTCCCAAAGTTTTTTCCTGCCTTCCCCGTGAGAACAGCACATGGGTTGGCTGATCCGACAGAGAGTGATCGCATGGCACGCAAAGTAGTCATAACCGGTCTGGGCGCCACAACGCCCATCGGCGGCGACGTCCCCACAATGTGGAAGAACGCGCTCAAAGGGGTCTCCGGTGCCCACACACTCGAGGACGAGTGGGTTGCCAAGTATGACCTTCCGGTCCACTTTGCCGCCCGGTGCTCGACGCCGGCCCTCGAGGTCCTGAGCCGCGTTGAAGCCAAGCGCATGGACCCCTCCACGCAGTTCGGTGTCATCGCCGCACGCGAGGCCTGGGCAGATTCCGGTATCACCGAAATCGACCACGACCGCCTTGCCGTGGCCTTCGCTACGGGCATCGGCGGCGTCTGGACGCTTCTGGACGCTTGGGACACGCTGAGGGAAAAGGGTCCCCGCCGGGTCCTTCCCATGACAGTTCCGATGCTCATGCCGAACGGCGTCGCCGCGGCCGTCAGCCTCGACCTTGGTGCCCGCGCCGGTGCGCACACCCCGGTTTCCGCGTGCGCTTCCGGCACCGAAGCCATGCACCTCGGCCTGGATCTCATCCGCTCGGGCAAGGCCGACGTCGTTGTGTGCGGTGGTGCCGAAGCCGCCATCCACCCGATGCCGCTTGCCGCGTTTTCCTCGATGCAGGCGCTCTCCCGCCGCAATGACGATCCCGAGCACGCTTCGCGGCCTTACGACCGCGACCGCGACGGCTTCGTCATGGGTGAAGGCGCCGGCGCCCTGGTCCTGGAAGCCGAGGAGCACGCGATCGCCCGCGGCGCGCGCATCTACGCTGAGCTCGCTGGTACCTCGGTCACGGCTGACGCCTACCACATCACGGCGCCGGACCCGGAAGGCCTGGGCGCTACCCGCGCCTTGAAGGCTGCCATGTTCGACGGCCGCATCCAGGCCGAGGATGTCGTTCACGTCAACGCCCACGCCACCTCGACCCCTGTCGGTGACAAGCCCGAGTACACGGCGCTCCGTGCCGCACTGGGCGCCCACGTCGACAATGTGGCAGTCTCTGCCACCAAGTCGCAGATGGGCCACCTGTTGGGCGCTTCAGGGGCCGTAGAAGCAGTGCTGACTGTTCTTGCCGTTTACGAACGCCAGGCTCCGTTGACCATCAACCTTGAGAACCAGGATCCGGAGATCCCGCTCGATGTCGTCACTTCGGCACGCACTTTGCCCGCCGGTGACATTGTCGCTTTGAGCAACTCCTTCGGTTTCGGCGGCCACAACGCCGTCATCGCCATCCGCAACGTCTGACAGTCGCTGCAGGTCGAGGCGCAAGCCAGGCACAAGAGGAGGGCCCCACCGTGGTGGGGCCCTCCTCTTTGCTATGGAAAAACTGTCTCGGTACTTTGTTCCCTAACCGACTTGGTGGAGCCAGCGCACAGGGGCGCCTTCGGCAGCATGCCGGAAGGGCTCGAGCTCCTCGTCCCAGGCCTCGCCGAGCGCCAAGGAAAGCTCATGGTAGACGGCGGCAGGATCTCCCGCCCCCGACTCGTAGGCGTAGCGGATGCGGTCCTCGGTCACCATGATGTTGCCGTGGACATCGGTGACGGCATGGAAAATACCCAACTCCGGAGTGTGCGACCAACGCGCGCCGTCCACGCCTTGGCTCGGCTCCTCGGTGACTTCGTAGCGTAGGTGTGCCCACCCACGCAGCGCCGAAGCCAATTGGGCACCCGTTCCAGGGACTCCTGCCCAAGAGAGCTCGGCGCGGAACATTCCGGGCGCGGCAGGTTGAGGGGTCCACTCAAGATCGGTCCGCTTGTCAACGACCGATCCAATGGCCCACTCAACGTGAGGGCACAACGCGGTAGGGGCCGAATGCACAAACAAGACACCGCGGGTTATTGCAACAGACATTCCATCCTCCATAGCTGTAGGTACGTCTTCCCCAACGACCTCTGCTCGGATGAAATTTTGTTGCGCGGGTGCCGCGCTGTTCCGGTTTCCCTACCTATCTACGATTTTTTCCGCAGCGGAAGAACATTCAAGTTTTGGTTGAAAGTTTCCCCACAGTGCTTTCATTTTGCCGTACGGACCGGAATTACGCCAGTGCGATTCCCGGACGGGCGGTCTTTCTCCCTTTTGACTCTTCGAAGTGTTGCACGGTTTCTTGTCCTTAGGCACGAGGGTGGGCTTGTTGGTAGCTCTTGCGAAGCCGGTCCACGGAGACGTGGGTGTAGATCTGTGTTGTTGCGAGGCTGCTGTGTCCCAGAATTTCCTGCACCGCACGCAGGTCCGCCCCGCCGTCGAGCAGATGGGTGGCGGCCGTGTGGCGCAGCGCGTGGGGTCCGGTTGCCGCGGTATCTCCCAAGGCTGCAAGGAGGTTATTGACGACACTGCGGGCCTGGCGCTGATCGATGCGGTTACCCCTGGAACTGAGAAAAAGCGCCGGTCCGCTACGCTCGGTTGCGAGCCGTGGACGGCCGCGGCGAAGCCAGTCGTCGACGGCGAGCGCAGCCGGCACACCATAGGGCACCGTCCGTTCCTTGTTTCCTTTACCGAGCACGCGAAGAGTCCGGCGGTCCTGATCGAGATCGTCGATGTCCAGGCCGGCAAGCTCGCCGACGCGGATCCCCGTGGCATAGAGCAATTCGACGACGGCGCGGTTTCTCAACGGCATCGCAGAGCCGTCAGCGGCTGTCTCTGACAGGTTTTCGAAGATCCTGGAGACCTGCTGCTGGTGAAGAACTCCAGGGAGTGTGTGGTCACGCTTGGGGGCCTGGAGGCGAATAGCCGGGTCCGAGGCGATGAGTTCTTCCCGCAGGGCCCAGGAGGTGAACGCGCGGGCCGTCGCGGCGTGCCGGGCGAGTGTTGCCCTGGACCGGCCGGATTCACTTTGTGCCCCCAGCCAACGCCGGAGGGTGCCGAGCTCCAGGTCCGCAAGGTCCCCCACGCCCTCCGCCGCAGCGAAGCGCAGCAGGCTCTCGACGTCGGCGATGTATGCCCTTACTGTGTGGGCGGACCTGGCCCGTTCGCTTTCGAGGTAGCGACGGAAGTCCTGAACGGACCCGGCGAGTGCTTCGGGGAGCGATTTCTCTTGCACCCTTCCACTGTGCCAGCCGAGGGGCCCGGTAGTTGGCATCGCCACGTTCGGCCATCTTCACCGTTGACCGATGGACTTGTAAATCCTGTAGTACTGCCACACGAGCAACCCCTGCCAGACCGCGAAAAGAACCCAAAGCCATACCGGGCCAGGGCCGCCTTGGACGAACAGGACCGCTCCCACGATCAGAAGGGGCCGATTTGCTGTCCAATCACGAACCTCGCGGGCTGCGCCCTTGACTTCGTAGTCACTTCGGCTCCTTTGCTGAAACGATGGAAGGACGGTCCCCCATATCGCCCCTAGAGACTAGGCCAACTTTCAGTTAACTAATAGTCGACTGTCGATTAAGTTGCGAATTTGAGACCCCGAACCAGGCTCAGCCTGCCATCCGGTCCCAAAATCAGCCCTGCTTACCCGACCTCTTCCAGGCCCCGCTCACTGATACCGCCAAACCCAACAGCCCAAGGCGTCCAAGACCGGCCCTGACGGACTCGGGGCTAAGTCCCGCAACGACCGCGAGCTTCTCCACCGAGCTCGTCGAGCGGACCGGCAACGCGTCGAGCAGAATCAGGTCCTCGAGGGTGAGCCCGTCGTGGTCTGAGGCCGCCGTTTCCTTGTCCCCGACGAGCCCCTCACCGCTCGACCCCGCCAGTTCAGCGATCTCTCCGACGTCCGTGACGCAAACAACTCCGCCATCCCGGAGGAGCCGATGGCAGCCCGCAGAGTTGGCGCTGTGAATGGACCCCGGGACCGCGGCGACCGCCCTGCCAATGGATTCAGCATGATGAGCTGTATTCAAGGCACCCGAACGCCATCGCGCTTCGACCACCACGGTCACGGCTGCCAAGGCGGCGATAATCCTGTTCCGCTGAAGGAACCTATAGCGGGTGGGCGCCGAGCCGGGGGGAACCTCCGCGATGACCGCACCTTGGTTTGCCACGGCACGCAAGAGATCCTCGTTTCCGGATGGATAGTATCGATCCACTCCCCCGGCCATCACCGCGATCGTCGGCATGTCGTTTGTGCCCCCGGCCAAAGCCCCGCGGTGCGCATGCGCGTCGATGCCGTAGGTTCTGTACCCCTCTCTGGCGTGTTGCATGTGAAACCGACCTTCACTAACTCAGACTTGGGAAGTGACCAAGCTTGAAGACAACTGGCTTCTGTATAAGAGGCGTGACCTCTCCCGTATCGCAGACGCCGTTCTCGACCGGTCGTCGCCCGTCAGGCCACTGACGACCTCGCTGGTCGGGCGCCCTCTCTTCGTGAATTCGACGGGTCTCGAACACGCGGCACTCAATCAGTTCTTCCGGTCTCCGACGATGCTCGCCCGGGCGGACTCGACACAGTGGAGATATGCACACTCCCTGAGAGTCTGGCTCAATTTCCTTGACCTGGTCGGCGAGTCATGGGACACGGCAACCGCAGAGACCTTGTCCGGCCTGAAGGACTGGAGGCGCTCGAACCCCGACAACCCGAAGCGAATAACTGGACGTGCTTGGACGACGGATCTGGCTGCATATTTCGTGTTCTATCGGTGGGCAGCTAGCCGATTTGGGGTTGAGGGTCCATTTTCCGGCGAAGGCGGAGCAAGTTTCGCCGAGGAAATGAGTTCAAAGCGGTTTGCAACAAACCGGGTTAGGTCAACCGACGTGAAATGGCTGACACCCGCCGCCTACCGCAGGTGGAGGGACATCGGACTACTTGGATTCGATCGGGATGGCGTTGAAAGGCGGCGATGGAGGCACAGGTCCGAAGAGCGCGATCAAGCGTTCGTCGACGGACTCTACAGGACCGGGCTGAGGATTCAGGAGTGGTCCAGCGTGCTGATCCCTGAGCTGCCGACGCGGCAGGAAATGCGTCGGTTCCATACCGCACGCCTCGCGGACGCCTGTGCCAAGGGTGGAGTCGGCCGGGACTACTGGATCCGATCCGATGTGCTCGGACAGATCCAAACGTACGTCGAACACGACCGTGCGCGGGCGGTCCAGCGCGGCCGCGCCTCAGGCCTTTACGAGGATTTGCCGGATCTGCTGGTCGTCGACCATGCGTTCGAGGGAGGCCTCGCCGAGGCAACGGACAGGTCCGGGCGACAACAAGAGATCGACCTGAATGACCTAAAACCAGAGATCCGCTTGTCCCTATGCATGCGCGGTCCAGACGGCCTCGAGCCCCTTCATCTGTGGCTCAACGAAGATGGATCCCCGCGCCGAAAGCGAGCCTGGTACCAGACTTTCCTTAGTGCCAATAGGCGAGTCCGGTCGCAGGGCATCCAGGGGCTGCGGTGTCATCCCCATATGTTGCGACATAGCTTCGCCCTGCGCTGGTACGCCGTTGGCAAATCCGCCTGGGAAAACCGGATCAGCCACCTCTCCGATTGGGAGCGGCGGGACTTTCGCGACCAGTTCGGCGACACCTGGAACGTCATCCAAGGGCTTTTAGGTCACTCGAGCGTTGAAACTACACGAAATATCTATTTGGAGCCTTTCAGGAACCTCAGCACGGCCCTGCTGCTGGAGCAGGTCGACGACGACGATTTCGCCCAGATGCAGATGCGCGTATTGTCCGGAAACCCGCGGGTGGCAGACGACCCGCTTCGCCAAGGTGGTGCCGCATAGCCCGCGCTGCATTGCCTCCCGCGTCTTTTCGTACCCCCGCGCGGATCGACCACGAGGCCAAAACTGTACATTTCGTGTCTGAGGACGGAGAAGATGCACGTACATTCCATTTCTCCCAACTGCCCGTATCTGACGAGCTAACCGCCTTACTGATGAGGTCATTCGCCAGAGCTACCTCGGCGACCGGAACCCGCAAGACGCTGTCCTCCGCAGAGTCAAGCTTCTCCGCGCTTTCGCGTTTCGCTCGTCTCATAGCCGAGTCGCCGGTGGCCGTCTCATCTCCGAAGCAACTGGACAGCAGGCATGTAGCTCTGTTGGGTCGCATCGGAGAAACGAAGCGTTACCATATGACCACAGCTCTGAGAAGCTCGCTCCGTGGCGACCCGGAGTTGTCGGAGTCGTTCATCTCCGCCCTTTTCCATCAAGTGACGCGACCTGATTCCGCTAATCCCACGGCCGGATACGCGGCTGGTGATTATCGCCAGATAGTCGATGAAGCGAGACGGCGGGTGCGCCATGCCCTCGCACGCATCAGGAGTTTGAGGGATCAACTGGAGTCGACTCCGGAGTCGGAATTCGATGAGCGAATGAGTTTGCTCACTACTCTTCGGGCAACCGGCAGCGTGGAACGAATTCTGGACTTAGAGGGCGTGCGAGCTAAAGACCGGCCGCGAATCCGAATGCCACTGACTCGTGGACTGTTTCCCTCACGAGATGAGATCGCTGCCCTCGTGCTCCTCTTCGTCGCCACCACAGGACAAAACCCATCCACCGTGGCCAGACTAAGCGCAGAGCATCTTCGCTCCACCGACGATTCGGATAGCTCCGGAGATGTCATCTTCACCCGCACTTCCAAACCAAGACGGGGAGCTCACTCATCAGAAATGACCGCGGCGCTCCAGCACGGAGGTATCGACGAGTTCACAGGCGAGTACGTGCGACAAACGGATGACTTGAGAAGTGAAGCTGGACTTTACCGGATCGCTCTCGAACTCTGTGACGACCTGCGTCGTATCGCCGGCAGTAGTCATCTGATTCTCTGGCTTAGAGGACAGGGCTCCTTGGGGCGGATCGTTCCGTTCAATCCCTCGCACGTCGGACCTTTCTTGGCCTATGAAGTGAACGGAGTCGCGATAACCGTTCGGCTCTCATCGATTAGGAAGCACCATCTCGAACTGACCCAAAGACCTGTGGATCATACAGCGACCACGCTCGCGTCCACGTATCTACGGCGCAATGCTGCTGCTCTGCCGGAATATCAAAAGGTAGTCGGCAGAGTGCTCGATGACGTGGTTCGCGAGGCGCAGGCGAGCAACAAGGTGAAGCTGATGTCTGATCAGGACCTCGCCGAAGCCTTTGCAAACCCCAAAGGTCTGGCGAAGCGTCTCGGGCTCAACCTTGAGACCCTTCAGCGAGTGATGGCGGGCGCCACCGATACCGTCGCCACCGCGTGTTCGGGCCCTCGGTCGACCCCATACCCAACGGATTCTGCAGGATATTGCACGGCTTCGTTCCTCCTCTGCCTCGGCTGCCCCTGCGCTGTCTCAGAACCCCGCCATCATCCGATCCAGGCGCTCCTCTGGAAGATGCTCGACGAACGCCGGCAGGAACTGACCCCTGAGGAATGGAACGGCCAATATGGATCAGCCTTCAGTCAATTGACCGACTTGCTCGACATCCAGTCGGTCGACATAGAAGAAGCTGCGAAACTGGTTTCCGGGACAGACCGACGGCTCCTCGAGTCACTCCTCACCGGACAATTGGAGATCCGATGACCACAGCTCTTGCTATTGAATT
>NZ_JAHHZS010000058.1 GCF_022606295.1 Arthrobacter bambusae
GGGAAGGACCTGCAACCCCTCATATCGTCTAGTTGGGACGGGGGACGGGACTCAGCAGCCCTCGAAATCCGTGAGCACCTTGACCTTGTCGGCCGAGGCCGAGGCCGGGTCGAAGGCGTAGCCGAGCCATTCCCGGGCCAGCCTGCTGGCCAATTCGATCCCGACGACGCGCTGGCCCATCGTGAGCACCTGGCAGTCGTTGGACAGGATGGATCGCTCCACGGAGAAGGAATCGTGGGCCGTCGTGGCGCGAATGCCGTCCACCTTGTTCGCCGCGATGGCCACGCCGATCCCGGTGCCGCAGAACAGGATGGCCCGGTCTGCATGGCCGTCGCGGATGAGTTCACCGGCCTTGATCCCCACGTAAGGGTAGGGGGTGGTGAAGTCTTCGGTGGAGTCGCTGCGGTTGACGCCGATGTCGATGATCTCGCTGATCCGCGGATCGTTCCGCAGGTCCGCCATGATGCGGTCCTTGTAGTCGACGCCTGCTTCATCGGCACCCAGGATGAGTCGGAAACCTTTCGTGCTCATGCCGTGACCTTCCCGGCACTCACAACGTGGGGGCCCATGACGGTGAAGATCATCGCGAGCGAAGTAGCTCCGGGATCGGCTGTGCCCAGGCTCTTTTCCGCCAGCGGCCGGGCCCTTCCCTTGAGCGGACGGAGCGAGGCCGTGGCTTGCGCGGCCGAGGTGGCCGCCTCGGCAGCTTCAGTCCAGGCGAGCTCCGGAGGAACGCCTTCGGCGACGCGATTGCTGAACGTTTCGGCGAAGGGGAGCAGGGCGTCCACCATGGTCTTGTCGCCGATCTCGGCCTTGCCCAGATCGGTGATCCGCGCGGCGAACGCTGTCACGGCAGCGGCGAGTCCAGCCGGTTCGGGCGCCTCGTCATTGCCGAGGGATTCGCCGAATGCCCGGAGGCCCGCGCCCCACAGGACTCCGGAAGTTCCGCCGGCCTTGTCCGCCCAGGCGTCGCCCGCGGCTACCAACATATCGCCGGCTCCGGCACCATCGGCCAGGGCCTTCGCGGCTGCGGCAGTGGCGGCGTCGATTCCGCGGACCATCCCGCGGCCGTGGTCGCCGTCGCCCGCTACCGCGTCCATGTCGCCAAGGTGCGATTCGGCGTCGTGCAGTGCATTCCGGGCCGCCTCCAGCGCGGCAGCGCAGTTCGCGGCGTAGTTGCGCGAGTCCAAAGTGGCCGCAAACTCCATGGCGGTTGGGCCGCCGTCGTACGCTTCCTCGGCAAACAAACCGCCAGCAAGGGCGGCGTTGCCGCGCCGGTAAGCGGGCGTTTCCGCGGGGGCCGTCCAGAGCGGCTCAAGTTCTTCGTCCAGCCAGGTGATGGTGAGGGAGACGCCGGACATGTCCAGGCTCGTGACCAGTTCGCCGACCTCCGGCATGACCAGGGTGTACCCGGCGGCGCGCAGCAACGGTGCCACGGTCAGCCACAGGACGAAGAGTTCTTCATGCTTGGTGGAGCCGAGTCCGTTGAGGATCACAGCCAGGCGGTTGCCCGCCCCTTGCGGTGTTTCTGCCAGCAGCCGGTCGACGAGTTCCTGCCCGAGTTCCTTCGCCGGAGGGAGATCGGTGTCGAACAGGCCGGGCTCGCCGTGGATGCCCAGGCCAAGTCCCATCTGCTTGTCCTTGAGCGTGAACAGCGGAGCTTCGGCGCCGGGGAAGGTGCAGCCGTGGAAGGCGCTGCCGATGGTGCGGGTGAGGCTGTTGGCCTTGCGGCCCAAGCGCACGACGTCGGCCAGCCCGGCTCCCGCTTCGGCGGCGGCGCCCATGATCTTGAAGACGGTGAAGTCACCCGCGATGCCACGGCGTTTGGCGGATTCCGACGGCGGAGCGCTCGCGATATCGTCCGTCACCAGCACGTTTTCGACGGCGATGCCTTCCGCCGCCAAGCGCTCGCTGGCCATGCCGAAGTTGAGGACGTCCCCGGCATAGTTGCCATACGTGAAGACCACTCCGGCGCCGCTATCGGCAGCCTTGGCCACGGAGTAGGCCTGTTGGGCGGAAGGCGAGGTGAAGATGTTGCCCACGACGGCGCCGTCGGCCAGTCCCGCGCCGATGAGTCCGGCGAATGCCGGGTAGTGCCCGGACCCGCCGCCGGCCAGGACGGCCACCTTGGGCTGCTCGGGACGGTGGCGGCGGACTGCGCCGCCGGGAACCTGGCGCACCAGGCCGGAGTGGAGGTCGCAGAAGCCGGCGAGGGCTTCGTCCGCGAAATCGGCGGGATCGTTGAAGATTTTGGTCATCGTGGGCTCTTTCGGCTACGGATGCGGGGACTGCTAGTGGATGTGGCTTCCACCATTGATGTCGATGGTGGTGCCAGTGAGGTAGGCGGATTCCTCGGAAGAGAGGAACGTGATGACGGCGGCGATTTCCTCCGTGGTGGCGTTGCGGCCCAGCGGGATGCCGGCGTTGATGGCGGCTTCCTGCTCGTCGGTGCTGCCGACGCGGATGTTCGTGTCCACGGCGCCCGGAGTAATGGCGTTCACGGTGACGCCGGTGGCGCCGATTTCGCGGGCCAACGCCTTAGTGAAGCCGAGGATGGCTGCCTTCGCTGCGGAGTACGGGACCTTGCCGAAGACGCCGCCGCCGCGCTGGGCGGAAACGGAGGACATGTTCACGATGCGGCCCCAGCCGCTGGCGATCATGTCCGGCAGGAAAGCCTTGGTCACCAGGTAGGTGCCGGTGGCGTTCACGTCCATGATCTTGTGCCACAGTTCCAGCGTGGTTTCGAGGAACGGGACAGGGGAGGTGATGCCCGCGATATTGGCGAGGGCGCCGACGGCGGGGAGGTTGCCTGCGCTGATTTCGGCGGCGACCGCATTGTACGCCGCGTTCACGGAAGCTTCGTCGGCGACGTCGATCTCGTAACCGAACGCAGGGACGTTGAACTGGTTGCCGATTTCCGCTGCGACTTTGGCGGACTTCTCGCCGTCGAGGTCCAGGATCACCACGGCCCAGCCGTTACTGGCGTAGCGGCGTGCGGTGGTGATGCCGATGCCCCGGTCCGAGGTTGCCCCGGTGAGGACGGCGGTGCGCTGGGTGGTGGTGGTCATGATGCTCCTTGGGTTTGTTGGTGTGAAAGTCAGATGAGGTCTGTGATGAAGCTGGCGGCTTTGGCGGCCGCCGCCGGGCGTTCGTCGTGGGTGACGTCGCGGGTTTCGAGCTCGAGCGAGAAGTGGCCGTTGTAACCGGTGGCTGCGAGCGAGCGGAGTCCGGCGGCGAAGTCCGCCTGGCCGTTTCCGATGCTGAGGTTGATGTTGCCCGGAACCGCGTCCCGCAGGTGGACATGTGCAATCCGGCCCCGATGCCGCTCGATGTACTCGAGCGGGTCTTCGCCCGCGGCGACGATGTGGCTGAAGTCCATGACAATCCCGACGCCGGAGCCCGCCAGCCGTGCGGCCAGCAGTTCGGCACGTTCCAGGTTCCAGCAGAACCGGAGGAAGTGCAGGGATTCGGTCCAGAGTTCGACGCCGAACTCCGCCGCGCGCTGCCCGGCACCGATGAGTTGGGCAGCGATGGTGTCCAGATCCTCGTCGAGGCTGCGGACCGGATCGTGTGACAACGCTCCGCACGGGAGGACCAGCGCCTTCGCGCCGGTGTTTGCAGTCAGGGTGAGCAGCGCATCGAGGTGCCTTTGGCGGGCGTCGCGTTGGCCGGCGTCGAGCACTGCATTCAGGTCGCCTATATCGCCGTTCACCGAGCGGACCCGCAACCCCGAGGCGGCGACCTCCGCAGTCACGGCTGTGACGGCGTCGGCATCCAGTTCATAGGGAACGTGATCGCAGACGCCCGGGAGCGCGCCGAGGTCGATTTCCTCGAAGCCCAGGCCATTGATGGTGCGCAATGCCGTGGGTAGATCCTGGTGCCGGAAGCTGATGGACGAGCAACCAAGCCGGGAGTTGAACATCTTCGTTTCCTCCAGTCGTGCCCGAAGGCAGTAGTGATGGGAACCACAGTAGCTAAGTTAACTGTCAACAGTCAACCCTTGAAGTTGACTGTTGACAGAACTAGATGATGCAGGTCACACTGGCATATCATGTGTTAACAGTCGACAGTGCTGAGCGCCAAGCCTCAGTCGCTCTTCGAAAGGGATTCACCAATGAGCAAAGAAGCTCTGACCATGCGCGGTCCGGTCCACGGCACCAAGGACGCCAGGCGTGTTGCCATCGGCTCCGGCGTCGGCGCGGTCATCGAAACCTATGACTTCATCGGCTTCGGCACCGCGGCTGCCTTGTACTTCGGAACGGCATTCTTCCCCACGGGCGATCCCGTGACCGGCACCCTCGCCGCCTTCGCGACCCTCGGCGTCGGCTTCGCCGCCCGTCCCATCGGCGGGATCATCGGCGGCCACCTGGGTGACAAGCTGGGGCGCAAGCCGGTCCTCGTCGCCTCCCTCATCCTGATGGGCGTGGCCACCTTCCTGATCGGCCTTCTTCCCACCTACAGCCAAGTGGGCCTCCTGGCGCCGGCGCTCCTCGTGTTCGTCCGCATCGTCCAGGGCCTGGCCTTCGGAGCCGAATGGGGCGGCGCCATCCTGATGAGCTATGAGCACGCACCATGGAAGAAGAAGGGGAAGTACACGGGCATCGTCCAGGCCGGATTCCCCGTGGGACTGCTGCTGGCCAACCTGGTCTTCCTCGTCAGCGTCCAGCTCGGCGGCGAGCTCGCCTGGCGCATTCCGTTCCTTGCCAGCATGGTGTTGGTGGTCGTAGGCCTGATCATCCGTTCCAAGGTCCCGGAATCCCCCGTCTTCGATGAGGTCAAGGACAGCGGTGCCATCGTGAAGTCGCCCATCGTCGAGGTCCTGAAGACCGATTGGCGCAACATCGTCAAGGGCATCGGCCTCCGCATTGCCGAGACCGCAGGCTACGCCGTCTCCATCACGTACATGATTTCCTACCTGAACGGCCAGCACTTGGCCGACAAGACCCAGACCCTGGTGGCCCTCTGCATCGCTTCGGCCATCGGCATCTTCGCGACCCAGGCCTGGGCACGGCTGACGGACAGGATTGGACGCCGCCCCGTCTACATCTGGTCATGCGCCTTCGCCGTACTCTTTGCCATTCCGATGTTCCTGCTGGTCAACACCGGTTTGTTCATCTTCATCATTGCCACGATCGCCGTCTCCTACGGCGTCTGCCAGAACTCCCTCGCCGGCGCCCAAGGCGCTTGGTTCCCCGAGCTGTTCCAAGCGAAGACCCGCGCCTCGGGCGCCTCGCTGGCCTACCAGATCTCCGCCACGATCTCCGGCTTCACCCCCTTCATCACCACCCTGCTCTTCGTCGCCATGGGATGGATGGGCCCGGCCTTGCTCTTCGGCCTGTACGCCGCGATTGGTCTCTGGGCAGCTTTGGCTACCCGCGAAACCTGGGGCAAGCGGGAGCGCCAGTTGGCCGATGAGGCCACCAAAAGCACTCCCCAGTCGGTGAATGTCTAATGGTGGTGGTACAGGATCAATTCACTGCCGGACGGGTGGGAGAAACCGTGAAGGACCGCATCGAGCGGGTAGCTGCAGCCGCCAACCGGATCAGGCACCACGCCCTTAACATGGGCGAAGTCCAGGGCCAGGGCTACGTAGGCCAGGCCCTCGGAGCGGCGGACATGCTCGCCGCGGTCTATGCGGACCAGCTCCGCTACCGCGCCAATGATCCCGAGTGGGAGGGCCGGGATCGTTTCCTGCTTTCCACCGGGCACTACGCGATCGGCCACTACGCAGCTCTGGCCGAGGCGGGGATCATTCCCGTGGAGGAACTCGAAAGCTATGGTTCGGACGATTCCCGCCTGCCCATGTCCGGGATGTCGACGTACACGCCGGGCATGGAAATCTCCGGAGGATCTCTTGGCCACGGGCTCTCCATCGCCGTCGGAATTGCCCTTGGCCTCCGGCACCGCGCGCAATCGGGGGAGGGCTCCAGCGCGAGGGTGTACAACTTCCTTTCCGACGGTGAGTTGGACGAAGGTTCCACATGGGAAGCCGCCATGGGCGCGCACCATCACCAATTGGGAAACCTCACCGCCCTGGTGGACATCAACGCGCTGCAGGCGGACGGCAAGACGGACACGGTCCTCCGGACCGAACCCGCGACGGAGAAGTGGGAAGCCTTCGGCTGGTACACGCAGCGGGTGGACGGGAACGACGTCGGTGCGTTGCTGGCGGCGTTCGACAATGCCGCCGCCCGGGCCACCGCCGTCGGGCGCCCTTCCGTGATCTTGTGCGACACGAAGGTGGGCCGCGGCGTGCCGCTGCTTGAAGAACGTGAAAAGGCGCACTTCATGCGTATCGAAGAACACGAATGGCAGCTCTGCCGCAAGCAACTGACCGCAGGATCCACCGGGAAGGCCGGCCGATGAGCACCGTCACCGCGTCGAAGGGCGCCGCCTCGAGAGGCACAGCACCGCAAGGCGCAGCCCCCAAGCTGAAAACCTCAGCGATGATCGCGTCCTTCGCGGATCCCGGCCAGAAGACTTCTTCCGCGCCTTTCGGCCACGCGTTGGTCAAGGCTGCCGAGGCCGACCCGCGTATCGTCGGACTCACCGCTGACCTCGGCAAATACACGGACATGCACATATTTGCGAAGGCCTTCCCCGAGCGGTTTTTCCAGATGGGCATGGCCGAGCAGTTGCTCTTCGGCGCGGCAGCGGGGTTGGCCGAGACCGGCCTGGTGCCGTTCGCCTCGACTTATTCTGTGTTCGCCGCGCGCCGGGCCTACGACTTCTTGTGCCTCGACATCGCCGAGCCGAACCTCAACGTGAATATCGTGGGCGGACTCCCGGGCCTCACCACGGGCTACGGCCCCAGCCACCAGGCCACTGAGGACATGGCGATTTTCCGTGGAATGCCGAATCTGACCATCGTCGATCCGTGCGACTCCGTGGACATCGAACAGGCCGTGCCTCAGTTGGCGGCCAGCGACGGACCTACGTACCTGCGCCTCCTTCGCGGCAACGTCCCCACCGTGCTGGACGAGTACGACTACACGTTCGAACTCGGCAAGGCGAAGGTGCTGCGCGGCGGCAACGACGTCGTGTTCGTCTCGAGCGGGTTGATGACCATGCGCGCGCTGCAGGCAGCGGAGGCGCTCGCGGCGCACAAGGTGGATGTCGCCGTCGTGCACGCGCCGACCATCAAACCGTTCGACGCCGCCACCGTCCTGGCGGAACTGAACACCGACCGCCTGGCCGTCACGCTGGAGAACCACAGTGTGGTGGGCGGCCTGTTCGAAACCGTGGCCTCCGCCGTCGTCTCGGCCGGGCTGGGCAAGCGCGTCGTTCCCGTGGCACTTCCGGACGAGTTCCTCGATGCCGGTGCCCTGCCCACCCTGCACGAGCGCTACGGATTGTCGATGCAGCGGATCGTGGCGAAGGTCCTCGCGGAACTCGGCTGAGCCTGGTAATTCCTTGGCAGGAGCGCGGAGCAGGCGTGGGCCGGTTCCGCGCTCCTGACGTAAGATCAACAGTTAACACACCGACTGTAAACAGTCGACCACTGACATTGAGGACGGACAAGATGGCCGGAGCAACAGCACCCCTTCTGGGACTGGAAAAGAAGAGCCTCCGCGAGCAGGCGCTCTCCGCCTTGCGCACCGCCATCACGAGCGGCGAGCTGGAACCGGGACGGCACCTCGTGGAAACCGAGCTGTCGGACATGCTCCAGATCAGCCGGGGGACGCTCCGGGAGGCCCTGCGGCAACTTGAGCAGGAGGGCCTGCTGTCTGCTGGACCGCGTGGCCGGCTTTCTGTCCGGCACCTCGATGCCAAGGAAATCCGCGATATCTACTCCGTGCGGGCGGCCCTGGAGTCCCTCGCGGCGCGCACGCTCTGCGAGCTGCCGGACCGCCAACCGGTGATCACTTCGCTGCGTACCGCAATCGACGCCATGGCGGCCGCCGCCAAGGGAAGCCTCGAGGAACGGATCGAGTCCGATCTGGAATTCCACCGCACCATGTGCCGTCTCACGGGCAACGAGACCCTGCTCCATTCCTGGGAGTCCCTGGAGGGATCCATCCGGATGTCCATCATGTTCGCCGGACTGGAAAAGGGCGTCAAGAACATGAGCGTCGAGCGGCACCACGACATCGTGGCGGCCATCGAGACCGGGGATGCATCCCTGGCGCGGAAGACCATCCTCGAGCACATGGACAGCGCCGCCGCGGAGCTGGTGGCTTAAGCGCCCGACGGCGGGTGACCGACGGCGGCGGGCGGCCTTGCGCTCGCCGCGCTTCCGAGGGACATCTCCGTGCTTGTCGCCACAATTACGTTACATGTAACATCGATGCTATGACAGTCAGAGATCGGGTTAGTGAGTACCGTAAGCGGATGCGCGAACACGGCTTCCGCCCAATCCAGGTGTGGGTGCCTGACGTTCGAGCCGATGGATTCGACGCGGAAGCACATCGGCAAGCTGCTGCCGCCGCAGCTGCCGACCGTCACTCTGATGACCAGGACTTCATCGAGGCTGTGTCAGCGCCCTGGGACGAAGTGTGAACCGCGGCGAACTCTGGACCGTGGCCGGCGGCGTCTACGCTTCCAAGCCACGGCCAGCGTTGGTCATCCAGGATGACCGATTCGACGTCACCGATTCCGTCACGGTTCTTCCCCTGACAACAACCCTGATCGATGCACCCCTCCTGCGGGTCAGTGTCTCAGCCTCGGAGTTGTCCGGCTTGCGGCAGGAAAGTCACGTGATGATCGACAAGTTGACGACGGTCCGGCGTTCCGGTGTGCAAAGCCGGGTCGGCCGCTTGACAGCCGCTCAGCTCGTTGAGATTGAAAGGGCTTTGCTGGTGTTCCTCGGACTTACCGGCTAGCACACCGTCAGGGGCCCCGACCGCGCTCGCTGTGCTTACGATGGGGTCACTGCCAGTACCCCTCACGACAGTGACTCCCTCATGTTCTCCGTGGGCTGTTTCCTTAATCCATGACTCGTCCCGAAACCACGTTGCCAGCTCCGGTTCCTCCCTCGGCCATGGCCGATGCACCCCGGGCACGGCTCACGCTCATGATTGCGTCGCTGGGTTTCTTCCTGATCACCCTCGACATCCTGATCGTCAACGTCGCGCTCACCAGCATCGGCAAGGAACTCGGGGGCGGAACTGCCAGCCTGCAATGGGTGATTGACGGCTACACGCTCATGTTCGCCGCGTTGCTGCTTTTCGCAGGGAACTTGTCGGACCGGATCGGCGCGAAAAGGGCGCTGGGATGGGGCATCGCACTGTTCCTCGTGGC
The DNA here is from genome assembly GCF_022606295.1 of Arthrobacter bambusae. GTDB lineage: Bacteria > Actinomycetota > Actinomycetes > Actinomycetales > Micrococcaceae > Arthrobacter > Arthrobacter bambusae_A. The sequence continues at coordinate 9,241 of NZ_JAHHZS010000058.1, forward strand.
GTCGGTCGCGTGCGCCCTCGCGCCGACGTCGGGGGTCCTCATCGCTGCCCGCTTCCTCCAAGGAGGTGCGGCATCGATCATGCTACCGGCGTCGATGGCGCTGATTCGGCAGGCCTTTCCCGATCCCCGCCGTCGAGCACATGCCCTCGGGATATGGGCGGTAGGCGGGGCAGTTGCCGGAGCCGTTGGACCGCTTGTCGGCGGCCTCCTCACCACGTTGGACTGGCGGCTCGTGTTCGGGATCAACCTTCCCGTGTGCATCGCGATGCTGGTTCTTCTGGCTTCCGTAGCCACGTCACCCCGACGGCCGACTCCGTTCGACTGGGCAGGCCAGACGGCGGCGATCGTTGCCCTGACCGCTTTGATGTACGGCCTCATCACGGGAGGAGCCGAAGGCTTCGGCGCGGTGCCCGTCATCATTAGCCTTGTACTGGCAGTCGTCAGCCTCGCTGCTTTCCTCCTGATCCAGGCGCGCGGCCGGCACCCGATGATGCCACTCGAGCTGTTTCGCTCCACCGGCATGAGAATCTCGCTCTCGGTGGGGTTCGCATTCATGGTCGGCCACTTCGGTACGGTCTTTGTCGTCAGTCTCTTCCTTCAACAGCATCTCGGGCTGACGCCGCTACAGGCCGGTTTCACGTTCCTTCCGTCCGCGGCGTTCAGCATCGTCGGCAACATCGTCAGCGGAACACTCTCGAACCGGTTCGGCACGCGGGTGCCGGTGGTTGTCGGATTGACGTCCATGGTGGTGGGACTCACCGGGATGCTTCTCACGGCGCCGCTGGGATCGCCGCTGCTCGTCGGTGCCTTCCTGATTTTCACGGGCTCCGGTGGATCGATCGCGATGCCGCAGGTCACCGCCGTCGTGCTCGCGAGCGTACCGAGCGAAAAGGCAGGCACCGCAAGCGCAGTCTTCAACACGTTCCGCCAGGTTGGCGGCGCAGTGGCCATCGCCGTCTTCGGCGCCCTCATCGCCGATCGCGGCGACTTCGTCCACGGAATGCAGACCAGCTTCATCATCGCGGCGTCCCTTCTTCTGCTCACCGCCCTCGCGAGCCTCTTCATCCACTCGCCGGGCGCGGCCAAAGACTAGGCAGCCGCACCGTGGATTCACGGCCGACAGAAGGGCAAACACAGGATTTGCGCAGGACTTGCCTAATACTTTTCCGCTGAGGTGGAATCCGCTCCTGCCGCATCCATGGGCGGGGCAAGATGGTCCCTGTACGTTTTCCAAGGATGTTCGTTGGGGGCTTTCGGTGTGATACGAGAGAAAGAACGCAACGAGCTGGTGCTGCAGCACTTACCGCTCGTTGGCTATTTGGTGTCGGAGCTCTGCGCGAGAGCTTCTCATTTGTCAT
>NZ_JAHHZS010000059.1 GCF_022606295.1 Arthrobacter bambusae
GACCTGTGCCGGGAATGGGACACCGATCTCGCAACCGCAGCGCTGCAATTCTCGTTGCGCGATCCACGCATCCATATGTCCGTGGTCGGCATCAGCAAACCCGAACGCATCGGGGCGCTCCTCGCATCAGTCAACACGGAACTCCCGGTGGAATTCTGGTCCGCAGCCGAGGAACTCGTGCCGGAACCCTCGAACTGGCTGGATCCGGTGAATCCATGACTGACCAGACCGAGGTGGACCTGCGGGCGATGCTCGAAGAAATTCAAGCAGAAGTAGCCGAACGGGCCCTCCCGCATTTCGACCACGCTGACGCGCGAAGGATCGGATCCGCCGCGGCAGCCTTGGCAGAACGCGATCAACTGCCTGTGGTGGTCGCCGTGTCCCGGGGAACGCAGCGCGTATTCCACGCAGCGTTCGCCGGGACCACCGCGGAACACGACGACTGGGTGCGACGCAAGATCAACACGACGATGCGCCACGAGATCCCGAGCCTGGAGTTCGTCCTCCGGCAGCAGCTCTCCGGGCACGCTCCGGAATGGCTCGACCAACGTGAATTCGCCATCGCGGGCGGAGCAGTGCCGATCGTCGTCGACGGAATCACCGTCGGCGCGATAGCCATCTCAGGGCTGGTGGGATCCATCCGGGAAGATCACGACCTCGCCATGCAAGCACTGCGAGCGGCCCGCACCCACCCCTGACGCCGAAGACGGACCCACCGAACACACAGTCCGATTCGATCAGTATTTGAAACGCCAGCACTTAAGGACAACACATTGTCGTATTCGATCCAGCTGTACACCCTCCGCAACGCCCTGCAGGAAGACCTGCCCGGCACCATCAGACAAGTTGCAGAGCTAGGCTTCACCCAGGTAGAGCCCTATAACTTCGTCGCCACGGCCGCCGAGCTGGGCGCGGCCCTGAAGGAGAACGGCCTGACCGCCCCGTCCGGCCACGCCCCGCTGCTGAGCCAGGACCAGGACCAGATCTTCGCCGCGGCCAAGGAACTGGGCATCAGCACCGTGATCGATCCCTACCTCCCGGCCGAGCACTGGCAGTCCGCCGAGGATATCCAGGCCACCGCCGCGAAACTCAACGCCGCCGCCAAGAAAGGTGCCGGGTACGGCATCCGCGTCGGCTACCACAACCACGCCTGGGAGCTGGAGTCCAGCATCGAGGGCCAGACCGCCCTGGAGTACTTCGAAGGACTCCTCGACCCGGAACTGGTCCTGGAAGTGGACACCTACTGGGCCGCCGTCGGCGGCCAGGACCCGGTGCAGCTGCTGCAGCGCCTGGGCGACCGGGTGAAGTTCATCCACATCAAAGACGGCCCCGTCTCCACCGACACCAAAGCCCAGCAGCCGGCCGGGCAGGGCAAGATCCCCGTGTGGGATGTCATCGCCGCGGCACAGTCCCTGGAGGTCGGCGTCGTGGAGTTTGACGACTACTCCGGCGACATCTTCGACGGCATCGCCGCGTCGCTCGCCTACCTGAGCGCAGGCAAGGCCCAATGAGCCGCCCCGTTCCCTTGGGGGTGGCCATGATCGGGTACGCGTTCATGGGCAAGGCCCATTCGAATGCGTGGCGGAACGTGGCCAGCTATTTCGACGTTCCGGCCTTCGAGCAGAAAGTGCTCGTGGGCCGGGAACCGGAACAGGTGGCCGAGGCCGCCGCGAAGTACGGATGGAGTGAGGCCGCCACGGATTGGCGCGAGGTCATCGCGCGGGATGACATCGACATCGTGGACATCTGCGCCCCGGGCTGGATGCATGCCGAGATCGCCATCGCCGCCCTGGGCGCCGGCAAGCACGTCCTCGTCGAGAAGCCCCTCGCCAACACCCTGGCCGAAGCCGAAGCGATGGTGGCAGCGGCTGCCGCCGCCCGCGCGCGTGGCGTGCAGTCCATGGTCGGGTTCAACTACCGCAGGGTTCCGGCCCTGGCGCTGGCCCGGGAGCTGATCGCGGAGGGCCGTCTCGGCACCATCCGGCACGTCCGTGCCGCCTACCTGCAGGACTGGCTCGTGGACCCGGACTCGCCCATGACCTGGCGCCTGCGCAAGGAGACCGCCGGCTCCGGCGCCTTGGGCGACATCGCGTCCCACGCGATCGACCAGATCCAGCACCTGACAGGACACACGGTTCTCGAAGCCTCCGGAGTTCTCAAGACGTTCGTTGCCCAGCGCCCCGGCCCGCACGGTCTGGAGGATGTCACGGTCGATGACGCCGTCTGGGCAACCTTCTGGCTCACCGGTGACATGGGCGCCTCGGTTGAAGCCTCCCGTGTGGCCGCCGGGCAGAAGAACAGTCTCCGGATTGAGGTCTACGGCACGGATGGCGCTTTGACTTTCGATTTGGAGAGTCTCAATGAACTGAACTTCCTCGACGCCACCGCCCCCGTCCGCGAACAGGGCTTCCGCCGGATCCTGGTCAACGAACCCGAGCACCCCTACATGGACGCGTGGTGGCCGCAGGGCCACGTGATCGGCTGGGAACACACCTTCACCCACCAGATCCGCGACTTCCTCCTGGCCATCCGCAACGGCGAGGCGCCGTCTCCGTCGTTCGATGAGGGACTGCAGGTCCAGCGCGTGCTGGCCGCCGTGGAAGAGTCGGCGAGCAACAAGAGCACGCTTACCGTTGTCGACCACAAGTCGTTCGCCACCGTGGAAGGAGCCTGACCTGCCCCGCCCGTACACCCTGTTCACCGGCCAGTGCGCCGATCTCCCCTTCGAGGAAGTCGCGCGCCTGGCCTCCGGCTGGGGCTACGACGGTCTGGAAATCGCCGTCTCCGGCGACCACCTGGACGCCTGGCGCTGGGACGAACCCGGCTACGTCGACTCCAAAATCGCCGTCCTGGACAAGTACAACCTCAAAGTCTCGGCCATCTATGGTGACCTGGCTTGCCGATCGATCTCGCACTGAGCGATCGGACTCCCGAACGAAGGAAGACGAATGATTTCATCAACCAACTCCCGCGGCCTTCAGACCTCACGATCCCCGGGCCGGGACGCCTTGCAGCCAGGTCAGGTGTCGCAGCTCATCATTGCCGACGTGGAAGAAGGGACCGAGACGCTCGTGTTCCAGTCGGAGCGTCTCGTCGAGTCGCCGAACTGGACGCCGGATGGCCGGTGGCTGGTGGTCAACAGCGAAGGGAAGCTCTGCAAGATCCTCGCCGACGGAAGCGGCGACCTCGAACCGATCGACATCGGCGATGTCCAGGGCGTGAACAACGATCATGTGCTCTCGCCCGACGGGGAGCGCGTGTACTTCAGCGCGCTGGGCCACTTGTACTGTGTGAGCCTCGCCGGCGGCGACGTGCGCCGGGTGTCAAATGTGCACGCGGCGGAGGAGCGGTACAGCTATTGGCTGCACGGTATCTCACCGGACGAGCAGACGCTCGCCTACGTATCGGTCGAACCCGAGGGCAACGAGCCTCGCGCACGGCGAAACATCGCGACCATCCCGGCAGCGGGCGGTCCGGATAACCAGGTGACGGAAGGGGTGAACGACTACGATGGTCCGGAGTACTCCCGCGACGGGAAGTGGATCTATTACAACTCTGAGGAGGCGGCGACCGTCAAGGGTCACGCCCAGATCTTTAGGATGCGACCGGACGGCACGGAACGGCGGCAGTTGACCTTCGACGCGCGGGTCAACTGGTTCCCGCACTTCACACCGGACGGCCGGGAATTCGTGTACATCAGCTACCCTCCCGGCACGATCAGTCATCCCGCCGATATGGACGTGGAGCTCCGCATATTGCCCGCAGATGGCGGCGAGCCCCGCACCGTTGTGAAGCTGTTCGGCGGCCAGAGCACGATGAATTGCAACAGCTGGGCGCCGGATGGAAAGCGGTTCGCGTTCTTCGCGTACCCATCCACCATGTAGCCGGGGACACCGGATAGGGGTCGCTTCGATACGGTCCTTCCCCTTCGAGTCGATATGACCGATCCCGCTTCGACGACGCCGCCAAACCGCCGGGTCCGGCGCCCTCGGCGACATCGACTCCCGCGCTCTCGACCAGGTGTTGTTCCTCCGAGCGCCCGGGCCCCATGTCTGGTCGCCGTCGAGGAAAGCGCCGCGGCCAAGAGTTCGCTCATCCAGCTCACCCCGTCCGCCCAGCCCCCTACCGAAAGAGTCTGACATGTCCCGCCCGTACACCCTGTTCACCGGCCAGTGGGTCGATCTGCCCTTCGAGGAAGTCGCCAAGCTCGCCTCAGGCTGGGGCTACGACGGCCTGGAAATCGCCGTCTCCGGCGACCACCTGGACGCCTGGCGCTGGGACGAACCCGGCTACGTCGAATCCAAACTCGCCGTCCTGGAAAAGTACAACCTCAAGGTCTGGGCCATCTCCAACCACCTCAAGGGCCAGGCCGTCTGCGATGACCCGATCGACTTCCGGCACGAGGCCATCGTCGGAGCGCGCGTGTGGGGCGACGGCGATCCTGAGGGCGTGCGCCAGCGCGCCGCGGAGGAAATGAAGCACACCGCCCGGCTCGCCCAAGCCCTCGGCGTGGACACCGTCGTCGGATTCACCGGCTCCTCCATCTGGCAGTACGTCGCGATGTTCCCGCCCGTGCCGGAGAAGGTCATCGAGGCCGGCTACCAGGACTTCGCCGACCGCTGGAACCCCATCCTGGACGTCTTCGACGAATGCGGGGTCCGGTTCGCCCACGAGGTCCACCCCTCCGAGATCGCCTACGACTACTGGACCACCGTCCGGACCCTCGAGGCGATCGGCCACCGCGAAGCCTTCGGCCTGAACTGGGACCCGTCCCACTTCATGTGGCAGGGCATCGACCCCGTCTCCTTCATCTGGGACTTCAAGGACCGGATCTACCACGTCGACTGCAAGGACACCAAGCTGCGCCCCACCGGCCGGAACACCGTCATGGGCTCGCACCTGCCCTGGGGCGACCCGCGCCGCGGCTGGGACTTCGTCTCCGCCGGCCGCGGCGACGTGCCCTGGGAATCCTCGTTCCGCGCGCTCACCGCGATCGGCTACGACGGCCCCATCTCCGTCGAGTGGGAGGACGCCGGCATGGACCGACTCCACGGCGCCCCCGAAGCCCTCGCCGCCCTCAAGAAGTTCGACTTCCCGGCCTCGAACACCTCCTTCGACGCCGCCTTCAAACAGAACTAAGGGGTCCCTTTAGCCGGCCGAGCATTCGGGTCGTTCACCGGCAACACCGGGCCGTCCATTCGCACGGTCTTCACGTTCGTTCTGCCCGCTGGCTGCTCTCCACAAAGGGACAGTCGAATCACCTCTGAAAGGAAATTCATGGAATTTGACCAGATCGTTGCCGACTTCCGCGTCGAAGGCAGACTCGAGATGGAGAAGAAACTCGATGCCGCCGTCAGATCGGCCCGACGGCAGGCCGGTGCGGACCGAAGGCGGGGCGTGCTCGTCACACGCCACGATTTTGACCACTTTTCCGTGTCACTAACCCCTCGGGTGCCCTTTGGATTCACGCAGGAACTCGACCACGCCGGGCGCATCTGACCATTCTGTATTTCCTGGGTCGGGCACGCCCTCGGAGATGATCTAGGCAGTGCCCAGTGGGGTCCTCGGCCGATCTCTCTGACGCAGGACCGTCACGGTGGGAAAACACCGCGGTGTCGAAATTCAAGTCCTGCAATTGTCACCACTCAGCACGAGCCACCGGCGTGCTAGGTATCTGTTCCCCGACCCCTAGTTAACCGAGAGGTTCCCCCATGTCGCTCATTTTGCCTGTACCCAGGATCATTCCGGCTGACGCCGTTCCGGCCCTTCGCTGGGGCATCGTCGGCACGGGAATCGCCGCGCGCTTTGTACATGCGCTCCACGCCCATACGGGCCAAAGGGCCGTCGCAGTCGCGGCCCGAGACTCCGCAAAGACCCAAGCGTTCGCTGACGGGCATGGCATCCCACGTGTGCACCAACACCCGTCCGCGCTCATCGCCGATCCGGATGTCGACGTCGTCTATGTGTCGACACCACACCCGCTGCACCACGACCTCGCCCTCGAGGCAATCAGCGCAGGCAAGCATGTCCTGATCGAAAAACCGATCGCGATGTCGGCCGAGGAGACCCGAGCTGTCACCGCGGCGGCGCGCCGTGCGGGGGTGCTCGTGATGGAGGCCATGTGGACCCGCTACCTGCCGCAGGCGGACATCGTCCGCCAACTCCTCACCGACGGGGTTATTGGCGAAGTCCATTTGGTGCGCGCTGACTTTGGCTTCGCGTTCCCGTTCGAGGCTAAACACCGCCTATGGAACGCCGAACTCGGAGGAGGTGCCCTCCTGGATGCGGGCATCTACCCAGTCTCATTCGCGTCCTCGGTGCTGGGCGCTCCACATTCCGTCACGGCCGCCGGCGCGGTAGCGGCAACCGGCGTAGACGCGCGCGCTGATCTTCTCCTGACTGGTGGGACTGGAGCAACTGCCCTTGTATCCACATCGCTCGTGACGTCCATGCCTGTCGTCGCGTCGATCATGGGGGCCTCCGGCCGGATCGAGGTGGCCAGTCCGTTCTTTGGCCCCTCCGGAGTAACCCTGACGACCGGGCAGATTGGCTCGGAGGAGACCGTTGCGTGGCGGGACGAGACGTTCGCGTCTTTGCACGATGGCATGGGCTATCAGGCCACTGCGTTGGCTTCCTACGTGGTCGAGGGACGGACCGAATCCCCGTTACACCCACACGACGAACTGGTATCGATCATGTCCACGATCGACGAATCCCGGCGGCAGATAGCCGCCGCCTGACGGCACGGGCTCATCCACGCCAAACAGGAGAATTCATGATGGCTTCACCTCCGACATCCCACACGGCCAGCCCGCAGCGCCAACCCAGGCTATCCGCCACACCGCCGTCTTCCGCCTCACCCACGAACTCGTTCCTCGACCGATGCGGCCTGTCTCGAAAACGCAGCCACCGGATTTACATCGATCGCGGGGTGCGGGACAGCGCCCTCGCGATCGGCAACTCCGATCCGATCCACGCTCTCTCAATCGCGCATGCCGCCCGCGAGTACCCGATCTGTCGGTCGCCTGGCTTCGCAGCATCGAACGCGAGATCCGCCTTCTGTGGGGACCTCGTCGCCGAACGCATCTGCCTCATTAGCCAACAACTCCGCTGACACCTGCACGGGCCGGTCCTGCAGGGGTGGCCCCGTCCTCGAACGAATCAAATCCAATTTGGCAGACTTCTCCGAGGTCGTAGCCAACCTCGCTCAAAGGCCCTTGAACCACCTGCGACAGCTTCTCGCCGCAGGCGGGGACAACGGCAGAGAAGTCCGGCGAATCCTAAAATCCGATTATCCGACCTCGTATGTCAAGCTCTGTTGGACGACCAGAAAACCTCTGCATCGAGCAGGCCCAACCTCGCTGGAGCTCCAGAAAGTCACCTATGTCAATGGCCATGAGTTTCTGCCCACCGGCGGCCAGCTAAAGTGCCCGCTGGTGGCCAGTAAAACTGCCCGGTGATGGCCAATAGATCTGCCCACTGAGTGGTTCGGCGGGATTGGCCATCGTGGTTGGTTTAGTTCAGTTGGGTGACTCCTTTCCCGGCGAGGGCCTGGGTGAGGCGGATGGAGTCGCCGCTGGTCTGGCAGACGTGGGCGTGGTGCAGGAGCCGGTCCACGGTGGCTGTGGCCAGGGTTTTAGGCATGAGTTCGTCGAAGCCGGCAGGGTGCAGGTTCGAGGAGATCGCGACGGAGCGTTTTTCGTAGGCTGCGTCCACGACCCGGTAGAGGCCTTCGGCGGCGTCGGTCGCGACCGGCAGCAGGCCGATGTCATCAATCACCACGAGGTCGGCGCGGAGGATGCGGGTGACTGCGCGGGTGACGCTGTCGTCGGTGCGGTGGGCCCGGATCAGGGCGCCGAGGTCTTCGAGCTTGAACCAGGCCACGCGCATCCCGGCTTCGACGGCTTGCTGGCCGAGGGCTTCGAGGAAGAAGGTTTTCCCGGTGCCGGAGGGTCCGCAGACGACGAGGTTTTCCCGCCGGCCGATCCATTCCAGAGTGCGTAGGGCCTGTTGGGTCGGTGCCGGGATCGAAGATGCTGCGGGGTCCCAGGCCTCGAAGGTTTTGCCGGTGGGGAATCCTGCTGCTTTGCGCCGGGTGGCGAGCATGGACCTGGCCCGGCCGGCGGTTTCTTCGGTGAAGAGGGCCTTGATGATTTCGGCTGGTTCCCAGCGCTGGGCGCGCGCGGTCGCGATGAGTTCCGGGGCCAGGGCCCGGGCGTGGGGCATTTTCAGCTGACGCATCAATGCTTCGAGGTCGGCCGGCAGGGCCGGGGCGGTCGTGTTCGTGGTGGTGACCGGGCTCATCGGGTCTGCTCCTTCGGGGTGGTGGCGGGTCCAGTGCCCATGGCAGCCCACGCGCCGGTGCCTTGGGTCAGGGACCGGGTCTCGTCTGCGGCATGGGTGGTCGTGCGTCGGATGTTGGCGTTCAGGATCGAGGCCAGGTCCTGGTGCGCGAACCGGCCGTGGAGTGCGGCGTCGCCCAGGGCCCGGTCCACCGTCTCGGTTCCTGCGATTTTCGCCAAGGTCACGGCTTCGGCCATTTTCACGTTCATCCGGGCCGTGCCGGCGGCGGCGGCTTCCACCAGCCAGGTCCTGGCACCCTCACCGATGGCCAGGAACTCGGCCTCGTCCGCGCTGCGGGCCTTCACGGCATAGTCACCCGGGATCCTTGTCCTTGTTCCGGGGAAGTGCTCATCGTTGATGGCCGGGCTGCCGGGCCTGGCCCGGCCATGCCTTGCAACCTCAACGGGCCCGCCGGGGCCGTGGTTGACGATGACGACCTGCTCGCCGGGCCCGGTGCCGTGAGCGCGGACGAACACCCGGGCGCCGAGCAGGTGAGAAGGAACGGAGTATTGGGCGTTCTCGAAGGTGACCATCGGGGTGTTCTCCGCAACGGTGCGGGAGAGCCCGAACGCGACCGTATGGGCGGTCTGCGGGATCCGGTGCAGCCTCGGTGCTTCCTCGGCCAGCACGGCGCAGGGTTTGCGCCGGGTCACGCGGTGCTCACGGTTGTTCACCTCGTCCATGAAGACCTCGCAGGCCGCCTCCAGCTCAGCGAAGGAGGTGTAGTCGGCCCGCAGGTTGGTGTCTTTGGGCACGAGGTCGGCCTTAGCAAGTTTCACCGATGCTTCCACGCCGCCTTTCGTGGCCGGGTCCGCTGGCTGGCAGGTCAGCACGGTGACGCCGTAGTGTCGGGCGAAGCCCAGGGTCTGCTGGTTCCGCACCGGCACCCCGGCAACATGGGCCGTGGTGACGGTCTTCTCGTTGTCCGTGAGCACATACGTCGGCGCTCCGCCCAGGATCCGAAAGCACCGGTCCAGGGCGGCGAACACGCTTGGCGCAGTCCGGTCCCGCAGCGGGATCACGATCCGGAACCGGGAGAACGCCAGCCACGCTACAAACAGAATGGTTTTCACCCCGTCGATGCGGGGTCCGTCGCCGAAGTCGTACTGCAGCCACATCCCCGGCTCGGTGATCCAGGGCCGGTGGACCCGCACATGGCCCAGCCGCCAGGCGGCTTTGACCTGCGCGATCGCGCGGCGGGTGGACCGCTCCGAACCCTCATAGCCCAGGGCGAGGAGCTTCTGGTGGGCTTTGTCCGCGCGGATCCGCCCCTTCGACGACTCGACCCATTCCTCGATCTTGGGCAGGTACGCGTCGGTGACCCGGTCCCGCGCGGCGGGTTCTCCGATTGGCCGGCCGGCGTCCCGGGCAGCTATATGCCTGGCAACGGTGTGGTGGGAACA
>NZ_JAHHZS010000006.1 GCF_022606295.1 Arthrobacter bambusae
GGATGACTCCCGCAACGATGGTCCCCGGCCGAACAGGCCGGGGACCATCCCCCCGCCCACCTGAACCAAGCACCTACGATGAGGAACAACGGCCCGAATCCCTACGACATCCTGCATATCGACCCGACCGCCACGGCGCGTGAGGTGACCCGCGCCTACCGCACGCTCGTGCGCGGCCGGCACCCGGACACCCGGCCTGCCCGTGTGGCTCGTGATCCCGGTCCGGCGGAACCGGAATTGCAGGAGGAGCTCCAGGAGCTGCAGGACATCATGGCTGCCTATGCCATCCTCAGCAACCGGGAAAAGCGGGCGACCTACGACCGGGAACACCGGCAGCCAACTACGGACACGAAGCGGCAGCGGCCGGACGAAGCCTCCGTGTGGACCTCAGAGCAGGTACTACCCGCCGCCTCGCTGCTGATTGGACCGGTTATCCGGGAGCCGCCCGGCGGACGGTCCCCGGGATCGCCGGGCTGGCACTGTTTAAATCTCCCAAACGGTTACACGCTGATCCTGCGGATAGGGCGCTGAGCGCCCAAAGCCACCCACGCAATCACTAGGAGCCTCCATGAGTACCTGAGCTCATTCGACAATCAATTGATGCACGCGTTCTGCGAACGCTTCGAACAGCGCTGGGGCAAAGGAACAGCGCCAAGGAGTTCGCCTAAGGAACCCAGCACTGAATACCGTACCCGGACTGGCCGGAAGCTTCCTGCCATGGTCCGGGCCCTGATGGACAATACCCGGATGAGAAATCAATGACCCGGAGCGCACCATGACCCCTCCACAGATCAGCCAGTTCCTCGAGGATTGCATCATCAAAGATGACACGAACGATTCAGGACTCAACGCCGACGCGTTCTATGGGCTCTACGTCAGCTGGTGCTCCCTTAACCGCAAAGTCCCCCTCCCCGACCACGCCTTTCGCACGGCCCTCCGGATCGCGGGCCTCCAGACGGAAAAGAACGGGAAAGGCAAGAAGGGCGTCTTCCAAGGCTTGCGTATGACAGGGCCGGCAGCAGTGGACTACATCCTCAACAGCAGCGACTAAACCCGGACACCATGGCGCCCACGGCATGGCAAGTAGGGCAGTACGGCGGACTGAACGCGCCCGCCGCAGCGGGCCGGCCGGGCTGCGCTCAACGGTCCGCCGACCTACTGAGCGCCGTACCTGGGAAATGAAGCGCGCCAATGCCCGGTGTCACCCTGTGCCGGGCATTGGCGCAGCTACCGCCGAGAGCGTCTTCCAGGAAATCGCCCTCGCGCCGATCGTAAACCGCCGAAACGGCCCGGCGATTGAGTAACGGCTACTTGTTTCTACCGTGAAGGTCCCGGCTTGTACTCCGTCCGGTGTTCCACGCGGCCTCCGCAATAAGGTCTGGCGTTCCTTTCAGTAAGTATACTTACAATATTGTGCTGCACCCTGGGGCAGCACGGTCAAGGACCGTCCACCCGCGAATGCTTTACCCGGAATCTCCTCATGGCCCGGGGCCGGAGCAGCCAAAGGAAGGTTGCCACTCATGAATGACCAACCGAAAAGCGCCAAAGACGTCGGGGTCCTGTTCGATGTGGACGGAACCCTCGTTGATTCCACCTATTTCCACACAATGGCGTGGTGGCAGGCCTTCCGGCAACAGGGGCTGGACGTGCCGATGGCATCAATCCACCGTCACATCGGCATGGGTGGAGACAAACTGCTTGAGCGGCTACTCCCCGCGGACTCCGATCGGGATATCCGCGCTACGGTCGAGCGCGCTCACGGCTCGATATTCTCGACCTTTTGGCCCGCTATCCGCCCTTTCGAATCGGCAAGGACACTCCTGCAAGGGTGCGTGGAATCAGGGTTGGCCGTGGCGTTGGCTTCCTCGGCAAACGAGCGGGATCTTCAGGTGCTCCGAGGCATTCTCGACGCCGAACCCTGGATCGATTGTGCGACAAGTTCGGCCGACGCCGCCGAGAGCAAACCCTCCCCCGACATTCTTCTGGCCGCACTTGAGAAGCTGCATCTAAAGGCCGCAGATGTGGTATTCGTCGGCGATTCCGTCTGGGATGTCAAGGCTGCCGCCCGGCTCGGCATCGAAACGATCGGCCTCACATGCGGCGGAATCAGTGCAGCCGAGCTTTTTGAAGCGGGAGCGGTCGAAGTCTATTCGGGACCAAGAGCACTCCTCCATCGACTGGACGCCAGTTCCATTGGAAAACTTGCCCGCCGGATTGATGGTGCGGAATCCCGCGGAACCGCACCAAGGGCACCTACGGACAACACGTCGGCATAGTCGCCGCAAAAGCATCCCCATCCTCGGCCAGGAAATGCCCCGCAAAGCGCGGCCAAGCCGTTCCCCGGCGCAGTTCGCGGACCTTTCCCACCGGATTCATGGACAAGGGGTTACGCTCGGAAGGTAAGCATGCTTACTATCTTAACTGCCAGTATTTCTGGTTCTTGATCCGCAGCCGACCTTCTTGGAAAGAGAGCGAAGATGACAGAGAACCAATGGGACGGGAATGACACGCCCCCGCCGGCCACCGAGCGACCAGCGGATGCGCAAGTTCACCCGCCGCAGACCCAGAACAGCGGCATGCCGCCGACGGAAACCATCAAGGACGAAGCAGGGAACGTGGCCGAGCAGGCCGGGGACTCTGCGATGAACGTCGTCGAAACCGCGAAATCCGAAGTTGCGAACGTTGCCTCTGAAGTGAATTCAAGCGCAAGGGATCTGTTGGAGCAGGCCAGGCTGGACCTCACGGACCAGGCCGGAAGGCAACAGCAAAAAGTCGCGGCAGGCCTTCGATCCATCTCGGAGGAACTGCATTCCATGGCCACCGCTTCGGAACAACCCGGCGTCGCAACGGATTTGGTGCGGCAAGCCGCCCAACGGTCTTCGTCCGTGGCGACCTGGCTGGAAGACCGGGATCCGGGCTCCCTCCTGGACGAAGTGAAGACCTTCGCGCGACAGCGTCCCGGCGCGTTCCTCCTTCTGGCCGCCGGAGCAGGCGTCCTGGCCGGCCGCCTGAGCCGCGGACTGAGTGCCGGCGCTGAGCGCACTCCGCAAAGAACGGCCCCCGGGCGGGCAGCCGTCCAGCCGAACCGCAGCGGGGACCGGTCTTTCGTCCCCGGGCCAGGGATGACAGTGCCCCCTCCTCCGGTCCAGCTCCCTGGACCCGCCACGACGACCGCTGGATACCCGAACCCCGGCACCGGCCCGGGGGATGGGACCTTTGCGCCTGCAGGCGATCCCGGAACCCTGCCTCAACCCGCGCCGGTCACCGAGCCGGAAGCCGATCCGTGGCCTGACGGCGGGACAGCCGAGGATCCATTCATCCGTGACCGTTCGCACCGTCTTGGTTCTCCTGCTCCCCTGGCAGGAAACGACGCAGCCGACGGCGGGAGCGGGCCCGGCGTCGAGCCCACCAGCGGTGAGTCGCGATGACCGAGAGCCACATCCCGCCGACGCCCGCGCAGGCCAAAGCGGAATCGACATCGCTGGGAGACCTTCTGGGCGAGGTCACGCGGGACATTTCCACGCTGATGCGCCAGGAAGTGGAGCTGGCCAAAGCTGAACTGAAGCAGTCCACGGCGCAGGCAGGCAAAGGTGCCGGAATGCTGGCAGGCGCCGGCGTTGCCGGACATTTTGTCCTCCTCTTCCTTTCCCTCGCCCTTTGGTACGCACTAGGCGAGCTGATGGGCCTGGGCTGGTCCGCCGTCGTCGTGGCTGTCCTCTGGGCGATCGTGGCCGCTGTACTGGCGTCGATAGGCCGAAAGGAACTCAAAGCCGTCAAAGGCATGCCCCAGACAGCCGCAACAGTCCAGGAAATCCCAGAAACACTCAAACCACGCGAGGAGCAACGATGAGTGAAAACCCGGATGATATCCGTTCCGAGATAGAGGAAACCCGCCGGCGCCTTGGTACCAACGTTGACGCAGTGGCAGATAAAGTGACGCCATCTCACGTAGTCCGACGCCAAACCGAAAAAGTCAAAGACGCCGTCTTCGGCGTGAAGGAGAACGTCATGGGTGCTGCGGATGGGCTGGCAGAAGGCGGGCGATCAGCGTTCGACGACGCCGGTGCGGCCATAGGCGACGTGCCGCACCGCCTGGCCGGCAAGGCCCAAGGCAGCCCGTTGGCGGCCGGGTTGATAGCCTTCGGCGCCGGGCTGCTGGTGGCTTCCCTGATCCCGGCAAGCGATAAGGAAAAGGAGGCAGCTGCGGCCCTGAAGGAAGCGGCCGAACCCCTGACCACCGAACTTTCCGCGGCGGCTCAGGACGTGGCCCGGGATCTCCAGGAGCCGGCCCAGGAAGCGCTGGACAACGTGAAGTCCGCGGCCACTGAGGCAGTCGAAAACGTCAAGGAAGAATCCCAGACCGCCGTTTCCGACGTAACGGACAGCACCACAGCGGCCAGGGACAGGATCCATCCGGCCTGATCCACACGGATCCACCACACGGAGGCGTGCTGTCAGGCCAATGCGGCATACAGGACAGTACGCCTCCAGCCCGCTCTGGAATGAGGGACATCCATGACGACGAACAGCCCCGCCGAAAGCAGCAAGGCCAAGGCAGCAACAGCCCCGGATGCCGATGATGCCAGAAAACCGGACAGGCCCACGGACATCGCCAAGCCAACCTGGACCTACATAACCAAGAGGACTTTCCGGGAGTTCGCCAAGGACCAGTGCCCGGACGCCGCCGCGGGGCTGACCTACTACGCGGTGCTTTCCCTTTTCCCTGCATTGCTTGCGCTCGTCTCCCTTCTCGGTATTTTCGGGCAGGCAGGCAAGAGCACCTCCGCGCTCCTGGACCTCCTCCAAGGCATCGCCCCGGGATCCACCATCGCCACCATCCGCCAGCCCATTGAAGAGCTCACGACCTCGACGTCGGCCGGCTTCGCCCTGGTACTCGGTCTCGCCGCTGCGCTGTGGTCGGCGTCCGGATATGTGGGAGCCTTCAGCAGGGCCATGAACCGCGTCTACGAAGTGGACGAAGGGCGCGGGTTCATCAAACTCCGCGCAACCATGCTCGGCGTCACTGTGTTTGCGGTGATGCTCGTGGCCCTGATCGCCGGCATGCTCGTGCTCAGCGGACCCGTGGCCGACGCCGTGGGGAGGGCAGTCAACCTTGGCGGAGACCTCCTGACGGTCTGGAGCTTCGCAAAATGGCCCGTCGTCGTCCTGCTGGTGGTCTTGATCATCGCGGTCTTGTACTACGTCACCCCTAACGTGAAGCAGCCGCGGTTCCGTTGGATGAGCATCGGCTCCTTCATCGCTTTGCTGGCATTCATCCTTGCATCGCTCGGCTTTGGCTTCTACGTGGCCAACTTCAGCAACTACAACAAGACCTACGGGGCAATAGGGGGTGTCATCGTGATGCTCCTGTGGTTATGGATATTGAACATGTCCCTCCTGTTCGGCGCAGAGTTCGACGCCGAAATGGAACGCGGGCGGGAACTGCAGGCAGGAATCGACGCCGAAGAAGCCATCCAGCTCCCGCCTCGCGGAACGAAGCGCAACGGGAAACTTGAGAAACGGGAAGAAGAAGATGTGGTCGACGGCGAAAGGCTTAGCGCGCGACACACCCGGAACGCGGATTGACCCGGACCCGGCCGGCAGCGGACCCGGACCCGGCAGCAGTGATCAGGGTCCGGATCGACGGATGAGCACCAAACGCCAGGCTAATGGACCAGTCCGCCGTTGGCGCCGGCTTTGAGGATGGCTCGGCGTCCGACCTGCGTCCAGCTCCTGACTGAAGGAGGAGGGCCTGGGCAACCTCACGTGGATCATCGTCATGCTGGTCCCGTCACTGAGCGGTCGGGAACGGGCTCAATTCGATTCCGGTGGGTGGCGACCTTGGAACCCCAAAAGTCAAAAGGGCCCCTGAACTGCGTTTCCGCAGCTCAGGGGCCCTTTTCGGGTAGGGCTACCCGGACTTGAACCGAGGACCTTAGGATTATGATTTGGCGTTTTTCATCAGTATTCGGTGGATGTCCAAATTGCCTGGATTCCGGGGCAGAATGGGCCAAACGTGCGCTTTGGGTGCACATCCTTTTTCATCGTGCTTCGTTGTTTCCGGTGGGTAACCGGTGGGCGAATCGCCCCCCGGCGGGGCATGTCGCAGGATTCCGGCGAACCTCTTGAAGTGGCCCAGATCTACCGCCACCGAGTTTCCGCGGTCATGCCGCCTACGTCTTCGCATATCGGCCCTCGAGCATATCGAATCGGGCGACATCTGCGGATCAGCCTGAGCGCGTGGTTGTCTTCGCGCCTGGAAGCCTGGAGCCCAGCGGCTCCAGCATCCCGACGTCCGGGTGGACGGGTCCGCCCCTACCGGCACCGTCACCTGCTGACAGGTGCGCACACCACGGCCCAGCACACGGGCAGCCAGGAGCTTGCTCGGGGCGCCAGGCCGGGTCATGAAGCAAATTGATGCTGCCCGCAGGGAGCCGGGCCGTGAACGAAGCCCCGGGCAGCTGCTGCCCGGGGCTTCAAGGTTTCAGTGATCAATGGTTATTGCAGGGGCTGTGCCCCCGGCCCGTCGCTTGCTGCGACCAGCGGCATAGCCGACGGTCGGTAACGCCGCCGCTTGACCGCCCCTATGGCTGTGTCGAGGATGATGAAAGCCAGCAGGCTCCAGCCCAGCAGCGGCAGGAGCAACCCTAGGGCGACCATCACGGTGAGCGCGGCGAGGACGCCCGCCCAGTGTGCGCGCAGGAATGCCCCGCGGGGTGCGGGACGGCCGAGGGCCCAGTTGCCGCCGCGGGTTGGGCGGCGCTTCCACCACATCACATATCCCCAGACGACCATGGCGGCCAATCCGACGGCCACGGCGAGCAGGAGAAGCTGGTTCGGGAGCCCGAAGAGCAGTCCCATGTGCGCGGCGATGGTCCACCGGGTGAGTTTGGCGGCCGGGCTGAAGTCGTTGAAGTCAGCCCTGCTGGTGATCGTGCCCGTGGAGGGGTCGATTGCGACGGCGCTGGCAGTGCCTGGCCATTCCCTGCCTGCTTCGGTCACGGTCCAGGCCGTGCCCGGCTTGGCCGGGGGTTTGATGTCGATCAGCGGGGCGGTGATGATGTCGGCCCGGGCAATCCGGGCGACATTGTCGTACAGGGCCGGGTCGATGGCTGGCGCGGCGGACGGCGGGCCGGCGGCTCCGTGGCCGGCGTGCTCACCGGCAGGCGCTGAGGCCGTTCCTGTCAGTGCGGTGGAGATCGTGGGTGTAGCCCAGCCCAGTGCGGTGCGCAGGGTCCCGATGTTGGCCCCGGCGTTCGCGGACCAGGTCAGGCCCGTCGCCGAGAGGAACACGAAGGCAACGAGCAGGACGGTGCCTGTGGTGCCGTGCAACCAGAGCAACCGGGCACGCCCGGACGCCGGGCGCGGCTTCGACGCACCTGCTTTCTTGGCGGTGGCCCGGCGGCGGCGGATCCTGTCGATCCACAGCAGCAGGCCTCCGAGGGCGATCACCCAGAGCCAGGACGCCGCCAGTTCACTGTAGACCCGCCCTGGCTCGCCGAGGCCGAGGGAACGGTGGAGATTGTCTATCCAGGTACGCAGGGGCAACGCCCCGCTGCTGCCATAGGTCGGCAGGTCGCCGCGGATTTCAGCCGTGCCGGGATCAACGAACAGTGTCCGGTACTGGGAATCACCCAGGCTCGAGTCCGCGAAAAGGACCCGTGTGGTGTCCTCAGGCCCAGGGGCCGGGCGGACGGTCACCGGGGCGGCACCGCCAACATGTTCGACGGCGGCCTCCACCTGGGCGGAGAGCGGCAAGGGGTGGGTAACGGCCGGGACGTGCAGCTCCCGGGCATAGATGACCGGTTCGAGTTGCGGGGTCATGGCGTACAGGCCGCCAGTGACGGCGGCGACGAGCAGGAACGGCCCGGCAAGGATCCCGGCGTAGAAGTGGATCCGGAGCAGGAAGGCCCGGAACCAGCCACGATCCATCCCCGGACGGGGCAGATCCGGCCCGGTTTGGGGCGGCGTGGTTCGTGCCCCGGCAGGGGGCTTGGTCAAAAGGGTCATGGGTTTTGGTCTTTCAGGAGTTTTGGCAGGCGGCGCAGGGCACGCCTGGGTGCCGCGCCGCTGTCCGCGGGCGGTTGTAGGCCAGATGTTTGGAGACAACCCGAAGGGACCCGTGCCGGTGGTCCGGCACGGGTTGCTTCGGGTGCGTCTGGTGGCGGGTTAGTTGCTCTTGGCCGGGCGGGTGCGGGCCAGCGCGGTGACTCCTGCGGCCAGGCCGATCAGGCCGGCGGCGAGGCCGTACCAGCCGGCCGTGGATCCGCCGTCGCCGGATGCTTTTGCCGCCGCGGGTGCCGCGGCCGCCGGGGTGGCTGCCGGGGTCGCCGAGGCCGAGGACGTGGAGGCCATCGCGGCGTCATCGCTGGCGGTGGTCACGAACGAGGGGGCCGGGTGCGCGGGCTCGGGCTGGCCCTCGACGGTCTTCTCGTCCCACTTCACGACAGTGCCGTCCGTGTAGGTCTGGGTCGCGGGCAGCGTCACGGTGGTGCCGGCGTCGGGCAGGATACCCACGGAGATCGAGAACGTCTGGTATTCGTTCTGCCCGATCTGGTGTGCTGCGTCGGAAGTCCATACCACCGACGTGACGGCCTTGGTCACGGTGGTGCCGGCAACGGTGACCGGTTTTGGCAGCGTGCTCGTCACGAGCTGGGACGTCCAGCCTTCGACGGGCTTCACGGAAACCGCGTTGAACGGAGTGTCCGTGGGAAGTGACACTTCGAGTTTGTTGGTCTTGGCGGTGGGCGATTCATTGGGGACGCTGAAGGTCAGGTGCGTGGAGCCGCCGGCTGCGGGGTCGTCCGGGTCGACGTGGACGTGCGCGGAGGCGGCGGAGACGCCGAAGGCGAGCAGCCCGGCGGCCATCGTGGCGGCGCAGGCGGTCTTGAGGGTACGACGGAAGGAGGTCTTCATGGCAAGGGTGCCTTTCACAAAAAACGGTCTGGGACCCGGCCGGGACTGTGTCCGGCCGGCATAAGCAGCAGTTCTGCCGCCCGGTCCCTGCCCGTATATGAAAGGGTGGGTTTCAGGCGGCGGACACCAACGCCGGCGGGCCCCGCCGGGACGGCAGTCGAAGTCCCAGACGATCCACGGGTAGAACGGCAGGCACGAAGGACGGTCCTGGAAGCCGCGGCGTTTGGATGGCAGGCGCCTCGGGCAGCTGGACGAGGGGGCGCAGCCAAGCCGCCAGCGCCGAAAGCGCATGTTCACCGCGGGCAAGCACCAGCGCGGTCACCAGTGTCGCCACCGCGTGGGCGGCGAACATCTGCCACCCGCTTTGGTCCGCGGGGGTGGCAGCGGCAGCACCGAACGCTTCCGGGGGCAGTGCGGCGGGCGCATGTCCGGCGTGGCCGGATGCTGGCGGCACGCCTGGGGCAGCCCCGTCGGACAGTGCGTGGAAGGCCCAGTGAAGCCAGGCTTGTCCGGCGCCGAGGATCGCGGCGAGGACGGGCATCGACAAGCGGAAGCGCGTGAACACGGCGACCGGGAGCACCGTCAACGCGCACAGCGCCGCCAGAATGGCAGGCTCGGGCAGGCGACCGCCGCCAGCAAGGTGCCCACCCGCGGCCAGGCCCAGGATGAGGGAGCCGATCACCCCGGTGCGGAGGATCCGGAAAGAAGCACGCGTCGTCATCGGCGGTCCTTTCCGGGTTCACAAGTCAGTGCGGGATTCCCCAAAATTCTACGGTCGCCCCGGTGCCTGGGCGTCAACGGGATCAATCATGACAAGCCAGGTGGTCCTACCCGTCGTCCCCCGACTCGTCCGCTGGTTCGTTGCCTGTTTCATTCCCGGAGAGGCGGCGGCGCACATACATGCCTCCAGCCAGCAGTCCGGCCGCCAGCACACCCGCCACTACTACGGCCACCGGCCAGGGAAAGCCGGTGGACCCGGCAGGCTCGGGAACCGCGCCTGGGCTCGCCGACCCCGCAGTGGCGCCCGGCCCCGCCGTGAAGGTGAAGGACCCCTCGATCGGATGCGTATCCGAGGACACAATCCGCCAAACCACGGTATACCGCCCGGGAGGAGCGTCGGCCTTCACGGCCTGCGAGACAAGGTTGTCCACGATCGACACCGGCCCGTCGGCCTGGTTCGTCCCGTTCGCGTCCTTGACCAGGATCTGGGAACCGAGCGCGATCGGCGTGTTGTTGAACGTCAACCGCACCACGGACGGAACCGTCGCAACCACCGACCCGTTCGCCGGTTCCGTACCCTCAAGCACGTCATGCGCAAAGGCCGATGACACCGGCGACAAAGCAAGAACCCCCAACAGTCCCACCAGGAAGAAGCCCGCTAACGCCCGCGGCAACCGCCCGGCACGGTATCGAGCGCCCATGCCCAACCTCCTCCATCACCGACCCACAATTTCTACCCAGTGTGGAACGAAATGGGCGTTGACGGGCAGTGCGTGCATCAGCGTGACAACATCCCGGACACCGGGCGAGGCGACGTTCCCGGAAAGTGTTCCTTCGGAAGCGTCTTCGCGAGGTATATAAAACCAACCTCGGACGGTTCATGCACAGGACCGTGTCGAGTCAACTTCTCCTCCGGTGTCCGTTGTGACCGGCCCGTTGCTCATCGGGCGTCCTGTGTGCTGCAGAGTGCACAGAGGCCGAAGACATCCCAGGCGGGGTCCGCCTGGACGAAACCCCGTTCTGCGGCAGCCGTGCGGAGGGCAGCGTCGGCTTCCGTGAGCTCCAGTTCGACGGTCCGGCCACAGGAACGGCACACGAGGTGGTGATGGATTCCCTCGGGCGAGTGGCAGGTGTGGTAGAGGGTGGTGCCGTCGGGTCCGTGGAGCACATCGGCGAGCCCTGCTTCGCAGAGTCCGGCGAGATTCCGGTAGACGGTGGAGAGGCCGATCGGTGTGCCCTGCTGCTCAAGGATCCGATGCAGGGCCTGGGCGCTCAGGTATCCTTCCCGCCCCTCCAGTGCCGCTCGCACGGCCTCCTGCTTGCGGGTCTTTCGTCTATTCACGGCCGCGACGCCCCCTTCCGTGCGCTCCGGCCCCCCGACCGAAGGGCGGTTCAGTTCGATTGACAATGATAACCATTCTCATGTAACTAGTTGAGTGTAAGGCACACACCGGCCCCCAGCCCCGAAGAATGGACCCCTGATGTACCGTCGATTTCCCTCTGCTATTTTTGTTGCCGCCCTCGCGGCGATCGCCCTTGCCGGCTGCGGCACGGGGGCGTCCGCTTCGTCTCCGGCCACCGGGAGTTCTGCCGCGTCGGTCCAGGTGATTCCCGTGGCTGCCAGCACGGATGCGTGGGGAAGTATCCTTTCGGAACTCGGGGGGACACACGTGCAGGCGACCTCGATCATCAACAACCCGGACACGGACCCCCACGCCTACGAGCCCACCCCGGCAGACGCGCGCACGATCGCGGCCTCCAAGGTTTTTGTTGAGAACGGGATCGGCTACGACAGCTGGGCGGCAAAGGCCGTGGCCGCGAACCCCACCGCCGACCGATCCGTGGTGGAGGTGGGGGCGGTGACCGGCACCCCGGATGACGGCAACCCGCACCAGTGGTACGCACCGGAGAGCGTGGGCAAGGTCGCGGACGCGATCACTGCGGCACTGAAGAAGGCCGATCCGTCGAGCGCGGCCTACTTCGACGCCCAGCGGGCCGATTTCGATTCAAAGGCACTGGCGGATTACCACGCCACGATCGCCGAGATCAAGGCAAAGTACGCCGGAACGCCGGTCGGGGCGAGCGAGAGCATCTTTGCTCCGATGGCATCCGCGCTTGGGCTGAACCTCATCACACCGGCGAGCTTCCTGAAGGCCATCAGCGAGGGGACGGACCCTTCGCCGGCAGATCTGGCGACGATCAAGTCCCAGATCACGGGCAAGCAGCTGAAGGTATACGTGTTCAACAGCCAGAACTCCACTCCCGACGTCGCCGCGCAGGTCGACGCGGCCAAGGCGGCCGGTATCCCGGTCAGCGCAGTCACCGAGACCCTGAGCCCCAAGGGCGCCACCTTCCAGGACTGGCAGACAACGCAACTCAAGGCCCTTGAGACGGCGCTAGCGCAGGCCACCGGGAAATGACAGATGAACCGGCGGTCCGCTTCCGCGGCGCGGCCGCTGCGGTCGGGGGCCGAACCGTCTGGACCGGCGTCGATTTCACGGTCGACGCTGGCCAGTTCGTGGCCGTCCTCGGACCCAACGGGGCCGGGAAGTCGACCTTGCTGAAGGCCATCCTCGGCCTGGTCCCGGTCAGCTCCGGAACCATCACCGTCTTCGGCAGGAAGCCGGGGCAGGACCGGTCCAGGACCGGCTACCTGCCCCAGCGGCACGCATTCGGATCGTCCGTGCGCATTCGCGGGACCGACATCGTGCGCCTGGGCCTGGACGGCGAACGCTGGGGCACCCCCCTTCCAGGCTGGCTCCGGGGCTCCAAGGGCCGCGGGGCCACAGCGCGGGTCAAGGAAGCCATCCGGGTCGTCGGCGCCGAGAGCTACGCCAACCGGCCGATCGGCCAGTGTTCCGGCGGCGAGCAGCAGCGGCTGCTCATCGCCCAAGCCCTCGTACGCCGCCCGGAGCTGCTGGTTCTGGACGAGCCTCTAGACTCCCTGGACGTCACCAACCAAAGGTCCGTCAGCGCCCTCATCCAAGGCGTGTGCCGCAGCAAAGGTGTCACTGTGATGATGGTCGCCCACGATGTGAACCCGATCCTTCCCTACCTCGACCAGGTGGTCTACCTCGGTCACGGCAGCGCAATCACCGGCACCCCCGAGCAAGTGATCACGCCCGAGGCCCTGACCACCCTCTACAACACACCGGTAGACGTCCTGCGCGACCGGGCGGGCCGGCTTGTCGTCATCGGCCAGCCCGACGCCCCTCCCGAACACCCCCACGGCCCGCAGGTGCATACATGAATCCCGCAGGCTTCCTCGCGGAGCTCTTCGCCTACCCCTTCATGGTCAACGCGTTCCAGGCCGGCACCATCGTGGCCGTCGCGGCCGGAGCCATAGGCTGGTTCATGGTCCAGAGACGGCAATCATTCGCCGGCCACACCCTGGCCGTCATCGGATTCCCCGGAGCCGCAGGAGCGACGCTGCTTGGCCTGAGCCCGGCGGTTGGATACTTCGTGGCCTGCATCGGCGGCGCGATGGTCATTGCTGCGCTTCCGGCCACCGGCCGGGCCGGGAGCGAGCTCGGAGGCGCCAGCGAGGAATCAGCAGCCATCGGCACAGTCCAGGCCTTCGCCCTGGCTTGCGGGTTCCTCTTCGTCAGCCTCTACAAGGGCTTCCTGGGCGGCCTGAACAACCTCCTCTTCGGAACCATCACCGGGGTCACTACCGGCCAGGTGACCCTGCTCGCCGGCGCGGGCCTCGTGAGCCTCGCGGTCCTGGCAAGCATCGCCCGGCCACTGCTCTTCTCTTCGATCGACCCAGCCATCGCCGGGTCACGCGGTGTCCCCGTCCGGGCGGTCTCGGCCGCTTTCCTCGTCCTCCTGGGAGTCGCCGCGGCCGGCACCAGCCAAGTCACCGGGAGCCTTCTCGTGTTCGCCCTGCTCGTCGCCCCCGCAGCCACCGCAACCCGGCTCACTGCCAGGCCGGTTCTAGGGATCGCCCTCTCGATCGTGATCGCCCTGGCCGCAACCTGGGCAGGGGAAGCGATCGCATACTTCTCCCTGTATCCCATCGGGTTCTGGGTTGCCTCCCTGGCCTTCGCCGCCTTCGTGGCAGCCAGTGCCTGGCAGGCAGCCCGCGAGCACCGGGGCCGCCGCCGGGCTCTCTCCAACGCGGGGGTGTGGGCGTGACCGGCATCGCGACCCTCGGCACCGGAGCGTGGATACTCTCCCAGCCCTTCATGCAGAACGCCTTCATCGCCGGGACCGCGGTGGCCCTGCTAGCGGGGCTCGTCGGGCATTTCGTGGTCCTCCGAGGACAAGTATTCGCCGGCGACGCGCTCTCCCACGTCGCCTACACCGGAGCCCTCGCCGCCCTCGCCGCAGGCCTGGACCTACGCCTCGGACTGTTCACCGCGACGATCGGGATCGGGTTCGCCCTCGGCCTGTTCGGCGGACGCGGAGCATCCGACGACGTCGTCATCGGCACGACCTTTGCCTGGATCCTCGGACTCGGGGTGTTCTTTCTCTCGATCTACACCACCCGGAGCAGCACGAGCGACAGCACCGCGAACGTAAAGGTCCTCTTCGGCTCGATCCTGGGCATCAGTTCCGCCGCAGCCCAGTCCGAGGCGTGGACAGCGGCAGGCCTGATCCTGGTGCTGCTCGCCATCGCCAGGCCCCTGCTCTTCGCCTCCCTCGATCCCGCCGGGGCCTCGGCACGAGGGATCCCCGTGCGGTTCCTCGGCCCTTTTTTCCTAGCCCTCCTCGGCGCGACAGCGGCAACGGCCAGCCAGCTCGTCGGCGCGCTCCTGGTCTTCGGTCTCCTCGCCGCTCCCCCTGCGGCAGCCCGCAAGCTGACAGACCGGCCATGGACCGGCTTCTGGCTCTCCGGCGCCCTTGCCGTTGCCGCCGTGTGGGCCGGGCTGGCACTCGCCTACTGGGTGCCCGCGTTGCCCTCCAGCTTCACCATCACAGGTGCAGCTTCGCTCGAATACGCCATCGCGGCAGCAGCATCCTGGATCCTCTCGCGCCGCTCGCCCATCCCGGCGTCGCCGGATTCCTCGAACCCCGAAGCCAGGCAGGACGCCGGCGAGACAATCGGCTCCCGACACCAGTAGCGTGTCGCTTGGTGTCTGGGTTTGGGGGGGGTCCTCGAGCCCTGCGCGGAAACCGTTGCCCTCTGGCATAAGAACATGCTTATATCTTTATATGGGTCCAGACGAGGAGTCCCTTGCCGGGGCGGCAGAGCTGTTCAAAGCTCTGTCGGCCACATCGCGGCTTCTCATCCTGTCCGCGCTTGCCCACGAGCCCTCGTCCGTAAGCGCACTGACTGAGGCGACAAAGTTGTCTCAGCCCTTGGTCTCCCAGCATCTGCGGTTGCTCCGGGGGGTCAACCTGGTCACGGCATCCAGGTCCGGGCGCGAAACGATTTACTCCCTGACCGACCATCACGTGGCCCACGTCATCCAAGACGCCATCACACACAGCCAGGAACGCTAGAGCCGGTCCACGCCCGGCGCAGACAAAGGAGGACACCATGACCGAGGAAGTCAAGGCTGAACATACACTTGCCGAGCACCAGCACGGCGGCCCGGACTGTGGGCACGCCACGGTCCAGCACGGCGACCACGTGGACTACATCCACGACGGCCACCGGCACGCCGAGCACGAAGGCCACTACGACGAACACGACGATCCGGCCGAGCACACCCCGGCCGAGCACCAGCACGGCGGCCCGGACTGCACGCATGACGCTGTCCAGCATGGGGACCATGTGGACTACGTCCATGACGGCCACCGGCACGCCGAGCATGAGGGCCATTACGACGAACACTAGTACTGCACAGTGAGCGGCGCGGCGGCAACGCTCCGTAGCCCTTCACCGTTGTTGGCGTCCAATTTGGTAGCGGAATGGTGCTCTGGGCGCGCAGACCTTCCCCTTCATGGACCACGTTCGCATTGCGACTCACTCAGGTCCTGTTGGCATGGGGGTTGAACTGCCGAATAATACATAGTTGCGTGTATACATCCGTCGATGTACTTTTACTGCATGGAAACCCTCACCCACGCCCCGGTGCTGGCTCGCTTCGGCTACGCCGTCTCCGACCCCACCAGGGCGCGGATCCTTCTGGCCCTGGCGGCGGAGCCCGGCTACCCGTCCGATCTCGCAGTCTCACTCGGGGTATCGCGTCAGAGCATGTCCAACCACCTGACGTGCCTTCGTGGTTGCGGACTGGTGGTGGCTGTTCCTGACGGTCGGCGGACCCGGTATGAGCTCGCCGACGCCCGGCTGGGCAGCGCGATCACGGATTTGCTTGGAGTGGTGCTGGCCGTGGACCCGGCGTGCTGCGCCCCTGACGGCAAGTGCCTGGCATGACATCGAGCAGCCTTTCGTCGCCCTCCGTCGTCCGGCGCGCCGTGCTGAGCCGTCGCGTGCGCCTGTTCGCATCAGCGACCATCACCTACAACGTCATAGAGGCCATCGTGGCACTCTGGGCCGGTGGCGTGGCGGATTCGTCGGCACTGATCGGCTTCGGACTCGATTCGGTGATCGAAGTGGCCTCTGCCGCTGCTTTGTCCTGGCAGTTTTCCGCCAAGGACCCCGAACGACGCGAGCACCTGACGCTGCGCATCATCGCGGTCTCCTTCTTCGCGCTGGCCGCGTTCGTCACCGTGGACTCGCTCCGCTCCCTGACCGGTGGAGGCGAAGCGCAGCGCTCCGCACCGGGCATCGTCATCGCGGCCCTGAGCCTTGCCGTCATGCCCGTCCTGTCCTGGCTGCAACGCCGCACCGGCCGTGAACTAGGTTCACGGACTGCCGTAGCAGATTCCAAACAGACCCTGCTTTGCACCTATCTCTCCGCTGTCCTCCTCGCTGGTCTGGTGCTCAACAGCGCCCTGGGCTGGTGGTGGGCCGACGCGGGTGCCGCCATGGTCATCGCCCTGGCCGCGGCCCGCGAAGGCATGGACGCCTGGCGCGGAGAGGCCTGTTGCGTTCCTCAACCCGGCAATCAGGAATCGGCTGTCGATCCAGACGCAGCTGACGGTTACGGCGTGGTTCAGCCAGACACAGCGAAGTCAGCCGGAAACGACGTGGAACCAGGGAGCAGCACCGGGACAACCAACGGGTGTTGCCCCGAATGTTCAACGGAAACGGCCCACCGCGGCAGCCCGCCATCGCCCCGATTGGGCCTCCGGAAGATCCCGTAGACCAAGGTTTCGCAGTCAGTGCTGCGGGCAGAGCCCCTGTTCAACAAATCCTGGGACCTCCGCCCCCAGCAAGGGGCGTCAATCCTGCCGCCTTAAGCGGTACACACGACCAGAAAGAGACACTTCATGCCCGCCAGTAAAGAACAAGGTAGCCGCGGAACGGGAGCGCCGCCGCGAGCGAGAACTCGCCTGCACTTCTTCCTGCTGCCCACTTGATGCGCCGGCCCCTGCCGCATCGACGCCGCGCCACCACTTAGGGCCCTCAGTCGGTGGCCGGCCATATTGCGCTGACCCGCAGCCGGCCTCAGGAGGGGGCATTCGTATTGCCGGCCGTCCCCGTCGGCGTCGGTGTCGGTGACCCCGTCGGAGTCGGTGTCGGCGAGCCCGACGGCGTCGAAGTCGGCGAGCCCGTCCCCTTCGGCGTCGAAGTCGGCGAGCCCGTCCCCTTCGGCGTCGAAGTCGGCGAGCCCGTCCCCTTCGGCGTCGAAGTCGGCGAGCCCGTCCCCGTCCCCGTCGGCGCCGGCGTCCGTGAACCACTCGGTGTCGGTGTCGGTGAGCCCGTCCCCGTCGGCGTCGGAGTCGGCGAGCCCGTAGACGTCGCTGAACCCGTGGGGGTGGCTGTCGGCGTTCGCGTCGGCGTGCCTGTGGGGCTCTGCGTTGCGCTTGGTGACGCGGGAGGCGGGGTACTCGGCTGGGCCGGGACCTTGCCCTCCTGGACGCCGCCCGTGACGGTCTGTGTGGGCGGCGCGGCCCCCGGGTCAGTGGGCACGGCTCCCGGGACGGACCAGACAGACCCCGGCGAGGTGGCAGTTCCGGAACCTGGCTGATAGCTGACCATCGGGATGTCGCCGAGGGGATCCACCTGCTTGGTGGGCAGGAACGTCCAGTTCATCGGGTTGGTGTAGACGCCGTTGAGATGGGTCTCGAAGTGCAGATGGCAACCAGTCGAGGAGCCCGTGGTTCCGACTTTGGCGATGACCTCGCCTACCCGGACCGATTGCCGGTTGGCGACGGCGATTCCTTGCAGGTGGTTGTACGTGGTGACGAGGCCGTTGCCGTGGTCGATTTCCACGCGATTGCCGCCGCCCCACGGGTGCCATCCCACGGCCCGGACCACGCCGGCGTCGGCTGCGTAGACGAGGGTGCCGCAGGGCGCGGCGAAATCCTGGCCCCAGTGGAACTCTCCCGGCAATCCGGTGAAGGGGTCGATCCTGAACCCGAAAGGAGAGCTCCGAACCAGCACTTTGAGCGGCGCGTACAGTTTTCCGGCGCCCGGCCGGTCGAGGGAGCTCGAAGCGACGTTGAGGTTCCCGGTTCCGTCCTTGCCGAGCGCCTGGACCGCAGAGCGCTCAAACGACACGGCGCCGTTGTCGGACGCCGGCACAGGTCCCGACGACGAACTTGTGGGGGATGTCCCCCGCACTACGGGAGCGGCGCCACCGGTGACACGCCTACCGAGTTCGCCCTGACCAGCGCCAGCAGCAATGATCACGGTGGCTGTGACGAAACTGCGTCGCGAAAGGACGACGCGGATTATCCGGCCCGACTCATGATGCTTACCCACAACCACCCCCGGAAACAGGCGCACTTCCCAGACCGGGAGCGCTCGTCATATTGTCGCCGCATCCATAGGGAATGTGAACACTCGACTTGCTACTTGGCTGGCACACCTGCCACTTATTGGACTACTTCCAGGGTCCTCCTTCCAGGAAGCCCGCGCAGTCCTCACCATGCCTATTCGGCCGTATCCTCAGAGACGGACCCAGCCCGGGCCCTGGCGAAGCAGCTGACTGTGCGGTCGGCTATTGCGCATCCTCTTGGCAATGCTCACAACGGTTTTGGAGTGCTCTGATGTCCCTGGCCGCGGATGTCCTTAAAGCAGTCGTGGTTGTTAGCGGCTCGGTGGTCGTGGCTGTCCCGCCCGTAGGGTGGTTTACGTTCAACAATCCTTCCGCTCGCCCCAGACGTGAGCATCTTCCGGATATGATCCAAAGCCGGCTGGCGTATTCCAGTAGCCCTTAGATTGTGTTTGCCCGGGTTCGCTCAACCGCACCAGCTGGGGAGGAAACCGGGAACGTATTTAGGGATGGTGCCTGATTTTAAGTCCACGAGGTCCATCCGGATGGGGGTGGTTTCGGACCCGGCCGGGCGCGCGCTGGCGATCGCAAGAACGCCTCACACCAACTCTAGGTACCGGTCCCACGTGCAGACAGGCCCCTCGGACCTGAAAACCACACCTCAAGAAGCCGATTTGGACACACTAACTAGCTACATCAGAAGTTCTACCTAACGGAAGCGTCAGATGAACGAGTGTCGGCTACTCGTTTCCATGGCTAGTGCTGGTCGTAGTCTCTCAGGTACGAGTGCGAGCGATTCCCGGGCACCAGTTACCGCCGGTTGGGAACCATGATCGGAATCCCTTTCAAACGGCACCGTCTTGGAACGCCCAGAAGGGATCACCGGGCTGCTTTTGCGTTGCCGAGGCTGGGGAGGAATTGACCATGAAGACCATGAATGAGCAACAGGAGGCGGTGGTACCCCCACGTGATGGCCGCGCGGGACCCGACCACCGGGGATTGCGGAACGATAGACACTTTGGCAAACGCTGGACCGCTTTCGGCAGCACGGCGCTGGTTGTGGCCGGCCTGCTGGCCGCGGTGGGATTCGCCGCTCCGGCACATGCTGCCCCGAACACTGTGGTGTCGCTGACGTTCGATGACGGCAACGCGGACCAATTGACGGCCGAAGCCACGATGAAGAGCCTGGGCTTGGTCGGCACGTTTTTCATCACCACCGGGTGGATCGACCAGCCCACCTACCTGACCACAGCCAACCTGCACCAAATCTTCGCCGACGGCAATGAGATCGGCGGCCACACCGTGACCCACCCGGATCTTGTGTCCCTGATCCCCGCTGAAGCGACACGGCAGATCTGTGACGGGCGCGTGGCGCTGATGAACATGGGCTTTAAAGTCACTAGTTTCGCCTACCCCTTCGCCTCCGAAGACGCGAACACCGAAGCCTTGGTAAAGGGGTGCGGCTTCAACAGCGCCCGCGGACTGGGCGATGCCGCCGGCCCGGACCCGGCCTCGGCGACGCTTCCCGCGGCAGACACCATCCCCCCGGCCAATCCCTACGTCACGGCGGCACCGGATGAGGTAGACAGCACCTGGACCCTGGCGACCTTGGAGAACCAGGTGACCCACGCCCAAACAACCACCGGCGGATGGGTCCAGCTGACCTTCCATCACATCGCCGTCGGCACGGACCCGACTCTGACGATCACCCCGACCCTGTTCAGCCAGTTCGCCAGCTGGCTGGCACAGCAAAAGGCAGCCGGTACGGTCGCGGTTCAGACCGTGGACCAGGTCATCGGCGGGACCCAGCAGCCCGCTGTCCAGGGCCCTGCCGTACCCCCACCGCCCCCTCCGGGGACGAACATGATCCAAAACCCCGGCCTGGAAACCCTGGTCAACACAATCCCGCAGTGCTGGGCAGCCGGCGGGTACGGCACCAACACCCCTGCCTTCGCCGTTGTCTCCCCCGGCCACACCGGTAAGAACGCGGAACAGCTCACCCTGACAGGCTGGGTGTCCGGGGACGCGAAACTCCTGCCCGCCCTGGACCTAGGCGGCTGCTCGCCGACAGGAACACCCGGACATACGTATCAGCTGAAAGCCTGGTATAAATCCACCGCGGCAACCCAATTCGAACTCTATTACCGTATTGGTAACGGGTTCTGGAAGTACTGGACCGCAAGCCCCTTGATCGGCGCCGCGGCGAACTGGACCCAAACCACCTGGACCACACCTCCCCTGCCGGCCGGCGCCTCAGGGATCAGTTGGGGCCTGAACATCCAAACCAACGGCACCATCACCACCGACGACTACGAGATGTACGACGTCGCCGTCGTCCCGCCTCCGCCGCCACCACCGGCCGGCGGCAACCTGGTACAAAACCCCAGCCTTGAAACGGCCGGTACGGGTTCGTTCCCGCAGTGCTGGCAGGCCGGCGGATACGGCACCAACACCGCCACATTCAGCACGGTAGCTACCGCGCACACCGGCACCAAGGCGGAGAAACTCACCATCACGGGATACTCGAGCGGTGACGCGAAACTTTTGCCCACCATGGACACCAGCACCTGCCCACCCGCAGCCGTCGCAGGCCACACCTACTCGGTGCGTGTCTGGTACACCTCCACAGCCGTCACACAGTTCGCCCTGTATTACCGTGACGCCTCCAACAACTGGGTGTATTGGACCTCCGGACCCTGGCTGGCCGCCTCCAGCACCTACACCCAGGCAAGCTTCACGACGCCGGCGCTCCCCGCCGGGGCCACTGCCATCAGTTTCGGGTTGAGCTTGTTCAGCAACGGATCGGTCACCACCGACGACTACGCGATGTACGACTCCGTAGGAGCTCCGCCCCTCTGATGACAGCCTTCCACAGACCTCGGAAACTGCTGAGCGTCGCAGACCGCTGGTGTGACAGATCCTGCGTGAACGCCGAGCTGTGATTCGGGCGTGGCGTCCAGCGGGCGCACCTACATCAGCTTCGGAGGCGATGTCGGGGTCGACCCAGTCTAGTAAATATCCGGGGCGAATCGCCGTGGCTGGGTGGCCGTGCCAAGGTCGAATCGATCACTTGGCCGCGCTCTCAGCCCATCGTCATGCCGCCCCGAAAGACATCTGCACCCATTTGCAAATTCCTGAGCAGACGTTCTACCAGTGGCGGGTGAAGCACGTCGGCCCCCGTGCCTACCGAATCGGCCGCCATCTGTGGATCAGCCGGAGTGAATGCAATTCGTGGTTATCCTTGCGCATGGAAGATTAGGCGCTTTACCAGCGGCTTTTGTCGTTCTGATGCTCGATCATCGCTGGGCGGGTCCTCCGCGCAACCAGGGCGCTGCGCGCCGCTCGCAATCCAAAACTTCCTTCGGCGCTCCGCTCATTTCCTCCCGAAGTTTTGGATTGTTCCCGGTCCCCCAAGTTGCGCTCCTGCCCCTTATGCCCAGCGGTAGATCCTTTGTCACAACGACGCAGAAATCTGACCGGGACGATGTAGCCCGTTCAAGGAAACCGCGTTGAACTATCCGGTGTTCCGGATAATTCCCGATGGTCCATGAGGCCCCGGGCTACGGCTCGCGGGGCTTTACCCGGGTTGTTGGAAGAGTCGTGCGAGCCCGGTTTCCGAATCCGAGAGGGCGAGCACGACGTCACCGGCATGCAGTGTGGTTTCGCCGCGGACTTGGATGAGCTGGCCGTCTCGTCGGATCATGCTGATCCACCCTGATTCGCCCAGGGCCATCTCCGCAATGGTCGAGCCATCCGCCGGGGATCCGGGCTCGACGACGTGGCGGTGCAGTCCGTGCGGTTCGTCGGTGAACCGCAGGCCAATGCCCCAGGGTTCCGGGTCGATGCGGCGCATCGGCACGTGCAGGAGTGCGGCTAGGTAGGGCACGAGTGTGCCTTGAACGATGACCGAGGTCAGGACGACGATGAAGATAATGGAGTAGATGCGTGACGCATCGGGCGGTCCGGCGCTGAGGATGAACATGCCCAGCAGGATCGGGACGGCTCCTTTGAGGCCGGCGAGCAGGATGAAGGCGCGTTCGCCGCGGCGCAGCCGGATGGGTATTGTGAGCAATCCGACAAGGGCGGGGCGGATGATGAGGATGAGCAGGCCGGCAAGGGCCAGCCCGGTCCCCAGCTCGCCGGAGCGGAGGACCTCCAGGAGCGGGACGCTGAGCCCCAGAACTGTGAACGCGACGATTTCGGCCAGGCTGGCGATGCCGGCGCTGAAGCGTTCGATGTCGCGTTTGTGAGGGGCGCGTTGGTCGCCGATGATGATTCCTGCCAGAAACACTGCCAAGAACCCTGAACCGTGGAGCAAGGTCGTTGCGGCATAGATGAAGGCAACAGCCGCCATCGTTCCCACCGAGTGCAGGGCTTCGTTCGGCAGGGCAACCTTGCGCATCAGCGCCAATAAGCCATGTCCGGCCAAGAAACCGATGAGAGCACCGACGGCCATTTGGAGCATGAAGTCCGCTGTGCCGACGGCCACGGCGTCAAGCCCGCCACCTGTGGCGCCGAGCAGGCTGATCATCAAGGCGATGCCGACCGGGTCGTTCGCCCCCGATTCACCCTCCAAGATGGTGCCTGTGCGGCCGGTGATTTCCCGGCCGCCCAGGACGGAGAACACGACGGCGGGATCTGTCGGGGACAGGGCCGCACCGATGAGCAGGGCCGCGCCCCAACCGAATCCAAAAAACGCATGAGCGGCCAGTGCCAGGGCGGCTGCCGTTGCCGCGGTTCCGGCGATCCCGATCCACGCTATGGCCCCGGCTGATTGACGGAACCGGTGCCAGCCGATGTGCATGCCGCCATCGAAGAGGATGAATACCAAGGCAACGGTGACGATTCGTTCATCCACAGTCACCGGGATGTGTTCGAGCCCGGGTACAACATCGGAGGCCAGGGACGCGGCCAAGAGAAACAAGGCCGGCGCGGGTACACGGAGCCGGGCGCTGAGGCGATGGGTCAACACGGCGGCAAGCAGAGCGCCCGCGACCAAGAGCATCATGAGGGAAAACGGCTCGAGGTCGATCACGTGTTGAATGCTACGCCGCGAACGGGCACCGGGAACTGAAGCCGGTGTCAGAAGCCAGAGCTTGACCTGTCAAGAATCGCTGCCACGCTCCGTCGACCGAGGCCCGACCTGGCCTGCCGCGATGAGGGCATCAGCCCTTCCCGTTTCCGTTGCCGGGTTTCGACGGGGCTGTCGGGGCCTGGGGCGCCCTCGGCTGCGGTGCCTGGCTCGGGGTCCCTCCGGTGGCCTGGTCGCTGCTGCGGGTCTGTGCCGCGGAGCCGCCGATGAGGCTCTGCGGCGGGGCGTCGAAGTCGCCGTGGTCGTAGAGACCGACGACCTGCTGCATGTACTGCGCCCACTGTGGTCCGGCGATGTAGGCCCCGTCGACCACGGGGTAGTATCTGCCGTTGACCGTGATGTCGCGTCCGAGCCGGGAGGGACCGCCGTTGAAGGGGTCTCCGAAGAAGGACGCCGTTGCCAGGCCTTTGGTGTAGCCAAGAACCCAGGTCTGGTTGTTGTACTGGTTGGTGCCGGTCTTGGCGGCGTCCGGGACGCCGAGCTTCTGCGGGATGAGCAGGCCGGAGCCCTTGGTGAGGACGTCCTGGAGGACATTGGTGGTCGCCTTGGCGACATCCGGTTTCAGGGCGTTCGGCTGGCACGCCGATGCCTGCCCGCCGATTCTCTTGCCCGAGGCGTCGTCGACTTCGGCGATCGAGATGGGTGCGCAGTACGTGCCGTCCGCGGCGAAGGTAGCGAAGGCGTTGGCCATCGTCAGGGGGGCGACGTTCTGGCTGCCCAGGATATTACCCAGGGTCGAGAGGTCGATCTTCTTGTCGTTCCCGTCGCCCAGGTGCAGGCCGATGGCGTCGGCCGCCCGCTGGACGTCGCAGAAGTCGTTCAGGCCGGCCAGGGACGCGAACGTCGCGGTGTTGATTGAGTTGTAGATGCCCTGCCGGACGGTCATGGGCCGGTACCAGCCGGGTTCGTCGTTCTGCAGGTCCGTGGAGGGTGGAAGAGTGCTGTCGAACCAGCCATGGACGGCCCCGCATGTCGTCTTCCACGGGTAGTTGACGCCGTAGCGACGCCTTGACGCGTCGACAATCTGGTTCGTTGTTTTGCCTTCGCCGAGCCAGGCCGCGAGGGTCACCGGCTTCATGGTCGAGCCGGGCTGCATGCCGCCCACGCCGCCCAGGTCGTTGCCGTTGGCGTCCGCGCGGTCGACGTTGAAGTTGTAGGTCGAGACGAAGCTTGTGCCCTGGCCGGCGAGCGTACGGGAGTTCTGTGCCATGGCGAGGACCTTGCCTGTGCCGGGCTGGACCGTCACGAGGGAGGCGCCCCATTTGTCCGGGTTCGTCCCGGTCGTGGCGTCGACCTGGGCCTGGGCGGGTCCTTGGAGGCGCGGGTCCAGGGTGGTCTTGATGGTCAGGCCGCCGCGCATGATCTTCTGGATCCGGTCCTCCTGTGTCGCGCCATAGGCCGGGTCGTTCTGGATCTGGTGGAGGACGTAATCGCAGAAGTACTGGGCCTGGACGGCGTAGGCGCAGCCCTGCTTGGGCGGGTTGACCTTCAGCTGGATCGGGGTGTTGACGGCGTCGTCGTGCTGCCGCTGGTTGATGTAGCCGTGCTGGAGCATCGCATCGAGCACCAGGTCCCGCCGCGTTTTGGACGCCACCGGGTGCTGGGTGGGGTCGAACAGCGAGGGTCCGTTGACCAGGCCGGCGAGCAGGGCCGCCTGGGGCACCGTAAGGTCCTTGGCGTCAACGGAGAAGAAGTACTGGCTGGCGGCCTGGATGCCGTAGGCGTTGGCGTTGAAGCCGACGATGTTGAGGTAGCCGGCGAGGATCTGGTCCTTCGTGAACTGCTTCTCGAGGCCGATGGCGAGCTTCATCTCCCGGAGCTTGTCGTTGATGGTCTTCTGGCCGTTGAGCACCACCTGGGCGTCCTTGCCCTGGGCGATGAGGTTCTCGTTGAGCACGTTGGTCACGTACTGCTGGGTCAACGTGGAGGCGCCCTGCCGGGCCCCGCCGCTGTTCGTCACGAGGGCGCGCAGGATGCCGGTCGGGTCGATGCCGCCGTGCTGGTAGAAGCGGTAATCCTCGATCGCGACGATAGCGTTCTTGATGTTCGGGGACATCTGCTCGAGGGGAACCTGGGTGCGGTTCTCGTTGAACAGCGTCGCGATCTGGGATCCGTCTGCTGCGAGTACCCTCGTCACCTGCCCGGCAGGTGCCACAGTCAGCTCACTGGGCAGCCCGTTGAAGAACTGGGCCGAGCCGCTCGCTGTGATCCCGGCCACCGCTGCGGCGGGGACCATCAGGCCGGCCACGAGCATCCCGCAGACGGCGCTCACGCCGAGGAAGAGCAGGATCCGGCCGAGCGTTGTTCCCGTGTCCAGGAGCGGGTTCCTGCCGGAAGTCACAGCGGCCGGCGCAGGGCTCCGGGCCGGATCGGACCCAGCACCGTGCGGAAGCATGCCTCGTTCACGGGGCCAAGGCCGAATTCGTATCCGATTGAACATATCTTCCTCAGGTTCTCTGGCGATGGATCGGGTTGGTTGTCGGGCGTCGTGCCCCGCGTCTCTCAAGTGCCCGGGTGGTGAGCATTGCCCGCAAATCGCACACGTGGGCGGGGTGCGGGCTGGGTCGGTTCCGCGCCGTCATGCGGGCTCTGAGGGTCAGCTGCCTGTAGTCAGCGGTTCAGAGGAGTCCGGCGCGGAATCCCCAGGCACGGCCGTCGAGCGTCTGCGCCGGAACAGCAGGACGAACGCGACGGCGCCCGCCAGGAAGATGAGGCCGGCAACCCAGGTGTTCACCCGGAGCCCGAGGATCAGGTTGGCATAGTCGGAGCGCATCAGTTCAAAAGCGAAGCGCCCCGCCGTGTAGCCGGCGACATACAGGGAGAACACGCTTCCCGCCCCGAGGGTGAAGCGCCGGTCCACATACAAAAGAAGAAGCCCGACGACGACGCACCACAGGGACTCGTAGAGGAACGTGGGCTGGAAATAGCCCAGGACCACCGGCGCGCCCGAGGGATCGGTCACCGCCGAGCCAGTTGCAGCATCCATCTGATGGATCTGGAGTTTCCACGGCAGAGCGGTCGGATCCCCGTAGAGCTCGTTGTTGAACCAGTTACCCCACCGGCCCAGGGCCTGGGCAAAAACCACACCTGGCGCCACTGCGTCCAGGAACGCCACCAAAGACACCTTCGCCCTGCGGCAGCCGATCCATGCCCCCACGACGCCCAAGGCCACGGCGCCCCAGATCCCCAGGCCTCCGTCCCAGATAGCAAAGGCATTCCACGGATTCTTTCCCGGAAGGAAGTAGAGCTCGGGATCGGTGATGACGTGGTAGAGCCTGCCCCCGATGATCCCTGCGGGCACCGCCCAGAGGCAAATGTCCAGGACCTGCCCGGGCGCACCGCCGCGGGCGGTCCAACGCCGGGACGTCAGCCAGACGGCCAGCACGATCCCGGCCAGGATGCACAGCGCGTAGAAGTGGATGGTCAGGGGGCCTAGGTGAAAGGCGCTGACGGTCGGCGAGGGGAAGAAGGAATCAGAGGCAGTCATGGAGATTCGGGATCCTGTTCGGGAAGTTAGGGCAAAAACAGTGTTGCTCGGCAACCTTGAGGTCAGCCGGGTTCCGAATGGTCCTCCGGAGCCGGAAGAGCCTTGGGGCGGGCGCGCCGTCCCAGAAACGACAGTATGGCTGCCGCGGCACCGAGCACCGCGAAGAGCGCCACCGCGATCCGGAAACCGAGTCCGGGGACCGCCGGGGCTCCGGCACTGTTGCCCAG
The DNA here is from genome assembly GCF_022606295.1 of Arthrobacter bambusae. Taxonomy (GTDB): domain Bacteria; phylum Actinomycetota; class Actinomycetes; order Actinomycetales; family Micrococcaceae; genus Arthrobacter; species Arthrobacter bambusae_A. Next base: position 27,178 of record NZ_JAHHZS010000006.1, read on the forward strand.
GGCGTTGGCGAGGGAGTACGCGACGGCGCCCAGGGCGACGCCCAGGGAGGTTCCGACGCCCCGGGTCATGTTCAAGACGCCGCTGACCATGCCGGCCTGGTGGTCGTGTCCGGCCGCTGCCACGGAGGCGTTGTTGGCTGGGGTGAACAGGCCAAGCCCCAGACCCATGGCCGCGAGGGCGGCTGCCGTGACCCACAGATCATGGGAGGAGAAGACGAGCGCGGCCAGCGCGGCTGCGGCCAGTCCCATGCCTGCGGACGCCGGCAACCGGGCGCCGAATCGGTCCGCCAGCAGACCCGCAACCGGTGCAACGAGTCCCAATGAGACCGGCAGGACCGTCAGCAGCAGTCCGGCCTGGGCCGGGGGAAGGAAATACTCCGATTCCAGATGCAGCGGTGTGACGAACAGGACCCCGAACAGCACGAGATAGCCCAGCAGACCGGTCGCGACGCCCCGGCTGAATGTCCCGGACCTGAACAGCGACAGGTCTACCAAGGGGTGTCTTGCCCGGCGTTCCCGCAGGGCAAAGAGAACGAAAAGAACCAGCGATGCGCCCAGCAGTCCGAGAACAACGGAGTTGCCGAAACCGAGCCTGGCCGCCTCCGACAAAGCCAGGAGCAGGGCCCCGACGGCCGGCATCAGGGCAACCAGCCCCAGCCAGTCCAGCCGGGCACGGGGGGCCTTGAGGTGGGTGCGCGGGAGCAGGAACCAGCCCAACAGCAACCCGATAATCCCTGCGGGGATGTTGACGAAGAACACCCACCGCCACCCACCCAGGCCGATCAGGAGGCCTCCGACCGAAGGGCCCATGGCCAGGCCGATGGCCTGCGCGGCACCCTGGAGGCCGATGGCCTTACCAAGCTTCCCGGCAGGCATGCTCGTCCGGATCAGGGCAACACTGTTGGCCTGCAACATGGCCGCGCCGACCGCCTGGACAGCCCTGGCCACCAGGAGCCAGGTGATGTCGGGGGCAAGCGCGCACCCCAGGGAAGCGAGGGTAAACAGGGCGAACCCATAGGTGTAGAGCAGCTTCCGCCCCACCATGTCCGCCAGTCGGCCGACCGCCGAGATGCTGCCCACCAGCACCAGAAGGTAAATCAGCGCCACCCACTCCACCTGGGCGAGGGTGGCGTTCATGTCAGTCCTGATGGCCGGCACCGCCAGTGTCACGATGCTGGCATCCAGCTGGCCCATGAACGCGCCGATACACACCGTTGCCACGACCAGCCACGGCGCACCGGGTCGTCGCCGGATCCAGTCAGGCCTGGCCGGTTCCCGCCACAGCTTCCCCCAGCCGGTGGGCGGAGCGGAGGAGAAAGGGGCTGTGCCTGAAGAAAGTTGTTCGGTCACAGAACTATTCTATAGGGGGAATACCGGGTTAGGCTAATGGCATGAACACCGTCAATGCGTCCGACCCGGCCACCGACCCGGCGGTCCGTGACTATGCCGGCGCCGATGCCTGGTCGCTGACCGGGGTGATCACGCGTCTGCGGCGGGTCCTGCGCTCCAGCGTGCGGCAGGAGTTCCCCTGGGAATCCCTGCCCATGGCCCAGGTGGAGGTCATGCAACGCCTTGCCGATGAGCCCGGCATGGGGGTCAGTGACCTCGCCGACCGCCAACGGCTGGCGACCAACACCGTCAGCAGCCTGGTCCAGCAAATGGTGACCGCAGGATTCGTGGAACGCACCCCCCGTCCGGGGGACCGCAGGGCCGTGAACCTGATCCTGACGCAGACCGGCACGGAGATACTGGCAGCATGGCAGGCCGCCAACGACCGAAGGCTCGGCCAAGCCTTGGAACGGCTCCCGGAGGCCTACCAGAACGTAATAGAAAACGCCGTCCCTGCCCTGGCCGCCCTCGCGGCGCTGCTGGAAGCCGAGGACCAGACCCGGAACCGGGACCAGGCACGGCAAAGCGGGACACGGCCGTGACGGGCACGCCCCGGCCGCCACGCACCGACAGGTATTGGCCGGTTCTCCTGCTCGACATCACAGCGGTCACTGTTCTTGTCGTCCTCGCCCTGGCACTGCCCGCCGGTCCCTGGTGGTGGAACCTCGCCGCCCTCTGGACCGCCGTCGCCGTACTGCGGGCCCTCAACCAACACCAAAGCCTCGCGCGGGAACACCCCTAGAAACGCGATTATCCGCGGCACAGCACCGTAGGCCGACTCGGCGATAAGACGACTACTTTCCGGGAAGGGTGGATCCGGTCGCGCCGGGACCTGAGAGGATACGCAGGACCGAGGTCTGGTCCAGCCAGCCCCGGAGGATGCCGTCGTCATCAGTTACCGGGGTTCCTGCGCTGGCCGAGGAGTCCAGCAGGGTGTCGAGAACGGATTCAAGGCTCGCGCCGGGCAGGACGGTAGCGGGCATTTCGGCGGCGTCCGAAAGGAGGATCCGCTCCGCGTCCTCGTCGTTGCTGAGGACTTCGGAGAGGGAGTGCACGGTCACTATTCCCTTCAATAATCCTTCCCGGTCCGTGACCGGCAAGGCCAGGTGTCCCTCGGCGAGCAGCCTTCGTGCTCCTTCGGTGACGGCCATGTCCGAAGGCAGCGGCTGCAGCCCGGTGTCCATGATGGCTCCTACGTTCATGCTGCGCAGCAGTTCGGTGCCGGGGTGCCGTTCGAGGTCGATCCCGCGGCGGCGCAGCTTGAGCGTGTAGATGGTGTCCCTGGACAGGGCCTTGGACACTCCGGAGGCGACCACAATGGCCAGCATCAGGGGCAGGATGATCGAATATTCGCCGGTCAGTTCGAACATGATGAGTACCGCCGTGATCGGTGCCCGGGCTGCGCCGGCGAACACGGCACCCATGCCGACCAGGGCGAAGGCCCCCACCTGGCCGTGCAGGGCCGGATCCAGGAAACCGGCAACCTCGCCGAACGCGGCGCCAAGCATGGCTCCGATGAACAAGGACGGGGCGAACACGCCCCCGGATCCGCCGATACCTATGGTCAGGCTGGTAGCGACGATCTTGCCCACGAGCAGGAGCAGCAGAAAACCGACCGCGTAGCTGCCTGCCACCCCGGCCTGGAGGACCGGGTAGCCCACCCCGTACATCTGCGGCAGCACCAGCAGCAGCGACCCCAGCAGCAGACCGCCCGCGACCGGGCGCAGCCACTCCGGGCCGCGCCAGGCCCAGTCGCACAGGTCCTCGATCTTGTACAGGATCCGGGTGAAGCCGATGCCGGTAACGGCCGCCAGCAGGCCCAGCAGGATGAAGAGCGGATACTCGACCCCCGAGGAGACGCTGAAGGCAGGCAATTGGAGGAACGCTTGGTTCCCCAGGAAGGTCCTGCCGATGATCGATGCGGTGACCGAGGCCAGGACCACGGCGCCGAACGCGCCGGCGGCAAAATCGGCCAGCAGCAGCTCCAGGGCGAAGAACACCCCAGCGATGGGGGCGTTGAACGTCGCGGCAATCCCGCCGGCGGCTCCGCAGGCCACCAGGGTCCGGACCCTGGATTCGGGCAGCCTGAGAGTCTGGGCAAGCCAGGACCCCAGGGCCGAACCGATCTGCACGATCGGCCCCTCCCTGCCCACGGATCCTCCGGAACCGATGCAGATCGCCGAAGCCAGCGCCTTGACGACGGCGACCCTGCCCTTGATGCGGCCCCCGTGCTGGCTGACCGCATACATGACCTCCGGGACGCCGTGGCCCCGGGCCTCCGGGGCGAAGCGCTTCACCAGCGGCCCGTACAACAGGCCCCCGGCCGCCGGGGCCAGGACGACGAAGGCGCCTCCCAGCCACGGAACCCACGGATGGGCACTGCCACCCGGAGCGGCCGAGTAGTCGGTGGTGCCGCTAAAGAACAACGTCGCCGCGGTGATCAGCCAGCGGAACCCGACAGCCGCGAACCCGGCCCCGGCACCCACCACGACAGCCATGGCCACCAGCTGGTAGGAGGAGCGCGCCAATGTCCTCCGGAACACAGCCGCCCGGCCGGGCAGGAACCAGCGACTGGAATGAGCGGGCTGCGCGGTCAAGGAAACTCCGATTCATTACGTGACACAACATATGTACTATGACAAGTATGAAGAATACCACCAACGCCGTCGGACCCTCCGGTGATGCACGGACCAGGCACCGGGACGACGCCGCCCTCGAGAGCACGTTGACAGCCTCCCGGGCGCTGCTGGGGGTGATCGCCCGGTCCCTGGCGCCGGTGATGGACACGGTAACGTTGCCCCAGTTCCGGGTCCTGGTGATCCTGTCGAACTTCGGTCCGCTGCGCATGGGTGAACTGGCCCAGCATGTAGGTGCGAAGCAGTCAAGCTTCAGCCGTTTCGCCGACAGGATGGTCGCCGGCGGTCTGATCGCCCGCGCGGCCAGCCCCGACAGCCGGCGCGAGGTGATCATTTCCCTCACCGAGAAAGGCGAAAGGGTCTACGCCGAAGTCACGGATGCGCGCCGGCGCGAGATCTCCTTGGTTCTTCAGGATCTCTCCGGCCCGGATCTGGACGCGGTCCGTGCAGGTTTTGAGGTTTTTGCCCGTGCCGCCGGGGAGCCCTCCGCGGACGAGACCCTCATCCTGGGGATCTAGGGGTGGCGCTGCTGGCCGCCATGCCGGACCCCGGTGCCGGGGATCCGGGAGCAGCGATGACCGGGCCCATGTGGATGCCGGACCCGCCACCCACGCTGGAACGCGTGCTGGCCTGGCACCCCCAGCCCGTCCCCCTTCTGCCGTTGTTCGTCCTGGTCCTGTTGGTCCTTTACGGCCTCGGCGTCTTCATTCTCTTCCGCCGGGGTGTGCGCTGGCCGCCTGCCCGGATCATCTGGTGGCTTCTGGGGACGGCGACCGTACTGCTCGTCACCGCCACCGGGATCGAGGGCTACGGGATGGAGCTGTTCAGCATCCACATGGTCCAGCACATGGTCCTGAACATGCTCGCCCCGGTCTTCCTGGTCCTCGGGGCCCCGGTGACCCTGCTGCTCAGGGCATTGCCGGCAGGGCCGGGGCGGCGCGGCCGTGTCCGCAGGATCGTTCTGCGGGTCCTGCACAGCCGGGGCGCCGCCGTCCTGATGCATCCGGCCGTGACGTTCGCCCTGTTCATCACCAGCCTGTACGGGCTGTATTTCACACCCGTCTTCGACTACCTGATGGGCACCTGGTGGGGGCACAACCTGATGCTCGTCCACTTTTTACTCATCGGATTCCTCTACTTCTGGGGGATCATCGGCGTCGACCCCTCCCCGCGGAAAGCCCGGGGCGGGCTGCGCGCCAAGGCCGGGCCGGTACTGCCCGTGCTCGAACTGGCCGCTACCGCGCCCTTCCACGCCTTTTTCGGGGTTGTGGTCATGATGTCCACGACGCTGCTGGTGAAGTTCTACGCGATGCCGATGCCCGGCTGGCACGTGTCTCCGCTGGCTGACCAGGCCGCCGGCGGCGGCATCGCCTGGGGATTCACCGAACTTCCCACCCTCCTTGTCCTCGGGGTGCTCGTGGTGAAATGGCAGAAATCGGACCAACGCACCACCGGGGCCGCAGAGAGACGTGCGTCCCGTGAAGGCGACACCGAACTTGCCGACTACAACGCCTACCTCCTCTCCCTGGAGACCCGCAACGGGGGCCGGCGCTGACATGACTCCTTCCGGCACCGGCGCAGGAGCGGTCCTGTACGCATTCACGCTCGGGCTCGTCGCTGCCGTGAACCCCTGCGGATTCCCGATGCTCCCGGCCTACCTCGCACTGTTTTGCGGCAACCGTCCCGGCCGCCTGGGATCCGGGACGGCCCGGGCCCTGCTCGCCGGGGCCAGTGTCAGCGCAGGGTTCGCGGTGGTGTTCGGCGTCCTCGGGTTCCTCTTCGAAGCCGGGGCCCGGCTCGCGACAGGCTGGCTGCCTCCGATCATGGCCGCAGTGGGCCTGCTGATGGCCGTCGCCGGAGTGTCCACCCTGTTCGGCCACCCACCGGTCCTGCGCCTTCCCGCCCCGCGGATGCGCGCCGGAAGGTCGATTCTGGCCATGGCCCTTTACGGGGTGGCATACGCGACCGGGTCCCTGAGCTGCTCGCTGCCGCTGTTCCTGGCCGCGGTCGCCGGGTCATTCACCGGCCAGGGCTTCTTCGGCGGACTCCTGAGCTACCTTGCCTACGCGCTAGGCATGGCCTTGTTCGTCACCGCCGCCGCCGTCGTCGCGATGGTCCTTGGCGCCGCCGCAGTGCGGCGCATCGGGGCCGCCGGACGCTGGCTTGGGCTGATCTCGGGAATCACTTTGACCCTCTCGGGCGCCTATCTGGCCTATTACTGGCTGACCGAGCTGCTGGATCCGGTGGGGGTCTCGACCGTCACGGCTTCCGTTCAAGGAGCTTCCGGCTGGCTTGCCTCCCTCATCGGCGCGGCACCGGCCCTGTCCGCGCTGGTGCTGGGCGTCCTCGTGCTCGGCCCGATCGCCTTGATCATCCGCCGGATCCTCACCGAGCCGCACCCTCAACCAGCGCCGCAGCATCCACCTGCAGCACCAACGACCACGTCCCAACAGGAGAAAGGGAACACCGGACCATGAGAACCGCCCCGCCATCCACCGATCCAGCCACGAACAGGCGCCGGCTGATCGCAGCCGCGATCTGGGCCATTGCCGGCCTCGCCATCGCCGCGTCCGTTGCCGGAATCTTCCTGGTGGCCCCGTCCAAGCCAGGCACGACGGCGGCCACCCCGGCCCCCGTGACGGTCGAACCGGGCATCGACGCCGCCACGGCCCGACTCCTGCAGCTGGACGTTCTGCACCCCCCGCTGGATAACGCCCCGGATTTCACCCTCACCGCGCAGGACGGCAAGCCAGTCAGCCTCTCCCAATACCGTGGAAAGTCCGTCGTGCTCTCCTTCAACGACGACCAATGCCAGGACCTGTGCACTCTCCTGGCCCAGGACGTCACCGAGGCCAACCGCGACTTGGGCGCTGCCGCGGCCGACGTCGTCTTCCTCTCCATCAACGCCAACACTGCGCATCCGGCGGTCGGGGACGTCAAGGCCTGGACCGAGGACCATGGACTCGCCTCCGAGACCAACTGGGTCTTCGGCACCGGAACTCCCGATCAACTCACGGCCGTGGCCGCGAAATACCACGTACCGATAGGCGTCGACCCGCAGACCCATGACGTTGTCCACGGATCCGAACTGTTCTTCATCAATCCCGCAGGCAAGGAAGCGGCGATCGGGCAATTCGGCACCGAATCCGCGAACACGGCCCTCTTCGCCCACGGCATGGCCCAAATGGCCGTGGACCTCGTTCCCGGACGTCCCGGTGCCACGGTCGGCGGGCCCGCATCCTCCAGTGCCACCGCGGCGAAACCCGCCGAACTGGGGCAAGCCGCCCCCGGCTTCACCCTGCCGAGGCTGGGCAACCCAGGAACCCGGACCTCCCTGGACGGAACGAAAGGCAAATACACGGTCGTCAATTTCTGGGCCAGCACCTGCACCGCCTGCACGCAGGAAATGCCCGATCTCCAACAAGCCCACCAGGACCTGGGATCCTCCACAGCATTCCTGGGCATCGACGTCGCAGACCCAGCCGGCCAGGCAACGGACCTGGCCGCACGCAGCGGCACCACCTACCCGCTGCTGGCCGACACCAACGGAACCACCGCCGGGGCCTACCAAATATCAGGCCTGCCGTTCACCGCCATCATCGCCCCGGACGGAACACTGCTCGTCCGCCACCCCGGAACGTTCACCGCCGAACAGCTCGAATACGTCCTGCACACCCTGGAAAACAACCCACAATAACGACAGGCCCGCACGGGCATGGATCGCTCAATCAGCGGCAGGAGCCCCCATGGCGATGCGGTTCCGATAAGGCCACACCTGGTCCTCGATGTAACAACCCTGCGGGTCGCTCCTGGGGTGGTGACTCTGAGCCTGCTGATTCTGTTCTGCTTTTCCTCGAGCCGCACCCGATCGCCCTACAACGGCTGGTGGTGCGTTGCCTTGCTGCTTTTCCTTCTGGGGAACATCGCGTTCCTTTCAAGGGAACGGAACAGCAGATCTGGAACAACGAGACGGCGCGCCTCCCGGCCGCCTCCACCACAGGCCGCCAGCGTCGCTCGAATTCCGGCAGGGCCGGCCCGATCCGCCTGCGCGAGGCCACCGGTCCCACGATGTCCCGCGGCAGCGCGGCACCGGCGATAGCGAGCGAGCCGCCTTGGCCAGCCAGAAGCGACACGGCTCCACAGGCGTCGCCCAGGAGAACAGTCCGCCCGTCAGGGGGACCTTGGCCCCTGTTGGAGTGGCTGGCCCGGTCGTACACTAAGAGCGCCTGCAGGTAACCATCAGATGACGCCGGGTTGTTCAGGACATGAGAATGTCCGAGCCTTCTCTTAGCGAGATCGCGAAGGTACCTGCAGGTTCTGCGGGTAAGACTGCAGGGCGGTCCCGGAGCGACATTAGCCGCGGGGCTCAAGCGACCGTTCATAAAGGACGCCGACACTGGGAAATTTGGCTCTTGCGTCACCAGAAAATCAGGCGTAACACTGTTAGTACGTTCTTCGAAAGAAGAACGGGAACGGACAACAGGGGAACCCTGGAACACACAGTGGATCTGATCCGCCTTGGTCTGCCGGTGACGAGGCAGGAAGCACCAGGACTCCGCAAGTTCGGGAGATGATGTTCGTCATAACAGAATCAAAACAGTCGAAGCCCCTTCAGCATTGCTGGTGGGGCTTCCCCTAGTACTACCCTTCAACGTCCAACTCCTGAGCCCCACAAGCCGACATTCGCCGCCCCACATCGGGGACTTGCCCGGCCAGAGTCGAATGCCGGTCCTGACCGTCCTGGTCAGCTTCTGCCGCGGCGAAACCTACCGCCTGGCGAATTACTCTGACCCGTCAACCCCAACAATGGCTCATCGTCGGGGCCTTTCGCCCCTACAGCACGGATGGGTCACGGCAGATACTGGGCATGGGCCTCTTTTCGGACCTAATGCCGAAGCCGGTTCCACGGTCACAATGAAAGGACACCACGATGGCACGATGCGACGTTTGTGGAAACGACGATCCAAGGACTTTCACGGTCACCAGGGCTGACCAAAAGGGCACGTTCGACAGCTTCGAATGTGCCATCCATATGATGGCACCGGCGTGCGAACATTGTGGCTGCCGGTTGTTGGGACACGGCGTCGAGACCGACGAAGGAATCTATTGCTGCGAGCATTGCGCGCGCGAAGCGGGAGCACAGCATCGGGAAAGATCCCATGCCAATACTGACCTCGTTGTTCCGGCCGGCCCGCCGTCTGAAAGCCGGCAGGAATGACAGAAAACATCACCGTCTGCCCGCACTGCGCAAAGTCAAACAGGGTTCCGTCCAGCGCCGGCGGCCAGCCGCGATGCGGGCACTGCCATCAGTTGTTGCCTTGGATCGTTGCCGCCAGCGACGGCGACTTCGCCGAAGTCGCCGAGGGGGCAACTCTTCCGGTACTTGTCGACTTCTGGGCTGTGTGGTGCGGCCCGTGCCGGACAGTCAGCCCGGTGCTCGATCAATTGGCGCGGGAACGGGCCGGAAGGGTGAAACTCGTCAAAGTCGACGTGGACAACTCCCCCCATCTGGCTTGGCGTTTCGGCATTCAGTCGGTGCCCACGCTCATGATCCTGATCGGCGGAAAGGTCCTCGCGCGCCGCGCCGGGGCCGCACCGGCAGCAGCCCTGCGCTCATGGATTAATGGCGTTCTTTCCCAAAATCACATAGTCAGCAAGAGTGGCTGAGTCTGCAGGACCGGGTCCGCGATCTGGAAACGGCCCAAACCTCAGCGACGTACTTCCAGACGCCCATTACAGCGGCGTCCGGCAGGCTCGATCAACCCGTCCCGGGCCATAGCCGGGCATCAAAACCATCCGGGCAGGGGTTCCTCGCACGGCAGGGGATCGAGTTCGGCAAGATGGCCGCCGTCCGGGCTGCACCCCTTGAACGGGCCGTCAACCGAGAGCAGCACCGACATGTGATGGTCCGCGTGGTCGCGCCACCACACGCTCATGCCTGTGGTTTCGTCGAGGCGCAAGAATTCCCACGCACGCCACAATGCATCCAAACGACTGATTGCTTCGGCATGCTTCCACCATTGCGGGCACCAAATCACACCGCCGCCGACAATGAACTTCCTGCGATAGGTTGTGGCCAGATTGTCGCTGACAAACTCGGCAACATTTGAATAGAACATGGGCTATTCTCCCATCAACGACACCCCATTCCTAAGCACCGACCACACCGTGATGGTGATACATCTCGGGATCGGAAAGAAGACGCGAGAACCGATGGCAGCCATTCGAGATCCTCAGAACCTGGCCGCCGGAAGGAAGCAATAAGAGATTCGCAGGCAAGGCAGTGGATCCTCGGTACTGGCCAGAAGAAGCAGCAGGGACGTGCCGCCGGTGGTCGGGCACCCCTTAGCCGGTTGCGTATCGAAGCGGATCTTTTGGATCCCCGCTAGTTTGTCATCTGTGCCGCGCTTCGTGATCTCGTTTCCAATCACTTCGCGCTGGGCCGCGATCGCGTCTGTCGCGCGCTTTTCAACTCGGCTTCAGTCTCGTCAAGCTCCATATCTTCCCCGCTCAGGTCAGTCACATCAATCTCAAAGCCCACAAAAATTCCGAACGTATTGTGCTTCTTGATGGCGTCGTCCCCGCCGTCGGCCGACGGCAGCAAGATCACTGCCAGGGCTAAGAGTCTTTCCTCGTCCAACTCCTCAGTTAGAACTGCCCCTCGAGCAGTGAGAAGAGAATGACCTCGCCACCTCGCCGGACTTCTCTTCTGGGGTGCGGAACTGCTGCGACTGAACCCTGGCTGCAACTTCCATCATTCGCCCTGGGTCCCCAATGAGCTTTTGATAGTCGAGACGCGAAAGCACATTCGCAACGCTGTTGTTTTCAGTTCACGGTAGAGGCCCGGAAGGAGTTCGGGGATCCTGTCATCGCGACCTCCTTAGCCCTTAGGATCAGTTGGTTAGAGCGAAGGACTGAACATATTTTGGACTCGGCAACTTTTTCGTTGCCGAGTCCAGCTATTTCCAGACGTTCCCCCTGCCGGGGAACGTCTGGAATTGCGACACTTGATGTCAGGCTGGGGTCTAGGAGTTTCACAAGTCGTTGCCAGAGAAGGAAGCGATGAGCCCTATTCTGACAGCTCCACACCAATCACCTGACGTCCAGCTGGGGTGCGGGCTCTGAGGACCTTCCGCCCCGTCAATTCAGGTGACTGATGCCTCCCCCGTGTTTTGGCCATGTCCACAAGTTGGTTGGCCGTTGGGCGGCTCCGCTGACGCCGGCCAGCGGCCCACGCGCTACATCCCTCGTGCCGCGTGTGAAGAGGAGAGCCGGCATGCCGATTCTCTGCGCCGAGGAACGGATCGAGTGTGCCGCGCATCAACGCCCAAGGAAGATCAAATGGGCTAGCATGTTGGTTATTCACCAAACTCACCATACTCGCCAAATTAACCAAATTCACCCCGATTCACTTGTTTCCTGGAGGAAGTAGCGTGCCCACGACGGAGAACCCGTTTCGACCCACGGCCGGCGCCACACCACCCGAGGTCATCGGCCGTTCCGGGCTTCTGGACGAATTCGAGTACGGGTTGGAACTTGGCTCGGGCGCGCCAGGCTTGCTGTCCATCTTCACCGGCGCCCGAGGCATCGGCAAGACCGTCATGCTCGGCGCAGCCCACGACGTTGCCCGCGAACACGGATGGGCCGTCATCGCCGAGACTGCCACCACTGCGTTCATGGGCCGCATTGGGGAGAAGATGCGTAGATTGACTCAGGAACTGGCCGACCAGCCCGAATCGCGCCGCCGCATCACAGGATTATCGATCGCCGGCTTCAGCATCACCTCGCAGCTGACACCCGAACGCCAGGTCGACTGGCGGGAACTGGGAGAAGCTCTGCTGGCGCTCCTGAACGAACATGGCACGGGCCTGCTGATCACGGTGGATGAGATTCACGCAGCTGACCGCGCCGAGCTTGCCCAGCTTGCTGCCAACGTTCAGCACTTCATCCAGGATCGGCTGCCCATCGCGTTGATCTTCGCGGGATTGCCCTCAGCGGTATCAGACCTGCTGAACGAAGGTGTAGCGACATTCCTTCGAAGGGCCGACAAAATCGACTTGCATGCCCCGGCCGTGCGCGACGTCGAGAAGTCCTACACCGGCACGTTCGCCGCCGCTGGCATCAGTATCCCGCCGGAACAGATCCAGAAGGCAGCAGCTGCCACGGGCGGCTACCCCTTCCTGATCCAACTCATCGGCTACTTCCTCTGGCGTGAAGCTGAGAAGGAAAACGGCCCGCTCTCCCCCGACGCAGTCGACAGAGCGATCGCCGCCGGCATCCGGCGCAACGAACGCGTTGTCATCGAAGCAGCCCTCGCAACCGCCTCAGCCAAGGACCGCGAATTCCTCCATGCAATGTCCACCGATGACGGGCCGTCGACGACCGCGGACATCATTCACCGAACCGGGTCCCGACCAACCCTGGTTGCGAAATACAGGAACCGCCTCATCGATGCAGGACTCGTCGAATCAACCGGGCACGGAAAGGTTGACTACGCCATTCCTGGGCTGCGGGAGTACCTCCGCAAGAACCCCGGCTCCTGAGTCCGTAAGGATACTCCCGTGGTCAAAAGCGCTCTGGACTACCGACACGACAGTGAGCAAATTGGGAAAGCACCCACGAAAGACGGTATTTCGCCAGCGACCGGCTCCCGGAATGAGCGAAGCCCCGGTCAAATAGCGGTTGACCGAAGCTCCACGAAGATCTTCCCCGGGCCGCCTTGAGGTTTGCTGGGAAAGCTGAGCGTGTCCCCAAGCACAACCACGCTCAGGCCATAAAGGGGACTGTCTTAGCCCTCGCACTCGATGCAGTATGCGTGTCCGTCGCTTTCACGAGCGAGTTGGGACCGGTGCCGAACCAGGAAACAGGAGTAGCAGGTGAACTCATCTTCCGCTTGAGGAACTACTTGGACGACCAGCTCTTCGGAGATAAATTCTCCGCCTGGCGTGAGGCCCTCATCGAGGGCATCAGCTTCGTCGAGTTCGTTGACGACGCTGCGGGCATCCGGGGCGGCGGCGGACTGCAGAGCCTCCAGGGAGCGGTCTTGGGATTCCTTGACGTCGGAACGGACTTCGTCATAGTCGGTTGCCACTTGTTGGTTCTCATTCCTTACGGTCGTTGAAACTCGTCACTCTGACGACTCTGAAACGTTCACCACGATGCACTCGTTCCCTTGGTCGAAGATCGGCTTGGCACCATCGACCGGCCCGCTCAACTGCACTATCGGTTCAAAGCACGCCCCAGCCGGCTGCACCTTCGGCGCGGGCCAGTACAAGGATGCCGTTGACGGCGCCCTTGTGTCCGAGCGCGCAGACCAGGACCGGCCCGGCTTCTCGGCGACCGCGAGGTCCTCGTCCTCGTCCGTGAAATCCACTTGAGCGAAAACATGACCAGGAAGCACTACCTCCAGAAGACACACGAGGCGCCGGATAACACCTCGCTGCTCGAGGCGTTCGGCAATTAGTTCAAAACGTTTCCGGTGGGTGGCTACCTTGGAACCCCAAAAGTAAAAAGAGCCCCTGAACTGCGTTTCCGCAGCTCAGGGGCTCTTTTCGGTAGGGCTACTCGGACTTGAACCGAGGACCTTAGGATTATGAGTCCCGCGCTCTAACCAGCTGAGCTATAGCCCCGAGTCGGCCAGGGGCCGCCTTGTCAGCGTCCTCCCGGCCAAAACACTCTAGCAAAACTATTCGGCTCCCAACGCCAAGCTGGGGTCAAGCCGATCCGCGTGGCTAGATGACCTTGTCCTCGTAGCCCGCTCCGCGGTAGAGGTCCTCGAACGTCTGGAGAGTGCCTTGGATGCTGTGTGGTTCCACCATGGCGCGGCTCGCCTTGCCCATGGCTTCGAGTTCGCCGGCCGGCAGGCGGAAAAGCTCTGTGATCCTGGCTGCCAGCTCGTTGCTGTCCCCTGGCGTGAACAAGTGTCCGTTTTCGCCGTCGCGCACAAGGTGCGGCAGGGCCATCGCATTGGCGAGAAGAACCGGCGTCGACGCCGACATCGCCTCGAGCGTCACGAGGGACTGCAGTTCGGCGGTTCCGGGCATGCAGAACAGATCAGCTCGAAGGTATGCCTTCCTGAGTTCCTCATCGCTTGCGAGCCCCAGGAACTTGACCCGCCCGCTCAGGCCCAGGCGTTTGGCTTGTGCCTCCAATGCGGGACGGACCTCGCCGCCGCCGACGATCTCAAGATGCACATTGAGTTCGGCAGGTGTCTTGGCGACCGCATCGATCAGGACGTCCACATGCTTTTCTTCAGCAAGGCGGCCGACGAAGAGAACGGTGGGGTCGGGATTCCGCTCGATCTCTTCGCCCGGCCCAAGTTCATAAGCGGCTGCGTCAATACCATTGGACAGAGGCAGGACCTTGCGAAGGAAAGCGTGCTGGTGCATGGCCTTCGCAGCGAGCGGCGTGGGGGTGGTGACGACGTCGGCCTGGCCCATGACTTTGCCCATGTCTTTCCACGACACTCGCCCGATGATGTCCTTGAACCACTGCGGGAACGGCAGGAACGGATTAAGGTTTTCGGGCATGAAGTGGTTGGTGGCGATGATCCGGATGCCGCGTTTCTTCGCCTCGTAGAGAACGTGCTCGCCGATCGAGTAGTGGCTCTGGATATGAACGACGTCGGGCTGGACCTTGTCGAAGAGCAGCCGAATGTCGTTCTTGATTTCCCAGGGGTAGCAGATGCGGAAGTATTCGTGCGTGAAGACTCCGTGGGACTTCAGGCGGTGGATCGTGCCTTCATCCCCGAATTCGGTGAAGCTCTTGCCGTTGTCCGCCCGGCAGGCCAGCACATGGACATTGTGTCCGCGCGCCTTCATGCCTTTGGCAAGCCGGTACCCGAACTGAGCAGCACCGTTGACCTGCGGGCGGTAGGTCTCGGCCGCAATCAGGATGGTGAGGGGTTTGTTGGTTTCGGGAACGGTCACGTGGAGAACTCCTGATGGTCACGGTGCGAACATCGCAAAACGCCTGGCCCTGCGGTGTCTTCGCCGGTTGCCTGCCGCGGGTGTGCGGGGCACGGTTGTCGAACGTTGCCCTAGGCCTTCCGGCTTGCAGCCGCCTTCGCGTCACGCTTTCGCTTGGTGACCTCCGGATGGTGCCGGCTCAGGGCAATAACCCCCACGATAGCAAGGGAAGCGGCCACAGCCATGCCGATTGCAAGCACGGCGTGGACATCGGGACGAAGCTCACCCAAAATTGCGATCCCGATGGCAATTCCGACAATGGGGTCCACCACGGTCAACCCTGCGATCACCAAATCCGGCGGCCCGCCCGAGTAGGCACTCTGCACGAACCAGGAGCCGAGGCCGCCTGCCGCGGCAATGGCGACCACGGTGTACCACTGCACATTGAGCAGAAAGTGCCCGTTGGGGTCCAGCAGGTGCCGGCCGATGATACGTGTCAGGACCGCGACGAATCCGAACAGCACCCCGGCTCCCAGGATGTACACGAAAGCACTCAAGCGGTGACGGAACATGACGGCCAAGGTTCCGAAGAGCCCGACGGCGAGGGTCAACAGCAGCACGATGGTTATTTCGTCCTCGCCGCTGACGTGATGGTTCTCCTGGGTGGCGTTGACGGCCAACAGGACGAACATTGCCGAGCCGGTCACGCAGGCAGAGATCGCCACCACGGTGCCGCGGTTGATGCTGAGTCCCTGGTCCTTCGCGTTGACCACCGTGGTGATGACCAAGGCGATGGCGCCGATGGGCTGGACCACCGTCAAGGGTGCCGACACCAACGCAATGGCGTTCATGCCCATGCCCAAGGCAAGGAGCAGAAGGCCGAACATCCAGCGCGGATTTCGGAGGAGCCTCAGGAAACCATGGGAACTCAAGGCGAGGCCACCGGTATCGGCTTTGACCGCGCTGCCCTGCCGCTGGGCCCCAATGGCAAGGCAGAAGGCGCCGAGCACCGCAAGAAGGACTGCCAACCAGACCATCAGCTGCGGCCGCCGTCGTGGGCTTTGAGCTCTTTGCCCTTGCGGAGGATTGCCCAGAAATAGTTGTAGGCCGCCACCCAGTGTCCTGCCAGACCCAAGCCCAGGCAGATCCAGGCGATCACGAAATAGACACTGGCGAAGGGAACCGCGAGCTTGGAGAGGACCAGGAGGGGCGTGCCCAGGAGCAGGAACGCGGTGCGGATCTTCCCGATCCGGCTCACCGGGAGGTCGGGGTGGCTATGGAAATAGAACAACGAGGCTGTGGCCAGGACGACGTCGGGCACCACCAGGGCGGCCAGGTACCACCAATCCACCACCCCGGCGATGGCGAGCGTGACAGCGACCGTGATGAGTGCCAGGCGGTCCGCGACGGGATCGAGGATGCGGCCCAGTTTGGAGGTCTGGTTGAAACGCCGTGCGACGTAGCCATCCACCCAGTCGGTACCGCCCATGATGGCAAGAACCAGGACCGCGAAACCGTATTCCCTTTGCCAGAGCACCAGCCACACGAACAGCGGGACGCCCATGAAGCGCAAGACAGTCAGGAAATTGGGGAAGGTGAAGATGAGATCGTGGTCGATCTGTGGCTGGCCCCGGCGTGCGCCTGCACCGATGAACTTCACCTGTCCCCCTTTCCGTAGTCCGCAGCTGACGCTGGTGATTGCCGTCCCGATTACTTGAACAGCTTCCGTAGGCCGACTGCGGCCACCGTGGCGGAAGCGGCGAAGAGCAATAGCTCCTTCCAGCGCGCGGCGAGCCGTTCCCGCAAGCCGGCCGGAACCTTCTCACTGAAATCTGTGAACTTGTCGGCAGCGAACCGGCGTCCGTCGTCGAACTTGTGCCCCGCAACGTCGAGGAGGACCTTTCCTTGGGTCTTGACGTCGAGCTCGACGCCGAGCTGATCGCGAACGTCGGCGAGATGCTCACGGCGCTGCTCCAGACGGCGGAGCAGCTCGGCTTCGCTCGGGGCGGGGGGCTGCTCGGCTTTGCGTGCTTCTTCCTTGGCGGCCTTTTCGGCCTTGGCCTTCTCTGCCGCAGCGGCCTTCGCTGCTTCCGCCGCCTTGTATGCCTCCGACGACGGGTCAAGGACGCTCGCGTCGAACGACGTACCCTCCTTGACTATGCCCAGATCGTGCTTGATGCTCCGCATGGTCTTTTCGGGTACCAACGGCATGGCCGCCTTGAACGCACGGAAGGCGACAAGGGCTCCGATGAGAATGATCACAAGGAACGCCGCCGCCACCACAAGCGCAGCCAGCCACGGGGGCATGACGGTGGCCAGGCCCAAGATTGCCGCCACCACCAGGGCAATGACAAGCAAGGACAAAAAGACCAGCGCAACGCCAACGAACGCGCCGGCAACTCCCAGGTGCTTTCCCTTGCCCTTGAGCTCGAGCTTGGCCAAGCTGATTTCGTCGTTGAGCTGCCTCGGCGCGAGCCGGGCTGCAAGCTTCAGGGTATTCGGCAACGCCGAAATGCCCGGGCGTTGGCCGGCCCGGCCGCTGTGACGTCCACTCATAGGTCCCGCCTCACTGCTTCCTTCTTGCTCCTACCCGCTCCTGCACGCACACGATGACAACCGCCCACGCGCACCTGTCCACAAAACTACCATTCAGCCTCAGCCTCAACTTCCGGGACAGGCCTGCGGCGCGCCCCGCTATCGCTGATAAATATGATCTGTGGCACATAGGATTGATAATCGTGAACACTCCCCCTGTACCGGGCGATTCCCTCAGTCGACGCGAAAAACTCCTCTATATCCTGCTGCTTGGCGCCTTGACCGCGTTGGGTCCATTTACCGTGGATCTCTACCTACCGGCGTTTCCCGCCCTTGAGCGTCATTTCGACGTATCAGCGGCTGCGATCCAACTCACACTGACCGGCACCACGGTGGGCTTCGCAATCGGTCAATTGGTGGTGGGCCCGTTCAGCGACAAGTTCGGACGCCGCATGCCCTTGATCCTGGCCACCGCACTGCACATCGGGTCTTCCCTCGGCGCAGCGCTGTCCACGGATATCAGCACGCTTGCCCTGTTCCGCGTCCTGATGGGCGTGGGTGCCGCCGGCGGTGGCGTGGTGGCCATGGCCATGGTCAGGGACCTCTTCGCCGGCTATGCGATGGTGCGGATGTTCTCCCGGATGTCCTTGGTGAATGGCCTGGCGCCCATCCTGGCTCCGATCATCGGTTCACAACTGCTTTTGGTAGTGCCATGGCCCGGGATCTTCTATTTCCTGGCGAGCTACGGATTCCTGGTAATCGTTGCCGCAGTGTTCCTCATCCGGGAAACGTATCCCGCTGAGCTCCGCCGGCAGACGACCTCGACGGCGGCCCAACGCTACAGGGCCGTGTTCGCCGACCGGATTTTCGTCGGGATGCTCCTCGTAGGCGGGTTCAACTTCGGCGGCCTGTTTGCCTACCTTTCCGCGTCCACTTTCCTGTTCCAACAGGTCTACAACTTCTCACCTCAGGAATACGGCCTGCTGTTTGGTGTCAACTCGCTGGGCATCGTCGCCGGCGTCCAGATCAGTTCCAGGGTTATCCGACGGGTGGCACCCCAATGGATCATCGCTTTTGCCACAGTCTGGATGCTGCTGATGGCAGTGTTGATCGTGGTGTTCGACCTGCTCCACTTCGGCCTATGGGGCGTCATGGTCCCGCTGTGGTTCTACATCCTCGCCACCGGATTCATGTTCCCCTGCGTCCAGGTGATTGCCCTGGCCAACCATGGTGCACAGGCCGGGACGGCAGCTTCCCTGCTGGGTGCCTCCAACTTCCTGATGGCCGGAATCATCCCGCCCGTGGTCGGCTGGCTTGGAGTCGGCTCAGCCATTCCCATGGGTGCCGTCCAGGCCGTGTGTCTCGCAGGCGCCGTGGCGGCGCTGTGGCTCGTCGTGCGGCCGCGGTCCGTCCCCTCCATCCACTGATGTGTGACGGCGGGCCGTCCGCAAGGCGAAGTAGGCTCAAGTCATGACGCGCAAACCGCACCGCAACGGCAGGGGCCTTTTCCTCGGGGCGATGCTTGGCGCCGTCGTCGGCTTCCTGCTGGGCCGCGGGGCCGGAAACCCTGTGTTCGGAGCCCTGCTGGGCGCGGTGATCGGTTCAGCACTCCTCTACCGGATCAATCCCGGGCCGTGGAAAAAGGACTAGGGGCCTTCCGTTGCTGCGGGGCCTGTTGCCGGTCATGGCCCGGCGATAAAGTTGAGATGTGCCCCGTTGGCAGGAACTGCAGCCTATTCCAGCTCCATGGCAGCGCAAGGATGATGGCATCCTGCCGCTGTGGTGGGATCGTCTATGCACGGTGACTAGCCCGCAATCGGCAGCCCTCTATGCGGCCGGCCTCTTCACGGAGGACCGCCGCCGCCCGATTGCGCAATGGTTCAATCCGAGCAACGGCGCGGCCCTGCTCGTGGCTCCCGAGACCTCTCCCGAATGGCCTGTCCAGCGCTTCGGAATCTTCTACGCACCCCCAGGGGGCGGATTCACCCGCGTCCACTCCGCCGCCCACGAATGGCACCCGAGGGAACCGCGGACCCCGCCCACCGAAGATGACGCCTTCCAGTCCGCCGTGGCTGAGGCAGCGAGGTTCCTCCAGGTGGAGATGGACTTTGTCTGAAGTCGTGACGGCGGAATTCTGCCCGTTCGAATAATCGCGCAAAATCAGGCAAAACGAAGCAAAAAACAGGCCCCGCACCAAATAAAACCGGTGCGGGGCCTTTCGCGCTCCTCCGACTGGACTTGAACCAGTAACCCTTCGATTAACAGTCGAATGCTCTGCCAATTGAGCTACGGAGGAATGAAGCGGTTATGACTTTAGCAAAGGTTTTGCCTCAAGTGAAATCGAGCCCCGGGCACTGCGGGAAGGACGGCAAGATACCCCTCCCGGGTATCTTCGATGGTGCCATGCCGACTCCCTCCCCGAGGATAGGATGGTCCGGCGCGCACGAGGCGCTCACGATCCGCGCACGGGGCTCGCGAGGTGCGTCCACGGCGCATCCGTGACGCACAGGAACAGAAGGAAGCATGTCGAAGAACTGGTCAGCCGAGGACAACGTGAAGGAAGTTGCCGAGGACGTCTTTTTCGTCCAAGGCCCGGCAGTCAATTGGACCATCCTCACGCGGGGCGAAGAATTCACCCTCATTGACACGGGCTATCCCGGGAACTGGCCGCTGCTCCAATCCAGCGTGAATTTCCTGGGACTGGCCATGGAAAATGCCGCCGGAGTTCTCCTGACGCATGGCCACTCTGACCACATCGGCAATGCGGCGAGAATATCCGCAATGGGCATTCCGGTATTCGCGTCCCAGGCGGAGTTGCCGAACATCCGCCGGGAGGTCCTCGAGCAGGTCACCATCAAGGATCTCGGTGTGCGGATGCTCCGGCCCAGGGTCGGCGCGTGGGCCCTGCACGCCGTCCGATCCGGGGGCCTGTCCGACGTCGCGGTCCCGGGCGTCGCTGCGATGACCCCGGACACCCTGGACGCGCTCCCGGGATCTCCCCGGATCATTGCCACGGCAGGGCACACCAGCGGCCACGCGTCTTTCTTCATCCCTTCAGCCAAAGCCGTGGTCACCGGGGACGCGCTCGTCACAGGCCACGCCGTCAGTCCGGTCTGCGGGCCACAGCTGTTGCCCGCCGTCTTCCATCACCTCCCGGCGCAGACCGTGGCCAGCATAGGGATACTCGGGGAGTTGGGCGCCGAAACGATCCTCCCGGGCCATGGACCGTTGATGAGCGTGCCCGACGGGACAATCGAGCTCGTCTCTGACGGCACGTACTCCCCTTTCGGCTGAGTCGGCGGCCCTTCCGGCCGGGTACGCGCACCGCAGCTTGAGTGGACGAGTGGAAGACCCGGTCCGACACAAATGCATAGACGCCAAAAATCCCCGCCCTCTGCTGAGGACGGGGATTTTTGAGTAGCGCTCCTCCGACTGGACTTGAACCAGTAACCCTTCGATTAACAGTCGAATGCTCTGCCAATTGAGCTACGGAGGAATGAAGCGTGTACAAGCCTAACAAAGGGCTGACGGGAAACGAAATCGGCGCCGGGGAGGCCCTAGCTGTCCATGCGCAGGGCGCGGCGCTGCATTTCCAGCTGCATGAGTTCCCGGTTGAGGCGTTGGAACTCTTCCGGCTGGGCCGAGGCGTCCAGGCGCTGCAACTGGCCCATCTTGTCCGCTTTGACCCTGGTGATCTGCAGCTCGAAAAGGCGGGCCAAAATGTCGCGGCAATACCGCTGAAGCGCTTCGGGCGTGCTGGCGGGCAATGGAACCACGGCAAGCTCGGAAACCAGGCCCTGGAGCGGCTCCGGAACCTCCTGCCGGATCCCTTCCACCCAGGCCACAGGGTCCCCCGCGTGGACCAGCCCGGCAGCCCGGATGGCGGTGTGCACAGCTGAGTAGGCAGGAGTGACGAAGTGGCAGGCCTCAAACCGTTCCCAGGCTCCGCCGCCAAGGGCAGCCTCGCCCCCAAGAACAGCAGGGTTCTGGATGACCACTTCGAGCGCCTGCCGCTCCATGGCGGCGATGGGATCCCGGGGATCCGGCCGCATGAAGGCGATGTGGGCGTCCGACGGCGGTGCTGCCGCCGGCTGGCCGGCTTGGCCCGGCTGCGTGCCCTGCCCGTGCCCCGGCGTTCCTGGAGTGCCCGCAGTTCCCGCGGCGCCCGTTGCCGGTACGCCCGAGGCGGCACGTTTGGCGGCCAGGCCCACTGCGCGGCTGACTTCCTCGATGGGCATGCCGAGCCAGCCCGCCAACTCCCGCACATAGGCCGGACGGATGCCGGAATCCCGGATCTGGGCCACGACAGGGGCGGACTCCCGCAAGGCGGCCACCCGGCCTTCCACGGTGTCCAGGTTGTGGCGTTTAAGGGAGGCCCGGATGGCGAATTCGAAGAGGGGCCGGCGGGTGCCGATCAGGTCCCGGACGGCCGCGTCCCCCTTGAGCTGGCGCAAATCGCAGGGGTCGGCTCCGCTAGGTTCCACGGCAACATAGGTCTGGGCGACGAAACGCTGGTCCTCCTCAAAGGCGCGCAATGCCGCTTTCTGCCCGGCGGCGTCGCCGTCGAAGGTGAAGATGACTTCTCCCCCGGTGCCGTCGTCGGACAGCAAACGGCGCGCGATCTTGATGTGGTCTGTGCCGAAGGCCGTACCGCAGGTGGCCACGGCGGTGCCGACGCCGGCAAGGTGGCAGGCCATGACGTCCGTATACCCCTCCACCACCACCAGTTGCCGGTCCTTGGCGATGTTCCGTTTGGCGAGGTCGATGCCGTAGAGGACCTGGGACTTCTTGTAGAGCACGGTCTCCGGAGTGTTCAGGTACTTCGGGCCCTGGTCGTCCTCGTAGAGCTTGCGGGCACCGAAGCCGATGGTGTCGCCGGCGATGTCCCGGATGGGCCAGATGAGCCGGCCCCGGAAGCGGTCGTAGATGCCCCTGTTGCCTTCGGAAAACATCCCCGTCAGCTTCAGCTCAGCATCCGTGAATCCGCGTCCCCGCAGGTGTTTCAGGAGCGAGTCCCAACCCTGCGGCGCATAGCCGACGCCGAACTGTTCGGCCGCGGTCCGATCGAAGCCGCGGCCGTGGAGGAAGTTCCGGCCCTCGGCGCCACCCGCAGTGAGAAGTTGGGCACGAAAGAACTCATCAGCGATCTTGTGGGCATCGAGCAGCCGTTGGCGCTTGCCTACCTCTTCGCGGTTGGGACCTGTGCCGCCGTCTTCATAGCGAAGCTCGTAGCCGATCCGGGCAGCGAGCTTCTCCACGGCCTCGTGGAAGGAACTGTGATCCATCTTCTGGACAAAGGAGATGGCATCGCCGTCTTCTCCGCAGCCGAAGCAATGGTACCGGCCTACTTGGGGACGGACTGTGAACGACGGCGAGCGCTCGTCGTGAAAGGGACAGAGACCTTTGAACGTGCCCAGGCCTGCGCCCTTGAGGGTGACGTAGCCGTCCACGACTTCCTTGATATCGGTGCGCTGGCGTACTTCGTCGATATCTTCACGTTTGATCAGGCCAGCCACGTCACCATCCTAGTCGCTCCGCACGGGCAACCGTGGGCCGCCGTCGGTGTCGCCCGGGGCCTACCAGAGCGACGGCAGGCTGCCTACAAGCCGTTCGTACATCGCCAGCGCCGAAGCGTCCGTCAGCGACGCCACCTGGTCGATGACGACGCGAAGACGGGCGCCGTCGTCGGGCGCGTCCCGCCAGTCCGCGGCGAACATCGGTTCAAGATGCCGGTCTCCGCTCGCGTTCAGCACGCCGACGAGGGCGTGCAGGACTTCGCGCTGGCGCTCATAGACGGGCTGCCGATGGTCAGTGGAGATCACGAACGTCGTGGCAAGTCCCTTCATGGCCGCGATCTCGGTGACCGTGTCCTCGGGGACCATGAGTTCCGCGGCGTATCGGGTGAGGTGGTCCGGGCCGAAGTGCGCCCTCGTGGTCTCCAAGGCGCTTTGGCAGAACCGGCCGATCAACTGGCTGGTCATGTCCTTCAGCGCGGCCATCGACTTCCGGCTGCCGTCGGCCTCACGCACCCACACGCTGGTGGCTTCGAGGCGGGCCAGCGCAGCGTCGATTTCAGCGGGATCATTGTGGGGCAAGTACCACTGCTTGGTGTACCCCACCACGCGGGCCCGGTGGTCCGGATTGTCCAGCCACTTCAGCTGGAAATGGCCGGCAACGATGGCGTCCTCGACGTCGTGGACGGAGTACGAGATGTCGTCGGCCAGGTCCATCACCTGGGCCTCGATGCAGGAGCGGTTGCCCGGCGCTCCGTCGCGAAGCCACGCAAACACGGGCAGATCGTCTTCATAGGCACCGAATTTGCTGCTCCGCTGCCCGTGGATGACGGGGGCGTCGACGGCGGACCACGGGTACTTGGAGGCGGCGTCAAGGCTGGCGCGGGTCAGGTTCAGGCCCGCGGGCCGGCCGTCGGCGGCAAGGACCTTGGGCTCAAGGCGGGTCAGCAGGCGCAGGGTCTGGGCGTTGCCCTCGAAGCCGCCGATTCCGTGGGCTACCTCGTTGAGCGCGGATTCCCCGTTATGCCCGAACGGCGGGTGGCCAAGATCGTGGCTCAGGCACGCCGTGTCCACAACATCCGGATCGCAACCGAGCGCGCGGCCCAACTCGCGGCCCACCTGGGCCACTTCAAGGCTGTGCGTCAGGCGGGTGCGGACAAAGTCGTCGGTGTCCGGGGCCACCACTTGGGTCTTCGCCCCGAGCCGCCGGAGTGCTGACGAATGCAGCACCCTTGCCCGGTCCCTCTCGAAGTCCGAGCGGTAGGTGTTCTTGCGGGGTTCCTGGACCCAGCGTGCCGAGTCGGCTTCCACATAGCCTGGAATGCCCGTTGCGTTTTCGGCCGGGCGTGCTGCAGACATCGCTTCAGTTCCCATGGGTATCTGCCTCCTCCGCTTGCCGTGCGCCGGTGTCTCTTCAGCCGGTGCCTATGCAGCAAGTTTTCCACGACTCGGGCCGTGCGCGTGCACGCGCCGGTCCGGGCCGCGCCCTAGCCGCCTGAGACGTCGAGTTCGGCTGCGGCGATATCGCGGGTCTGGTCCGCGTCCATCTGGCGGCTGAGCAGCCAGTCCTTGGGCAACGCCGGCTTCTTGGGGGAACCCGCACGCCCGCGCGGGCCTTCCGAGTCCGTTCCCGGATACGGCAAGTCCATGTCCAGTTGGTCCAGCAGTTCGCGCAGTACCTCGAGGGTCGGCACGGTGGCCAGTTTGGCGCGCAGTTCCCCGCCCACGACGTAGCCCTTGAAGTACCAGGCCATGTGCTTGCGGATCTCGCGCAGCGCCTTGTACTCGTCGTTGCCGAAGGTTTCGATCATGAGCTCGGCGTGGCGGTAGACGCCGTCGGCCACTTCGCGCAGCCCGGGACGATGGCGGTGATCGCTTCCCTCAAACGCGGCCTGGAGGTCGCCGAAGAGCCACGGGCGGCCCTGGCAGCCGCGGCCCACCACGACGCCGTCGATCCCGGTTTCGCGCACCATGCGGACGGCGTCTTCGGCGGACCAGATATCGCCGTTGCCCAGAACGGGAATGTCCGGGAGCGCCTCACGCAAGCGCGCGATGGCGGACCAGTCGGCCTGGCCGGAGTAGAACTGCGCGGCCGTGCGGCCGTGGAGCGCGACGGCGGCAACGCCGGAATCGCGGGCGATGCGTCCGGCGTCGAGGTACGTGAGGTGGTCCTCGTCAATGCCCTTGCGCATCTTGATGGTCAGCGGGATATCGCCCTTGGACGCTTCCTTGACGGCCGTCTGGACGATGGAGGTGAAAAGGTCGATCTTCCAGGGCAGTGCGGAGCCGCCGCCGCGCCGGGTGACCTTGGGCACGGGACAGCCGAAGTTGAGGTCGATGTGGTCCGCCCGGTCTTCTTCGACGAGCATGCGCACGGCCTGGCCCACGGTGACAGGATCCACGCCGTACAGCTGCACGGAACGGACCTTTTCATCATCGTCGTGGGAAATGATGCGCAACGATTCCGGGGTGCGCTCCACCAGGGCACGGGAGGTCACCATCTCCGCGACGTACAGGCCGCCGCCGTATTCACGGCACAGCCGGCGGAAAGCCGAGTTGGTGATTCCGGCCATCGGCGCGAGGATCACGGGGGTGTCCACGGTGATCCGGCCGAGCTGCAGCGGGGGCAGTTCGAGCTTGGGCGAAGGGGGCGTTGCTACTACAGTCACCCGTCCATTGTCTCAAAGCGGGGCAAATCGGATGGCCCGTCCGTTCTCGCGGCGCTGGCTAGAGCAGCCAGCCGTTGTCTTCGGCGATCCGCACAGCCTCGGCACGGGTCCGTCCGCCGGTCTTGGCCATCGCTGCGGACAGGTAGTTCCGCACGGTCCCTTCGGAAAGCATCGCCGACTTCGCGATATCGGCCACCGTGCCGCCGTCGGACGCTGCCTTGAGCACCTCCACCTCACGTTCGGTCAACGGGCTGTCCCCCGCGGTCAAGGATTCCGCGGCGAGCACGGGGTCCACCACCCTGAGCCCCTGATGGACGCGGCGCACCGCTTCGGCCAATTGCCGCGCCGGCGTGTCCTTGACAACGAATCCGGCGGCGCCGGCCTGCATGGCGCGCTTGAGGTAGCCGGGCCGCCCGAACGTGGTGACCATGAGGACGCGGCACGACGGTGCGGCCCGCCGCACGGCCGCTGCCGCGCTGATCCCGTCGAGGCCGGGCATCTCGACGTCGAGCATCGCCACATCCGCGGAGTGCTCGACGACGGCGGCCGCCACCCCTGTCCCGTCGCCCAGTTCGGCGACCACCTCGATATCCGGCTCCAGGCCCAGCAAAGCGGCCAGTGCCCCGCGCACGAGTGCCTGGTCATCTGCGATCACCAATCGGATGCTCATACCTCCACCGCCAATCTGAACCCTCCCAGGTCACTTGGGCCAATGTTTACCGTTCCCCCGGCGGCACCCACGCGTTCGCGGATCCCGGCCAGTCCGTTCCCGGAGCGGCCCCCGGAGGCCGGTCCGACGCCGTCGTCCTCCACCAGCACGCTCGACGCCGTCAACTGGACGCGGCAGCGCGCGGCACCGGAGTGCCGCACGACGTTGGTGATGCCTTCGCGCAGAACCCAGCCGAAGAGCTCCCGGTGGCGTGGCGGAACCTGCTCCACGGTTCCCGGCAATTCCGCGTCGATCCCGGCCGATTCCAAGGCCGTCCGGGCGACGGCGAGTTCCGCCAGGACGTTGACGCCGCGGTAACCGGCCACCGTGGCCCGGACGTCGGCGAGCGCACCCCGGGCCAGGTCCTGCACCGCGGAGATCTCGGCGGCCGCCCGGTCCCGGGCAGGGTGGTCGCCGTGGACGGTTTCCAGCATCCTGCCCGCCAACTCGGCCTTCACGGCGATGACCGTCAGGGAATGCCCCAGGATGTCGTGCATGTCCCGGGCCACGCGGCTGCGCTCCGCCGCCACGGCTGCGTCGGCCAGTTCAGTCTGCGCTTCCCTGAGCCGTGCTGTCTGCCGGATCAGCCGGGCGAAGGCGGACATCATGAGGCCGAGGGACAGGATGATCCCGGCCTGGAGCAGGGCCTGCTCGCCGTTGCCCGTCACCAGCTGCGTGGCGAAGGAGACGAGGGCCAACGCGACGATGAGGAAGAAATCGGTGCGCGGCGGAAGGGACGTCATCGCGATGGCGCAGGCGAGGAACGTCCAGGTCCATAAGGCTTCCCTTCCGATGATGAGGACCATCAGCCCGTTCAGCGCGAGCAGGATGCAGACGGACACGATGCCGGCGCGGACGCCCAGGCGCCAACTGACCTGGGGCAGGAAGACGTAGGCACCGAAGAACACGATCAACGACGCCGACGCCGCCATTTTCCAGGCCAGCGGCTCGTCCACGGACCACACGATGTTCCACGTCGGCCACGCCCAGAGGAGGATGGAGAGTCCCGCACCGATGAACCAGCCCCGTGGCCCGGGACCACGGAACATGGCTTTGCTGGTCATGCTGCCCACCCTGGCGGCCTGTTCAGACACGTTTCGTGTCGCGGCGGAATGCCATGGCGGCCCCGGCCACGAAGATCGCGAGCCAGATGAGCACGTTGAGGATCCACGCCCAGTCGAACTCGCCGGTGATGGGGCTCCGGGCCAATTGCCCGATCCCGTAGGCGGGCGTGAACTTGGCGATGTTCCCGAAGGTCTCCCCCATGATTTCGATCGGCATGAACAGCCCACCGAGCATGGCAAGGATGGCAAGGGCCGGGCCGAGGATCTGCATGACGTTCTGGCTCGGCATGAGGTATCCGACGAACAAGCCGAGGGCCGCGAACACCAGGGAGCCCAGCCAGGCTACCAACCCTGCCGTCAGCCAGGTCCGGGCATCCATGGTGACACCTGCCAGGGCGCCGATGACGAACTGGGCCACGACGGCAACGAGGGACAGCGTCAGCGCGGCCATGGCTTTCACCGCGATATACGCACCGGGCAGGAGGGGCGTGAGGCGAAGCTGGCGGCTCCAGCCTTGGGCACGTTCCACTGCCACCTGGCTGCCGGCGCCGGTAGCGGCGGTCATCGCGGCGTAGACCGTGAGGCTGATAAGGATGTACTGGCCGTAGCTGTGCCCGTTGGGCAGGAGCTTGTCCTTGTTGGACAAGCCGAAAATGAAGAAGAAAACGGCCGGCATGAACACCGTGAAGATGATGGTCCGGCGGTTCCGGAGCATCCGCTTGATCTCGATCCACAGGAACGTGCGGTTGACCCCGCCGGCGGACGGTTTCCGTTCCTGGACGACTGCTGCCGTGCTCATACGAGGTCTCCTTCAAAAGTGATGCTCGTGGACTCCGGAACGGCATCGTCTCCGGTGAGGGCGACGAAAGCCTCCTCGAGGTTGTTGGCCGCCACTTCGACGTCGTGGGCGCCCGTGTTGTTGAGCAAGTACCGCACGACGGCGTCCGAGTCGCCCGTGCGGACGGTGAGGCGGCCGCCGTCGTAATCCATGCTTTCGACGGGCGGCAAGCCGGCCAGCAGTCCGCGTTCGGTTGCCGGAAGCGAAGCCTTGACGGTGCGGCCCGAGGCAAGGTTCTTGATCTGGGCGGCGGTGCCGTCCGCAACGATGCTGCCTTGCCGGACCAGGACGATCCTGTCCGCGTAGGCGTCGGCTTCTTCGAGGTAATGCGTGGCGAAGATGACGGTCCGTCCGCGCTGGGCGTCGGTCCTGATGGCGTTCCAGAAGTCTCGTCGTCCCGCGACATCCATGCCGGTGGTGGGCTCGTCCAGGATGAGCAATCCGGGATCGGAGACGAGGGCCATGGCGAAGCGCAGCCGCTGCTGCTGGCCGCCGGAGCACTTTTCGACCTTGCGGTCGGCAATCTCCAGGATGCCCGCCCGCGCCAGGACTTCGTCCACGGGGCGGGCGGAATCGAACATGGCGGCGTTGAGCTGTACGGTCTCGCGCACAGTGATGTCCCGCAGCAGGCCGCCGGTCTGCATCACCGCTGCCACCTGGCCGCGGGCGATCGCTCCCCGCGGAGTGTGGCCGAAGATTGAAACGCTTCCCTGGTCCGGGGCGCTCAATCCGAGGATCATGTCGATCGTGGTGGTCTTGCCCGCCCCGTTGGGACCGAGGAACGCCACCACCTCCCCCGGCTGCACGGTGAGGTCGAGGCCGCGTACGGCGTGGACCTTCCCGAAGCTCTTGTGCAGTCCGGCGGCGTGGACGGCCGGCACACTCGCTGTTGTCATGACTCTCCTTGGCTTGGTTTACTCCACTACCCATCAAAGCCGGGATCCGCGTCCGGCGCCGGGGCGTGTGTCACCAATGCGGGATGACAAATGTCATCGGGGGCTAGCGACGCTCGGCTTCCCTGCGTGCCCGCCTGGTCATGACAACGGCGGCGAGCTCGCCGGTGTCGAAGGATTCGAAGGCGTCGGCGGGCCCGGCGGCTTCAAGCTCCCGGACGTCGCCGTCGTCGTGGGCTGCTTCCGAAACCGCCGCGCCGGCGGCCCCGAGCCGCTTCGGACCGGTCGCCTTGACCACCAGGACTGCGATCAAGGTGGTCACCGGGATGGCCAGCACGAGGCCGATGGAGCCCACCAGCGTGCGGATGACTTCCTCGGACAACTCGGCACTGGTGAGGGCATCCACCAGCGGGCGGTCGTACAGCATGACAATGATCAGGATGGGCAGCGCGGCACCGGCGTAGGCGAAGGCGATGGTGTAGACCGTGGAGGCGATGTGGTCCCGGCCGATCCTCATGGCCGAGGTGAACAGCTTGCGCGCCCCGGTCTCCGGCGCCAGCTCGTAGAGTTCCCACACGGCCGCGGACTGGGTGATCGTCACGTCGTTGAGGACTCCAAGCCCGGAAATGATCAACCCGCACAGGATGATCCCGGAGAGCGAGATCTTGTCCGACATGTTGACGAGCGTGGCGCCCTCGCTCGTGGCGATCCCGGTCAGGTTGGCTGCATCCGTGGCCCAGGCGGCCAGCAGCGCCGTGATGCCGAGGCCGAAGATCGTGCCGAGCAACGCGGTGGAGGTCTTGGCCGAGAATCCGTGGGCGAAATAGATCACTCCCATCATGATGGCCGTGGAGCCGACCAAAGCCACGAGCAGCGGCGGTTTGCCTTCCACCAATCCCGGAAGCATGAAGCTGACCATCACCACGTAGGCCCCGGCCAGTCCGAGGAGCGCCCTGAAACCGCGCCAGCGCGCAACCGCGATGACCACCACGGCGTACAGGATCGCAAGGAGGGCCATCGGAACGGTCCGCACGAAGTCAAGGAAAACGTACGACGGCGAGCCGTTGCCTGCCGCTGCGCCCTGCACCCGGGAGAGGTTCAGGTAGCGGATGCTGTCCCCGGCTTTGACGCCGTGGGACTTGGCGACATCCGGGTTGATGACCACTTTCACGGGGCTGCCGCCGTTATCCGGCTGCGTCGACGCGAAGGTGCACTGGGACCCCTGCGGCTGTGTTCCGCTGCTTTGGTTTGTGCCGTTCGCCCCGTTCGCCCCGTTCGCTACCGGAGCCTGGGTCCCCTGCGTGCAGCTCTCTTGGGTGACGGATTGAATCTTGCCGGTATCGAACGTCACCCCGGGAGCAGCGGCGTACGGGCTCGCGAAGGTGATGCCCTCCTTGCTCCCGGACGGCCACATGAGCAGCATGGCAACGATCGTGAGCGCGGCAATCGGAGCCAACACGGCCACGAGGAGCCAGTTGGCCCGTTTGCGTGCCGCGAGCGCCGTCGGGCTTGGCTCGAAATTCTCGGTGTGTCCGTGTGAATGGCCGTGACCCATTAGCTGCAAAACCTCATGCCCACAAGCCTACGTGGGGCAGCCCGGTGTCCCGCCCAACTGAGTCGCATTTGTGGCCGTTTTGAGGGCTCAAAACGACAACAAATGCGAGTCAGTTGGGCCGGGTCCGCACCCGGGGTCAGGCGGGTTTGATGTTTTGGTTCACGTGGAAGAGGTTTCCGGGATCGTACTTGCCCTTGATGGTTTGCAGCCGCCCGTAATTGACCCCGTAGTTCTCACTGATCCTGCCTTGGTCGTCACCGTCCATGAAGCCGATGTAGCCTCCCGGCGAGGAGTACGGGCGCAATGCCGCGGCATAACTGCGCACCCAGTCGATGTTCGCCTCGTTGTCTGCGGGATCGTTCCACATGCAGGCGATCACGGGAGAGAATTTGACGCCGCGGTTGACGAACGCAGTGTCTGTCTGCCCCACGCGCTGCACCGCGCCGTCGATCGGATAGACGTGGACGGACGTCTGCACGCTGGGAACTTTGCTGCCGTACTCAAGATGGGCCGCGATGGCACCGTCGTTGAGTTCGGAGAGGAAGTCCGCTTTCCAGTAGGCCTGCATCCCTTTCGGAAGGAGCGGATCGAATGCCGAGTTGAGTACCGGGTACGGCATGGGTCCAACCAGCGAACCCGCCACGGGGGCAACGTCCAGGAAAGGCTGCCAGCAGGCTGTTCCTTCGGCAGGATCACCCGTCCACATGCCGATGACCACGCAGACTGGCTTCCCGTGCCATTCCTCGGGAAGGAACGGGACGGGAGGGCCCTGGTGGAAGCCTACGAACGCTCCGAATTCCTCAGGGGCGGTGTCCATGTAGTCGCGGTAGAACTTCGCGACGGTGTCGGCCTGCTCCATGCCGTAGATGATGATGGCCGCGTGGACCATGTCCACAGGATGCAGCTTGTATTCCAACGACGTCACCACACCGAAATTGCCTCCGCCGCCCCGCAACGCCCAGAAAAGGTCCTCGTTCCGGGTTTCGCTGGCGGTCAGGAATTTGCCGTCCGCAGTCACCACGTCAGCGGAGATCAGGTTGTCACAGGAAAGGCCGTGCTTGCGGGCGAGATAGCCGATGCCACCACCCAAGGTCAGGCCGGCGATGCCGGTGGATCCCACAATCCCACCGGTGGTTGCCAGCCCGAAGGCATGGGTGGCGTGGTTGAAGTCAGCCCAGGTTGTCCCCGCCTCGGCACGGGCCGTACCGGCTTCGGGGTCAACGCGGATTCCGGTTCGGTTGACGAAATCGATGACAAGGGCATCGTCCCAGGTCCCGAAACCGGGCGCGCTGTGGCCGCCGCCGCGAATGGCCAAGGGCAGGGAGTTGTCCCGGGCGAAGTTCACGCTCGCAATGACGTCCGCCACCTGGGCCACGCGGACGACCCCTGCCGGACGTTTGTCGATCATCCCGTTGTAAACGGCCCGGGCGGAATCATAGTCAGGATCACTTGGGGTGATGAGTTGCCCGCGGAGCTGTTTGCGCAGTCCGTCGAGGGCTGTTCCATTCATAGGTGTTACCGCCGATTCTCTTCATGAGACCGGATCCGTTCCACCCGCCGCCACCCCACCAGACCAACGGCCGGGGCTTACGTCGTTATGCCTACACCCACACCGCGGACTCGTCAAGGGTTCACCCAACTGGCTCGCAGTTGTTGTCGTTATGAGTGCCCATAACGACAACAACTGCGAGCCAGTTGGGCGGGGCGAGGGGAAGGGCGCTATTCGCTGACCACCAGGGTGTCCGCACCGCGGAGCTTCGCCTTGCCCAATTCCAGCAAGGGATCGACGACGGCGCACACGGCCGTCATGGAGTCGTCCACTTCGAGGAGCACGGGGTGCTGGTAGGCAATGAGCGCCAGCAGGTCACGGATTGCGGCGCGCGCTTCGTCGTCCTGCAGGAGCGGATCGTGCCCGAGGAACACTTCCGAGGGCCCGTCCGAGCTGCCCTGTGCATAGCTGATCGCGAAGGCCTGCAGCTTGCCCTTGCGGGTGGCCGGGACGCCCGAGCCAAAGGCACTCGCCTTCGGCGCGCGAAGCACAACCGCCCCGTGTGCCCCAGTCAGGTCGTCGAGGAACAGACGCTGCACGGTGGGGATGCCGAGCTCGCCGGGGTTGTCCCAGTGGTGCACGGCGGTGTAGTACCGGCCTACGACGTCGCTCAGTTCCACGGATCCCGTGGCGAGGTCTTCCACCTGCTCGGAAGCGGCTTCTTCGGAGCCGTCACCAAACACCGGAAGCCTGAGCGGTTCGGGATCAACCACCACGAGCCGGGAGCGCTGGATGGGCGCCAGCCCTGCCCACTCGGCGAAGGCGGCACCGGCCGTGCCTGGCTCCACTTTGCTGCGCAGCGCGGAAACGCCCGACGGCGACTGCTCGGCTTCGCGCCGCAGCATGGTCAGGAGCGTGGCCCCTATCCCGCTCCGGCGGTGGTCCTTGGCGACCTCGATGTAGGCCCAGAGGCGTTCCGGGTGCAGGGACGCCTCATGGACCACGCCCGCGGCCACCGGGATGCCGATGCCGTCGACGACGTCTTCCGCCACGATGCACCGGCGCCAAGGCTGGCCTTGACCACTGTTGCTCGACGGCGCCAGGGCTGCACGGAATTGCTGGGCCGGCAGGGTCTCGGGCCCACCCCACATCTCCAGGAGCGCGAGGTCGTCGCCCTCACGCCATTCGCGGTATTCGATGGACACGCTTAGGCGCCGATCAGCCGTGCGGCCAGGTAGCCCTCCACCTTGTCCAGGGAAACACGTTCCTGGCTCATGGTGTCGCGCTCGCGGATGGTCACGGCCTGGTCGTCAAGGGTGTCGAAGTCCACGGTGATGCAGAACGGGGTACCGATCTCGTCCTGGCGACGGTAGCGGCGGCCGATGGCGCCGGCGTCGTCGAAGTCGATGTTCCAGTTCTTGCGCAGCTGGGCGCCCAGGTCCTTCGCCTTCGGGGACAGGTCCTCGTTGCGGCTCAGGGGCAGCACAGCTGCCTTGACCGGTGCCAGGCGC
The DNA here is from genome assembly GCF_022606295.1 of Arthrobacter bambusae. GTDB lineage: Bacteria > Actinomycetota > Actinomycetes > Actinomycetales > Micrococcaceae > Arthrobacter > Arthrobacter bambusae_A. The sequence goes on from NZ_JAHHZS010000006.1 coordinate 60,886, forward strand.
GGATCGAGCTTCAGGACGGTGCGGACGTCGACGCCGCCCTTGGCGTTGGGTGCCTCGTCTTCCGTGTAGGCGTCCACAAGGAAGGCCATGAAGGAACGCGTCAGGCCGGCGGCCGGTTCAATGACGTACGGCGTGTAACGCTCGTTGGTGGCCTGGTTGAAGTAGCTGAGGTCCTGGCCGGACGCCTTCGAGTGGGTGGAGAGGTCGAAGTCGGTGCGGTTGGCGATGCCCTCGAGCTCGCCCCACTCGGAGCCTTGGAAACCGAAGCGGTACTCGATGTCCGTGGTGCCCTTGGAATAGTGGCTGAGCTTGTCCTGCGGGTGCTCGAAGAAGCGCAGGTTCTCCGGCCGGATGCCCAGACCGGTGTACCAGGACATGCGTTCCTTCATCCAGTACTGGTGCCATTCTTCGTCCGTGCCCGGTTCGACGAAGAATTCCATTTCCATCTGTTCGAACTCGCGGGTGCGGAAGATGAAGTTGCCCGGCGTGATCTCGTTGCGGAACGACTTGCCGATCTGGCCGATGCCGAAAGGCGGCTTCTTGCGGGACGTGGTCAGCACGTTGCTGAAGTTGACGAAGATGCCCTGCGCGGTTTCCGGGCGCAGGTAGTGCAGGCCTTCTTCGCTGGCCACGGGGCCCAGGAAGGTCTTGAGCAGGCCGGAGAACTCTTGCGGTTCGGTCCATTGGCCGCGGGTGCCGCAGTTGGCGCAGGCGATGTCCTTGAGGCCGTTTTCGGCGGGACGGCCCTTCTTTTCCGCGTACTCTTCCTCGAGGTGGTCGGCGCGGTAGCGCTTGTGGCAGGAAAGGCACTCGACGAGCGGGTCGGAGAACACCTCGACGTGGCCGGACGCTTCCCACACCTGGCGGGGCAGGATCACGGAGGAATCGAGGCCTACTACGTCTTCGCGGCCGCGGACAACGCTCTGCCACCATTGGCGTTTGATGTTTTCCTTGAGCTCGGCACCGAGGGGGCCGTAGTCCCATGCGGACCGGGAGCCACCATAGATTTCACCGGCCTGGAACACGAAGCCCCTCCGCTTGGAGAGGGAAATGACCTGGTCGAGGACGGATTTTGCTGCCATGGGTACTCCAATGTTTTACAGGGCCGCTGGGTGCGGTCCGTGGTTGTGCGCGAAGGTATTGCTGTGCAGGAAGCTGCGTGTCCTAGCCTACCGGCCTTTGGCCGCGGTCCTGCTTCCGGGACCGGCCCTAAAGGCTCTTCGAGGGACGGCGGGACGAGATCGCGCCCTTCGGCCAGGGCAACGTGGCCACGATGATGGCGAACAGCGTCAGCAGGGTGCCGAGGATCGTGGGGTACGCCACTACTGTTCCGGGAGCCGGCAGGACCAGGTCAAGCGCCAGCGATCCCAGCAGCTGCCCGGCGATCATCCCGAGCCCGGTGACCAGGACACCGAGGCTCCGGACCAACAAAGCAGCCAGGCCAATGAAGACGCACCCCATCGGCCCGCCCAGGTAGTACCACCATTCAGAAGGCAGGGCGTGGCCGGGACCAAGGAGCAACACTTTGATGAGCCAGGCAATCCAGAGAATCACCGTTCCGGCCACGAAATTGACGAGCGTTGCAGCGATCGGACTGCCGTAGTGCACGGTCGCAGTCCCGTTCATGGCCTGCTGGAAACTCATGAGGCAGCCCGCCACGACCGGCAACAGGATGGGGAGCAGCAAGGACCCGACGTCGCTGGCCGCCCCGAGGCGCGGCGACACGGCCCAGACGACGGCGGCGATCGTCAGGACGCTGCCGAGGATTCGGACTCCGGTGATCGAGCGTTTGCCGCCGGGCCCGATGCCGAGCCGGTCCACGAGTAGTCCGCTCAGGGTCTGGCCCGTCACTGCAGCGACCGTGAACAAGGCCACGCCAAGCAGGCCGACCGTGAACGATTGGGCGAAAACGAACAGCGCGCCAATGCCACCGGCCAGGACGTAGAACCGTGGAAAGCTCCGCTCCGTGAGGGCCGGCAGGATCCTTCGAAGGGCCGCGCGGCCTTTCGGCAGCACGAGTCCGATCGCGGCGATCAGTACCAGCCCGGTGGTGAAGCTCACGACGGCGGCCGCGATACCGTCGTCGAGCTTTGCCCCCAAGGCGCCGTTGATCCGGCCCTGGAGCGGAATCACGAGTCCGGTTGCCACGGCAAGGAGCAGCCCGGTGAGCAAGGGCAGGGGCGTACGGGAGGGACTTCCAGGCAAGGTGCGGGACGACTGCGGCATTTTCACCACCCTACTTCAGGCATCATTGCTTGTATGAGCAACCCGGAAATCGAAGAAATCCCCATCCGCGACGACATGATCCGGCTCGGCCAGCTCCTGAAGCTCGCCAACCTCGTGGAGGATGGCGTGGAAGCCACGGAACTCATCAAGAACGGCCTGGTCAAAGTCAACGGCGAGATCGATGATCGGCGCGGCCGCCAACTCCACGTGGGCGACACCGTGACCGTCAACGGTCAGACGGTGCGGATCACCACAGAGTCCTAGCAACGCGGGGTCACTTACGGCCCATTGCGCGCCTCGTCATGGGCCGCAAGTGACCCCGCGTTGTTGTCAGATGGAGTCAGACGGACGCGAGGACCTTGTGCTCCAGGAATTCGCCAACGTGCCCGATTTCCTGCTGGTTGATGCCGTGCCACATGCCCGTGTAGAGCACCTTGGTAAGGTCCGTGTGCTTTCGGGCCCAATCCATGGTGTATTCGATCTTGTCCGGGGTGATGACAGGGTCCTGCTGGTCGCGTCCCCAGAAGAGCGGCACGGATCCGTCCAGCTCGGCGTCACGGAACGCGGGGTCCTCACCGGCGTCGACGGCGAACCCTGAAAGCCCGACGACGGCGGCAAAGTCCGCCGGGCGGTGCCGGAGCAGCGAGGTGGCCATGGCCATGCCCATGGAAAACCCGAGGAGCGTCACTGAACTGTGGTTGGACTTCAACGAATCCAGCCAGGAAAACACATACTCCGCGGCGTCCTTGACGGCGTCGAGGGAGTAGTCGATGGACGCCGTGAGCGGGAACCACGTGAAGCCCGGACCTGTGGCGATCGGCGCGCGGAGCGAGGCCACGACGAAGTCCCGGGGCAACAGGCCGGCCAGGCTGAAGAGGTCCTGCTCGTTGGATCCATAACCGTGCAGAAGGACCAGCAACGGCTTTCCAGCCCGCTCTTCCTCTTCGTGGGACCACAAAACGACCGGGGCAGGAAAGGCGGAAGCTTGACTCATGGGACTATTCTTGCAGTTACCGATGAGTAACAAGCTACGGGCGCGTAGCGACGCAGCAAGAGGCAGGATATGGACGTGAGTGACACTGATTCCACGGTGGCAAAGTCGGACGAGCGGATTCATCCGTGGACCCGCTACGTGGCGCTAGGTGATTCCTTTACCGAAGGCATCGGCGACCCCGAGCCCAACAACCCCGGAGCACATCGCGGCTGGGCCGACCGCGTCGCCGAGGAACTGAGCCGGGGACACCGCGACTTCGCCTACGCCAACCTCGCCATCCGCGGGCGCTTGCTGCAGCAAATCCTCGACGAACAACTTGGCCCGTGCATGGACCTCAAGCCGGATCTCGTGAGCATCTCCGCAGGCGGCAACGACCTCATCCGTCCCGGCGGCGATCCCGACGCCTTGGCCGAAAAACTCGATGCCGCAGTGCAGACCCTGAGTTCCGACGGCGCCACGGTGGTTCTCTTCAACGGTCCGGACACCGCGTCATCGGTCCTCGGCCGGATCCGCGGCAAGGTGGCCATCTACAACGAAAACCTCCGCACCGTGGCCGCCCGCCACGATGCCGTGGTGGCTGACATGTGGTCCTTGAGGCAGCTTTCCAACTCCCAGATGTGGGACGAAGACCGCCTCCATTTCTCGCCGCTCGGCCATCACACCATCGCCGCGATGGTCCTCGACTCACTGAATGTGCCGCACAACCTTGAGCCGCTCTACCCCAAGCCGCTCCCCCAGCGCAGTTGGCGCCAAGCCAGGTCTGGCGACCTCGTCTGGGCACGCGAATATTTTGTCCCGTGGGTCATCCGCCGGATCAGGCACCGCTCCTCCGGTGACGGGATCCTGCCGAAACGCCCGACGCCGGGACCCGTCTTCGGTCCTGCTGACACCTTCCTGCCCGGGAGCTGAACGAACCGCGAGGTTAGTCACAGGGAGCGGGGCTAAGCTGGTGAAAGACAGGGAGGCCTCCGCCGTGAACAATCTGATCTTCTGGATCATCGTCTGCTCTTGGCTGATTCCCATGGGGATCCGCATGTACAACCGGTCGCGCCAGCGCAGGATCCAGGACTTCCCTCCGCAGAATTACCCCGGGCAGCCCTATCCTCCGCAGCACAACCCCGTCGGATACCCGGAGCAACCCCCGGTGGTCATCCCGGCTGAGCCGCAACCCCCGATGGCGACGCCCGCGCGGCAGGCCGTTCCGCCGTCGTGGGCTACTCCGCAAGCGAGCGGCGCTCCCCAGCCGAACAGCGCGCCCCAAGGCTACCGTGCACGGAAACTGGCCGAGCTGGACCAGGAGTACAGCGACGGGAAAATCGCCATGGAGGATTACATGAAGCTCCGCCAGGAGATCATGAACGGCTGATTCAGCCGAAGAGGCGCGCTAGCCGAAGAATGCCTCGCGCAGTTGGGGGCCGAGCTGGCCGATCTCGGTGAGGAAACCGTCGTGCCCGATCGGCGCCTCGATGACATGAACCGGGACCTCTCCGGGCAAGGCCTTGGCAAGCTCGCGGGATTGCTCCGGGAAATAGAGCCGGTCCGAGTCCACCGAGGCCACGAAGAACGTCGCCGTGGCCACGGACAACGCATCCTCCAACGAGCCCCGGCCGCGCGTGATGTCGTGGCTCATGAGCGCTTCGGTAATGGCGATGTAGCTATTGGCGTCGAAGCGCTGGACCAGCTTGCTCCCCTGGTGGTCCAGGTAGCTCTCCACCTGGTAGCGGCCCCGGTCCCCCAACGCGGCAGCCTGGAGGGGTGCCTCGCCGCCCTGTGCGTTCCGGCCGAAGCGGAAGTCGAGCTCGTCCGCCGAGCGATAGGTGATGTGGGCAATCCGCCGGGCAAGGGCCAGACCCGCTTCGGGGGCGGCCTGTCCATAGTAGTCTCCGCCGTTGAAGTCGGCGTCCTGCCGGATGGCGAGCGTCTGGGCCTGTGCGAACGCGATCTGCTCGGCGGTGCTGTACGCCCCGATGGAGATCACGGCGCATCGCTTGACGCGGTCCGGATAGCCGACGGCCCATTCCAGTGCACGGGCACCGCCCATGGACCCGCCCACGACGGTGTGCCAGCTGTGGATCCCCAAGGCGTCGGCCAGCCTGGCCTCGGCCACCGTGCTGTCCCGCAGGGTCACGAGCGGGAAGCGGGAGCCCCACGGCTTGCCGTCAGGAGCGCTCGACGACGGCCCCGTACTGCCGTAGCAGCCCCCCACAATGTTGACGGAGACCACGAAGTAGCGGTCCGTGTCGATGGTGGCGCCGGGACCCACAAGCTGCTCCCACCAGCCGTCTTCGTCGCTCTCGCCACGGGCCACATGGGTGCTGCCGGTCAATGCATGTTCCACGAGGACAGCGTTGGTAGCGTCTGCGTTGAGCCGCCCCCACGTCTCGTACGCAAGGACGACGTCCGGGAGGGAACCTCCGGCCTCCAGCTCGAGTCCGCCCACGGAAAGATACTTGAGGGTTCCGTCCTGGGTACCGGAAAGGGGTATGGCTGTTGCAGCAATTGTCATTCGTTGACACCTCACATCGCGCTTGCCCGCCGCCAACACAGCGAAGGGCCAGGTCTTCACCCGGGGCACCCCACCGCGAATGGAGGGTTGCCGGCCAGCAAGCCGGGGCTGTCGCTGGCACTCATGACCTATAGGAAGAGTCTAGGAAAACCGGACCCCTTCTGACGAAGATTATGACATCTTTGTGACACTTGGCCGCGTTTTGTTCACGAAGGGGTGGTTGCGAAGGCTGGCCGGCGAAGATTCATCTTGCGTCGCCGGCCAGCCTCGTACGCCCTCCGGGCCCGTGCTAGGCGCTCTTGGCTGCCCGGAATCCCGACTCGAGGTCCGCGAGGATGTCGTCGATGTGCTCGATTCCGACGGACAGCCGCACCAGGCCAGGGGTCACTCCCGCAACGGCCTGCTGTTCCGGCGTCAGCTGGCTGTGCGTCGTCGACGCCGGGTGGATGACCAAGGACCGGACGTCGCCGATGTTGGCCACGTGCGAATGCAGTTCCAGGGCGTCCACGAAGCGCTTGCCCGCCTCGACCCCGCCGTTGATGGTGAAGGACACCACGGCGCCGGTGCCCCTGGGGCCGTACTTCCGGCCCCGTTCGAACCACGGGCTGGAAGGCAGCCCCGCGTACGCCACCGATTCGACGTCGTCGCGCCCTTCGAGCCATTGCGCCACCTTGGTGGCGTTGTCCACGTGGCGCTCCACCCGCAGGCTGAGGGTTTCGATTCCCTGGGAGATCAGGAAAGCGTTGAACGGGGAAACCGCCGAGCCGAGATCGCGCAGGAGCTGGACCCGGGCTTTGAGGATGTAGGAGAGGTTCGCGCCGAGGGCCCCGTCCTTGCCGAGGTCGCGGGCATAGACCAGGCCGTTGTAGCTGGGGTCCGGGGTGTTGAAGCCGGGGAACCGCTCAGGGTCCTTGCCGAAATCGAAGTTGCCGGAGTCCACGATGACACCGGCAATGGCGGAGCCGTGCCCGCCCAGGTACTTGGTGGCCGAATGCACCACGATGTCCGCTCCCCACTCGATGGGCCGGATCAGGTAGGGCGTGGCGAGGGTGTTGTCCACGACGAGCGGGACTCCCGCCTCGTGCGCGATGCGGGAGACACCCTCGATGTCCAAGACGTCCTGCCGGGGGTTGGAGACGACTTCGGCGAAGAACAGCTTGGTGTTTGGCTGCACCGCGTCCCGCCAGTGGTCCAGGTTGTCCGGATCCTCGACGAAGGTGACCGAGATGCCGAATTTCTTCAGTGTATGGGCCAGCAGGTTGTACGTGCCGCCGTAGAGGCTCGGGCTGGCGACCACGTGGTCACCGGCCTCGGCCACGTTGAGGATGGCGAAGGTTTCCGCGGCCTGGCCGGAGCTCAGCAGGAGCGCAGCCAAGCCACCCTCCAAGCTCGCTATGCGCTGCTCCACGGCATCCTGCGTGGGGTTGCCGATCCGGGTGTAGATGGGCGCCAGTTCGGCCAGTGCAAAGCGGTTGGCCGCGCTTTCCGCGCTGGGAAAGACGAACGAGGTGGTCTGGTAGATGGGGAGGGCGCGGGCGCCGGTGGCGGCGTCCGGCTCCTGGCCGGCGTGGATTTGGCGCGTTTCGAATGACCATCCTTGGGACATGCGGACTCCTGGTTGTCTGGGCTCTTGCCGTGCGTCAGCCTGCCGGGCTGAAGGGTTCAGCATGCCGGCGAGCGGTTGCCGTCAGTCTAGGGAGGGTATTGCGGGCTCCGGAAGCTTTGTGACGAACGCAGAAGTTTTCTGTCCCGGCGCGTCCTGAAGTGACCCTGAGCGGCCTTTTCGATACATCCCACCTTGGTTAGGCTTGACTTAGCTGAGAGCTCCATCACAAAGTGCCAAGATGAAGCCATGCGCATGGATCACGTCTCTTACGCTTGTGAACGAGATGGCCTGTTGGCCACCACCGAGCGGATTTCCGCAGCATTGGGAGTGGACGCGGTCCGGGGCGGAGTGCATCCGCGCTTTGGTACCCGGAACATGATCATTCCCCTTGCTGACCACAAATACCTGGAAGTTGTCGAGGTCCTGGACCACCCGGCCTCCGACAAGGCACCTTTTGGACAAGCTGTCCGTGCACGCTCCGCCGCAGGAGGTGGGTGGATGGGCTGGTGCGTCGCTGTGGACGACCTGAGCCCGTTCGAGCAGCGGCTCGGACGCGCCGCCGTCCCAGGCAACCGCAAGTTCCCGGATGGCCGGGAACTCGTCTGGTCGCAGATCGGCATCCTGGGACTCATCGCCGATCCCCAGGTTCCCTACCTGCTCCGCTGGGAGGGCGACCCCGCACTTCACCCGTCGCTCGTGTACCCAAGCGACGTCAAGATGTCCAGCCTCACCATTGCCGGCTCCGCGGAGCGTGTCACCGAGTGGCTTGGTGAACCCGTGGAGAAGCCCCTCGAGGACGTCGCAGTCCAATGGATGGCTCCGCACGGGACGCCGGGAATCATGTCAGTAACGTTCGAAACCGCCAACGGAGCCGTCACGATCTGACGGACCATCCCGTCACGATCTGACGGATCAACGGGCAAGGAAGCCCGGAAAAGCTTCGGCCGCCATGTGCGGGTGCCAATGATGTCACCCAGCAATGGCGGCCGAAACCTTTTAAAGCGCGCTAGCCCAGGCCGATGGCCTTGCCGAAGACGCTGAAGCCGACGAACGCCACGATGTCCAGGAGCGCGTGAGCCACCACGAGCGGCATGACCCGTTTGGTCCTGGTGTAGATCCATCCGAACACGAGGCCCATGACGGCGTTGCCGATGAACGGCCCGAAGCCCTGGTACAGGTGGTAGCTGCCGCGCAGGAGCGCGCTGAGCACGATCGCCAACGGAGTGCTCCATCCGAACTTCCCGAACCGGTCCAGGAGATAGCCCACCACGATCACTTCTTCGACGATGGCGTGCCGCACGGCGGAGAGGACGAGCACCGGCACGGTCCACCAGTAGGAGTCCAGGCCGCTGGGGATGATCGCCGTCGTGATCCCGAGGGCGCGGCCAACAGCATAGAGGCCCAGCGACGGGATTCCGATGAGTGCGAACAGGCCAAGTCCTTGCAGCGCGTCGCGGCCCGGGCGGGCGAAGTTGAAGCCCAGCCGGGTGAACCCCGAGGTACTCTCGGCGGTTTGGCGGTGCAAGGACAGGAAGTAGAACACCAACACCACCGGGACCAGCGCGAACGCGATGTCCAGCAGCTGGTAGGTGAGATCGAAGTACTCGCGCGTGCTCTGCGAACGGTTGAGGGTAGACGTCGCATGGGCCAAAGGTCCCTGGGTCATCTTGTCCAACAGCTGCACTACGGAGTAGACAGCCGATTGGCCCAGGGACAGTCCAAGGACAATCAGCACTTCGGCGCGCAAACGGCGCGTTGAGGCTAGGAGCATGCTCCTATCTTGCCCGTATTTGCCTGATGTTTTCCTCGGAGCTGGGTCTCCGCTGTCCGCGTGCGCAGCCAGGGCGGCTCCTGAGCCTATGCTTGGTGGGATGAGCGCGCCCGCACGAATCTTCATGATCCGGCACGGCCAGTCCGCCGCCAATGCCGACACGTCCATCTACAACCGTGTGCCCGATTACCGGATCCCGCTGACGGAGCTTGGCCTCGAGCAGGCACGGACCGCGGGTGAGGCCTTGCGCAGGAAGCTCGACGGCGAACCGGTGTGCGTTTACGTCTCACCGTACCTCCGGGCCTACCAGACCCTCGAGGCGCTGAATCTGGGCAGCCTCACCGAACGGGTGATCGAAGAGCCCCGGCTGCGTGAACAGGACTGGGCCAACTTCCAGATCGCCGGGGACATCGGGGACCAGAAGGAACTCCGCAACCTCTACGGGCACTTCTTCTACCGGTTCCGCGAGGGCGAATCGGGTTCCGATGTGTACGACCGGATTTCGTCCTTCATGGAAACCCTGTACCGGCATTGGGAAAAGCCCGACTACGCGCCCAACACCCTGCTGGTGACCCACGGCCTCACGATGCGGCTCTTCTGCATGCGGTGGTTCCACTGGTCGGTGGAGTACTTCGAATCCCTCAACAACCCGGGCAACGCGGAGCTACGGACACTGATCCGCAACGACCAGGACAAATACGATCTCGACACGCCGTTCAGCCAGTGGGTGCAGCGCAGCACCGACGAGACCGTGCTGAACGCTCCCCCGGTGGTCTTCTGACGGGCAGTTAACGGAGCTAGGCGTCCTTGGCCACGATCACTTCGGTGCCGTTGGCTTCAAATGCCGCCTTGTCCTCAGGCGTGATGCCCGCGTCAGTGATGAGCCGTCGGAATTCGTACCCGGCCATCGCCGCGAAGGCGCGCTTCCCGATCTTCGTGGAGTCAGCCAGGACATAGGAGTCGGTGGCACGCCGGGCCATGACGGTATTCACCATCGCTTCCCCCTCGTCGGTGATGGTGGGGCCGATCTTGGGATCGACTCCGTTGACGCCGATGAAGGCGATGTCCAGGGCAACCTTCTGCATGATGACGTCGGTGTAAGGTCCGACGAGTTCGTAGGATCGCGGATTCAGGATGCCGCCGGTGACCATGATCTTGATGTTGGGGCGCACGGCAAGCTGGGCCGCAATGTTGATGGCGTTGGTGACCACCGTCAGCATGGGCCTGTTGGAGGGGGCGTTGAGGTCTTCGCGGGTGGACAGCACCTGGGCCAGGGCCGTATTGGTGGTCCCGCCGCTGAGTCCGATCACGGCCCCGGGCACGATGAGCTCAGAGGCTGCCAAGGCAATCTGTTGCTTGGCTTCGGCGTGATCATCCCGGTTGTAGCGCCCCGGAAGTTCGTAGGCCACTGAACCCGTGGTTGCTCCGCCCCGGGTACGGCTCAAGAGCCGTTGCTTGGCGAGGCTGTCCAGGTCGCGGCGCGCCGTGGCCGGCGAGACAGCCAGGCGGGTCACGATATCGTCGACCTCGACATGCCCTGACTCGGCGAGGAGATCAAGGATGGCTGTCAGTCGATCGTTGCGGGTCATCACGAACCTTCCGGAATTGGGACTAATTCACTTTCGCGAACAGCGTCAGCAGACGTGCGGTTTCCAACACCAGCGCGTCCCGTCCGGCCTTGATGTACTTGCGGGAGTCCACCACGGAAGGGTTGGCATCCAGGTAATCACGGACGGCGCGGGTGAAGAACCCGTTCAAGTGTGTGGATACGTTGATCTTAGTCATACCGGCCCGGATTGCCGCCACCAGCGTTTCATCCGCCACGCCGGAGGACCCGTGAAGGACGAGCGGAAGCTGGACGGCCTGTTTGAGCCGGGTGATGAGCGCGAGGTCCAGGGCTGCGCTCCGCTGGGTCATGGCGTGGGAGGACCCGACGGCGACGGCCAGGGCATCGACGCCGGTGGCACCGACGAAGGAACGGGCCTCGGCGGGATCCGTCCGGACTCCCGGAGCATGGGCACCGTCCTTGCCTCCCACTTTTCCGAGCTCGGCCTCGACGTAGACTCCGCGGTCCTGGGCGTATCCGGCGATCCTCCGCGTGACTTCGACATTCGAGTCGTAAGGCAAGTGCGCGCCGTCGTACATGACGGACCCGAACCCGAGGTCGACGGCCTGCAGCGCCAGCTCTTCGGATTCGGCGTGGTCCAGGTGGAGGGCCACGGGCACCGAAGAGTCGCGGGCGATGGACATGGCCCCCCGGGCAATCGGGACGAGCCCGCCGTGGAAACGGACGCAGTTCTCGGAGATTTGCAGGATCAGCGGGACGCCCGCGGCCTCCGCTCCGGCAACCAGTCCTTCCGCGGTTTCGAGGTGGATGACGTTGAAGGCGCCTTGTCCGATTCCGTTGGCGGCGGCGGTATCCATGAGTTCCCGTGTACTGACGAGCGTCACCGGGTCTCCTTCCAGCTGAGAATGAGTTGGTCTTCGAGGTCCGCGTAAAGCGGCGAGATCTCGCCGGCGGCAGGCATGAGCACCGCGGCGGCGGACCAGGCCGTTGCCCGGCGGAGGATCGTGGGGATGTCGGTGATCCCGTCGGCGAGCGCGACGGCGGCAGCCGCCACTCCGGCGTCGCCGGCTCCCGTGGGGTTGCCGCTGAGCGGTTCCGGGAGCCGTGCGCTCCAGTAGCCTCCGGGAGCCGCATCGTGGAACGCAAGCATCCCTTCGGCGCCGGCACTGACCAGGACGGTCTTCGCTCCGAGGGCGATCAGTCGCCGTGCTGCGACGTCAAGGCTGCTTTCCCCTGTTGCTTCGAGGAGTTCGTGGTTGTTGGGTTTGAGGAGGTCCGCCCCGGCCCGCGCTGCCGCGACGATCCCGGGACCGGAGGTGTCGACGACGGCGGGAATCCCGGCGTCGTGCGCCAGGCGCACCAGCGCGGGGTAGAAGTCGGCGGGCGCACCGGGCGGCAGGCTCCCGGAACCGACAAGCACTCCCGCGCTTTGCCCGTCCGGGTTGTCGATGTGCAGGGCGTCGACGACGGCGGCGGCGAGCGCCTGCCATTCGGATGGTTGGAGGGGACTCCCCTCTTCATTGAAGATGGACGTTTCGCCGCCCACCGTATCGACGAGGGCGATGCTGCGCCGGGTGTCCGCGGCGACTGGAATCAGGCGATGCGGCACGCCGCTGCTGCGGAGTTCGGCGGCAAATTCGGCACCGGCCGCGCCTCCCGAGGGCGCGAGCGCCAGCACGGGATGGCCCAGCTGGTGGGCCACTCGCGCGACGTTGAGGCCCTTTCCGCCTGCGCGGCTGAGGGGTGCGGCAACGCGATGGCTTGCTCCGGGGGTGATCCCGGCGACGTGGTAGCTGAGGTCGATGGCCGGATTGGGCGTGACGGTGATGACCCGTTTGATGGCCCCGTTCATCGGCCCGACCCCGTGCCGGAAGCGGCCTTCGCAGCCGGGAGCAATGCCCGGGCCCTCATGGCGGCGCCGAGCAAACCCGCATCCTGTCCCAACTGGGCGCGCATGATGATGGGCCGCCGTTGGAAGTCGAGCAGCTCGTCGAGGCGCGAACGCAGCGGCTGGAGGAGCCCTTCCCCCGCTTCGGCCAGTCCGCCGCCCACCACCACTGCCTCGGTGCCGATGATGCTGACGCATTGGCTGAGGCTGAAGGCGAGGGCGTCCACGGCGTCGGCCCAGATCCGGGCCGCAAGTGGGTCGCCGGCTGTGGCCCGTTCGAGGACTTCACGGGCGCCGGCGCGCGGAGTGCCGGCTTTGTCGCTGTAACGCCGGGCGATCGCTCCGGCGGAGCCGACTGCCTCAAGGATCGTGTGGCCCGGACCGTCGGGGTCCGGAACGAGGGCGTGGCCCAGTTCCCCGGCGAAGCCGCCCGCGCGCACCGGGTATCCGTCGGAGATGACGGCGGCGGCGATGCCGGTGCCGACCACCATCACCACGACGTTTCGAAAGTCCTTGGCGGCTCCGAAGCGGCATTCGGCTTCGGCCGCCGTGCTGACGTCATGCCCGAAGGAGACCGGCATTCCGAGGCGCTGCGCGGCTTTATCCCCGAAGGGAAAGTTCCGCCAGCCCAGGTTCGCCGAATAGATCCCCACTCCGGTGTCGGAGTCCACGATTCCCGGAACCACGATGCACGCGGCCTTCGCCGGGTGGCCGGGGAACTCGGCGGCAAATTCCGACGCCAAGCCCTCGACGGCGTCCAGGATCGCCTCGCCCGGGCGCAAGGGATCGTGCGGCGTGGCGGTGCGGCGCAGGCCAAGGACATTCCCGGCCGTGTCCACAAGGCCTGCCTTCAGATCCGTCCCGCCCACGTCGAAGGCCAGGACTGCGGATTCAGCGGCTCCGAGAACCATGGGATTGCCTAAGCCGTGGCGTTCAGGACAACAGAGCGCGTCAGGTTGCGCGGCAGATCGGGATTGAGGCCGCGCACGCGTGCCCGCTCCAGCGTGACCTTATGGACCCGGGCCAGCTCGGCGAGCGGGTGCTTGCCGGTGTGGACGTAGAGGGCGCCGGTGCGGCTCATGTCGGCATCCAGGCCCTCGGGCTGCGGGCCGAAGATCCACGTCACCCGGCCAGGGGCCGCGATGGAGATGGGACCGTGCCGGTATTCCATTGCCGGATAGGATTCGGTCCATCCCTGCACCGCTTCGCGCATCTTGAGGCCGGCTTCGTGGGCCAGGCCAACGGTCCAGCCGGTACCGAGGAAGGTGAACTGTTCGGCGTCGAGCAGCTCCTGGGAAACGGCTTCGGTCACAGCGGTACGGGCGTCCTCGATTGCCTCGCCGAGTTCGATGCCCAGGCTCGCGAGGAGGTACACCAGGGCGGTCGTGGCGAAGCGGGTCTGGACCACCGACTTCTCGTCCGCGTAGGGAAGGCCGATCACGACGTCGGCCAGCGTGGTGATGGGCGAATCCATGTCCCCGATCACCGCGATGGTGCGGACTTTCCCACGCAAGGCCTCGAGGAGTTCAAGCACCTCCGTGGTGGTTCCGGAGCGCGTAATGGCGATGACGGCGTCGTATTGGCGGCCGGCACTGTTGTGATTGAGGAAGGCTTCCGACGCTGCGAACGCGTCGGTGACGCCTTTGCCCGCGGCTTCGCGGGCAGCGGCATAGCTCTGCGCCATGAACCACGAAGTACCGCAACCGACGACGGCGATCCGCTCACCGTCAGCGGGAAGCAGGCGCCCTGCCTTGGCTTGCTCAAGTTCGCATTGCCCGATGGCCCGCTGCCAGACCTCGGGCTGCGAAACAAGCTCTTCTTCCATGAAGGCCCCGAGGGTGTTGTTACTCATCGCACTTACCATTCCTGTCCGCGCTTCTTCGACGCACTCTTCAACACTCAACCATTTGACGTTTTATGATCCATATAAACACTAAACGATCATATTCAATCGCACAAGGATCGCGGAGGGCTTCAGCGCGCCGCGCAAAAAAGCAGGGCCCCTCCATCTGGAGGAACCCTGCTTTTGCGTGCCGGATTGAGTTGCTACACCGCCCGGACACCCGCCCGCCACACCGCGAAAGTCAGCGGAATACCGGGCCTGTACGCCAAGTGCGTGGCCGACGGCGCCTTGAGCATGTGCAGGTCGGCGCGGTGCCCGACGGCGATCGAACCCACCGCGCGTTCGCCGTCGACGTCGTTGCCCGACTCCCTGCCGAGCGCGAGAGCACCGCCATACGTCGCGGCCCGGACGGCCTCGTGGACGCTCAGGTGCATCTGCAGCACCGCCGTGGTGACGCAGAAGGCGATGGAACTCGTGTAGGAGGTGCCCGGATTGCAGTTCGCGGCCAAGGCGATCTGCACCCCGGCGTCGATCAAGGCGCGGCCCGGGGCGAGCGGCTGGCGGGTGGAAAGATCGCAAGCGGGCAGGCAGGTGGCAACCGTGCCGCGCGTGCCCGTTCCGGTGGAGGCATCCCAACCGCCCCAGGTTCCGGCGAGCGCTTCGATGTCCGCGGCCGAAAGGTAATTGACGTGGTCGACGCTGGCGGCACCGAACTCCACGGCCAACTGCACGCCGGGCCCCTCACCCAGTTGGTTGCCGTGCACACGCAGGCCCAGGCCCGCGTCGCGGCACGCGGTCAGGACCCGGCGCGATTGCTCCTCGGTGAAAGCGCCGCGCTCGCAGAAGACATCGGCCCACTGGACGTACGGGCGGACTGCGTCGAGCATCGGACCGCAGACGAGGTCCGTGTATTCCTCGGCGTCGGCTCCGGCCGGGACCAGGTGCGCGCCGAGGTAGGTGACTTCATCGACGGTCGCCGCCGCGATGCGTGCGCTGCGGGCCTCGTTCTCCAGGTCCAGTCCATAGCCGGTCTTGCTCTCGAGGTAGGTGGTGCCTTGGGAGACGGCTTCGGCCACGCGCCCGGCGGCGAGCCGGGTCAGTTCCCCATCGCTCGCGGCCCGCGTCGCGCCGGTGGTGACGGCGATGCCGCCGGCGCTGTAGCTCTGGCCGGCCATCCGTGCCTCGAATTCGGCGGTGCGGTCCCCGGCGAAGATCAGGTGTGAGTGCGAGTCAACCCAGCCCGGGAGCACGGCGCGGCCTTCCGCGTCCACGTGCTGATCGGCCGAGGGAGCCTCCGACGCCGGACCGATCCAGGAAATCCGCTCACCTTCGATCACGACGGCGGCGTCCTTGAGGACGCGGTGCCCAGCGTCCTGGGTCATCAGTTCGCCGATGTTGCTGATTAGTGTGCTCGTCTGCCCGCTCATGAACCTATTGTTCAACGGCGGATGGACCATCGGGCCGCTGCGAGCTCCCTCGGTGTCCGGGATGCCGGACTAGTGCCGGATGCATAGTCCAGGATTTCCGCGGCTGCGAGCTCCGCGATGGCGGACGAGGTCTGGAAACCGTAGCCGCCCTGCCCCGCAAGCCAGAAGAAGCCGGGAGCCTCGGCGTCGAAACCCACCACCGGCACCCCGTCGGCGGCTTCCGTGCGCAACCCGGTCCAGGCTTTGGCCACTGCGCGGATGCCCAACGAGGTGATCGAATTCAACCGGGTCACGAGTTCTTCCACGTCGCCGGGCCGCGGTTGCGCGTCTTCAGGGCCGCTCGGCACCGTCTCCGACGGCGAAATGAGCACCTGTCCGCCCTCGCGCCGGAAGTAGTACGTGTCATCAGCGGCGCACACCATGGGGCTCCCGGGCGGAAGCGGGTGCTCGACGTCGACGATGGCCGCCGTGCGCCGGAACGGCTGCAAGCCCAGCTTCTCCACCCCGCTGAGCACCGCGAGTTCATCTGCCCAGGCACCTGCCGCGTTGACGACGACGGCCGACTGGAAGGCTTCCAGCCCGGCGCCCACTTGCCAGCCGGAGCCGAGGCGTTGGGCCGAATGGACCTTGGCGCCGGTGATGATGTCCACTCCCCCGGCCTCGGCACGTTGCCGGTGGTCCTCCAAGAGCACTGGCGTGTTGCAGGCGAATGACTCTGTATCCAGGCCAGCTGCAGTGAAAGCCCCGGGGTTCAGGGCCGGGCACAGCTTGAGGGCTTCGGCATGCGTGATGGGGTGCATGTGCCCGCTGGCTGCTGCCTTGACGGTGGCTTCGTCGCCCACCAACATGAACGAGCGCGGTTCCAGCACCGGTACCGGCAGTGCTGCGTCGCGGGCCGCCATCAGCTCCAGCGTGCGGACGGTGAGTTCCTGCACGACGGCGGGTCCGTAGCTGGGGATCAGCTGCCGGGCCGAGCGGGAGGACGTGTGGTAGGCCAGTGTCTGTTCGGCTTCCACCAGGGCCACCGAACACTGGCCTGCCAGCGCTGACGCGAGCGACAACCCCGCGATGCCTCCCCCGACAATTACCACATCATAATTTGCAGCCATTCCCCCATCCTGTCAGCGCGCAGGCCCAGATGCGAGGGGGCTACTCCGTGGCGGAGGGTTTGATGCCGCTGTAGGGAGTCCACCACGTGAGCGGCTCCGTGACGGTGAAGCGCCGCCCGGAGATCGAATCCGCGGGAACCCGCACGAAATGGTCCTTCTTGCCGGATTCCCAAGGAAACAGGGGCAGCGAGAACGAGTTGATGACGTCGTCCAGCTGTTTGACGGGCGCCGCCTTCCCGTGGAGGACAACACTCCATGCGACGCCGGTGTTGGGGTCGACGCCGTCGACTTCCATGGCTACCGGGAATTCGCCCAAGGCCGCGGCGAGCTTTGTGCCCGCCCCGGTCCGGAAGACAACCGTCCCTTGGTCCACGGTGTAATTGATCGGAAAAATGTCAGGGTGGTCTCCGAGCCACACGGCCAGCCTGCCGACGGACACGCCCCTCAGGAGATTCCAGCATTGCTGCGAATCCAACACCTCGGTTACACGTTGTGCTGCATCTTTGTCCATGCTGCAGATACTAGGCCTCCGATCCCCCTCGGGACAGGGCTGAGGCAAAGGGGTTCAGCGCAGGTACTGGAGTTCCTTGAAATGGCCGACGTAGTCGTCCAGGAGCGCTTCTGCCACCCTGACCGAGTCCACGAGCGGGTTCAACGCCATCGCCTTGTAGGCGGAGCTCCGGGAACCCGTGAGCGCAGCGTCGATCGTGGCCCGTTCCACCGCTTTGGCATTGACGACGAGCCCGCGCGCGTAGTCCGGAAGAGAATCGGCCGGGAGCAGGCGGACTCCGCGGGCATCCACGAGGCAGGGCGCCTCGATGACCGCGTCGTCGTCGAGCTCAGCGAGGGTGCCGTTGTTGGGGACGTTCAGAATCAGCCGGGCCGATTCACCCTGGCTGATGGCACGCATGATCGCCAAGGCAACGGCCTCGTAACCGCCCGACACCAGATCCCCGGCGTCGCGTTCGAACGTACCGGCCGCGTCCCTGTTGCTCTGCATGTACGTCTCTTCGCGATCCAGCTTGGTCTTTTCCCAGAGCCTAAGGGCCGACTTCGACGACGGGACCCCCGGAGCGGGCTCCGCACCGCCGTCGTTCGCTTCCGCCAACCCGCTGTAGAAGGACGACTGCTGCCGGGCCAAGTAGGCGCCGCGGGTGGTTCCGGCGCGCCGGTCGGCGTCGAGCGCCTCGCGCTTGAAGTAGTAGTAGTGCAGATACTCGTTGGGAACCGCACCCAAGGCCCTGATCCACGAAGCGCCGAACAGCCGGCCTTCTTCGAAGGACTCGATGGCGCCGTCGTCGGAGAGGAGCCGCGGCAGGACATCCGTACCATCGACCACCAGCCCGCGCAGCCAACCCAGGTGGTTCAGGCCGATGTAGTCGATCTCCACGGAGCCATCCCGAAAAGCCGCAGCACCACGGTGGACTCCGGCGGCGAGCAGGCAGCGCCGGGCGAGCCCTACGGGGGAATCGCAGATCCCCACCACCTTGTTGCCGAGGACCCGCGTCATGACCTCGGTGATGACCCCGGCCGGGTTGGTGAAGTTGATGAACCAGGCGTGCGGGGCATGCTTCTTCACTGCCTCGGCGATGTCCAGGACCACGGGAATGGTCCGCAAGGCATAGGAAATTCCTCCGGCGCCGACGGTCTCCTGCCCGATGACACCGTGCGCGAGGGCGATCCGTTCATCGGCGGCGCGCCCCTCCAGCCCGCCCACCCGGATGGCGGAGAAGATGAAGTCGGTACCCGGCAGGGCTTCCGACAGCGCCGTGAACGTCCTCACCGAGGGAGCGTCGGGCACCCCCTCGGCCATCCCGGCGAGGACCTTGGCCACCACGCCCAGGCGCGCGGGGTCCGTATCGAACAGTCTCAGTTCGGTGACCCGTCCGGGCCCATGGTCCGACAGCAGTGCTGAATAGACCAGGGGTACCCGGAATCCCCCGCCGCCCAGGATGGTGAGGATCATGGGAAACTCAGAGCCCCGCGGCCGCGCGGCTCTTCACGAAGGCCTGGACGCAGGCTTCGACGTCCTCGGAGCTGTGCGCGGCCGAAAGCTGCACGCGGATCCGGGCAGCTCCCTTGGGTACCACGGGGTAGCTGAACGCCGTGACGAACACTCCATGGTGGAGCATCTCGTCGGCAACCTTCGCGGCCGCCACAGCGTCGCCGAACATCACCGGAATGATGGCGTGTTCGCCGTCGAGCAGTTCGAAGCCTTCCTCGCTCATGCGACGGCGGAACAGGGCAGCGTTCTCGAAGAGCCTGGAGCGGAGCTCGCCCGAGCCCTGGACCAGCTCAATGGCCTTGATGGTGGCGGCGACGATGGCCGGCGCCAGCGAGTTGGAGAACAGGTAGGGGCGGGCCTTCTGGCGCAGCATGGCGATGATTTCACTGCGGCCGGACACGTAGCCGCCCGAGGCGCCGCCAAGGGCCTTGCCGAACGTGCCGGTGTAGATGTCGATCCTGTCGGAAACACCCGCGTGTTCCGGAGTTCCGGCGCCGGTGGCTCCCATGAAGCCGACGGCGTGGGAATCGTCCACCATGACCAGGGCGTCGTGTTTTTCGGCGAGATCGCAGATGGCTTCGAGCGGCGCGAGGTAGCCGTCCATGGAGAAGACGCCATCCGTCACGATGATCTTGCGCCGGGCCGGGGCATCGCCGGTGGAGGCCTCGATCAGCTTGGCTTCGAGGTCAGCCATGTCCTGGTTGGCGTAGCGGAAGCGCTTGGCCTTGCTGAGCCGGATGCCGTCGATGATGGAGGCATGGTTCAGGGAATCAGAGATGATGGCGTCCTCGGCCCCGAACAGGGACTCGAAAACGCCTCCGTTGGCGTCGAAGCAGCTCGAGAAGAGGATGGTGTCTTCGGTTCCCAGGAACTGTGAGACCCGGGCTTCGAGCTCCAAGTGCAGGTCCTGGGTGCCGCAGATGAAACGCACGGAGGCCATGCCGAAACCGCGCTCGTCCATCGCGGACTTGGCGGCCGAGATGATGTCCGGGTGGTCTGCCAGGCCAAGGTAGTTGTTGGCGCAGAAGTTCAGGACGGTGTTCGCCGGCTGGCCGAGCTGGCCTGCCGAGATGTGGCTGGCCTGCGGCGAGTCTATGTGGCGTTCGGTCTTGAAGAGGCCTGCGGTGCGGATCTCGTCAAGTTCGCCCTGCAGCTGGTCTTTGATGCTTGAGTACATGGTGGCTCCTGGTACTGGGGTCTTGGGGAGGACTTTACGGTGTCTTAGATGTCGGTCCAGTCGAGGACAACCTTGCCCCCGGTGCCGGCGCGGGCGATTTCGAAGCCCTTTTCCCAGTCGGTGGCGGACAGCTTGTCCGTGACGACGGCGGAAATGCGGCTGTGCAGTTCGGGGTTGGAGGACAGCATGGCGCTCATGGCGTACCAGGTTTCGTACATTTCGCGGCCGTAGATGCCCTTCAGGGTCAGCATGTGGGTGACCACTTTGCCCCAGTCGATGTCGATGGACTGGCTGGGCAAGCCAAGCATGGCGATGCGTCCGCCGTGGTTCATGTTGTTGATCATCTCAGGCAGGGCCGTGGGATGCCCGGACATTTCCAGGCCGATGTCGAACCCCTCGCGCATGCCGAGCTCGAGCTGGGCATCCTTGACGCGCATCTTCGACACGTCGACGGCGAGGTCCACGCCCATCTTCCGGGCGAGTTCAAGGCGGGGAGCGGACACGTCCGTGATGGCGATCTTGCGGGCACCGGCGTGGCGCGCGACGGCGATTGCCATGAGCCCGATGGGTCCGGCACCCGTGATGAGCACGTCCTCGCCGACGAGCGGGAAGCTCAGTGCGGTGTGGACGGCGTTGCCGAAGGGATCGAAGATGGCGCCGAGCTCCGGGGTGATGGAGGGATCCTGGTGGACCCAGACATTGGTCTCCGGAATCACGACGTATTCGGCGAAAGCACCATCGCGCTGCACGCCCACGGACACCGTGTGGATGCACATCTGGCGGCGGCCCGCACGGCAATTGCGGCAGATGCCGCAGACCACGTGGCCTTCACCGGAGACGCGGTCACCGACCTTGACGTCGCGGACGTCCTCGCCCACGGAGACCACTTCGCCGTAGAACTCGTGACCGGCGATCAGGGGAGTCTCGATGATGCTCTGCGCCCAGGCATCCCAGGACTGGATGTGCAGGTCGGTTCCGCAGATGCCGGTGGTCATGACGCGGATCTTGACGTCGCTGGGACCTGCCTCCGGCTCAGGACGTTCGACGAGTTCGAAACCAGCGTGGGGACCGGACTTGTAGAGAGCCTTCATGGGTCTTCCTAACTCAAGGGATTGGGCCGCTTGTGTGCCGTTTCACTTCATTGAAGCCCCACGGACTGTTTAGCACAACTAGGTTTTTCTCAATCAACGATTTAGCATTTACTAAATGGAAGTGCATCAGCTCCAAATGCTCAGGGAACTAGGAGATCTCGGCAGTGTCAAGGCCGTGGCCGAGACGCTCATGGTCACTCCCTCGGCCGTCTCCCAGCAGCTCGCCCTCCTGCAGAAGTCGGTGGACGTGCCGCTGACCCGCAAGGAAGGCCGCGCCCTGGTGCTCACCGACGCCGGCCGGGTCCTCGCCGATGCCGGAGCCGCCGTCGTGAATGCGCTCGCGGACGCCCAGGCCGCCATCGGCGCCTACCACGGCTCGCCTGGTTCGACCGTGACCGTGAGCGCCTTCCACAGTGCGGGGCAGGCTTTGTTCGCTCCGCTCGCGGCATTGCTGACCACCGCCCGCAACGCGGCCCCTGAAAACAGCGTTCCCCGCGTGAAGCTCGCCGACGAAGACGTTGCCCAGGAAGACTTTCCCGGCCTGGCCGCGCGCTATGATCTGGTGCTGGCGCACCGGATGGAGCACAGCCCCGAGTGGCCCACCGACAAAGTAGCCGTGATTCCGCTCGCCAACGAACCGCTCGACGTCGCGCTGCCTGCCGGGCACCCGCTCGCGGCGCGCCGCGAACTCAGGCCGGCCGACGTCGTCGGGCAGCCCTGGGTGACCAGCCGCGACGGTTACTCCCCCGCCGACGTGCTGGCCGCCGTCGTCGCCGTCAGCGGGCGTCCTGCCGATGTGCTGCACCGCATCAACGACTATTCCACCGTGGCCTCGCTCGTGGCCGACGGCGGCGCGATAGGTTTGCTCCCGCGGTTCACCGCCCAGCGCGTCCTGGACGCCGGCGTGGTGCTGCGTCCACTGGCGGGGGTGAATTCCGTGCGCAAGATCGACATCCTGGCGAGGCCGGAAACCCTGAAACGGAAATCGGTCATGACGGTGTGCGAAGCACTGCAGACCGTCATGACCGAACTCGCCGGGGGCACCTCACAACCCAACTGACTCGCATTTAATGTCGTTATGGGCCCTCAAAACGACAACAAATGCGAGCCAGTTGGGCACCGGCCTCTAGAGTTCCCGGACCCGGGCCGGCTGGCCTGCGTTGAAGTACTCCACGAGTTCTTCGGGCAACGCCGGAACCCGCTTCGAACAACCGTCACCACGGAGGGACTCGGTGGCGAGCACTCCCGCGGCCACGGCCTCCCGGGCTGCGATCGGCGAGGTCGCGGTGGCTCCCCCGTCCTTGGCGAAACGCAGGAACTCGGCGATGAGCAAGGGGTCCGCGCCGCCATGGCCGCCTTCTCCCTCGCGGACCTCGACCCTCTGGTCGGGCTCGGCGAAACCGCTTGTGCGCGTGGTCCATACATGGATCTGGTCGCCGGCGCCGTCACCGAAGTTCTCCATCCTGCCTTTGGTGCCGATCACCGTGTAGTTCCGCCAATAGTCCGGGGTGAAGTGGCACTGCTGGTACGAGGCGAGCACACCGTTGTCCAGGACCATGTTCATCATCGAGATGTCCTCGACGTCAATCGTCTCGGCGAGATCCGTCTGTTCGGTGGGAGGCCAGTTGTCAACCGAGAACCAATCCCCCATCCGGCGCCCCGTGTTGTCGCGACGGGACGCGACGTCCCCGTAGACGGCCAGATCGCCGATCGCCTGCACCGTGGTGCTGTATCCCCCGGCGAGCCAGTGGATGACGTCAATGTCGTGCGCGCCCTTTTGCAGCAGCAGCCCTGTGGTGTTGGCACGCTGGGCATGCCAATCCTTGAAATAGTAGTCCCCCCCGTTCCCCACGAAGTGCCTGCACCAGACTGCCTTGACGTCACCGATGGTCCCGGCCTGGATGATCTCTCGCATCTGTACCACCACCGGCATGTGCCGCATGTTGTGGCCCACGTAGAGCCGCGTTCCGGTGTCGAAGGCTGTCTGGAGGATGAGGTCGGCCGCTTCGAGCGTGACGTCGAGCGGTTTCTCGCAGAAGGTGGGGATGCCCGCTTTGAGCGTCCGGACGGCGACGGCGGCGTGCTGGTTGTCCGGGGTCAGGACCAGGACCGCGTCCAGGTCGGAGGCCAACAAAACGTCCAAATCGTCGGTGATGACCGCCGTCGGGATCTTCTCGGCCGCATCGGCCCTGCCGCGCTCGCCCAGGTCGCACACGACCGTGACTTCCGAACCCTGGCCAGGTTTATGCGCGTGGCGCCACAGCGACGACCGCAAGCCGAATCCGACGATGCCTACTTTGAGGTCCATAAATACTTTCCTAACTCGATAAGTTGATGCACTGGCGTGTTTGACCCACGCGCTGCGCGATTCCCTGGTTGACCAGCTCGCGAGCCCTCCGGTAATGAAGGGGGTCGTGGCTGAAGCTGTCCATGGCGAGGCTTCCGCCCGAGCCGTCCGTATCGATGAGCGCCAGCGCCTCCTCGCGACCGGCCAGCTGTGCCAGGAGCGAGAGTGCCCGGTGGTCCCACATGGCCTGGGCGAACACCTTGTAACGGATCGATTCCCACGGCACCCCGTCCGGTCCCGGGTAGACCATGAAGGCATCGCCGCCCGGAAAGGCTCCCCCGGCACAGGTGTCCTTGAACGGGTCCACGGGCGCCAGGGAATGAGCCGTGTTGTAGAAGTTGAATCCCCAATGCAGGAATCCCGCACATTCCAGGGCGAAGAGCTGGTGGCCCAACACCCGGTTTCGCACTGAAGGCATGGAAATGAACCGGTTGGCAACGCCGGTATCCTGGGCGACGCAGTAATAGACCCACAGATTCTTCACCCCGGCCGCCAGGAACGGCGCCACGGCGTCGGTTGCCACCACCGGATTCGGCACGGCCCCGCTGCTGTAGAACTCGAAGTCGCTCAAGGCGTCAACCACCGTCAGCCCGTCCAGGAGATCCGCGACGATGGCCTTTGCCTGTTGGTATCCCGCCAGGGCCTCGGCGCCCTCCGGTTCATCGGAAAGGTGGAAAATGACCCGATCAAGCGACCAATGCTCTGCCAGGAAGGAGCGCAGGGCCGGCAGCAGCTCGGCCATGAGCTCCCGGTATGAAGCAGCCGATGCCGGCACGTCCCAGCCGAAGCGCCGTTCGAGTCCCTGGGCAGTCTCCACGTAGATCGCCGGGGTTGCCTTGGCCCCCCATTGGGTGAACAAATGGGCGATTTCCAAGTACTCTATGCCGTGTTCGGCACACAGGCCCACCCAGCGCAGCAGCTTGCTGAAATCAAAGTGGTAGCCGGAATCTTCGCGAATCCCGATCAGCTGGGTGGGCAGCCTCGTTCCCCCGACTGCTGTGTCGAGCGGAGGGGTCCATGTGGGCGTCAGGAGCGAGTTGGCGCCCATCCTTGCCGCGGATCCCATGAAGGCATCGATGATCGACCAATGCTCTTCGCCGAAGACCCCGACGCCGTAGTGGCTCGCCAAGCCGTCGCAATGGAACCAGTGGGCGTTCACGATTTCCAGTTCCGGGGCCTGCGCGGGCATCACGGTGACGCAGATGTGGGTGCTGAAGAGCGTGTTGCCTTCGGCGTCCCGCACGGAGATCCCGAGTCCGTGCTCGCCGGCGTTCTCGGCGGATGGCACCACGAAGTCGATCCATGCAGCCGTCCATTGCCCGTAGAGGGGCCTGATCAACCCATCCGGGGCTGGCCGCAAAAGGTCTGGATACAGTCCGGGGGTGTCCCGGTCGTAGCCGCCGTCATGCTGCGGGAATGCCGCCAAGGAACACGGCACCAGCTCAACCTGCGAAATGGTGGCGAACCCTGCCGACGGACCATCGATTGCAACTTCCAACGCCCCCGCCAGCCGGAAACCGTGCTTCATAGGCGGCCTGAGGGCCACTTGGACCGACGCTGTCTCGCCGGGGAAAACGGACACCGGGATGGTCCTGTCGAACGGCCGTGGTGGAGCGTCCGGGTAGACCTTTTCCAAGGAGTCCGCCAGTACGAACGACCAGCCGTTCAGCTGGACCGGGTTCTGTTCCGTCAAGGGCTGCGATCCTTTCCTGCGTGGGGTCTTTGCGTGGGGTCTTTACTTGAGTCCGGAGCGGCCGATACCCGCCATGACACGCTTCTGCATGAGCAGGAACATGATCAGGATCGGGGCCATGGCCATGAGCGATGCCGCCATGAGGATCGGGTAATTGTTGGCGTGCTCACCCTGGAGGTTCGAAAGCCCGACGCTCAACGGTGCGGCGTTCGCCGTCGACGTCACCACCAAAGGCCACAAGAGGTCATTCCAGGACCACAGCACGGTAATGATGACGAGGGCCCACAGACCGTTTGCTGCCAAAGGCAGCATGACCCGGAAGAAGATCTGGAACGGATTGGCGCCGTCGAGCCGTGCCGCGTCTTCGAGTTCGTCCGGGAGGCCCATGAAGAACTGACGCATCAGGAACAGTCCGAAGGCGCTGAAGATGCCCGGAGCCACGATGCCGGCGATGCTGTTCAGCCAACCCAGGTTTTGGATGATCTGGTATTGCGGGATCAGGAACAACTGCGACGGCACCATGATGATCGACAAGACGACGGCCAGGATGAGCCCTTTGAACCGGAACTGCATCCGCGCGAAGGCGTAGCCCGCCATGGAGCAGAGAAGCACCTGCCCGATCACGCGGATGACCGTGATTGCCACCGTCACCCAGAGCTGGGAACCGAAGTTCATGGACGTGAAGACATCCGCGAAGTTGTGCCACTGGACAACGCTGGGCCACAGCGTGGGCGGAGTGCTTTGGACTTCCGCGTTCGTCGAAAGCGACATGACGATCTGATAGAGGAGCGGCGAGATCATGGCCAATCCGCCAATGGCCAGTACGCAGTGCGCCAGGACGTTCGAGCCTTGCTTGCCGCCCTTGGCGCCCTTGGTGCCCCGGTTTTTGCCTGCCGGGCGCGGGGTACCTCTGCCCTTGGTGCTGCGGCTTTTGCCGTCCCGGCCCGTGGGTGCGCCTCCGGCTTGAGGCGGATCTGCAACCGGTCCGCTGCGTCGCGATTCGACGCCGCTTTGTGTTGAGAGCATCGATTCAGACATAGTTGACCCACCTCTTCTGGATACGGAATTGGAAAGCGGTCAGAAGAGCGATGATGACCAGGATCAGGATGCCGATGGCTGCCGCATAGCCCTTGTCGTTCTGCAGGAAGGCCTGGTTGTAGAAGATGTACACGAGGCTTTGCGTCTGCGGCATGGCCAGGTTCGCCTTCCCCATCATCACGTACAGCAGATCGAACAGCTGGAAGCCGCTGATCACGGTGACGATCGTGACGAAGAAGATGCTGGGCGTCAACAGCGGTACGGTGATGCTGAAGAATTGGCGGACCCGGCTGGCGCCATCCATCTCCGCGGCTTCGAAAAGCTCCCGCGGAATCTCGCGAAGTCCCGCGCTGATGATGATGAGGTTGAATCCCAGCGACATCCAAAGACCCACGGTAGCCACGGCGAGCAGCGCGAATCCCGGCGTCGATGTCCAATAAGGGCCTTGGATCCCGAACAAGCCCAGGAACCAGTTGATGGGTCCGAAGTCGCCGTTGTAGATCAGCCTCCACACGATCCCGACGGCGGCCGGCATGGTGATGTACGGAATGAAGTACAGCGTCCGGTACAGGGCCGCGAAGCGCAGGCCGGGACGCTCGATCAGGGACGCAAGGATGACCGCGATGGGAATCCCCAGCAGCACGACCACCGTATAGATCAGCGTATTGAGGATTGATTGCGGAATGGTGGAATCCGCGAACAACCGCACGTAGTTGTCCAGGCCGATGAACTTGGTTCCTCCGAAGACTCCCCACTTGGTGAAGCTGTAGTAGAACGTCTGGACGATCGGCCAAAGATAGAACACGCCGATTCCCGCAACGGTTGGCACCACGAACAACCACGGCCACCAGCCATCCGACTTGGATTTTCCATTGCGGCGGTCCCCCGCTGCTTGGGCGGCACGGACACTCTTGGATGCCGGCGTCAGGATCTGGGCTTTCATGATTCTTTGGCCAGCGCTGCGTTCATCTGGCTGGCAAGGTCCTTGGCGACGTCGGCAACCGGCTTGGTCCCGGCGAAGGCCTGCGGCAGCAAGGTGTTCTCGAGTTCGTTCCAGGCGGCCGTGTTGGCAGACGCCGGATAGGGCGAGGCATCCTTGGCGAGGTCGAGGAAGACGGTGAGGTCAACGGAGGGAACAGCCTTGACCCAGGCATCCTGGGTGCCGTTGAAGGCCGGGATGACGGTTCCGGTTTCCGCCTGGATCTTGGCCGCATCCTGGGTTCCCAGGAAAGCGACGAACGCCTGCGCCGCAGCGGGATTCTTCGCATTGGCGGGAATCACGTTGGCAAGTCCGTGGATCACGCTCTGGTTGCTCTTCGGCCCCTTCGGGAGGCTGACAATGCCAAGATCGTCACCAAGAGCCTTTTGGGCCGGCCCGACGGTCCAGGAGCCGTCCATGGTCATCGCCAATTTCCTCGACGTGAACATGTCGCTTGAGGAGGTGTCCGTCAATTGCTGCATCGACGGCGATACGCCGGATTCGATCAGGTCGCGCCAGAACTGGAGGCCGGCGATTGATCCGGCGGTGTCGTATCCGGACTTCTTGCCGTCGGCCGAGATGATGGTCCCGCCGGCTTCGATCATCGTGTTGTAGTAGCTGGTCTGGCCGCCCGTGAGGTCGCCGGCGTATCCGTAGACGCCCTTGCCCTGGTAGAACTTGGACAGTTTGGCACCGGCGGATTTCACGTCATCCCAGGTCCAGCTGGATGTCGGCTCGGACACCCCGGCTTCCTTGAAGAGCGCCTTGTTGTAGAAGAGCGCGCTGGTATCGAAGTCCTTGGGGACCCCGTAGAAGGCCCCGTTCACCGTGTACAGGTCCACGAGCGCCTTCGGGTAATGGGCGGTATCCACTGCCTTGCCGGACACCAAGCCGTCCAGCGGCATCAGCTGGTTGTTTTGCGCGTAAAGCTTGATGTGCGGGCCATTCATCCAGAAGACGTCCGGCAGGGTGTTGCTGCTTGCCTGGGTCTGGATCTTCGTCCAGTAGGCAGAACCCTTCGACGGCGTGACGTCGATGGTGACCAAGATGTTCGGGTATTGCTTGTTGAATTCGGTCACGATTTTCTGCATCGCGGGCTTTTGCGCCGCGTCCCAGATGGCGTAGCTCAGCTCCGCGCTCAGGTCCTTCGCGGGAGCGGCGTAGGCGGCCTTGGCTGCGCTACCCCCTGCGGCGCTGTTCCCACCGCAGGCGGCGAGCGAAACGACGGCGGCGCCGGCAGCCGCAAAGGAAAGGAATGACCTGCGGGTCACGTTGTGGTTCATAAGAATTCTCCGATGTCTTGGTCAGAAGACCGACGGTCCTTCGGGGGCGGGCCCGCATTCGGCGAACAGCCAACCCAACTGGTGTTGTGCAGTCGATCACATCATGTTAATCGTTTAAAGACAAGATTCTGAGTGATCTTTCCTTAACTTTTTCGGATAGAAAACGTCATCAAAGTGCAAAAAGGACGGATCGCCTGATCATCGGGCACGCGCCTAGACAAACCGCGGGGATGGCACCGGGTCGGCACCGGGGGCTCCGGGTTCTCGCACCGGGCGCCCCGGATTTCACGCAGAGGGCGCTGAGTCCCTCACGATGAGCTTCCACGGGAATTCGAGGATGCGCGCGGGTCCATCGGGATTCTCTGCACGGTCGAGCAGGAATGCGGCCAGGCCATCGAAAAAGCCCTCAGGACCAACGGTGGTCAACGACGGCGTCATGCGCTCGCCTTCGGTGGTGTTGCCGATACCGATCACTTCGACGTCTTCTGGAATGCGGAGTTGCAGCCGTTGGGCCGCATGGATGGCGGCTATTGCCGCGAAGTCGGTGGTCGCATAGATCGCGGTCGGACGGTCCGCCCGCTGAAGGAGCCGCAACGCCGCATCGAACGCGCTGAGTCCGTCGCGGTCGTACGCCTCGACGTAGTCGTCCCGGTACTCCAAACCGGCTTTGGCAAGGCCGCGCGTGTAGGCGCCCAGGCGGATGTCGAGTGTGCTCATCGAAGGTGCCGAGGAGATCAGGCAAGCCACGCGGCGATGCCGGGCGGTGAGGTGCTCCACTGCCAGATCGCACGACGAACCCACCACCGGCCGCACGACGTCGAATCCCTCAGGTTCCATGGTGTCGCTGAAAACCACCAGGCGCTGCAATCTTGCCGCCTGCGCCAGCAGTTCGACATCACCGGGCTCGTCGGCGCCATCGATGAACGTCACGTCCGCGTTTTGCCGTTTGAGGGCCACCCGCCAGTCGGTATCGGCCAGGATCATCGGCGTAATGCCGTGCCGAGCCGCGGCCGTACCAACAGCGCGGCTTACGTCCAAGGCCCACGGATCCGAGATCATGGTGAGCGACAACATGAGCAGGTTCGTTCGGCCGGTGCGGATCGCCCTTGCCGATTGGTTGGGGCGATATCCGAGGGCGAGGGCAGCCTCTTGAACCCGCAGCACCGTAGCTGGCGCCACCCCGGAACCGCTCCTGCTGCCGTCCTTGCCGCTCCTGCCTGAAAGCACATAGGACACGGTCGCCGTCGAGACCCCCGCTGCAGCCGCCACGGACTTGATCGTGGGGCGCATTCGTCTCCTTCGTGGCTAAGCCGCCGGACCTCGGGCGTGGTCCGGCGGTAGTAGCATCATAGCCAGACGAACGGGTGCGGGTTCAGGAGGCGCGGGTTCAGGAAGAGACGCTGCCGTAACCGAGCCGTCGGCCGCCATTGTTGGACGCAGCGGGCAAAGTACCCCCGACAATGCGGGTGGCCGTGACAGTGGTGCCGCTCTTCGTGCCGGAGACTGCGACGGTGTCGCCCGCCTTCAGGTCCGTGGCCTTGATGGTTTGGGGCGATGGCCTCTTGCCTTGCGTGCCGGTTCCAGAGGCGGGGAGCTTGACGATGGTGGTCGACGTTGTGATCGCGAAGCTCTGCGTGAAGCCATCATCGCTCTTCACGGAAATGCTCGTATCGCTGACGGACTGCACTGTACCCCGCTGTGTCACGAGCGTCGTGTAGCTGCCGTCCTTGTTCTTGACCGTGAACTCACCGTGGATCCCCGGTCCTGCGACGCCGCGGGGAAGGACGGGGAACGGCCGGACCTTGCCGGGCGACGGTGCGGCGGGCGACGTAGCCCCGGGCGACGGGGTGGCAGGCGAAGCCGTGCTGGTCGGCGTCGCGCTCACGACGTACTCGGGGATGATCTGGCCGGCAGCCCAGACTGCGGCCACACCACCGCCGCCCAGGACGACGACGATTCCGCCGGCGATGAGGGCCCTGCGAACCCCCGGAGTCATGGTGGACATAGCCGAATCCTTTCTCCGCTCCTCCCCGGTGCGGTAAAGGGGCGGGCAGCAAAGAACTGATGACTCCATGATGAGCCTTGAAGCTGTGTGAGGGCTGTGGATCCTCACCCAACTGGTCCCCACCGCCTCCCTAACCTCGCTTCGCTCGGCCAGGGAACCCGGGCGGCGTGGGCCCCGCAGTTGTTGTCGTTTTGACGGCTCAAAACGACAACAACTGCGACCCGGTTGAGCGAGCCGGGGTGGTCAGCCTTCGACGCCGAGGCGCTCCAGGATCAGCTCGCGCACACGGCCGGCGTCGGCCTGCCCGCGGGTGGCCTTCATGACTCCGCCGACGATCGCACCGATGGCCTGAAGCTTGCCGCCGCGGATCTTCTCCGCGACGTCGGGCTGGGCTGCCAGTGCGGCGTCGATCGCTTCCAGGAGGGGGCCGTCGTCGGACACGACGGCGAGGCCGCGCTTCTCGACGATCTCGGCCGGAGTGCCCTCGCCCGCGAGGACGCCGTCGAGCACCTGGGCAGCCATCTTGTTGTTGATCTTGCCGCCCTCCACGAGCTTGTTGAGCTCCACGATGGTTTCCGGCGTGACGCCGAGTTCGGAGGGGTCGACGTCGGCCGTCTTGGCGCGTCCGACGATCTCGCCCATCCACCACTTGCGGGCCACGGAGGCGCTGGCACCGGCGGCGATGGTTTCCTCGATGGAGTCCATGACACCGGCGTTCACGACGTCGCGGAACTCGAGGTCCGAATAGCCCCAGTCGGCCTGGAGCCGCTTGCGGCGGGCCGCGGGCGGTTCGGGCAGCGTGGCGCGGAGTTCCTCGACCCATTCACGGGACGCGAGGACCGGAACGAGGTCCGGCTCCGGGAAGTAGCGGTAGTCGTCGGCGTCGGACTTGGCCCGGCCCGACGTCGTCGTGCGCGTGTCCTCGTGCCAGTGGCGCGTCTCCTGGATGACCGGCTCGCCGGAGTCCAGGACGGCGGCGTGGCGCTGGATTTCGTAACGGACGGCGTGCTCGACGGCGCGCAGCGAGTTCACGTTCTTCGTCTCCGAACGGATGCCGAAACGTTCGCGGCCGTGCGGGCGCAGCGAGACGTTGGCATCGCAACGGACGTTGCCGCGTTCCATCTTGGCGTCGGAAACACCGAGGTTCTTGACGATTTCGCGCACCGCGGCAACGTAGGCCTTGGCGAGCTCGGGTGCGCGGCTGCCGGCGCCCTCGATCGGCTTGGTGACGATTTCGACCAGCGGAACACCGGAACGGTTGTAGTCCACCAGCGAGTAATCGGCACCCTGGATGCGGCCCGTGGCGCCACCCATGTGGGTCAGCTTGCCGGCGTCCTCTTCCATGTGTGCGCGCTCGATCTCGACGCGGAATACTGTGCCGTCCGAGAGTTCGATGTCCAGGTAGCCGTCGTACGCGATGGGCTCGTCGTACTGGGACGTCTGGAAGTTCTTCGGGGTGTCCGGGTAGAAGTAGTTCTTCCGGGCGAAGCGGCAGTACTCGGCGATCTTGCAGTTCAGGGCAAGGCCGATCTTGATGGAGGATTCCACTGCGGTCTTGTTCACCACGGGCAGGACGCCGGGCATGCCGAGGTCCACCTCGTTGACGTTGGTGTTCGGCTCGTCGCCGAAGACGTTCGGGGCGGAGGAGAACATCTTGGTCTTGGTGTTGAGCTCCACGTGGACCTCGAAGCCAAGGACGGGATCGTACTTCTCCATGGCCTCTTCGAAGCTGAGGATGGCGTCGGTAGACATCAGTTGGAACCTCCGGCGATGGTGGAGCTGGAACCGAGAACGGGTGCCTTCGCGAGCAGCGGGCCGCCCCATTTCTCTTCGAGCAAGGATTCAAGGACAGCGCCCACGCGGTACAGGCGGGCGTCCTCGCGGGCAGGCGCCAGGAGCTGGATACCCACGGGCAAGCCGTCTTCGTCGGCGAGGCCGCCCGGCAGGGACAAACCCGGGATACCGGCCATGTTCGCGGGGATGGTGGCGACGTCGTTGAGGTACATGGCCAGCGGGTCGTCCAGCTTCTCCCCCAGCTTGAAGGCTGTGGTCGGGGCCGTCGGCGATATCAGGACATCGGCCTGCGCAAACGCGGCGTCGAAGTCACGCTGGATGAGCGTGCGGACCTTCTGCGCGGAACCATAGTAGGCGTCGTAGTAGCCGGCGCTCAGGGCGTAGGTGCCCAGGATGATGCGGCGCTTGACCTCATCGCCGAAACCGGCGGCGCGGGTGGCGGCCATGACGCGTTCGATCGTCATGGGACCGTCCTCGGGCAGGACACGCAAGCCGTAGCGCACGCCGTCGAACTTGGCCAGGTTGCTGGAAACCTCGGACGGCATGATCAGGTAGTAGGCGCCCAGCGCGTACTTGAAGTTGGGGCAGGAAACCTCGACGATTTCCGCGCCGGCCTCCTTGAGCAGCTCAAGGGACTCGTTGAACCGGTTCTCGACGCCGGCCTGGTAGCCCTCGCCGTGGAGTTCCTTGATGATGCCGATCTTCATGCCCGTGACGTTGCCCGTCTTGGCTGCGGCAACGAGGGTGTCGAAGGGGTCCGTCAGCGAAGTGGAGTCGAAGGGGTCGTGGCCGCCGATGACTTCCTGCAGGAGTGCCGAGTCCAGCACGGTCCGCGAAACCGGGCCGATCTGGTCCAGCGAAGATGCCATGGCAATGGCGCCATAGCGGGATACCGCACCGTAGGTGGGCTTCATGCCGACCGTGCCGGTGACAGCGCCGGGCTGGCGGATGGATCCGCCGGTGTCCGTGCCGAGGGCCAGCGGAGCTTCGAAAGCCGCGACGGCGGCCGCGGAGCCACCGCCCGAGCCGCCGGGAATGCGGTCCAGGTCCCACGGGTTGCGGGTGGGGCCGTACGCCGAGTGTTCCGTGGAGGAACCCATGGCGAATTCGTCCAGGTTGGTCTTGCCAAGGATGGGCATCTTCGCTGCGCGCAGCTTCTTGATGACGGTGGCGTCGTAGGGGCTGTGCCAGCCCTCGAGGATCTTGGAGCCGGCCGTGGTGGGCTGGCCGATCGTGACGATAAGGTCCTTGACGGCGATGGGTACGCCGGCGAGCTCGTGCAGCGCTTCGGCTTCGGCACCGCCGGCGGCGCGGATCGCGTCCACCTCGGCGGCGACGGCGAGCGCCTCTTCGGCGTTGACGTGCAGGAATGCGTTGACTTGCCCGTCAACGTCGGCAATCCGGTCCAGGTACGCCTGGGTGACCTCGACGGACGTGACCTCGCGCGCGGCCAGCTTGGCGGCCAACTGTGCTGCGGACAGGCGGATGAGTTCGGAGTTGTTCAATTCAGTCATTCGCTTAGTCCTCATCCAGGATTGCCGGAACCTTGAAGCGGCCCTCGAAGGAATCCGGGGCCCCGGACAACGCCTGCTCGGCGGTGAACGTGTGGCCCACGACGTCCTCACGGAACACGTTGCTCAACGGAATCGGGTGGGACGTGGCCGGGACATCGTCCCCGGCGGCTTCGCTCACGGACTTCACCGAATCCACGATGACGGCAAGTTCGCCGGCCATCCTGTCCAGCTCTTCGGCACTCATTTCAATGTGAGCCAGACGCGCAAGATGCGCGACGTCGTCACGGTTGATCGCAGCCATGGATCTCCCCTGCAAAGTTCAATTGGTTTTCCGGACTAGTCTACGTGGCTTGGACGACGAACAACGCGGGGTCACTTACGGCCCATCCGGGGGTCCCGAATGGGCCGTAAGTGACCCCGCGTTGCGTGGTTGCG
Source organism: Arthrobacter bambusae (assembly GCF_022606295.1). Taxonomy (GTDB): domain Bacteria; phylum Actinomycetota; class Actinomycetes; order Actinomycetales; family Micrococcaceae; genus Arthrobacter; species Arthrobacter bambusae_A. Next base: position 95,184 of record NZ_JAHHZS010000006.1, read on the forward strand.
TTGCTAGCCGATGCCGATGGCTCCGGTCAGCATGCCCACCGCGAGCATGACGACGGAGATGACCGCCGTGCGCCACAGGACCTTCTTGTGGTGGTCTCCCAGTTCCACCTTCGCCAGGGACACCAGCAGCAGGATCGCGGGGACCAACGGGCTCTGGAGGTGGAACGGCTGGCCGGTGATGGAGGCACGGGCCATTTCCGCGCCGCTGATGCCGTAGTGCGCGGCAGTTTCGCTCAGGACCGGCAGGACGCCGAAGTAGAAGGCGTCGTTGCTCATGAAGAACGTCATCGGGATGCTGAGCAGGCCAGTGATGACGGCCATGAACGGACCCATCTCGGCCGGGATGATGTGGACCAGCCATGCAGACATTTCCTTGACCATGCCGGTGCCGTTGAGGACACCCGTGAGGACGGCCGCCGCCATGACCATGCTGACCACGGCCACGATGGACGGCGCGTGGGCCACCGGCTGCGCACCCTGTTCCTTGACCTTCGGGAAGTTCACCAGCAGGGCGATCGCGGAACCCACCATGAAGACGTACGGCAGCGGCACCAGGTTGGCCACGAGCATGACCATCACCGCGACCGTGAGTCCGAGGTTGAACCAGAAGAGCTTCGGGCGCAGGGTCTTGCGGTGGGGGTCGAGTGCGGTGGCGGTCAAACCCGCGTCGGCGAGGTCAACCAAGGTTTCGGTGCGTTCGAGGACCACGACGTCGGAGCTGCCGCCGGAGCCCGAGCTGCCGGAGCCCGAGCCGCCGCGGCGCGTGCCGCCGTCGAACACGTCACCGGCGTCGGCGACGTCACCCCAGATCCCGGGGGCCGTGGCGCGGAGGCGGTTGCGTTCCTGCAGGCCCAAGAGCCAGGAGAACACGAAGACGACGACGAGGCCGGCGATGAGGGACGGCACCATGGGAACAAACACGTCGTTGACGTCGACCTTCAGGGCGGTGGCAGCCCGGGCCGTGGGACCACCCCACGGCAGGATGTTCATGGTTCCGTTGGCCAGGCCGGCCACACAGGTCAGGATCACGGGGCTCATCTTCAAGCGCAGGTACACGGGCAGCATCGCCGCGGTGGTGAGGATGAAGGTGGTGGAGCCGTCGCCATCGAGTGATACTGCGGCGGCGAGGATGGCGGTGCCCAGGACCACTTTTGCGGGGTCGTTGCCAAGCTTGCGGAGGATGAACCTCACCAACGGGTCGAACAGCCCGACGTCGATCATGAGTCCGAAGTACACGATCGCGAACATCAGCAGGGCGGCCGTGGACGTCATGGACTTCATCGAGTCCATGACCATGCTTCCGATGCCGAGGCCGGCACCGGCAAACAGGCCGAAGATGGTGGGAACGATGATCAGCGCCAGAACGGGCGTCAACTTCTTTGTCATGATCAGGACCATGAACACCGCAATCATTGCGAATCCAAGCAATACCAGCACAGCCGGCTCCTTACTACAGTGAACGGCATCACGTCGATGTGATGCGCGATACAGAACGTATAGTGGCTACGCTCAGAGCAAGGCGTTTGTGGGATTTGATCGACATACTGCTGATTGAGAGCATTTTGCTCATTGTGCTCAATGCTTCAATGGAGAGGTAGACGTCGAAGTACAGCGCCGCTGCTGCCCCGCTCCAGCCGGCCGTTCCCCGCCGGAAGGAGGCAGCATGCCAAGGCTTGCCCTGCGGTTCTCGACGCAGACCCTGCTCCTCCAGCTCGGCGTCGTTGTCTTGGTGGTGCTGCTCAGCGGCACCGTCCACGCATGGCTCGTCTACGGCCGGATCGGCACGGAAGCAGAAAACCAGGCACTGACTTTGGCGCGCACCGTGGCCTCGGATCCGGCGATGCGTTCCCAGGTCGAAGCCATCAGCAAAGAGCAGGGAACCCCACCCGCCACGGTTCTCTCGGCCGGCCCCATCCAAGCGGCCGCCGAGGCTGCAAGGAACCGCACCGGGGCTTTGTTCGTGGTGGTCACCGACGAAACCGGCCTGCGGTTGGCGCACCCGGACGTGGTGCGGCTCGGCGAACGGGTCAGCACCGATCCCTCGGACGCCCTCTCCGGGAAGGAAGTCACCACCCGGAATACCGGCACCCTGGGAGCGTCCGCGGGAGCCAAGGTCCCGGTATTCGCCCCGGGTTCCACAACCACCGTGGTGGGCGAAGTCAGCGTCGGCTACTCCATGGAGTCGCTCGGCCAAAGCCTTGCAGAGGACATCGTTCCCATCGCCTTGACCGCGGCGGGTTCCCTCCTGGTCGGCGTCCTGGCGTCCTTCCTCCTCCGCCGCCGTTTGCAACGCCTGACCCTGGGCCTCGAGCCCGAAGAGATCAGCACCCTCGTACACGACCAAGTGGCCGTGCTTCAAGGCGTGGACGACGGCGTGATCGGCATTTCCGCCGATGGCCGCATCACGGTTTTCAATGCCGCGGCGAGGCGGTTGCTGGGCATGCCGGAAGGCTCGGAGACTCCCGGCTCTCCCACAGCGGCGGGCACCGATTGGGAGCGGTCGCCCGTCCCGTCGCAGCTCAAGGCCCTCACCCAACCCTCTGCGCACGACGCCGAAGCCGTGGAAATCGTCGCGGGCGGCCGGGTCTTGGTTGCCAACGCCCGCAAGGCGCTGCACCGCAAAGAGGATCTCGGCTGGGTGGTCATGCTCAGGGACCGCACCGAGCTGCAGCAGCTGACACGCCAGCTCGACGCCGTGGGCACCATGTCCGCCGCGCTCCGGGCCCAGCGCCACGAATTCGCGAACCAGCTCCACACGATCGCCGGCTTCATGAGCATCGGCCAACACGGCCAGGCCAAGGACTATCTCGCCAGGATCTCCGCCACAGGGCCGCTGAAATTTCCCGTGCAGCAAGCCGAGCTCCTCCAGGATCCGTATTTGCAGGCGTTCGTCGGCGCGAAAAGCGTGGAGGCGGACGAGCGAGGGGTGGCATTGCGGATCGGCCCGGAGACCCTGGTGCGGGAGCACGTCACCGAACCGCAGGACGTCACCACGGTGCTTGGCAACCTGATCGACAATGCCGTCAACGCCGCCGTCGACGGCTCTTCGATGCAACGCTGGGTAGAGCTTGAGCTGCTTGACGAACCGGGGCCCGACGGCGGCACGCTGCACATCGTCGTCGCTGACTCCGGCGACGGCCTAGGCAGCGTCGATCCGGAAAAGGTTTTCGTGGAGGGGTTCACGACGGCGGAGCCTGCGGAAGGCGGCATCGCCAGGGCGGGTGGGCAGGGACTCGGCCTCGCGCTAGTCCGGCAGCTCGCCCGCCGCCGCGGTGGTGACGTGCGCGTCTTGGACGCGGGCTCGCCTGGCGGGCCAGGCGCCGTCTTCATGGCCACGATGCCGAAGGTGACCGGCGCGCCGGACGATGCCCCTCGAGCGGTACCCGCACCCGTGGCCCAACGACCCGCAACCGAACCCAAGGAAGGACAGCCGTGAGCGAAGACTTCAGGGTGTTGATCGTCGATGACGATTTCCACGTCGCCAAGCTCCACGCCGCCTATGTGGACTCCGTGGCCGGTTTCCTGGCCCTGGCCCCGGTGGGATCCACGGCGCAGGCGTTGCAATCCGTCCATAGCCTGCGGCCGGACCTCGTGTTGCTGGACGTTTATTTGCCGGACGGTTCGGGCCTGGACCTTCTGGGGCAACTCGACGTGGATGCCATGATGTTGACCGCAGCGTCCGACGCCGTGTCCATCAGGACAGCATTGCGTCGCGGGGCCCTGGCGTATCTGTTGAAACCGTTCACCGCCGAATCGCTGTCGCAGCAATTGCGTTCCTATGCCAGATACCGGCGTCTTCTCGGCCGGCAGCACGCCGTGGACCAGGACACGATCGAACGGGCCAAGCGGGCGCTCATCGCCGGTGACGTCGCGCAGTCGGGAAGGCCGCGTTCCGCGACCGAAGCATCGGTGCTGGAGTCCTTGGCACCGGGGGAACAATACTCGGCCACCGAAGTGGCGGAACGCGTGGGGGTCTCGCGCGCCACGGCGCAACGGTACCTGTCCTCGCTCGCCGACGATGGCGCCGTCGAGATCCAACTGCGCTACGGGAGCACCGGCCGCCCGGAACACCGCTACGGCGTCCCCGCGCGGCTCTCCCCAAACTAGCCCGGAAACCCAAGTAGCCCGCCAACCCAACTGACTCGCAGTAGATGCCGTTATGAGGCGTCAAAACGACACCTACTGCGAGTCAGTTGGGCTGCTTAGGCGCTCTTTTGGGCTACCAGTTCGATTTCGACCAGCATTTCCGGGTCGAGGAACGGCAAGACGTGGACCAGGGAAAGGGTGGGCCGGATCTCGCCGAACACCTCGCCGTGCGCGCGGCCGGCGTCTTCCCACTTGCTGATGTCGGTCAGGTAGAGCTTGGACTGCACGACGTCCTCGTAGTCGAACCCGGCGTCGGCCAGGACCGCGCCCAGTTTTTCGAGGATGTATTTGGTCTGCGAGTAGAAGTCGTCGCCGACGATGCCATCCGGCCCGGACGCCGCCGTGGCCGAAATGAAGAGCGTGTTGTCCACCTGGACCGCACGGGAATATCCAAGGGTCTGTTCCCAGACCGAGCCCGTGCCGAATGTCTTGCGCATGCCGCGCCTTTCTCAGTTTCCGCACCCGGCCCGATAGCCGGGGTTTACGAGGAAACTTTATGGCTGGCGGACATCCTGCCGGTAAACGAACAGTTTTATGTCGGTCCCGGGAACAAACCAATCACGCTCCGGTTCCCTGTCGAATCCGGTCTTGGCGTAAAGGGCGTTGGCGCTTTCCCACGTTGCGCCCGTGGTGAGGGAAACGGCGTTGATGCCATCCATGGAGCGGGCTTGGTCGACGACCGCCTGCACGAGGGCGCGTCCCGCACCCGAGCGCTGAACCTCCGGATCCACTACCAAGGTGCGCATTTCGAGTTCGTCCGGAAGGCCAATGTCCGAAAAATCGCCTCCGGCCTTGGCCGACGTAACGGAACCGATGATCCGGCCATCGCGCTCGGCGACGAAAACGTCGGCGTACCGGGCGCGCCCGGCCACGTCGCGCAGCTTCTCCAAGTAAGGGTGGTCCGGGCTGCCGTAATAGCCAGCGGTCACGTAAGACGCCATCGTGATACGGGCTACGGCGTCGTAGTCTTCGGGCAGGGCGGGACGGACGGTAATCTGCGAATGCACTGATCCATGGTAGTCGGGTCTGCGGGGGCCGGGACGCCAAAGCAGCGTTTCCGTGACCGAACTATCACCCCTGCACCCAACGCCCGCTCAGATACAAGTGAGCGAGCGACGGCGGAACACCCCACATACGTGAGCGAGCGTTTGAACATGTCGAACAGGGTTCCACCAGGCTGGCGCGGCCGAACGCCCAGAACGCCCCGAACGACCAGGACCACCCGTACGCCCAGAACGACCTTAGAGCGGGAACTTGCCCGAGAGCTCGAGGGTTCCCGCGCAGGTCCACGCTTCAAGGCGGTCCGCGTCAGTGGGGCCTCCGTCAAGCGGGCTGGTCAGCCGTGGGCGGCGGACCCAGCATCCTGCTTCCTCGGCGATCAACGCGCCCGCCGCGTAGTCGTGCTCGTTGAGCCCGCGTTCCCCGAAGGCGTCGTGGGTTCCATCGGCCACGAGGCAGAGATCCAACGCTGCGGAGCCGAGCCGGCGAAGATCGGCGAAGCCCTCCATCAGGTTGCCGAGCCCGGCGAACTGTTCGGCCCTCGTGGCGGGATCGTAGCTGAACCCGGAGGCCACGATCAGTCCCGTGCGGCCCAGCAGGGGTCCGCTCAGCTGGCTGCGCTGCCCGTTTTCCTCAAGCCATGCTCCGTGGCCACGTGCCGCAGAGTAGATGCGCCCCAGCGCGGGGGCGTTGACGACGCCGGCCAGCCAGACGCCGTCGGCGTCCGCGACAGCCACGGACGTGGCGTAATAGACGATGTTGCGGATGAAGTTGGTAGTGCCGTCGAGCGGATCGATCGACCATCGGTAGCCGCTCGGCTGATCGGGCCGGGTGGTGCCGTGCTCTTCGCCCGTGATGGTGTCATGCGGGCGGGCAGCCGTAATCGCGGCCCGCACAGCGTTCTCCGCCGCGACGTCGAAGGCCGTCACCCAGTCGCCGGCGTCGCCTTTGTTCACGACGCCGAGGGTTCCCGCCGAGTTGGGCCCGGCCGGCCGGGCGGCGAGTACCTCCGCTCCTGCCGCAGCTGCCGCACGGGCGACCGCGAGAAGGTCCAAGGCATCGGCCGTCATTCGGAGGATTCCGTTTCCGCAGCGGTAGCGGCCGCTAGCGCGACGGCGGCGCCCTCGTCATCCGGTGCGGCGCCAGCGGCAGGTTCCAGGACGCCGTCGAGCAATGCCTTGAATCCGTCCTCGTCCAACACCCGGATGCCGAGCTGCTCTGCTTTGTCCAGCTTGGAGCCCGCGTTCTCGCCGGCCACGACGTAACTGGTGTTCTTGGAAACCGAGCCGGCTGCCTTGCCGCCCCTGATGATGATGGCTTCCTTGGCTTCGTCGCGGCTCAGCGTGGGCAACGAACCCGTCACCACGATGGTGAGGCCTTCCAGGTTCCGCTTGATGCCGGCGTCGCGCTCGTCAACCATGCGCACCCCGGCGGCCGCCCAGCTATCAACGATTTCCTGGTGCCAGTCGACGGCAAACCATTCCTTGAGTGCCGCGGCAATGGTCGGGCCCACCCCGTCGACGTTGGCCAGTTCCTCCTCGGACGCGGCACGGATGGCGTCCATGCTGCCCAGTGCCGTGGCCAGTGCCCGGGACGCCGTGGGGCCAACGTGCCGGATGGACAAGGCAACAAGGACGCGCCACAGTGGTTGCGTCTTGGCCTTCTCAAGCTCCTTGAACAGTTTGTCCGTGGTGGCTGTGGGTTTGGACGGGGTCTTGGCGGTGGCCTTGGAATAGAAGTAGGGCACCAGTTCGAACGTTCCCGTGCCTACGCCCTTGGAGCGCTTCTCGCGGTGGATGCGGACCTCCGCGAGGTCCTCCGGCGTGAGGCTGAACAACGCCGCCTCACTGCGCAGGGGCGGAGTTTCCGGTTCGGCGGGCTGGGTGAGGGCGATGGCTGCTTCCCACCCAAGAGCCTCAATGTCGAAGGCTCCCCTGCTCGCGACGTGGAAGACACGCTCGCGCAGCTGGGACGGGCACGACTTCGCGTTGGGACAACGGATATCGACGTCGCCTTCCTTCGCCGGAGCCAGCGGCGTGTGGCAGGACGGGCATTCCGTGGGCATCACGAACTCACGCACGGGAGGATCCTGTTGATCGCGCAGCGCCAAGACCGGACCGACGATCTCAGGAATGACGTCTCCGGCCTTCCGCAGCACCACGATGTCACCGATCATGACGCCCTTGGCCTTGACCACATCCTGGTTGTGCAGGGTGGCCATTTCCACGGTGGATCCGGCCACCTTGACCGGTTCCATCACCCCGTACGGGGTGACGCGGCCCGTGCGGCCAACGTTGACCTGGATGTCCAGCAGCTTGGTGTGGACTTCCTCCGGCGGGTATTTATAGGCAACGGCCCAACGTGGCACGCGTGAGGTGTAGCCGAGGGCACGCTGCGTGGCGAAGTCGTCGATTTTGACTACGATGCCGTCGATCTCGTGCAGGAGATCGTGCCGGTGTTCGCCGAAGTGCTTGATGAAGTCCAGGACCTCCTCGAACGAGTCCAGGACCTTCAGGTAGGGGCTGACCGGCAGGCCCCATTCCTCGAGCAGCTTGTACGTCTCCGACTGGCTCGTGGTGTCGAGGCCTTCGCGGGCCCCGATGCCGTGGACGAACATCCGCAACGGACGCTTGGCGGTTTCCGCGGGATCCTTTTGGCGCAGGGAGCCGGCGGCGGCGTTGCGGGGATTTGCCAATGGCGCCTTGCCGGCCTCGATCAGCGCTTCGTTGAATTCCGCGAAAGCCGTGGACGGAATGAAGACTTCGCCGCGGATTTCCACCTCGGACGGAAACCCGCTGCCGCTGAGCTGGCGCGGGATCTCCTTGATGGTGAGCACGTTGTGGGTGATGTCCTCACCCGTGGTGCCGTCTCCGCGCGTGGCGGCACGCACCAGCTTGCCGTCGCGGTAGAGCAGGTTCACTGCCAATCCGTCGATCTTGAGTTCCGTCAGCCACGCAATGCGGGAGGCCGCCGTTCCGAGCTTGTCGACCGAAGCCTCGGCCTTGCGGACCCACGCTTCCAGCTCGTCCAGGGAGAAGACATCCTCCAGGCTGTACATCCTCTGCAGGTGCTCGACGGCCGCGAACGCGGCCGAAACCTCGCCGCCCACTTCTTGCGTGGGCGAATCGTTGGACACGAGCTCGGGATGCAGGGCCTCGAGTTCCTCGAGGCGGCGGTAGAGGGAGTCGAACTCGGCGTCCGAAACCGTCGGGGCATCTTCCTGGTAGTACGCATAGCGGTACTTGCGGACGAGGTCTGCGAGGTTTTCGTACTCTTCCCGTACGGCTTCCGTTGGAACTGCGGTTTCGCTCTCTGCTGTGCTCACGTACCTATCTTGCCGCAAAGCCGCGACAAAATAGGGTCCCCGGATGGGAAGAAGGAATCAGTGCGTGAAGCGGTGGCGGCTCCACAACGCGAAGGCAATGCCGCCGGCCGCCACCAAAAGCACGGCGCCCATAATGGCGATCACAGCGAACATGTCCGAACCCGGCCCTTTGGCATTGCTCACCGCGGCAGCCTGGGTGGCCTTGAGCCCGTCCTGGATGGGGGTATTCCAATTGGACGACGCCGACGGCGAGGGGCTGCTCGTCGTCGGGGTGTCCGTCGGGGTCACCGGGCTGGAGTCCACAGGAGCCTCCGACGGCGCCATGCTGGGTTCCGGTTCGACGGTCACCACGGGGACCGGCTCGGGTGCGGCCGGCGCGGGCGCCACCGGGGCGGGTTGAACGGGTACGACGACGGGTGCCGGAACCACCGGCGCGGGCGGAGCCGGCGCCGGAGGTTTTGCAGGTGGAGCCATGTCGGGAGCAGGATCCGGAGCCGGGTCGGGAGCAGGATCCGGTGCGGGGGCCGGGGCCGGGGCAACAGCCGGGCAATCAGTCACGCACGTGGTCTCGGCGTGGGCCGAAAGCATCGGGAAGGCGCACATCACTACAGCCATGGCAATACCCGCGAGGGCAACGGAGAACGGGCGTCGCACGGCGGCACGGGTCGCGCCGCCAGAGCGCGCGGAGGAGCGTTGGGTCATGTTTACCTCTGCAGGACGGCACAGGCCGCCCGGAGTTGGGGTGGTATTGACCGGAATCTTCCTACATAGTCCGGGCGTGTCGCAAATCCCGTTCCCCGAAACCGCCGTCGACGGGAGCCTGTGCGGGCTCCATCGGCGTCGTTCTAAGGGGTCCTGGCATCCACCACAATCGCGGTGACATTGTCCCGCCCGCCACTCAGCAACGCCTCCTTGATGAGGGCATCCACCGCGTCCTGGGGCTTTTCCATAGTGCTCAGGATCCGGAACATGTGCTCGTCGCTCAACTCGCCGGTGAGTCCGTCCGAGCAGACCAGTATGCGGTCGCCGTCCTGGATGGGCAACAACCAGAAGTCCGCTTCGTTTTCGCCGCCCGTCCCGAGGCCCCGGGTCACCACGTGGCGGCGCGGATGCACTGTGGCTTCTTCACGCGTGATCCGTCCGGCCTCCACAAGTTCCTGGACTTCCGAATGGTCCACGCTGATCTGCCTGAATTCGCCCCCGCTCAAGCGATACGTCCGCGAGTCGCCGATGTTCATAACCAGCCAATACGCGACGCCCATATGCTCCGCGACAACCACCCCGGACAGCGTGGTTCCGGCCCGGCCACCCGTGGCCTTCCGGATCTCGGAGTCGGCGGCAAGGATGCACTTCTGCACGACGACGGCCGTCGCCGATCGTACGCCCGCCGCCAATTGCGACATGGTGCCAAGGGTCTGTACGCACAATGCGCTGGCAATCTCGCCTGCCTCATGCCCGCCCATGCCGTCGGCTACCGCGAAGACGGGGTCCACTGCGATGAGCGAATCTTCGTTGAGTTCCCGGCTGAGTCCACGATCCGTCCCGTAGCCACAGGTTACTGTGACTCCCGGCTTGGGGGTGGGCGCTGCGGACTGTGGACTCATCAGTCGAGGACCAGTCCCTTGCCAAGCCCGCGGGCAAGCCGGACAGGAAGAATTTCCCCAAAACCACGAACGTTTTCGGCTGTCTGCGGAACCAGGACGAAGCGTTCGTCCTGGCCCAGCGCTGCTGCCGTCATCTCGTCCACCAGGACCGTGCCGGGTTCAGCCAGGGCCGTCAGGCGGGCCGCCAGGTTGACGGTGGGGCCGTAGATGTCGCCGAGACGGGAAAGGATGCGTCCCCAGACCATGGCCACGCGGGCTTCCGGGAGGATCTCGTCTTCGGTGAATGCCTGGGCGAGCGCCAAGGAAATCTCAGCTCCCGCGGCCGGCGTCTCGGCAATATAGAGGACTTCGTCGCCGACCGTCTTGACGAGGCGGCCGCCACCGATGGAGATGATTTCCGCGCACTTGTTCTCGAAGCGCTGGACCAACTGCGCCAGGGTCTTCTCGTTCATGCGGCGCGACAGGCTCGTGTAGGAGACGAGGTCGGCAAAACCCACGGCGCGTGCCAAGGGCAGCGGTGCGTCGTCTTCGTCCCCTTCGCGGCCGGCCTCGCTGGCCTGTAGACCTGCCTCGGCACGGACGGCCAGGCGCTGCACACCGGCGTTCATCTGGCGGCGCCACGAGTACAACAGGATCTCTTCCATGGCATCCACGAGGTTGGGCAGTTCGTTGACCAACTGTTTGCGTGCAACGGCATCGGGAATGCCTTGCTGCACCACCATGTCTTCGATGAGCGCCTCGACTTGCCACACCACCATGCGGTCGGTCATCTGGCCGATGGCGCGGGTCACGGAAATGGCAGCTTCTTCGGTGAGCTTTCCGGCGCGGACAAGGTCAAGGATGGTGGACAGCGCCCCGAGGTCGCGCTCGGTGAACGCCACGTCCTGGTCGCCGAAATTGGGGAAACCCAGCGCCCGCCAGAGTTTGCGGGCTGACAAAAGCGAGACGCCTGCGCCGGCCGCCACTTCGCGTCGACGGAGTTTGCGTTCGCCGCCCAAAAGCCTGGTTTCAAGGGCTTTGATGGCCACCCGTTCCGCAGACAGGGCGCCGGTGGGAGGGGAAACGACGGGGAGGACCCCCGTTGCCGCTTGGTCCACGGAAGGTTCGGGCACGGCGTCGGGCTCGTGGTCCATGTACTCAGGCTCCTGCTCGTCAACGCTCATCTCTTCCACCTTCTCTCATATCCCAGGGCAACGCGGCATCCGGGTACTCAGCAAAACTGTCAAAATCGCCGGATCCCGGCACCGGGCCGGAGCCGAATCCGACACTCGTCGGAAGCTCGGCCATGGCATCCATGATGAAACTCCGGAACTTGCCGACCTCCGGAACATCCGCGAGGACCGCCTCGCCGGGGTGCCCGGTATCCAAGGATATATTCCCGGAGCGCAATATCCGTTGGAGCAGCGATTGTTTGATGCCCACCCCGCGCACCGCGGCCAACGGCACTTGCCAGTCGCCGCGGCGAAGCATTCCAAAACGGGCAACTATCCGGCCGCTCGTGAGGATGTACCGGATGCCGCGCCAGCGGATGAATCGCGGGAGGCTGTAGCCGAGCAGCACGATTGCCACGATCACCAGGCACGCCATGACCAACCATTGGGTCCAGTCGCTTGTGATGACCGGCAGCAGCTTGCCCGGCCCGCCCTTGACTATCCAGGCACAGGCGAACGCTGCCGCGGCAGGGACCAGGATGAAGGCCAGGACGGGACCAAAGAGCATCCTGGGCTGCTGCCGCGTGATCACGATGACTTGCTCCCCACGCAGGAGCTCTTTACGCATAACCGCTTTCGGTAGCCCTCAGGTGGACGACGTCACCGGCGGTCACGACGTGCTCGCGACCACCGTGGTCCACCACCAAAAGGGAACCATACTCATCCAATCTGGACGCATGCCCCACCAACTCGTGGTCGCCGGGCAAATGAGCCTTCACCTCGCGTCCCAAGGTGACCATGACGGCTTCCACCCGCTTGTGCAGGGAAGCGCCGCCGGCCAATCCCGCTGTAGGGTCGCCGTCGGCATTGCAGAAGCTGCGGTAGAGCGTCCCGAAGCGGGATAAGTAGTTCCGCAATAGAACGGTGCGGTCCGTGGTGCTTGCACCCTCAAGCAAGAGGGAGGTGGCGGTCGGGACAGGCAATTCATTCTCGCCGAGCGTCACGTTGAGGCCGGTCCCCAGAATCACGGCTGGAACAGACCCGTCCCCCATCGGCCCCATCTGGGCCAGGATGCCGGCAATCTTCTTGCCTCGGACGAGGACATCGTTGGGCCACTTGATCTCGGCGGGCAGGCCTGCGGTTTCCAGGAGGGTCTCCTGCAAGGCCAGCGCGCCCAGGAGGGACAGCCAGGAGTAGCTCTGCGTGGGCACGGGCAGGCCTTGCGCATTGACGGGACGCAGGACGATCGAAACGGAAATCGCCGAACGTTCGGGAGACTCCCAGTGACGGTCGAGACGGCCCCGGGCCGCCGTCTGGTGCTCGGCGGTGAGGACCGCGAGATCGGCCCATTCCTTCGGCTCCGTGGTGACGGCGCGCAGCAGATCAGCGTTCGTGGAGCCGGTGGTCTCCACGATCTGCAATTGCGAAATGCCGGCGGCCGCGAGGAAGTCGGGGTGGAGCAGGGCATCACGGTCCAGGCCCGGGCGCGGGGCACGTGGTTCGCTGCTGGCAGGCTGTTCGACGTCCATAGACAGAATCCTATCCAGCCAGGCCGGTCCCGGAAGAAGTTGTCCGCTCAGAGGAAGATATCCGGCACCAGCTTCTCCTCCGCGGCCCCCAGACTGTAGGGCCTGAAGTCCGAAACACCCGCAGCCCTGAGCACTTCTTCGTCGGTGTAGAAATTGCCTGTATTAATAGCCGAACCGTTGCCCAGGTTTGCTCCGGTCAGGACTGCGTGGGCAGCGTCGGCAATGATGTCCGATCCCCTGGCGGCTTGCACGATCTGCGCTCCGCCCGGCATGTTCCGGATGGCAGCGGTGTCGATCAGCGTGCAGGGCCACAGCGAGTTGACGGACACGCCGTCGTTCTTGAGTTCTTCGGCCAGGCCCAGCGTGGTGAGGCTCATGCCGTACTTGGCCATGGTGTACGCCAAGTGCATGCCGGCCCATTTAGGGTCGAGGTTCAGCGGCGGCGAGAGCGTCAGGATATGGGCGTTGCCCGATTTCCGCAGGGCCGGGAGCGCGAGTTTGGACAGCAGGAAGGTGCCGCGGACGTTGATGTCCTGCATGAGGTCATAGCGTTTCATGTCGATCGCGTCAGTGCGGGAGAGATCTATCGCCGAGGCGTTGTTGACCACGACGTCGATTCCGCCAAAGCGTTCGACGGCGGCGGCAACCGCCGCGGCGACGTCGCCGTCGTTGCGGACGTCCCCTACGAGAGGCAGTGCCTGGCCGCCGGCTGCTTCCAGTTGTTCAGCGGCAGTGAAGACCGTTCCCTGCAGCTTGGGATGCGGTTCTCCGGTCTTGGCCATGATGACGATGTTGGCGCCGTCGCGGGCCGCGCGGGTGGCGATTGCCAGGCCGATGCCGCGGCTCCCGCCGGACATCAGGATGGTGCGGCCCTTCAGTGATCCACGCGCCCGGTAGGGAAGGGCAGGGCTTGCAGAAGCATCGTTGCTTGAGGTCATGAGGACACTGTAGCCCAACGATGTTACCGGTGAGTAACATTGCTTGATGCTCGACTTGAAGTCGGAAAATTGTAGGGTTTCTACAGCGGTCTGTGGCTTTTGCCTCATTAGACTAGCCAACAGGGCCCGCACTTTGTACGGATGCTACTTAAGAGCGCATGCCTAACAAAGCAGTGCCAGCGTAAATCAGCTACAGAGCCGGAGACATTTGATGAGCCACGATCTGACAACGACAGCGGGAAAGATTGCCGACTTCCGCGACCGCCAGGCCCGTGCAGAACAACCTTCCGGCCCCGAATCCATCGAGAAGCAGCATGCCCGCGGCAAGAACACCGCCCGCGAACGCATCGACATGCTGCTCGACGAAGACTCCTTCGTCGAGTTCGACGCCTTGGCAGTCCACCGCTCCACCGCGTTCGGCATGGAGAAGAAGAAGCCCCTTGGCGACGGCGTCGTCTCTGGCTACGGCACCGTGGACGGCCGCCTCGTGGCCATCTACAGCCAGGAATTCAGCGTCTACGGCGGCTCCCTGAGCCAGGTCAACGGCGAAAAGATCGTCAAGGTCCAGGAATTCGCCCTCCGCAACGGCTGCCCGATGGTGGGCATCAACGACGGCGGCGGCGCGCGCATCCAGGAAGGCGTCGCCTCGCTGGCCATGTTCGCGGATATCTTCCGCAACAACGTCCACTCCTCCGGCGTCGTCCCGCAGATTTCCCTCATCATGGGCCCGTGCGCCGGCGGCGCGGCCTACTCCCCCGCCCTCACCGACTACGTGGTGATGGTGGACAAGACCTCCCACATGTTCATCACCGGCCCGGACGTCATTAAGACCGTCACCGGCGAAGACGTGGACATGGAAACCCTCGGCGGGGCGCGCCAACACAACGCCACCACCGGCACCTCCACCTACCTCGCCAGCGACGAAGCCGACGCGATCGAATTCGTCCGCGAGCTCCTGGACTTCCTGCCGTCCAACAACCTGTCCGAGGCCCCCGTCCTGGAACACGAGCAGGAGCTTGAGCTCGACGACGACGACCTCGCCCTGGACACGCTGATCCCGGACTCGGCCAACCAGCCCTACGACATGCGCAAGGTCATCGAGCAGATCGTTGATGACGCCCATTTCCTCGAAATGCAGTCGCTCTACGCCCCCAACGTGATCATCGGCTACGGCCGGGTTGAAGGCCACACGGTCGGGATCGTGGCCAACCAGCCGATGCAGTTCGCCGGCACGCTGGACATCTCCGCTTCGGAGAAGGCCGCCCGCTTCGTCCGCCACTGCGATGCCTTCAACGTCCCCATCATCACTTTGGTGGACGTCCCCGGCTTCCTGCCCGGCAAGGACCAGGAATTCCAGGGCATCATCCGCCGCGGAGCCAAGCTGCTTTACGCCTACGCCGAGGCCACCGTGCCCAAGCTGACGGTCATCACCCGCAAGGCCTACGGCGGAGCGTACATCGTGATGGGTTCCAAGAAGCTTGGAGCCGACCTCAACCTGGCGTGGCCTACGGCCCAGATCGGTGTCATGGGTGCCCAGGGTGCGGTCAACATCCTGTACCGCCGCGATCTTGCCGCTGTCGCCGAGGCCGGCGGCGACGTCGAAGCCAAGCGAGCCGAGATCATCCGCCAGTACGAGGAAGAACTCCTCAACCCCTACCAGGCGGCCGAGCTTGGCTACGTCGACGCCGTCATCGCACCGTCAGAGACCCGCATCCAGATCACCAAGGGCCTCCGCGCCCTGCGCGACAAGCGCGCCAGCCTGCCCACCAAGAAGCACGGAAACATCCCCCTGTGAGCGCCGAACAGCATCTTCCTGGCTCCGGTCCCGATTCCACGGACACGGCGCCCGCCGAGCCGTTGCTTTCGGTGGTCAAGGGAGACCCGACGCCGGAAGAGCTCGCGGCGCTTGCCGCCGTCGTCGCCTCCTTCGGATCGCACGAGGAAGCCGAAGCTCCAAAGCCGAGCACCCGCCACTGGCTGCGACGCCAGCAACTGCGTATGGACCCCACGCCGGGACCAGGCGCCTGGAAACGCAGCCGGGGCTAAGTTCCGTGGTAACCCAACCAGCTCGCATTTAATGTCGTTTTGAAGGCCCGGAACGACATTAAATGCCAGTCAGTTGGGTTGGCCTTCGGATCTTCTGCAACAACCCTTTCACAAATAACCGGGCGCGGTTAGGCTCGTGGGGTGACTACTCCTAACACAGCTCCGGCACGCCTCCAGACTGCCATCGACGCGGTCGCCGACGCCTACACGGACACGCTCCTTGCCCTCAACCCGAGCCTCGCCACCACCCTCGGCCTGCCCGGACACGAAACGGAATACCAGGACTTCTCGCCTGCCGGCGCGGCGGCCTTCGCCAAGGCAGCACGCCGCACCCTCGACGAGCTCGCGGCCCTCGAACCCACGGACGCCTCCGACGTCGTCACCCTGGACGCAATGCAGGAACGGCTCGGCCTGGCCCTCGAGATCCACGAATCCGGCTGGGACGCCGCGGACCTGAACAACATCGAGTCGCCGGCCCAAACCATCCGCTCGATCTTCGACCTCATGCCCACCGGGACGGCCGAGGAATGGGAGCACATCGCCGGCCGCGCGGCCAACGTTGCGGAAGCGATCGACGGGTACATCGTGTCCCTTCGTTCGGCCAGGGACGCAGGGAAAGTCTCCGCGCTCCGCCAGGTGAAAATCGTGATCGAACAGACAACCAAGTACGCGGCCGAAGACGGCTTCTTCGCCAAGCTCACCGCCGAAGCCTCGATCGACGGCCAGCCGCTGCCGGCGGAACTGCAGGAAACGCTCGACGCCGGGGCCGCCGTCGCGCGGTCCGCCTACTTGCGCCTTGCCGCCTTCCTTGAGGCGGAGCTTCTGCCTTTCGCCCCCGAAAAGGACGCCGTGGGCCGCGAACGCTACGCAGTGGCCTCGCGTTCCTTCCTGGGCGCGGCCGTGGACCTGGAAGAAACGTACGCGTGGGGGGTGCAGGAACTCGACAGGCTCATTGCCGAACAGGAACGGGTGGCCGAACAAATCAAGCCCGGCGCGTCCATCGAGGAGGCCAAAGCCATCCTCGACAACGATCCCGAACGGCAAATCAAGGGCACCGATGCCCTCAAAGCCTGGATGCAGGACCTCTCCGACCGCGCGGTGTCCGAACTTGCCGACGTGCACTTCGACATCCTGGACATCATGAAGACTCTCGAATGCCGTATCGCCCCCACGGACGAAGGCGGCATCTACTACACGGGTCCCTCGGACGACTTCTCCCGGCCAGGCCGCATGTGGTGGTCCGTCCCCGCCGGCGAGGACACCTTCACCACCTGGGCCGAAACCACCACGGTGTTCCACGAAGGCGTCCCCGGCCACCACCTCCAGGTGGCCACCGCCGTCTACCGCCGCGAGCTCCTCAACAACTGGCGACGCAACGTCTGCTGGGTCTCCGGTCACGGCGAAGGCTGGGCACTCTATGCCGAAAAGCTCATGCTGGAGCTTGGCTACCTCAAGGACCCGGGCGACCACATGGGCATGCTGGACATGCAGCGCATGCGTGCCGCCCGAGTCGTGTTCGATATCGGCGTCCACCTCGAACTGGAGGTTCCGGAACGTTGGGGCAGCGGCACCTGGACCTCGGAAAAGGGCTTCGAATTCCTCAAGGCCAACCTTCCCATCAGTGCGGGCCAGCTCCAGTTCGAATTCACCCGGTACCTCGGCTGGCCGGGCCAGGCGCCGTCGTACAAGGTGGGGCAGCGGCTGTGGGAAGAAATCCGGGCGGAACTCGAACGCCGCGACGGATTCGACCTGAAGTCCTTCCACACGGATGCGTTGAACATCGGCTCTGTCGGCCTGGATACGCTTCGTCGGGCGCTGCTGGGGTAGCCCAACTGACTCGCATTTGTTGTCGTTTTGGAGGCTCAGAACGACAACAAATGCGAGTCAGATGGGCTGAGACGTACGAGACATTCCCCACATTCCGTCCGGGAATAACTTCATAAATGGGTGGATTGACGGCGGATTAGCAGGCTTGTACGGTGGCGGCTCGAATTGGGGAATGTAACATTTCTCAACGTCGGCTCGCGGTGGTATTTACCGGGGCCTAGTTTGTTCCGGTGAGCAATTCATCCAACACTTTGACTTCCGCCGGAAAGACCTCGTCCCGGCTTCCCAAGTGGGCAATGTCTTTCGGCGTCCAGATCATCGCGGCCCTGGTGATCGGCCTGGCCCTCGGCCTCGTGGCCAAAGCCACCGGTAGCACTACGAAGGCTCCCAACGGGCTCGGCACCACGTTGCAGACCATCGGCTCGAGCTACGTCTCGCTCCTGCAGACCGCCGTCGTGCCCTTGATCTTCACCGCAGTGGTGAGCTCCATCGCGAACCTGAGCCAGGTATCCAATGCGGCGAAACTGGCATGGAACACCTTGCTCTGGTTCGCCATCACCTCGCTCATCGCCGTGACGATCGGCATCGGACTTGGCGTGCTCCTGCAGCCGGGCTCCGGCACCGGCATCACCAAGAAGGCCGAGTATGCTGGCAAGACCGGGGACTGGTGGGCGTTCCTGACGGGTCTTTTCCCCAAGAACTTCCTGGGCATCGGCGCCAGCACGAGCGTCACGGACGGCGTTGCCAGCACCTCGATCAGTTTCAACGTGCTGCAGATCCTGGTGATCGCCATCGCGGTCGGCGTCGCAGCCCTCAAGGTCGGCAAGCAGGCCGAACCGTTCCTGAACCTCAACGCTTCCGCCCTGGCCGTCATCCAGAAGGTCCTCTGGTGGATCATCCGCATCGCCCCGCTGGGCACCATCGGCCTGATCGGCAACGCCGTCGCGGTCTATGGTTGGGACACCATCGGTTCGCTCGGCAAGTTCACGGTGGCCATCTACGCAGGCCTGGCCCTTGTGCTCTTCGTCGTGTACCCCATCCTGATCAAGAGCCACGGACTGTCCGTCAAGCAGTACTTCTCGGGCGTGTGGCCCGCCGTGCAGTTGGCCTTCGTCTCACGTTCCTCTATCGGCACACTGCCGCTCACGCAGCGCGTCGCCGAACGCAACCTCGGCGTTCCGCGGGGCTACGCGTCCTTCGCCGTGCCGCTTGGCGCCACGACCAAAATGGACGGTTGCGCGGCCATCTACCCGGCCGTCGCTGCGATTTTCGTTGCCCAGTTCTTCGGCATCAACCTGGACTTCAGCCAGTACTTGCTGATCGTGGTGGTTTCGGTCCTTGGTTCCGCTGCAACAGCGGGTACCACGGGCGCCGTCGTCATGCTCACGTTGACCCTGTCCACGCTGGGACTGCCGCTCGCCGGCGTCGGACTCCTCCTGGCGATCGACCCCATCCTGGACATGGGCCGCACGGCGGTCAACGTCGCAGGACAGGCGCTGGTTCCGGCCATCGTCGCCAAGCGGCAAGGAATCCTGGACGAATCGCTCTATAACGCGCCCCGCAAGGGAACGGCGTTCGCGGCGGAGACAGAGTCTGCGGAGGCAAGCGAGGAGCCTCGGGAACTCGCTGCCGCCGGGGCCTAACAAGGCCCATTATCGCAAGGACAAATCCCCGGGAAATGCCCCGGGGATTTGTCGTATTAACAGGGGTGAATTCTGGGTAGGCTCTGTCCATGCTGATTGTCACCTCAAACAAGATTCCGGGCCATAGGATCGACGCCGTCTTCGGCGAAGTCATGGGCCTCACCGTCCGCTCGCGGGATCTCGGCGCCCAAGTGATGGCTGGTTTCCGCTCGCTCGGCGGCGGCGAACTGCCCGAAATGACCAAGGCGCTCTATGAAAGCCGCCAGGAAGTCATGGCCCGGATGGTCAACGAGGCACAGCAGCGGGGCGCCAACGCCATCGTCGCCATGCGCTTCGACACGTCCGAGATGGGCGGCAACTGGACTGAAGTGTGCGCCTACGGCACCGCGGTGTTCGCCATTCCCCTGGCCGAAGGCGAGCCGGGCGCCACAGGCCAGTCGATCTACCTGACGAGCGCCGCATCCAAGCAAGGCGCATCCGAGCAATCAGCGCAGCCCGCGACGTCGGCCGCGGCCCAGGAACACGAGGCCTCACCGGAGATTTAACTTGCCCTGAGTGCAAAGTTGCACTTAGTGTAAGTACGTGACAACCACCGACACCACCGCCCTCCCCTCGCGCCGGGAACAGAACAAACTGGCCAACCGCCAGGCGATCGCGGACGCGGCCCTCGCCATGTTGCGCAGCAAAGGCGTTGGCAACTTCACGGTGGAAGACATCGCGGAAGCGGCCGGCGTATCCCGTCGTACCTTCTTCAATTACTTCCCCAGCCTCGAAGCCGCCTTGGCCTCCGTAACCGAAGGCTTCCTGGACCATGCCCTGGAGCAATTCCGGCTGCGCCCCTCGGACGAACCCATCCTCGATTCGGCCCGGGCGGCCCTCATGGCGCTGGCCGACCCGATGACGGTCTCCCCCATGGCCGAGCTCTTCAGCCTCACCCACGACAACCGGGCTTTGGTGCGCTCCGAACTCGAAGCCTGGGACCACTGCACCACGCAGATCATCGATGCCGCCCGTCTCCGCCTCGGTCCGGGTGTCGACGAGCTCTATTTGCGAGCCCTGGCCGGGTCCATCATTTCCTGCGGCAAGGCAGCCATGAGCGTCTGGTTCGAACAACACGGCCCGGATCTTTCCCCCGAATCCCTCGCAAGCTTGCGGCAGCACTTGATCGACGCGATCGGTCTTCTCGGTTCAGGCTTCACGGCACCCGCCCCTCACGGCACGGCACCCGCCCCTCGAAGCCCGGCGTCGCACAATCAGCCCGCAGCTGATCCCCACCACTCGGCATAACCACACACCGAAAGATCGGTTCCGATATGGCACTCCTGCTCTACCGTCTTGGCAAGTTCTCCTACCGTCACCGCTGGCTGGTGATCTCCCTCTGGCTTGCCGTGCTCGTGGCTGTCGGCGGCTCCGCCGCTGCCTTCCACGGCACCATGTCCAACAACTTCCAGATCCCCGGCACGGAGACCCAGCAGATGCTGGACAAGCTCAAGAAGGACCTTCCGGCCTCTTCGGGTGGTTCCGCGGGTATCGTCTTCGAAGCCGGCGACGCCGGATTCAACCAAGCCGGCAAGGACGCCGTTGCGTCGGCCCTCGCCCAGCTGGAAAAGCTTCCGGATGTGCAGTCCACGGTCAACCCCTTCACAACCCAAGCCACCTTGGACAAGGCGCCGTCCGACCTTGCCGCCGGGGAACAGAAGGCGGCCGCCGGGCAGGCTGAGCTGGACAAGGCCCGTGCCACCCTCGACGCGGGCGACGCCCAGCTCAAGGCTGCCGAGCAGCAAATGACCGCTGCGGGCATGCCGGCAGCCCAGATCGAGGCCCGACTTGCCCCGCAAAAGGCCGAACTCCTGGCCGGGCGCCAGAAGCTCGACGCCGGACAGAAGCAAGCCACCGACGGCGCCGCCGCGCTTGCCTTGGCCAAACGCGAGGTGACAGCTTCCCAAGGCATGCGGTTCGTCTCCACGGACGGTAAAGCTGCGATTGCCCAGGTCCAGTTCAAGACCTCCATCAATGGCCTGACCCCCGCCGTCCGGCAGCAAGTCCAGGACATCGTCCACGGAGTCTCGTCGGCCGGTGTCACGGCCCTGGCCAGCAAGGAAATCACCGAGGACGTCTCGCAGTTGTTCGGTGTCTCCGAAATCATCGGCATCGCGGTGGCTGCGATCGCCCTCATCGTGATGCTGGGAACGCTCGTCGCCGCGGGCTTGCCCCTCCTGATGGCGATCATCGGCGTGGCCGTTGGTGTCGGCGGAACGTTTGCCCTCACCGGCGTCATCGACATGAGTTCCATTTCCCCGATGCTCGCGCTCATGCTGGGCCTCGCCGTCGGAATCGATTACTCGCTCTTCATCGTCAACCGCCACCGCGGACAATTGCTTTCGGGGATGGACGCGGAGGAATCAGTGGCGCTCGCCACGGGCACCTCGGGCAACGCCGTCCTTTTCGCGGGCCTCACTGTCGTCATTGCGCTTGCGGCGCTCGTGGTTCCGGGGCTCCCGTTCCTGGCCGTCATGGGCGTGTCGGCCGCTGCGACGGTGGCAGTCGCCGTCGTCGTCTCCCTGACGCTAACGCCGGCAGTCCTCTCGCTGGTGGGCCGCAAACTGATCTCGAAGCGGGCCTGGGCCAAGGCGGAACACCACAACGCCGAACCGGAGCACGCCGCTGCGGACCGTGCCGAGGATCACCGGCGAAGCAGCCGTGGGTGGGGCGGCCTGGTGACCCGGCACCCCGTGATCTGGCTGCTTGCCGGCGTCGTGCTGCTCGGGGTGCTGGCCCTTCCGGCCTCCCAGCTGCGCCTCGCTTTGCCCGACGGCGGTTCGGAACCGGTCGACTCGCAAGCGTTCAAGGCCTATGACCTCACCCGGACCAGCTTCGGCGAAGGCATGACCGGCCCCATCGTTGTTGTCGGCACGTTCCCGGACGGCCTCAGCGACGACCAGGCCAAGACCAAGCAGTTCGACGTCGCGGATAAACTGCGCAGCGTCGACAACGTCGTGGCGGCCGTTCCGGTAGCCCTCAGCCCGGACCACCGCACCGCCGTCTTCCAGGTCATCCCCAAAGACGGACCCGCGAGCGCCAGCACCGTCCAGGTTGTCTCGGAACTGCGCGCCAAGGGTTCCGAAATCCAACAGGCCACGGGCGCCACCATCGGGCTGACGGGGCAGACAGCCGGCAACATCGACGTCTCCGCGAAGCTCGGTGCCGCGTTGCCGCCTTACTTGGCGATCGTCGTCGGGCTCTCGCTGGTCCTCCTTCTCCTGGTGTTCCGCTCGATCGTGGTTCCGCTGCTCGCCACCGGCGGCTTCCTGCTCTCGCTCGCGGCGGCGTTCGGCGCCGTGGTGGCCGTATACCAGTGGGGCTGGCTGGGCACCGTGTTCGACGTTCCCAACCCCGGAGCCGTGCTGAGCTTCCTGCCGATCATCCTGATTGGTGTGCTGTTCGGCCTCGCCATGGACTACCAGGTGTTCATCACCTCCGGCATGCGCGAATCGTTCATGCACGGAGAGAACGCGAAGCAAGCGGTCCGAACCGGCTTCCGCCATGCCGCCGCTGTGGTCACGGCCGCCGCCATCATCATGGTCAGCGTGTTCTCCGGGTTCATCTTCAGCCACCTGACCATGGTCCGGCCGCTCGGTTTCGCGATGGCGTTCGGCGTGCTCGTGGATGCGTTCGTGGTGCGGATGACGATTGTTCCGGCCGTGATGTACCTGTTGGGCGAGAAGGCCTGGTGGCTGCCGCGTTGGCTGTCCCGGATCCTGCCCGACGTCGACGTCGAGGGCGCCAACCTCCAGCGCACGACGCCGGCAGGCGAGGCCAAGGAACTGGTGCACTAAGCGCCTGGTTGCCTTTGAGCGGGCGTCGGTTCTGTGTCCAGAACCGACGCCCGCTCACCTTTAACGCCTTTTCCCCAAACGCTCGCTCACGTGGGTGAGCGAGCGTCGGCTCAAACACCCACATATGTGAGCGAGCGTCGGAGGAAGGCCCCGCGTACTACGCTTGAGCCGTGACCCGATTGATCCTCGCTTCCCAGTCCCCCGCCCGCACCAAGCTCCTTACCGACGCCGGCATCCACCACGAGGTGCTCGTCTCGGACGTGGACGAGGACGCGGTGCAAGCCCGGTACGGGGTGACCGACGCGCACGACACCGCGCTCCTCCTGGCCCGCGCCAAGGCCGAGGCCGTCGCTTCCCTGCCCGACGCCGAGGGGGCCCTCGTGATCGGCTGCGATTCCGTATTCGAGTTCGACGGCGAATCGCACGGCAAGCCCTACACGGCGGACGTTGCCAGGGAACGGATGCTGCGCATGAGCGGCTCCAAGGGCGTCCTCCACACAGGGCACTGGCTGGTGGACTGCCGCGACACCGCAGCGGACATGAACGACGGCGAGACGGCCGACGGCACCGGGGCCACGGTGGGTGCCGTGTCCAGCGCAGAAGTCCACTTCGCGGAGATGAGCGAGGACGACATCGACGCCTACATCGCAACCGGCGAGCCCCTGCATTGCGCGGGTTCGTTTACGATCGACGGCTTGGGCGGCGCCTTCATCCGCAAGGTCGACGGCGACCCGCACGCCGTCGTCGGGCTCTCCATCTCGACCCTCCGCGATCTGCTCGGGCAGGCGAACGTCGGAATCACCGAACTCTGGACCCACAACGGCTCCGGCATGCCCACCGAATAGCGGCCGGCCAAGTGGCCGGGCCGGTCGCCCGGTTGCGGCCTTTGTAGCAACCCTACAAAGACAGGCCGTCTTACACACGGAATCCCCCATCAATATGGGCGGAACCCTCAAAATCACGCTAGGCTCCCTGAAGGACAGAAGGAGTCAACTTGTCAGCTAATCCGGCGCAGCCCATTTCCAGCCCTCTCACCAAGGTCTTGATCGCCAACCGAGGCGAAATCGCGGTCCGCATTATCCGCGCAGCCCGCGACGAAGGCATCGCCTCAGTGGCCGTCTACGCAGACCCGGACCGCGACGCCCTGCACGTCCGGTTGGCAGATGAGGCGTACGCGCTGGGCGGCAACACCGCCGCTGAGTCGTACCTCGTGATGGACAAGTTGATCGAGGTCGCCAAGCAGTCGGGCGCGGACGCGATCCACCCCGGCTATGGCTTCCTCGCCGAGAACGCCGAGTTCGCTGCCAAGGTCATCGACGCCGGCATCACCTGGATCGGCCCGTCCCCGGACGCCATCTCGGCACTGGGCGACAAGGTGCAGGCCCGCCACATCGCCGAAAAGGTCGGCGCTCCCCTGGTTCCCGGCACGGCCGACCCCGTCAAATCCGCCGACGAGATCCTGGCCTTCGCCCAGGAATTCGGCCTCCCGATCGCCATCAAGGCCGCCTACGGCGGCGGCGGACGCGGCATCAAGGTGGCCCGCACCATCGAGGAAATCCCCGAGCTTTTCGAATCCGCAGTGCGCGAGGCCATTGCCGCCTTCGGCCGCGGCGAGTGCTTCATCGAACGCTTCCTCGATTCCCCGCGCCACGTCGAGACCCAGTGCCTCGCCGATGCCTACGGAAACGTCGTTGTGGTCTCCACGCGCGACTGCTCCCTCCAGCGCCGCAACCAGAAACTCGTGGAAGAAGCCCCCGCACCGTTCCTGAGCCCTGAGCAGAACGAGCGACTGTACGAGTCTTCCAAGGCCATCCTCAAAGAGGCCGGCTACCTGGGCGCGGGAACGTGTGAGTTCCTCGTGGGCCAGGACGGCATCATCTCCTTCCTCGAGGTCAACACCCGTCTTCAGGTGGAGCACTGCGTTTCGGAGGAAGTCACGGGCATCGACCTGGTCCGCGAGCAGTTCCGCATTGCCCGGGGCGAGAAGCTCGGCTACGGGGATCCCGAGGTCCGCGGCCACTCTTTTGAATTCCGGATCACCGGCGAAGACCCGGGGCGCAACTTCATGCCCGCTCCGGGAACCATCAGCACCCTGAAGAACCCGACGGGTCCCGGCGTCCGCATCGACTCCGGCGTCGAGCAGGGCGATGTCATCAGCGGGAACTTCGATTCCATGCTGTCGAAGCTGGTCGTCACGGGCGCCACCCGTGAACAGGCCCTCCAGCGTTCCCGCCGCGCCCTCGAGGAAATGGTGGTCGAAGGCATCCCCACCGTCATTCCTTTCGACCTCGCAGTGGTAACCGATCCTGCGTTCGCTCCGGCCGAAGGCCCGTTCAAGGTTCACACGCGCTGGATCGAGACTGAGTTCGTCAACAACGTCCCCGCGTGGACACCCACCGGAACCGGGACAGAAGCCGCCGACGCCGGTGAGCGGCAGCGCGTCGTCGTCGAAGTGGGCGGCAAGCGCCTGGAAGTTGTCCTTCCCGCGACCCTCGGCTCGGTTTCCGCGGCTTCCAGCGCCGGCACCAAGGGCGCGAAGGCCAAGAAGCGTTCCCGCTCGGCCGGCGCCACGGCTGCGGTTGCGGGCGGCAACGCCCTTACTTCGCCAATGCAGGGCACCATCGTCAAAGTGGCGGTAGCCGCCGGGGACGTGGTTGCCGAAGGCGATCTGATCGTGGTCCTCGAAGCCATGAAGATGGAACAGCCCCTCACTGCCCACAAGGCCGGCACCATTCACGGTCTGGTGGCCAAGGCAGGCGAAACCGTCTCCGCAGGCGCCGTCATCGCGACGATCGAAGACTAAAGCAGCACTTAAATGGTTCCGGACCCGCACCCATGGGTGCGGGGCCGGAGCCATTTAACTCGAGCCTGTTAATCGCGAGCCTGTTAATACAGGGTCAGGCGACGTTGTTCTCGTAGTCCGTGTCCTTGGTTTCCTTGGACAGGAACAGTGCCACGAGCGTCAACACTGCCATGGCGCTGAGGTAGACGCCCACCAGGACCGTGCTGCCCTTGGCTGATTCCCAGAGCCAGACCGCGATGAACGGAGCCACGGCCGCGCCGAGGATGCTGGACATGTTGTAGCTGACGGCGGAACCGGTGTAGCGGACGTTGGTGGGGAACAGTTCCGGAAGCAGCGCACCCATGGGCCCGAAGGTAAGGCCCATCAGCGTGAAGCCGAGGATCAGCAATGCCATGGTCCCGACGAAGCCGCCGCTGAACAACGGCACGAAGAGCAAGCCGAACACCAGGATTCCCGCCGTCACGGCCAGGAGCATCTTGCGGCGGCCATACTTTTCGGCCAGCGGGCCCGCCACCAGGGTGAAGATGCCGAAGAAGACGACGCCGGCAATCAGCATCCACAGGAAGTCGTTCCGGCTGAAGCCAAGGCCCGGGACGAACGCCGCGGCGGCCGCGTCCGTCATGGGCTTTCCGGCCTTCACCGCTGCGGCCTGAGCGCCCGCCAGCGTGGGCTTCGTGCCGTAGGTCAGGGTGAACGTGGTCATGAGGTAGAACAACACGTACGTCGCCAACATGATGAAAGTACCGAGGATGAGCGGGCGCCAGCTTGTCTTGAACACGCGTCCGATGGGCAGCTTGGCTACTTCGTTCGACTCCAGCACCTTGGTGAACGCAGGAGTTTCAATCAGCTTGAGGCGCACGTAGAGGCCAAGGATCACCATGACGGCGCTGAGCAGGAACGGCACGCGCCAACCCCAGGCGGCGAAGGCCTCGGGAGTCAAGGTGTAGCTAAAGACCAGGAAGATGATGTTGGCCAGGATGAAACCGATCGGCGCACCCATCTGAGGGAATGTCCCATAGATCGCGCGTTTGTTGGCCGGCGCGTTCTCGGTTGCGAGCAGCGCGGCGCCGCTCCATTCGCCGCCGAGGGCCAGGCCTTGGGCGAAACGCAGGACTACCAGCAAGGTGGGTGCCAAGAAGGTCCAGCCCGGGACCTGGGCAGTCGGGAGGCAGCCGATCAGGAACGTGGCAATGCCCATGGTCAGGAGGGACGCAACTAGGGTTCCCTTGCGACCGAACTTGTCACCGAAGTGGCCGAAAATGATGGAGCCAAGTGGCCGCGCGACGAAGGCGACACCGAATACCGCGAAGGAGCTCAACAGCTGGGTGGTCTCGTCCGCCGTCGGGAAGAAGAGTTTGGGGAAGACGAGCACGGCTGCCGTGGCATAGACGTAGAAATCGTAGAACTCGATGGACGTGCCAATGAGACTGGCAAAGATCACCCGCCCCCGCGAGTTGACCGGCTTGACTGACTCGCTTTCCTTGGATGCAGCGATGGAAGACATGTAGTGGTTGCTTTCGTTCACGCCGGCCCGGCGTTCCTGAGCCTGCCTGCAGATTATTTGAGAGTTCAATAATAGTTCCGGGTATCCAACAAATGGACAATTCCGTCCATTATGCGGACACTTCGAAAAGTCTCATCCTGTGGTCCGCGCCACAACCTCACCATCGCCTCACGCACCGGTGACCCCCTCCGATAGGTGAATGTCACAGCACGTTTACACACCGCGACGGTCCGCGAAACGCGCTCTCCCTAACGTGGAAGGACAACGTCCCCACAAAGGAGGCACCCCGTGACAGTTGACCGAAGCACTGAAATCCTCACCACCGAGCAGGCGCCCACCGCCCTCGTCCCCGAGCTTGAACACCGCCCTGGCCGCTGGATTGCCAACTGGGATGCAGAGAACAAGGAACAGTGGGAAGCCGCGGGCCGTTCCATCGCCAAGCGCAACCTGTACTGGTCCATCTTCGCCGAGTTCCTCGGCTTCGTCGTCTGGCAGCTCTGGTCGATCGTTGTCGTCCAGCTCCCTGCTGCAGGCTTCAAATTCGACACCAACCAGATCTTCTGGCTCATCTCGATCCCCAGCCTGGTCGGCGCCACGCTGCGTATCCCCTACACCTTCATGGTTCCGAGGTTCGGCGGCCGCAACTGGACCATCGTCTCGGCCCTCCTGCTGCTGATCCCGACGGCGGGCCTCGCCTTGTGTGTCTCAAACCCCGGCACCCCGTTCGGCGTCATGCTGCTGGTCGCCGGTCTCGCTGGCTTCGGCGGCGGCAACTTCGCCAGCTCGATGGCAAACATCACCTTCTTCTACCCTGCCCGTGAAAAGGGTTGGGCGCTGGGCCTGAACGCCGCGGGCGGAAACCTCGGTGCCGCCGTCGCGCAGCTTGTCGTCCCGATCGCCGTCACCGTCCTGGCCGCCGGGACCGTCAACCTGCCCATGGCCGGCCTCATCTGGATTCCCCTCATCCTTGTCGCTGCGTTCGGCGCCTGGAAGTACATGAACAACCTCACCAGCGCCAAGGGTGACGTCGCAGGCTCCATCGCCGCACTCAAGGAACCGCATCTGTGGGTCATGGCTTTCCTGTACATCGGCACCTTCGGCTCGTTCATCGGCTTCTCCGGAGTCTTCCCCAAGCTCATCAAGGACTACTTTCCGGCCTTTTCGTCCATGCACCTCGGCGCGGTTGTCCTCTCGCTCGCCTTCCTTGGCCCGCTGGTCGGCTCCCTTGCCCGTCCCTACGGCGGACGCATGGCCGACCGCATGGGCGGAGCCCGCATGACCGTCACGGCGTTCGCGGCGATGGCGGTCATCACGTTGACCATGATCTGGACCCTTCCCCTCAAGAACTTCTGGCTCTTCCTGCTCCTGTTCCTGTTCCTCTTCACCGCAAGCGGCTTTGGAAACGGCGCCACCTACCGCATGATCCCGGTCATCTTTGCCACGTCCAGCCGGGCAGCGCTCTCCGGTGCAAAGCCCGCCGAAACGGCCCGGCTCGCGGCTTCCTCCCTCGGCCTGATCTCGGCGATCGGCGCTTACGGCGGATTCGTCATCCCCCAGGTGCTCAACGCATCCAGCGCTTCCGGCTCCTACACCCCGGCGTTCTATGGCTTCGTCGGCGCCTACGTGCTGATGCTCATCGTCTGTTGGGCCTGCTACCTCCGGAAGGCCAACCGCAACGCGATGGGACACATCTAACATGCCCAATGGCGCCAACACCCACTGCCCGTATTGTGCGCTGCAGTGCGCCATGACCCTGACCCCGGCGGCGCCCACAGCGCAGCCGGGGTCAGGGGTTGCGCAGCCGGGGTCAGACCCCGCTCCCGCGGCAAAGGCGCTTCCGCTCCTGGAAGTAGCCGGCCGCGACTTCCCCACCAACCGGGGCGGGCTGTGCCGCAAGGGCTGGACATCGCCGTCGTTGTTGAACCACAGCGGACGCGTCACGGAACCCATGCTCAAAGGGTCCGACGGCGTCCACTGGCCGGTTACGTGGGACCAGGCACTCATGCTGGTGACCGGAGCCGTCAAGCAGACCCGCGAGCAGTACGGTCCCGACGCCGTCGGCGTGTTCGGTGGCGGCGGACTCACCAATGAGAAGGCCTACCAATTGGGCAAGTTCGCCCGCCTGGCGCTCGGAACCTCGCGCATCGACTACAACGGGCGCTTTTGCATGTCTTCAGCTGCGGCAGCCGGAAACCGCGCGTTCGGCGTGGACCGCGGCCTTCCGTTTCCCGTCGAGGACCTTGATTCGGCAAGCGTCATCTTCCTCCTCGGCTCCAATGTTGCCGAGACCATGCCGCCGTTCGTCCAGCACCTGCAGGGCGCGCGGGATTCCGGCGGGCTGATCGTGGCCGATCCCCGCCGTTCCGCGACCGCCGCATTCACCGGTGACGGCGGCGGCATCCACTTGCAGCCGACCCCGGGAACGGACCTCGCCCTACTGTTGGGTATCTCCCACGTGGTGGTCCACGAAGGCCTCGCCGACACCGACTACCTCCAGGACCGCACCACGGGTTACCCCGCGATCGTTCGCAGCCTCGCCGGCTTCTGGCCGGAGCGCGTCCAGTCGATAACCGGCGTGCCCGCCACGCTTATCCGGGACACCGCCCGCCGACTTGCCGACGGCGCCCGGCGCGGCGGCAGCTACATCCTGACCGGCCGCGGCGTCGAGCAACACGTCGACGGCACGGACACCGCGACGGCAGCGATCAACCTCAGCCTCCTCCTCGGCCTGCCGGGATCTGCCCGCAGCGGCTACGGCACCCTGACGGGCCAAGGCAACGGCCAGGGCGGCCGCGAGCACGGTCAAAAGGCCGACCAGCTCCCTGGCTACCGCAAGATCACCGATCCCGCCGCCCGCGCCCACGTCGCCAAAGTGTGGGGCGTCGACGAATCCCTCATCCCCGGCCCCGGACTTCCGGCCGTGGAGCTCTTGAATTCTTTAGGACAGCCCGACGGTATCCGTTGCCTTTTCGTGCACGGCGCCAATGTGGCAGTGTCAGCCCCCGACGCCGGTGCCGTGATCGAGGGCCTGCGCAGCCTGGATTTCCTTGTCGTCTGCGATTTCTTCATGTCCGAGACGGCGCTGGAAGCCGACCTGGTCCTCCCGGTGACCCAGTGGGCCGAGGAAGAAGGCACCCTGACCAACCTCGAGGGCCGCGTGCTCCGCCGTCGAAAGGCACTCAGCCCTCCCCCGGGCGTCCGCAGCGAATTGTGGCTCATGGCCCGGCTCGCCGAATCGCTCGACGCACCGTCCACGTTCAGCGACGATCCCGAGACCGTCTTCGAGGAGCTCCGGCTTGCCTCGGCGGGCGGCCTGGCCGACTACTCCGGAATCGACTACGCCATGCTGGACCGCGGGGAAGCCGCCTACTGGCCTTATCCCACCGGCAGTTCGGGAACGCCGCGGCTCTTCCTCGACGGTTTCGCGCACGCCGGCGGACGCGCGGTGATGGTCCCGGTGGCGCCGCAGAAGCGGTCCCGGCACTCCGCCGTCGTCGGCTCTGATCCTGATCCGCTGACGCTCGTCACCGGGCGGCTGCTGGAACACTACCAATCGGGCGCCCAGACCCGCCGCGTGGCCGAACTTGCGGCGGCGCAGCCGGAACCGCTGTTGCAGATCCACCCCGCGACGGCGGCTGTCAGGAAAATCTCCGACGGGGACTTCGTCCGGGTCTCCAACGAGCGCGGAGAGGTCGTGTGCCGGGTGGAGCTCAGCAACAGCATCCGGACGGACACCGTCTTCCTCCCCTTCCATTTCCCCGGACCGGGCAGCGCCAACCTGCTCACCGAAGCGGTCAGCGATCCTATTTCCGGCATGCCGGAGTTCAAGACCAGCACGGTCTGGGTCCGTAAGGCGGCACTGCCAATTCAAGTCAAGGAGGCGTCGTGAGCGAGCGAATTGTGGTGGTGGGATTCGGGCCGGTCGCGGCCCGGCTGGTGGACGAGTTGGTGCCTGCCGTGCGGAGCGGCCTTGTCCGGTTGCTCGTCGTCGGACAGGAAGCCGAAGCCGCGTACAACCGCGTCATGGTGGCGGAACTCGGCGTGGGGCGGACCACCGCGGAGGCACTCGCGATGGCGGACGCTGCCGCTTTGGCGGCCGACGGCGTCGAGGTCCGGCTGGGCGTCACGGTCAAACGCATCGACCGCGCCCGCCAGCAGGTGGTCCTATCGGATGGGACCACGCCCGGTTACGACCGCCTGGTGTTCGCCACAGGCTCGCGGCCCGTCATTCCGAACCTTACGGGTATCAACCCCGATCCTTCGCACCCTGTACTCCCTTCAGGGGTGACGGCCCTCCGCGACCTTCGTGACGCCGCGCAATTGCGCGACGCCGTGACTGCCGGCAAGCGCGTGATCGTCCTCGGCGGCGGTGTACTCGGCCTCGAAACTGCCTTGGCTGCGGCCGAAGAAGGCGCCCTCACCACAGTGGTTCACAACGGCGCCTTCCCGCTGGGCCGCAATATCGACCGCGGAGGCGGGGCCGTTCTCGCGGCGAGCTTGCGCAACAGCGGGATCACCATGGTGGGCAACGCCCGTTCCACGGCGGTGGAACACAACGGCCCGCACGGAATGTTTTCCGCCCTGGTACTCAACGATGGATCGAGGGTCGAAGGTGACCTGCTGGTTCTGTCCTGCGGCGTGCGTCCGCGGATCGAACTGGCCGAAGGTTGTGGGTTGCCTGCGGCCACCGGGATCCTAGTGGATCACCACTTGCGGACCTATCACGAGCCGCACATGTTCGCGATCGGCGACTGCGCCGAAGTCCGCTGCGCCGATGCCGAGTGCCCCGAATGCCGCACCGCGCTCGGTCCTTCAGGCTTGGTGGGTCCGGGCTGGCGGCAGGCCGAGTGGCTTGCCGAGTATCTGATCCTCCTTGCAGAGGGCGGCCAGGGCGCTGCGGACACCTTGGCACCGCTCCCGCAGGAGAAGCCCGGCGTCGTGGTGTTGAAGGCGCGCGGCATCAACCTGGCGGTTGCCGGGGACAACAGCGCCGAACCGTGGGATGACGAGTTATTGTCCGCCGGCGTCTCCGAGGGGATGCCGCGGCGCCAGGTCGCCCAGTGGGCCGATCCGGAACACGGCCGCTACGTCAAAATGACCACGCGGGGCGGCGCGCTCGAAGGACTCGTGACGGTAGGCATGCCGCGCACGGCCGCGGAGCTCGTGATGCTGTTCGAACGCGGCTCCGAGCTGCCCGCAGACCGTTCGCTCCTGCTTCGACTGGACGGTCCGGACCAACTCGGCCTTTCCGCTTCGAATGATGACCCGCAGCGCACGGTGTGCCGCTGCGCCGGCGTCAGCGGTGCGAGCATCGAGGAAGCCGTGCTGGATGGCTGCTCTTCCGTGCCGGAGGTTTCCAAAGCGACCCGCGCGGGGACCGGGTGCGGCGGGTGCCATGGGGACATCAAGGGGATTATTGAAAAGCACTTTCAGGGGGTTGCGGCGTAGGGGCTCGATCTTGGGTTCGGCGTTGTTGCGGTTGCCGATAGCTGCCCGTGCATCGCCTAGCCTGACAGTTTCCATCACACGGACACACGTGGTCACAGCTGAAAGTAGCGGTTCTTGCGTGGTCTTTGCCGTGGGTCGATGTGGGGTGGCGGGATGAACCAAGGCAAGCCGGTTCGGACTTGGATGAGTGGATCAGATGGTGGTGGTGGCTGCACAGCAAGCTGCAAATAGTCCAGCGTGCGGGAGAGTTCCTCCACACGGGAAGCAAACGCGGCGGAATCCTGCAGCCCCAGCGGCCCGACGTCGTCCACCGCCGTCCGTGCCAGCGAGCGCAACGCCGCGAGTGCGCCCACCAGAACCCGCTGCGGATCACCGCCGCCGCCGTCGTGACCGCGGTCGCGATCCTCGGGCGGATCCAGCAGGGCGAGCCGGCGCGGCCCCGGCATTTGACCCGGCGCTTGGGCAGCCGCCGTCACCTTCCGAGGACCGCGCACCTTACGGAACACGACGAACCCGCCGCCGGGCGCAGCGGCCTGGCGGGTAGTGGGATGTCCGATCCACCGCGAGTACGGAGCGGTTTGGATGGCGCATCTGGTTTCACGCGACGCAAAATGCCCCACGACACGCGAATACGCGCGTCGCGGGGCATTTAATGTGTCACAAATCCGAATGCGAGTCGAGAGCCATGCCCTACATATGCACGTGCAACCGTCGCGCAGCTTCCGAGATGGACCCGGTCAGCGAGGGGTACACGGTAAAGGTACTCGCGAGGTCGTCGACATGCAGTTTCTGCTTCACTGCGACGGCGATCGGGAAGATCAACTCGGAGGCGTTCGGTCCAACGACGACGCCGCCGATCACGGTGCCCGAACCCTTGCGCGCGATGATCTTGACGAAGCCGTCCTTGGAATTGCGCATCTTGGCGCGGGCGTTGCTCAGCAAGGAGAGCATGACCACGTCACCCTGGTATTTGCCGGATTCGAGGTCGGCCTCGGAGACGCCCACGGAGGCGATTTCCGGTGAAGTGAAGATGTTTGACGCCACCTGGCGGAGCTTGATCGGCATGACCGCGTCGCCCAGGAAGTGCGCAACCGCGATGCGGCCTTGCATGGCAGCGACCGAGGCGAGGGCCAGGATCCCGGTGCAGTCGCCCGCCGCGTAGATGTTCGGCGCCGTGGTGCGGGACACGCCGTCGACCTTGATGTGGCCGGACTCCGTGACAGCCACGCCGGCTTCTTCCAAGCCCATTCCGTCAGTGTTCGGGATGGAGCCAACACACACGAGGCAGTGGCTGCCCGAGACGGTGCTGCCATCGCCGAGCGTCACCTTCACGCCGGCGTCGGTCCTCTCAACCGCCTCCGCGCGCGAGCGGGACAGAACGCGCACGCCGCGTCGCTTGAAGACACCCTCAAGGACCTGGGCCGCGTCGGTGTCCGAGCCGGGAAGCACCTGGTCGCGGCTCGAAATCAGGGTGACGTTCGAGCCAAGGCCGTTGTAGGCGGAAGCGAACTCTGCGCCGGTGACGCCGGAACCGACGACGATCAGGTCTTCCGGAAGCTCCTCGAGGTTGTAGATCTGTGCCCAGTTCAGGATGCGCTCACCGTCGGGCTTTGCCGTGGGCAGCTCGCGCGGGTGGGCGCCGACAGCGAGAAGAATGGCGTCGGCGGTGATCGTCTTGACGCCGTCCGAGGTGATGACCTCGATGGTGTGGTTGTCGAGGAGCTTGCCGGAGCCCATCAGGATTTCCACGCCCAGGTTTTCGAGGCCCACCCGGATGTCGTCGGACTGCTCCCGCGCGAGGTGCAGCACGCGGTCATTGATGTGTGCGAGGTCCGCGCGCATGCGCGGCGCTACATCGCCGCCGTCGACGGCGAACTTGACTCCCAGCTCCCCCGCCTCGCCGACGCGGGTCATGAGATCCGCCGTCGCGATCAGGGTTTTGGAAGGTACGACGTCGGTGAGGACGGCTGAGCCGCCGAGCCCGGCGCGCTCGATGAGGGTTACCCGCGCGCCCAGGTGCGCTGCGACCATGGCCGCTTCATATCCGCCTGGACCTCCGCCCAGGATCGCGATTCGTGGTGAGCTGAAGTCTGGATGCATGGTCACAATGTTCAATTCTCACTTAATGCCGGCGGACCTGCCACTAAGCCCCGCCTGAGGACGCCCGCCGAGGCCGTTTACCTGCCCGACTGCGCCCTGTTCAACAGCGCGCGCGGCACTGTAGTTTGTACCAGTGAGTAACACAGAGCTGATGAAAACAGACCCATTCGAGGCCGCCAAAGCTGCGGCCGACTACATCGCGGCGGAGACCGGCGTCGAATCGCACGACGTCGCGCTCGTCCTCGGCTCAGGCTGGGGCGCGGCTGCGGACCTCATAGGCGAAACGACGGCGACCCTCACGGCGTCGGAGGTTCCCGGCTTCCATGCTCCTGCCGTTGAGGGGCATGTGGGCACCATCCGCTCGGTCCTGACGAAGCAGGGCAAGCGGGCCCTCGTCCTGGGCGCGCGCACCCACTACTACGAAGGCAAAGGCGTCCGCGCAGTGGTCCACGGCGTGCGCACGGCCGCGGCGGCCGGATGCAAGACCTTGGTGGTAACCAACGGTTGCGGCGGATTGAACGAGGCCTGGACCCCCGGAACTCCCGTGCTCATCAGTGACCACATCAACCTGACGGCGGCTTCGCCCCTTGAAGGCGCCACGTTCGTCGACCTCACGGACCTGTACTCCTCGCGCATCCGTGGCCTGGCCCGCGAAGTGGATCCGACGCTTGATGAAGGCGTCTACGCCCAGTTCACAGGCCCGCACTACGAAACTCCGGCCGAGGTCCAGTACGCCAAGCGAATCGGCGCGGACCTGGTGGGCATGTCCACTGCTTTGGAAACGATCGCCGGCCGGCATGCAGGCATGGAGGTCTTCGGCATCTCGTTGGTGACAAACCTCGCCGCAGGCATCAGCCCGGTACCGCTGAGCCACCAGGAAGTCATCGAGGCGGGCCAGACGGCGGGTGCACGCATTTCGCGCCTCCTGGCGGACATCATCGCCAAACTTTGATCGAGTGCCGGGGGGTCAAAGCTCCCCGGCGCTTCGGGCCCGGGCGGCACCGTAGAATTTGAGTGATTCTCCGCCACTGCCACCGAACCGGAAAGGACCGCCGATCATGACATCCGCGCCTTTCCGGCTATTACGAACAACCCTGATCGGCGCAATCATCCTGGGCTTGGCCGCGGGTGGTCACCTTGCCGGCGGCGGAAACCTTCCGGCGCCAGCCATTTTGACGGCGCTCTGTGCTTTGACGATCCTCCCTGTCGCCATCCTGACGCGCGCCCGGCTGTCGTTTCCGGCCCTCGCAGGACTACTAGGGGCCGGGCAGCTCTGTCTTCACTGGGCGTTCGGCGCCCTGTCCGGGACCTCCACCGCGGCCCAATTACCGTCCGGGCATGCTGGACATGTCCCTTGGTCGCCGGCACCCGACGCCGTAGGCGTCATCGCCTCGAGCCACGCCGCGGCAAGCGACTGGCAGATGCTCGCGGCGCACACCCTGGCAACCGCGGGCACTGCGCTGGTGCTTGCACGCGGCGAACAAGCGCTGTGGGCCTTGGCATCGTGGCTGCGACCGTTGGTCCAACTGCCGGCTCCAACAGCGATTCAGCCGCTCCGCGCCCCAGCCCCCTGCACGCCTCCGGCTGTGCGTCCTCGCGGCCTTGCCGGACTGCGGCTTCCCTCGCGGCGCGGTCCACCCACCCTGGTGCCCGCCGCCTAAGACCCGTCATCACACACGGAAAGGGTCCCGGCGGCGACTCGCTGCCTTCACCGGTCCGGACCCACGTCCGCCCGGCCACCCACCGCTTTTCATTTGTGAAAGGGCACCTTGCCATGAAATCCTCACGCCGCCGTACCCTCAAAACCGCCTCCGCTGCCATGATGGCCGCGGGGCTGCTCGCCTTCGGCGTCTCAGCCGCCTCAGCACACGTCAACGTCAATCCCGACGACCCCGCAGCTGGTGGCTACACCCACCTGACCTTCAACGTCCCCAACGAGTCCGCGACAGCCAAGACCAACAAGCTCGAAGTCGCCCTCCCCACCGATACACCCTTCAACTCGGTGTCCGTGAAACCCGTTGAGGGCTGGACGGCCCAGCTCGTCACCACCACCCTGCCCAAGCCCATCACGGTTGCCGGAGCAACAGTGACCAAGGCGATCAGTTCAGTGGTGTGGACTGCGGACGCCGCCCACCAGATCGGGCAGAACGAATACCAGGCGTTCTCGATCTCCGTGGGGGTCCTGCCCGACGCCGGCACCACTGTGTCGCTGCCGGCGACCCAGACGTACACCGACGGCTCAGTAGTGAAATGGGACGAGAAGACCGTTGCGGGACAGCCCGAACCGGAACACCCGGCTCCTTCGTTCGTGACCACAGCTAGTGACGATGCCGCGGCTTCCACGTCCTCACCGTCCGCGACACCTGCTCCGTCAGCTGCGGCGTCGACGAGCGACGCCGGATCCACGGCCGGCTGGTTCGGCCTCGCGGCCGGCCTCATCGGCCTGGCCGTCGGCGTCACAGCCCTGGTGCGGACCCGCTCGACCCAAGCTGCCAAATAGCGCCACCACGAACAGCGGAACCGCCCCCGGCATCCCAACTGACTCGCAGTACTTGTCGTTAAAACGCCCCATAACGACAACAAATGCGAGTCAGTTGGGGTGGGGGCGACCGGACTGTGACGGCTGCCATAGCTCGTGACCTCGGCATTCAATCTCTTTGACGATAGCTTTGTTCCTATGACATCGAGCGATGCCGAATTTGAAAAGCTGATATCCGACGCCGGCGAGTGGGCTGCCCAGGACCCGGACCCGATCACTGCGGCAGCACTGGCCGAACTGACCGGACTCGCCTCCAGCGGCGTCGCTGCAGCCCGTCAACAGCTTGAAGACAGCTTCAGTGGAACCCTGCAGTTCGGTACCGCGGGACTCCGGGCAGCCCTCGGCCCAGGTCCCAACAGGATGAACCGCGTGGTGGTGCGGCGCGCAGCGGCAGGTTTGGCGGCCTTCCTCAAGGACGCCGTTGAGGCGGCTTCCCCCGGAACGCGGCCGCGCGCCGTCGTCGGCTATGACGCGAGGCACAACTCGGATGTCTTCGCCCTGGAAACGGCGGCAATCTTCACGGCCGCGGGAATCGACACCTTCCTGATGCCTTCGGCGCTTCCTACCCCGCTGCTGGCGTACGCGGTCCGTTCCCTTGATTGCGACGGCGGCGTCATGGTCACAGCGAGCCATAACCCCCCGCAGGACAACGGATACAAGGTGTACCTGGGCGGCCGGGCTGTTGAGGAAAGCGGCCAAGGGTCCCAGATCGTGGCGCCCTACGATTCGCAGATAGCCGCAAGCATCGAAGCCGTGGGCTCTTTGGATTCCATTGAACTGGCTGAATCCGGCTGGACCGTGCTCCCCGGCTCCATCACCGGCGAGTACGAGGCCGCAATGGCCGGCCTGGCCGACGTCGAAAACTTTCCGGCCCGCGAGCTGAAGATCGTCCTGACCCCCATGCATGGCGTGGGCGGCGAGACTGCGGTGTCGGTACTCAATGCCGCGGGCTTCACGGACGTCTCACTCGTGGAAGAGCAAGCAGCCCCGGACCCGGATTTCCCCACGGTCAGCTTCCCCAACCCGGAAGAACCCGGCGCGCTGGACCTGGCTTTGGCGGCAGCGGCGCGTTTGGATGCCGATATCGTGCTGGCCAACGACCCCGACGCCGACCGTGCGGCCGTGGCGGCGAAGGACCCGGACACGGGTGCTTGGCGGATGTTGCGCGGCGACGAAGTAGGAGCCCTGCTTGGGGCACATGTCGTGGCCCGGCACGCCGCCGACGTCCGGCAAAGCGACTCAAGCCGGGGTGTATTTGCCAATTCGATCGTCTCGTCCCGGCTGCTCTCCCGCATCGCTGCTGCGGCTGGCTTCGCGCATGAGGAGACCCTGACAGGATTCAAGTGGATTTCCCGAGTGCCCGGGCTGGTTTACGGCTACGAAGAGGCCCTGGGCTACTGCGTGGCACCCGAACTCGTCAGGGACAAGGATGGCATTTCGGCCTCCTTGCTCATCGCCGAACTGGCTGCGGCGGCCACGGCCGAAGGAAAGACGATCTTCGACACCTTGGACGAGATCTACCTGGTGCACGGCCTGCATGCGAGTGACCAACTCAGCATCCGGGTGGCGGACCTTGGATTGCTGGACGCCATGATGAACCGGCTCCGGGCCGATCCCCCGGAATCCTTCGGCGGATCCGCCATCGAGACCTTTGTGGACTTGGCCGAGGGAAGCGAGCAGTTGCCGCCGACGGACGGCCTCCTCTACCTGACCAAGGACCTAAGCCGCGTCATCATCCGGCCCAGCGGCACCGAGCCGAAGCTCAAGTGCTACCTGGAGGTCATCAAGCCGGTCGGATCGGCGGCGGAACTCGCGGAAACCCGGCAGGCAGCGCGAACCACTTTGGATCACATCCTCGCGGACGTCCGCGAGGCGCTCGGGCTCTAGTTAGACTTCGACCTCGATGAAACCGTCAACCATCCGGGTCTTGAATGCCGGAAGCCGGAGCCCGGGGTTGGAATAGCACTCACCGGTCTGCAGGTCGTAGACCTCCTTGTGCAACGGCGAGGCGATGGTGGGGCGTGATCCCCGGGAACCGGTAATGCCGCGGGCCATGACGTTGGCCAAAGTTGCAGGGTCCTGCTGGGCAACCGCGTAGACATTTTCGGCGTCGACACGGAAGAGCGCCACCTGCACGCCGTCGATCAACGCTGCCTCGCCCCAAGCCGGCTCCAGCTCATCCAACGGGCATATCCGGTGCCAGCCCGACGCCGTCGACGCGCTCGTCAGTTGTTCTTCCCGTTCCAGAATGACGGTCATGTCAACCCTTTCCACTATGCCTGCGTCGGGACAAATGCTGCCCTTCCTTTCAGGCCCTGGCCGCGCAGCAGCCATACCTTCAAGGTAGGCGGGCAGTGTTTCACTCGATCGCAGTCAATGTGTCCGGTGCGTAAAAGAGACCTCACGCGACCCGACATCCAATCGTGACCCAGAAGTTAAGACCACGAAACAAAAGGGAAACTGAGGAGAAACTGCCCGTCCGTAGTCTGAAACGACAAGTTGCGGAGCACGTTCTGCGGCGTATGCGAAAGGCCACCAGTGACCGGACACACCTCCACCCCAGAAAACCTGCGCCGTATTGTCGTGGCGGGCGGGGGCCCTGCGGCCCACCGTTTCGCCGATGCCATGCATACCCGCGGTCTTGAGGGCTGGCACGTCACGGTCCTGGCCGAGGAAGATCACGTTCCGTATGACCGGGTCACCTTGAGCAAGGCACTGACCGACGTGGACTACGACCTCAGCCTGGGGGACATGTCCATGTGGGAGCACGAGGCCCTGGACCTGCGCACGGGCGAACGAGTGGTCAAGATCAATCCCGAGGCCAAGTCCGTGGAAACCGCGGCCGGCAATACGTACGGCTTCGACCACCTGGTGGTGGCCACCGGCTCGGACGCGGCACGGCTCCCCTTCCCCGGCGGTGAGCTCGCCCATGTCTACCGCACCCTCGACGACGTGTGGGCCATCAACAATGCCATCGCCGAACTCAGGGAGACGCTCGGGCGGACCGTCAGGACCGTCACCATCGGCGGCGGCCTCCTCGGCTTGGAAGCAGCAGCCGGCACCATGGAGCTGGGCGCGCAAGCCACTGTCATCAACGGCTCGCGCTGGCTTATGAACGCCCAGCTGGATGAGGGCGCCGGCCAGGCATTGGGCCGGCTGGTCGCTGCCAAGGGACTCGAAGTGCTGACGGGAACCTACCCCGCCGAAGTATTGTCCGACGACGACGGCCGGGTCACCGGAGTCCTCATGAAGGACGGCCGCATCATCCCCGCGGACATGGTCATCGCGTCCATCGGCATCCGCCCCCGCGATGAACTGTTTCGCGCCGAGGACAATGCGGACGGCGCAGAACAGCTGTTCGAACTCGGCAAGAAAGGTGGCGTGGTCATCAACGACCATTGCGCCACGCCGGTCCCCGGTGTTTGGGCCATCGGTGAGGTGGCGAACTTCGAGGGCATGTGCCTGGGACTCGTGGCGCCGGCGAACACCATGGCCGAGATCGTGGCCGACCGGCTGCACGGCGGGCAGGCGACCTTCCCCGGCTTTGACACCGCCACCAAGCTCAAGCTCTCCGGCGTGGACGTTGCCAGCTTCGGCGACGCCTTCGCCACCACCGAACACTCCCTGGAAATCGTCTATGCCGACCCGGCCCGGGGCGTCTACCAGAAAATCGTCACCACCGACGACGCCAAGACCCTCCTGGGCGGCATCTTCGTCGGCGACGCCACCCCCTACATGAGCCTGCGCCCCTTGCTCGGCCGCGAACTTCCCGCCGAACCCGGCGCCTACCTCACCGCCGCGGGCGGCGGCGACGCGCCCGACACCGAACTGCCGGACGACGCGATCCTGTGCTCCTGCAACAACGTGGCCGCAGGCAGCGTCCGCGACGCCATCAACGGTTGCGGCTCCTGCGACGGGAACGCCCCCGTCCAGGAACTCGGTGAGCTGAAGACCTGTACGCGGGCCGGGACGCAGTGCGGCTCCTGCGTCCCGATGCTCAAGAAACTCCTCGAAGGGGAACTGAAGAAATCCGGCATCGAAGTCTCCAAGGCCCTGTGCGAGCACTTCAGCCTCTCCCGCCAGGAGCTCTTCGACGCCATCCGTGTCCTGGAACTGACCTCCTTCGAGGACATCCTGGCGAAATACGGCACCGGCGCGGGCTGCGACATCTGCAAGCCCACCATCGCCTCGATTCTCGCCTCGCAGAACAGCGAATACGTCTTGGGCGCCGGGCGCGGCACCCTCCAGGACACCAACGACCGCGCCCTGGCCAACATGCAAAAGGACGGCACCTACTCCGTGGTCCCCCGCATCGCCGGCGGCGAAATCACGCCGAAGGGCCTCGGGGTCATTGCCGCCGTCGCCGAGAAGTACGGGCTCTACACGAAGATCACAGGCGGGCAGCGGATCGACATGTTCGGGGCCCGCCTCGAACAGCTCCCGGAGATCTGGAAGGAACTCGTCGACGCCGGATTCGAGTCCGGCCAGGCCTACGGCAAGAGCCTGCGTACCGTGAAATCCTGCGTCGGCTCCACCTGGTGCCGCTTCGGCGTCCAGGACTCGGTCGCCATGGCCATCAATTTGGAACTGCGCTACCGTGGACTGCGCAGCCCGCACAAGCTCAAAATGGGCGTCTCCGGCTGCGCCCGCGAGTGCGCCGAAGCCCGAGGCAAGGATGTCGGCGTCATCGCCACCGACAAAGGCTGGAACCTGTACGTCGGCGGCAACGGCGGCTTCCTGCCCGCCCATGCCCAACTCCTCGCCCAGGACCTGGACGACGACACCCTGATCACATACATCGACCGTTACCTCATGTACTACATCCGCACCGCCGACCGCCTGCAGCGCACCGCCCGCTGGCAGGAAGAACTCGACGGCGGCCTCAAGCACATCGAAGACGTCATCATCCACGACTCCCTCGGCATCGCCAACGAGCTCGAGGCCGCCATGGCCCGGCATGTAGAGAACTACCAGGACGAATGGGCCGAAACCCTCAAGGACCCGGAACGCCTGCGCCGCTTCCGTTCCTTCGTCAACGCCCCCGACCAGAAGGACGAGGCCATTGCGTTCGTCCCCGAACGCGGCCAGATCCGCCCCGCCACCAACGAGGAAAAGGGCGGCGTCCTCATCGCCAGCACCATCCCCGTCCGCGGCCAGGACTAAGGAGCACCAAGCCATGCAGCTCACCCTCGACCTCACAGGCCGCGACGTTCTGGTCACCGGCTCGGCCCACGCCGCACGCCAAGCGGTCCGGCGCTTCGAAGCCGCCGGCGCCGTCGTCCATCGGCTCAGCACCCCCGACGGCGCCGGCGCTGACGGCCCGCTGCCCGAGCGCCCCTTCCTGGTCGCGGCAGTCGACGACGGCCAGCCCGGATGGGAACCCCTGCTCGAACGCTGCCGCGAAGCGGGGATTCCTGTCGCCAGCGAACCTCCCGCAGGCGGGTCAGGCCACGTCACCTTGGTCGGCGGCGGACCCGGCGCCCTTGACCTGCTCACGGTGGGCGGGGTCAACGCGCTGCGGGACGCCGACGTCGTCTTCTACGACCGGCTTGCCCCCTACGCGGAGCTGGCGCAACTCACGTCCGCGGAGATGGTGGATGTCGGCAAGCGCCCGGGGCACCACAAGGTCGCCCAATGCGACATCGAAAAGCTCATGGTGGACGCCGCATTGAGCGGCAAGAATGTGGTCCGGCTCAAAGGCGGTGACCCCTATGTGTTCGGCCGCGGCGGCGAAGAAGTCAGCGCCTGCGTGCAGGCGGGTGTCCCCGTCCGCGTCATCTCCGGCGTCACGAGCGCCATCTCGGTCCCCGCGGCCGCAGGCATTCCCGTCACGCACCGCGAGGTCAGCCACATGTTCACGGTGGTCTCCGGCCACGCACCCCTGACCGAAAAAGAGCACACGCACCTCGCCGGGCTTGGCGGGACCATCGTGGTCCTGATGGGCATCGGGACCCTCCCCCAACTCGCCGCCGGGCTAAGGCGGGCCGGGATGGATCCCGCAATGCCTATGGCCGTCGTCGAACGCGGCTACCGCCCCGGACAACGCACCACGATCGCCGAACTCGGTACCATCGAAACCGCGGCCGCCGGCTGTACCAACCCGGCCGTCCTGGTCATCGGCGAGGTGGTCCGGGTGGCCGAAGCCAACCGCAGCCACGCCGAAGCCACGGCAGACCTGGACCGCCTCGCAGCTTCCCTCCTCGAAGCCTGAAAGAATACACATGACTACGTTGAATGCCCTTGATTCCCTCGATGCTGG
This sequence comes from Arthrobacter bambusae, assembly GCF_022606295.1. Lineage (GTDB taxonomy): Bacteria > Actinomycetota > Actinomycetes > Actinomycetales > Micrococcaceae > Arthrobacter > Arthrobacter bambusae_A. Next base: position 138,881 of record NZ_JAHHZS010000006.1, read on the forward strand.
CTCGGCGTTGGCCACCCAGGCATTAAACGACGACGCGCCCTTGGACGGTTTCCGCATCGGAGTGACTTCACACCGGCGTTCACGCGACTTGATCGAGGCGCTCGAACGGCGTGGCGCTTCGGTGCTGCACGCCCCGGCGCTGAAGATCGCCCCGGTCCAGGAAGACGTGACGCTCATCGAGGACACGAAAACGATCATCGCCGCCAAGCCCGATATCTGCATCGCAACCACCGCCTACGGCATGCGGCGCTGGTGCGAGGCCGCGGACTCCTTCGGCATCGGCGAGCAACTCCTCGACGTCCTGGCCGCCTGCCGCATGTTCGTGCGGGGACCCAAGGCGCGGGGTGCGGTCCGCGCGGCAGGACTTGCCGACGTCGGGATCAGCAGTGACGAAACCACCGCCACGCTGGTGGACATGCTCCTTCACGAAGGCGTCCGGGGGAAGACCGTCGCCGTGCAATTGCACGGCTACACCGACGTCCGCCAGCTGGAACGCCTAAGGATGTCCGGCGCGACGGTCCTCACCGTCACGCCCTACCGCTGGGTCAAGCCCGACGGCGAAGACAAGCTGCCGCGCCTTATCGAAGCCGCATGCTCTGGGGACTTGGATGTGCTCACCTTTACGAGCGCGCCCGCGGTAGACGCCATGTGGAGCACGGCCCACGAGATGGGCCTGTACCGGCAGCTGGTCGATGCCCTCAAGACCCAGGTGACCGTCGCCGCCGTCGGGCCCGTCACCGCACAGCCGCTGATCGACGCCGGGCTCTCTCCGCTCATCCCGGACCGCTACCGCATGGGTGCGCTCATCCGCCTCGTGACGGAACACCTGGCCTTGAACCATGTGCGCCGGCTCGACACGCCCGCCGGGCATATCGAGCTCCGGGGCCGCTGTTTGAGGATCGATGGTTCCGTGGTGGAGCTGGCCCCGGCTCCGCTGCTCCTGCTGCGGGCGCTTTTGGGAGCCGGGGGCGCCGTGCTGTCCCGCGAGGCGCTATCAGACCTACTGGAATTGCGTGGCTCGGTCCATGCCTTGGACATGACGGTGAGCCGCTTGCGGTCCTCGCTGCCGGACGGGAAGCTCGTGGAAACCGTAGTCAAGCGGGGCTATCGGCTCCGCGTCTAGCCCTGGCTCTTGTGGACGAGGTAGATGGCACCGGTGGTGACGTCTTCCTCGAGTGCTTCCAGGGTGCGGCCACGGGTTTCGGGAACCTGCTTGACGACGAAGACCAGGGCGAGCGCCCCGACGACGGCGAAGAGGAAGAACGTGCCGGTGATCCCGACCCCCGCGACCAACGACGGGAAGAACAGCGAAAGGAAGCCGTTGACGACCCAGAGGAAGAAGATCGAGACGCCGGTGCCGAAGCCGCGCATGTGCAGCGGGAAGACCTCCGACAAGTAGACCCACACCGCGACGTTCAAGAACGTCTGCATGGACCCGACGAAGGCAACCACCAGGAAGAGGATCAGGTACGGGCGGATCGGGTTGCCCACGGGCAGCATCATGGAGGCGAAGCCGATGAGCAGGTGGCAGCTGGTGGTCAGCGTGAGGCCCAGGATGAAGGTCTTGCGACGGTCGATCCGGTCCATGAGAGACAAGGCGATGACGCCGCCGATCACGGCGATCACGCCGGGCGCGATGTTCGCGATGAGCGCGCCGCTCTCGTTGAAGCCAGACTCGACGAGCACCGTCTGGCCGTAGTACATGATCGAGTTGATGCCGGTCAGCTGTTGGGCGACGCCCAGGCCGATGCCCACGAGCAGGATGCGGAACAGGTTCTTGTTGCTGAAGACCGCACGCCAACCGATCTGCTGGCTCTGCTGCTCTTCCTTGGCGACGCTCTCGACCTCGCCGAGCTCGGCAAGGGCACGGTCCTCGGAGCGGACGGACTGCAGCACGGCGAGGGCTTCGTCGTGCCGGCCCTTCTCGACGAGCCAGCGCGGCGACTCGGGCACGCGGAGCATCCCGAAGAACAGCGCGATCGCCGGCAACGCGCAGACCGCAAGCATGATGCGCCACACGCCGGGGATGTCGCCCCACACGATGCCGATGATGGCGTTGACCACGAAGGCGGCCAGCTGGCCGACGACGATCATGAGCTCGTTGCGGCCCGCGAGGGAGCCGCGGATCTCATACGGGGCCATCTCTGCGAGGAACACCGGGACCACCGCAGAGGCGCCGCCCACGGCAAGACCGAGCAGGACGCGGCCGACGACGAGCACGCCGAAGCTCGGTGTGAACACGCACACCAGGGTGCCGGCGAAGAACAGCACAGCCAGCAGAATGATCGTCTTGCGCCGACCCCACCCGTCGGAGACGCGGCCGCCCGAGAGCGCGCCGATTGCCGCGGCGAAGACGAGCGAGCTGGCGACGATGCCCTCGGTGAACGGGGTGAGGCCGAGCTCGGCCGTCATCGGCCGGAGCGCCCCGTTGATGACCCCCGTGTCATAGCCGAACAGCAGACCGCCGAAGGTGGCGATCAGGGCGACCATGCCAAGGCGCTTGCGGTGCGGGCCGCTCGTCAGTGGAGGAAGCGCGATTGCGCTGCCGGCTCCCCTATGGCTTTGCGTTGCAGACATCAGGACTCCTTTGTCTTGTGATGCGGGTCATACACCCGCGCTGAATTACAGACTAACGCGCGAAAGGGTTAAATGTAAGGTCAATCTAACAAATGACTTAATTGAGACCTCTGCGCCGTGGGAAGATGAACCCATGGGTCTTGACCGGCAGCTTCGTCCCGCGACACAGAGCGATGTGGCCCGTGAAGTCGGCGTCTCCCGCACGCTTGTGTCTTTCGCCTTCCGCGATGCACCCGGTGTCAGCGGCGAGACGAAACAGGCCATCTTCGACGCGGCAAAACGTCTCGGCTACCGGCCCAACGCGGCCGCCGCCGACCTGGCACGCAAGCATCGCTCCGCCGTCGGGCTCTATTTGATGGACATCCACAACGAGGTCTACGCCGACATCCTCAGCGGCGTCAGGATGGCGCTCCCCCAGGCGCGCAACCGACTCATCCTGAGCGTCTCCCAGTCTATCGACGGCGTGGATCCGGGTGCCGTGGAATCGCTGATCGAGGCGCGGGTGGGGATCATCATCGCCGCAACGCTGCTCGACCCGGACGAACGGGTGCAGGAACTTGCACAAATAGTCCCGATCGTCAGCGTCGCGCGGCCGGTACCCGGCGTCGACAGCGTCTATTCGGACGACGACGCCGGCGCCCGCGCCGCTACCGAACACCTCCTCGGCCTTGGACACACCCGGATCGCCCATCTGGCTGGACCCGATTATCACGGCCACACGGTCCGGCGGAAAAGCTACGAAAAGACGATGCGCGACGCCGGCCTGGTTCCCTGGACCGTACCGGCGGATGACTTCACCCAGGCTGCCGGACAGCGTGCCGCAGTTGAAATTCTTGGCTCAGCGGACCGCCCGACCGCCGTCTTCGCCCACAATGACCAGTTCGCCATGGCGGCACGCGAAGCTGCCTACGCCAGGGGCCTCGCCGTTCCCGGGGACCTGTCGCTGGTGGGCTACGACAACTCACGGACCGGCCGGCTCCACGGCATCGACCTGACGTCGGTCGACCTCCACGCGATGGAACTGGGAAGCGTCGCCGGAGCCGTGGCCATGGACCGGCTCAACAATCCCGAGGCTCCCGTCGCGGACGAGCGCCTCACGCCCGAACTGGTCATCCGCAACTCGACGGCGGCGCCCAGGCGCTAAGTCCGCGTCATGGACAGATGCCCGGCCCGGTGGGACCATGGCCGTAGATTCGCTGTTGGTCCCGAGGAACGGCCATGAAAAACTTCGCACAGCTGCATGCGGCGATGCACAGGTCCTTCCACAGCTTGCTTCCCTCACCGGTCCCACGCCGCCAGACCAGACTCAGCGGCCAGTACGCCAAAGTGGATGGCATCAATCATGTGATGCCGCTTGAGTCGAACGACTCCCCCATGCTGATGGCGGCCTTTCCCATCAACAAACGCGCCGCCGCTGGACTGCTCCCAGGCAAGGAATTGCGGCCCTTCAGCTTCGGGGGCAAGGCCCTGCTGATGGTCATGGTGGTCAACCATACGTCGACGGATATCGGCACATACATCGAATATTCCCTGGCCATTGCCGTCACCCACGGCAGCCGGCCCGTCCCGCCGTTCCTGCCGCTCATCTTCCAGAAGTCGTTCAGGCTGGGCCTCTTCGTGTTGGACCTGCCGGTCAACACCGAAATCTCGGTCAAGGGCGGCAAGGGAATCTGGGGCATGCCCAAGCATCAGGCCAACCTCGACTTCGTAGTCACGGACGCCACCGTCTCAGCCCAGTACGACCAGGACGGAATGCTGGGCTGCTATGTCGAAATCGAAAAGCCTCCTCCGGTCGGGCTCCCGGTGGGGCTCGCCGTCTCCAACTACTGCGCCTTCCGTGGGATGCTCTGGAAGTCGGACAGCTATGTAGAGGGCACGGCGAACGTCACCTACGGCAGGCAGGCCAAGGCGCGGCTCGTCTTGGGCGACGCTCCCGGCGTCGCACCCTTGAAAGCCCTCCAGGTGGCACCCGAGCCAGTGTTCACCGGGTGGCTTCCCCACGCTCATAGCCTCCTGGACGACCACGTCGAGGGCTGGTTCCTTACGGCTTCCACGCAAGCAAGTGCGGCGGCCCTCGGGGGCGCAGGCACGATGGACAGCGTCGTCGGGCTTGGCCAAGGTCAGCAGTGGTTGGCGCCTCCGGACCGCTCCCGCACTGCGCACTAACTGTCCCGAATTGTTGCCGCGCCCGCGCCCGTGTGACCCAGCTCATTACCGGCCGGTAACCATTAGGGAACGGGTCACCGCCAAATGGCAACAACGGGGAAACACCACCGAAAAACCCCGCGCCTACGCTGGGCACAGGCACATCCACCACAGCTCAGTTCAGCGAAGGGACCCGCCATGTCCATCACCCCGTCCGCAGGCTCCATCCACCTCGTCATCGCCGGAGCCGGGCCCGCAGCCCAGGCCCTGGTCCGTCGGCTGACAGGCAGCAGCGCTACATCGCGACAGCCGGGAACGGCTGCATTCCACGGCACCATCACCGTCCTGAGCAACCGCGACGATTGCCCGGATGAGCTCCTGGAGCTCGCCGCCCTCCCCCAGGTCTCCATGCGTTTCGGCCAGGCCGCGAGCTTCATCGATGCCGACGCCCGCACGGTCACCACCACGGAGGGCCTCGAGTTCCCCTACGATCAGCTGGTCATTGCCACCGGCTCCTCCCCCATGTTTCCCCCGGTCCAAGGCGCCGCGCGGAGCCTGAGTTACTCCACCATCGACGACGCCGAACAGATCGGCACCGCAGTCCAGGACATCACCCGCGTTCTGGGCCGTCGGCCGCTGGGCATTTTGGTTGGCACCGGTCCGGCAGCCGGCCAGGCCGAGGCTGTGCTGCGTGCCCGCGGAGTCCGGCCTATCCGAACCACCTTGCGGCCGGCCGCTGTCATGCCTTCCGTCGCCGGTTCGGCCCTGCCGGCCACCGGGATCATTTTCGAGGACGGGAGCAGCATGAACGGCGATCTTGTGGTGCTCGCCGAGGAACGGCTCCCCCGCAACGGGCTCGCTGAAAGCGCGGGCCTGCAAACAGCTCCCGACGGCGGCATCAGGGTGGGGCGCGACTTCGCCACGTCGGTGCCAGGCATCTGGGCGATCGGCGACGCCGCCTCCCGGGACGGCATGCGCCTTGGTCTCGTGTTCTCCTCGAATGCAGCGGCGGCCCATTGCGCCGCCCGGCTCGAGGAAGACGCCAGGCTCCGCTCCTCCAGCCCCGCGCAGTCCCCGCGTTCAGCACGCTCCGCCGTCGCCGCGGCCTGAGACGACGCAGCCGGGTGCCTTCGCCGGACTGGGGGCCGGGGAGCCCGATACCGGGCGCCCCGGCGCCCCACAGGGAGCCTCCGCGGCGCCCGGGCAGTGTGGCAAGATGGTCATTTGACGAGCCGCGACCCGTGCGGCACATCCGGCCCGCCACGGAAGGACCTCCATGAGCAACGAAGCCTCCCCCGCACTGGACAATAGTGCAAGCATCGCCTCCTACATCGACCACACGCTCCTCAAGCCAGAGGCCAGCGAAGCCGAGGTGCGCCAGATCTGCGCGGAGGCCGCGGAGTACAAGTTCAAGTCCGTGTGCGTCAATCCGATTTGGGTCAAGACCGTCACCAAGGCACTCAAGGGTTCCGGAGTGCTCACCTGCTCGGTCGTCGGATTCCCGCTCGGCGCCACACCCAGCGACGTCAAGGCTTTCGAAGCACGCGGCGCAGTGTTGGACGGTGCGGATGAAGTGGACATGGTGATCAACATCGCCGCGGCCCGCGCTGGAGACAAAGGCGCGTTGGTGGATGACATCACGGCCGTAGCGGAGGCGGTCCACGCGGGCGGAGCCATCCTGAAGGTCATTATCGAGACCGCCCTGCTGAATGACGAGCAAAAGGTCCTGGCTTGCGAGGCATCCGTGGAGGCAGGGGCGGACTTCGTCAAGACCTCAACCGGCTTCAACGGTGGCGGCGCCACGGTGGAAGACGTGGCCCTCATGCGCAACACCGTGGGGCCGGACCTCGGCGTCAAAGCCTCCGGCGGAGTACGCTCCCTGGCCGATGCACAGGCTATGATTGCTGCTGGTGCAACACGTATCGGTGCGAGCTCCGGAATTGCCATCGTCAAAGGTGAACAAGGTTCATCCGCGTACTGAGTTTCCCGGCAGCCGCCATAGTTTTTGAGCCCCTCGGGGCCGAGGAGGAAAGCATGTCACAGAACACCAGCCAGCCCATCGAAAAAGAGAACCCGCTGGGCCAGAGCATTCTGCTCTTTGTGATCAGCATGGTCCTCTTCCTCGGCGCCATCTACTCCCTCACGTTCCTGACGCTTGAGAACACGTGGCCGATGGCCGTCTGCCTGGTCCTCTTTGGCCTCGCGTTCTGGATCCCGCAGACCATCCTCGGCCGCTCCAACTCGGCCGGCGAGAGCTAAGAACCCAACTTCAAACGCTGTGGCCCCGGACTTCGGTCCGGGGCCACAGTCGTTTAAGCGTCACTCCACCACTTCTGACCTCTTTTGAACGCGGACGACGGCGACACGCCCCAAAAGAGGGTGTGTCGCCGTCGTTTTCCCAGCAAAGAATGTCGAAACAAGTAGTACCACTCGCTTTTGACAGCGAAAGACGGGTAACACCACTCGTTGTTAGTTAAAGACCGCCCATGCAAGCATTTGGTCATCGATTGAATGGGCAATCGAAGCAAGGGTTGGAATTTTCGAATTCATTGCCGCTGTCGCCTGTTCTGGGGAACACCAATTCACAAAGGAGTCTCACTCATGCGCAAATTGAGCAAAAAAGGAAAAGTCTACGCGGCAGCGGCAACAATCGCCCTCGTGGCGGCAAGCGGCGGAGCGGCCTACGCCTACTGGACCACCACGGGCAGCGGTTCCGGTTCCGGAGCAACAGGGACGAACACCACCATCACGGCCGTGCAGACCAGCGTCGTCAGCGGTCTGCAGCCGGGCGGGGCAGCTCAGCCTCTGAGCGGCAATTTCAATAACCCCAACACGAGCCCGGTTTACGTTGCTGACGTGACGGCGAGCATCGCAAGCGTGACCCAGGCCGCTGGTGCAGGCGGAACATGCGATGCGAGCGACTTCACGCTCAGCGGCGCGCTGATGACCGTCGGCCACGAAGTGGCCAGCGGTACGGGCGTCAGCAGTTGGGGCGGTGCGACGATCGCGTTCAACGATAAGACCGACACCAACCAGGATGGCTGCAAGGGCGCGACTGTTAACCTCGCCTACGCCAGCCACTAGGCAAGAACTGGTGGGCCCACCAGCTTGTGCTGCCTCCACAGAAGCCACGCAAAAAAACCCAGAGGAGCAAACGGTGCCACGCATTCCGGAGTTATTCCGATCGCCGATCCGCACCGTTCGCGCGGGAGCGAAAGTGCTTCTGGCCGGCCTTCTCTTGGTGACCCTCACATCGGGCGTCGTGCTCGCCGCCGGCAGCAATGGCAACCAGGGCGTCCAAATGGGCATCACCCTGCAGCTTGCCCCAAGCAGCAGATCTGTCACCCAGGGTACCTCGGCAAGCTACAACGTGGTGGTCCAGCCCTCGGGCGGGTTTGTTGGGAACGTCTCACTGACAATCTCGGGACTGCCAGCGGGCGCCACAGCATCGTTTTCGCCCGCAGTCGTCGCCGCCGGGCCAGGATCGGCAACCTCGAACCTTGACGTGTCCACGAGTTCCGCCACACCCCTTGGCAACTACTCCCTGAGCCTCAAGGGCACCAGCGGAACGTTACAGGCCGCCGTCGTCGTCGTTTCGTTGACGGTGAGCGCCGGGCAGCACGCACCGTTCACCATCTCAGGCGGTCCCACCGGTCTTCTGGCCCCGGGCAGCGTCGTACCGATCAATCTGCAATTGACGAATCCGGGCAATTCCATCCTCAGCGTCACTGGCCTCACTGTTTCCATCGCGGGAGTCACAAGGACTGCCCAGGCAGTGGCAAACAACCTGCCATGCAATCCCTCGGACTACCTCATCGCCCAATTCAGCGGCAGTTATCCGCTCTCCACCCCGCCGGGCAATTCTTCGCTCTTGGGAAATGGAATTCCTGCAAATCAATGGCCGCAGATAAAGATGCTGAATAGCTCGCTCAACCAGGACGGTTGCAAAGGCGCAACCCTCCAGCTTTCCTACTCCGGAACGGGACAGGGCAATTGAAATGCGGGCGAATGACATGAGAGCGAACAGGCGGATGAAGGCGGGATCCTTGACCGCAGCCAAAGCAGCCGTGACGGCCCTCCTGCTGACCCTGGTGTTGGGCGTCGGTTCGGCCTACGCGTACTGGTCCACGATCGGAGCAGGCAGCGGCGCGGCAGCCACAGGCACCATGCAGACCGTCACGGTAGACGCCCTCGTGGGCGGAGACACTCCATCAACAACACTTGTCCCCGGCGGTAGCGCAGACGTGATCGTCCGGGCAAGCAATCCAAACGCCTTCGCGGTGCAGGTGTACAGTTTCACCGCCAACGGCACCGCGACGGCGGATGCATCCCACCCGCTGTGCACCACCACGGGCGTGACGTTCAACGCCCCGGCCGCTCCTTTGGCGCCAACGTTGTCCATACCGGCAAACTCCTCCATTCTGATCACCCTGCCGGCAACCGCGTCGATGTCGACGGCCTCACAATCCAGCTGCCAAGGCGCCGTATTCCACCTTCCAGTAACGATGGCGGTCCGCAAATGAACAAGCCCAGGCACTCTGCAGGCAGCGGACGCAATCGAGTGGTCCGCCGTCGCGTGACGTGGACGCTCCTTGCGGTACTGTTCATCTCCTGGGGCGGCCCGGCGGCCAACGCCTATTGGCAGTCGCTGAGCAGCAGCAACTTCGGGGCGGCAAAAGCCGACAGCATGCCGCAAGGCGGCACTCCCGCTGCGTCCCTGAGCGGCACGAATATCACCATCAGCTGGGCTGCGGTCTCCACACCGGCCGGACATGCAGTGACGGGTTACACCGTCGCGCGCTACACCTCTGCGAGCGGTGGTACCGCGGTAGCCGCAGGAGGGGGCTGCGCGGGCACGGTGACCACCCTCAGCTGCATTGAACAAAGCGTGCCGGGCGGCTCCTGGTTCTACACCGTGACGCCCGTCATCTCCTTGTGGGCGGGCGCGGAAAGCGCCCGCAGTGCTGCCGTAAATACCGATTCGACGCCGCCCACTATCAGCGTGACGTCAATATCCCCGACGCCGAACGGTTTGGGCTATGACAACACCAGCCCGGTGACCGTGAACCTCGCCGCCGTGGACAACACGGGCGGATCCGGTATTGCGAACATCAAGTACGCGGTCGACGGCGGCAGCGCGGTAACGGTAAACGCGGCCACAGCCGCAGTAAGTGTCAGTGGCAACGGCACCCATACGGTGTCCTATTTCGCCACCGATGTCGAAGGGAACTCCAGCACACCCCAGACCCAGACGGTCAACATCGACACCACAGCCCCGACGGTCAGTTCCGTGACCATGGCCAACGGCGGGGGCGGCGGCAACGCCGGACGCGCAAGCACTGGCGACACGCTCACCATCGCCTTTTCCACGGACATGGACCCACACACCCTTTGCAGTGGCTGGGACTCCACCTCCGCCAGCCAGACGGCCAGCGGCATGGCCAGCATCAGCACTGCCGAGGTTTTGACGTTCAGCAGCACGAGCTGCGCGGTACCGTCGTTTGGCAGCGTCGCCCTTGGCGCCGCCTACAACACCAGTACCACGTCGTCCTTGGACTTCACCTCGTCCACGATGACCTGGACCCAGTCCACTGGGACACTGGTCATCACCCTCGGCATGCCGGGTACGGGGGGCACTGCGGGAACCGGCCTCTCACCGGCTACTCCCGTGTACAGCCCGGTCACGGGTGCAGCGGACAAGGCGGGCAACCATGTTGGAACCATCACCTCCGGCGGCAAGTCCAAGTTCTGAATTCCACCGTCATCCACCCAGGCCCAACATGAGCGCCAGGAGTGCCGGCCACTTGTTTCGCAGCAATGCCCACGCCGCAAGCCCGAATCCAACCATGGCATAGCCGCCCACGGGTATCAGGACAAGCCATTCCCGCCGGGAACCGGCCTTGCCAAGCAGGGGGATGGAGAAGGCGCCGTTGGACCGCCAGATCCCGCTGACCAAAGGCAGTTTGCGCCAGAACTTCGGCGGCTTGATGACGATGGGCCACAGCAGCGGCACTCCCCCGGTGGTGATCATGTCGCCCACGATGTGGACCACGACGCCGGTGAGCATGGCCAAGGGCAGCCAGCTCCACTGATGCGGGGCGAACCACGTGACCAGGCCGGCCATGGCAAGGGCAAAGACCCAGTTGGTGATCCACCCGGATTTCGGGAACAGCTTGAGTGCTTTGGCGGCCAAATTGACCATGAACATGCACAAGAGCCCGGCCCCGATGGACAAACGGCCCACGGGAGTATCCAGCTGGAGCTGGGCAGCCATGGCGGCGAGCACCACGAATGCCGAGGCACCCAGAAGCGAATGGGTTCCCTGCCGGTGCCCTCCGCTGGCCTTCTCGATCCCGACGGCAATCACGTTGGACAGCGGCGGCAGTGAGTGGGCGATGGTGCTTGCGCGGTGGTCCCAGTCGCACACCAAGGCAGTCCCCGCCGTCGTCATTGCTCCTATGAGGATTCCGGTGGCGTCCAGCGGGTACCAGCCCAGCGCGTACGGGCCGGTTGAAGCGATAGCTATCCACGCCGCGGCCCCGGACGCGGCGTGGTGTCCTCCCATCATCGGCTAGCCTGCGGTCTGCGAAGCGCTGGGTGTCGGCGAAGCCGAGAAAAAGATGGCTTCGATCACGGTGTTGGCCCACTCGAGGATCTCGGCGTCCTGCAGGTCCCGGCCGCCGATCCTCGCCGTCTTCGGCTTGGGGAGCAGCACGGCGTCGAGGGCAGGCTTGATCTGCGAGCCCGGGTACATGCGGTTGAGCCGCATGACCTTTGATTCAGGCAGCTGGGCCGGCGAGAAACGGATGAAGTTGCCTTGGAGCGCGACGTCGGACAGTCCGGCTTCGCGGGCACCCACCCTGAACCGGGCGACGGCGATCAGGTTCTTCGCGGGCAGCGGCGGCTCACCGTAACGGTCCACGAGTTCAGCCAGGACCTCGTCGATGGCGTCGTTGGTGATGGCTGCGGCCAGTTTCCTGTAGGCCTCGAGGCGAAGGCGTTCGCCCGGCACGTAGTCGTGCGGCAGGTGGGCGTTGACGGGCAGCTCGATCTTCATGTCGGCAGCCTTCTCTTCCGCCTCGCCGCGGTATTCGGCCACGGCTTCACCCACCAGCCGGATGTACAGGTCGAAGCCGACTCCTTGGATGTGCCCGGATTGCTCCCCGCCCAGCAGGTTGCCGGCGCCGCGGATTTCGAGGTCCTTCATGGCCAACTGCATGCCGGCGCCGAGCTCGTTATGCGTGGCGACGGCTTTGAGCCGCTCGAGCGCCACCTCGCCCAGGGGCTTCTCGCTCGGGTACAGGAAGTACGCGTAGGCGCGTTCGCGGCCACGGCCCACGCGGCCGCGCAACTGGTGGAGCTGCGACAGGCCGTACTTGTCCGCGCCGTCCACAATCAGGGTGTTGGCGTTGGAAATGTCCAGGCCGGTTTCGATGATGGTGGTGCAGACCAGGACGTCAAAGCGCTTCTCCCAGAAGTCCACGATGATCTTTTCCAGGCGGCTCTCGGACATCTGCCCATGCGCCACTTCGACGCGGGCTTCGGGAACGAGTTCCCGGATCTGGGCGGCGATGCGCTCAATCGAGGACACCCGGTTGTGGACGAAGAAGACCTGGCCTTCGCGCATGAGTTCGCGCCGGATCGCCGCGGAGGTCTGCTTGTTGGTGAACGGCCCGACGTAGGTCAGCACGGGGTGCCGTTCCTCCGGCGGTGTGGCCAGTGTGGACGTTTCGCGGATGCCTGTGAGGGACATTTCCAAGGTACGCGGGATGGGGGTGGCACTCATGGCAAGGACGTCCACGTTGGTGCGCATCTTCTTGAGCGCTTCCTTGTGTTCCACACCGAAGCGCTGCTCCTCGTCCACGATCACCAGGCCGAGATCCTTGAACTCGAAGTCCTTGGACAACAGGCGGTGCGTGCCGATGACCACGTCAACGGAGCCGTTCCTGACTCCTTCTATGGTCTCCTTGGCCTCCTTGGCACCTTGGAACCTTGACAGCGGCTTGACCCGCAGGGGGAATCCGGAAAAGCGCTCCGTGAATGTCTCGTAGTGCTGCTGGGCGAGCAGGGTGGTGGGAACCAGCACCGCGACCTGTTTGCCGTCCTGTACCGCCTTGAACGCAGCGCGGACGGCGATCTCGGTCTTCCCGTAGCCGACGTCGCCCGAGACCAGGCGGTCCATGGGGATCTCGCGTTCCATGTCGGCTTTGACCTCGTTGATCGTGGTGAGCTGGTCCGGCGTCTCCACATACGGGAAGGCTTCCTCGAGCTCCCGCTGCCACGGCGTGTCCGGCGCGAAGGCATGCCCGCGCGAGGCCATGCGGGCCGAGTACAGCCTGATGAGCTCACCGGCGATTTCCTTGACGGCCTTGCGGGCCTTGGACTTGGTGCTTGCCCAGTCCGCTCCGCCCATCTTGCTCAACGACGGCGTGTCGCCCCCGACGTAGCGGGTCACCTGGTCCAGCTGGTCCGTCGGCACGAAAAGCCGGTCGCCCGGGGCACCCCGCTTGGACGCTGCGTACTCGAGCACGAGGTACTCGCGGAGACCTTCATCGTTCGGGGAGGAACCGGCCACCTTGCGCTGGATCAGCTCCACGAACTTGCCGATCCCGTGCTGTTCGTGGACCACGAAGTCACCGGCGTGCAACTGGAGGGGGTCGACGGCGTTGCGGCGCTTGGAGGGCATGCGCCGCATGTCCTTCGTGGACCCGGCCGAGGTGCGGCCCAGGAGGTCCGCTTCCGTCAGCAGCCCTAGTTTGAGGCCGTCCAGGACAAAACCGCGTCCGACGGCGGCAGTGGTTACCTCGATGATCCCGGCCTGCGGTTCGTGGGCCAGGGATTCGACGCGGGAGCACGGGATATCCGCATCATGGAACAACTCGGCGAGACGCTGGGCAGGCCCAGGGCCATCGGTCGCCACCACGATGCGCCATTGCTCGCGCACGTGGGAACCGATGAATTCGAGCATTTCCGCGACGTCACCCTGGTAGCCGCGAGGTTCCCGGGCGTGCAGGTTCAGGACGTCGATGTCGAGGACCAGTTCCTCGTCCGTCGCCAATGATGTGATGGACCACCAGGACACGCCGTGGGCCAGGGCTGCGCTCCGGGTGTCCGTTAAGGATCGGAAACTGGCCGCATGCAAGGCGGAAGCGGCCTGGGAGCCCAACACCGAGTCGAGATCGAGGGGCGCCGTCCCGCCGTCGGACGCCGTGGACCAAGCCGCCTCGAGGAACTCCTCGTTGGTGGCCGCGAGGTCGTGCGCGCGGGTGCGGACCTTCTCCGGCTCGATGACCACACCGATCGAACCGGCCGGCAACTGGTCCACGAAAGGCACCATCGCGTCCACCAGGACCGGGGCCAGGGACTCCATGCCCTCGACGGCGATGCCGCCGGCGATCTTTTCCAACATGTCCGCGGCGGCCGGCAAGTCTGCCTTGAGCTTGGCCGCCCGGGACATGACCGACGGCGTGATGAGGATTTCCCGGCACGGCGGGGCGTGCAATTCGGTGGGGTGGTGCACGCCCGGGCCGGAGAGCGAACGCTGGTCTGCCACCGCAAACCAACGCATCTGGTCCACCTCGTCGCCGAAGAATTCCACCCTGATCGGGTGGTCTTCGGTGGGTGGGAAGACGTCCAAAATACCGCCCCTGACGGCGAATTCACCGCGGTGGGTAACCATGTCGACGCGCGAATAGGCAGCGTCGGCAAGGCGGCGTACCACGTCGCTGAAAGGCATTTCCTGCCCCACGCTCAACGTCACGGGGACCAGCTCGCCCAAGCCTGCCACGACCGGCTGGACCACGGCGCGAACCGGTGCCACGACCACCCGCAGGGGGCCCGCCGTCGAGCTCTCCGGGTGGGCCAGGCGCCGAAGGACCGAAAGCCTGCGTCCCACGGTGTCCGAGCGCGGGGAGAGCCTTTCGTGCGGCAGGGTTTCCCAGCTGGGGAAGGCCGCTACCGAGTCCGCGGGAAGGTAGGCGGCCAAAGCCGCGGTGAGGTCCTCGGCTTCCCGGCCCGTGGCCGTCACGGCCAACACCACCGCGCTGTCGTCGAGATTCCGGGAGGCGAGGCCGTCGGCCATCTCCGCCAGCAGCGCAGCCCTCAAGCCCGCCGGGGCGCTGATCTGGTAATCGCTACTGCGTTCACTAAACGCGCGCGAAGCCTCGGGCCTGACCCGCGAGAACGTCCGGTCCTCACCCAGGGCACGCCGCAATCCATCAAGCGATGCGACAGCAGCGGCAGGGCTGATTCCGGAGTTGACCGCTGACGGTTGGCCTTTGGGGCTCATTTGGCTCTCCTGGGATGGGGGAAGGCAGCACGAAAACCCGAAATTCTCTCGAATCCCGGGGCGTTCCTAGCCTACCCCGACCACACCGTAGGATGTTTGGGAGCCGCAAGAGCTTTCAACCGAGATATTCACGGAGGACCCCATGGCCCTGAACGCATCCACCACCCTGCCCTACGGCGTCGACCGCGTAGCCGCTACTTTCATTGACGAAGACTTCCTGCGCCACACGAGCGAGTACGTCGGCGGCACGTTGGAGTCATTCCAGATCGACGGCGACGTCGCCGGCGCCTTCACCACCACCACGGTCCGCACGCTGCCCACCACGCGCCTTCCGGAGATCGCCCGCAAGTTCGTGGGCGAGAAGCTCACCGTCACCCAGACCGAGAAGTGGGACGCCCCGACCGCCGACGGCTCCCGGAGCAGCAACATCTCCCTGAAGATCTCCGGCGCCCCGCTTGATGTCACCGCAGTCCAGCGCCTCGTGGCCGACGGCGGCAACACCCGCGTCGAGCTCGAAGGTGCCGTCACGTCGTCGGTCCCGTTCCTCGGCGGCAAGATCGCCGACGCAGCAGAACCGATGGTGGGCAAGGCCTTGAACATCCAGTCGCAGCAGGCCCAGGCCTGGCTCGAAAGCCACTAGCATGCAGCTGGGAGCCGGGCTGTCGATCGTACTGATCGTCGCAGGTGCGTGGTCCCTCATCGTGTGGCCACAGTTCCTGCGGCGTGTCATGGCAGACTCCCGTGCCCGCGACTCCAACGGGAAAGCCACGAAGTTCCTCACGGTGCACGTCGTGTTGGTCACCATCTCCATGGTGCTCGGACTCGCGACGGCGGTCATCGGGATCGCGGCGCTGCTCACGTAACGCCCCTTCCGGCCCCAACTAGCTCGCATTTGTTGTCGTTATGAGGGCTCATAACGACAACAAATGCGAGCTAGTTGGGGGCACGGCAGGGTGGGTGACCGTTCCGCTAAAATAGAACACAGGTGCGCCGGGAAGTCTGGTCGGCAATAGTTTTGTCGACCCCCGCACTTCCCAAGGAGCCACATGGCGAACCGTCCGCACCCCGCTGCCCCTTCCACGGTTTTCAGCCGATCCAGTCTCCCGGAATACCAACGGATCCTGGCCATTCTGCGCACTGAAACCGTTGGAGGGGCACTCCTGCTCGCCGCCACGGTGGCCGCGCTCGTCTGGGCAAACTCACCCCTCGCGAACGGCTACTTCGCGCTGCGCGACGTCAAGATCGGCTACGCCCCCTGGCATCTCGAATTGAGCCTGGGCCACTGGGCCTCCGACGGGCTCCTGGCCGTGTTCTTCTTCATTGCGGGGCTGGAGCTCAAGCGCGAATTCGTGGCCGGGGAACTGCGGAAGCCCGCAAAAGCCATCGTCCCGGTGGCGGCAGCAGTGGGCGGCGTGGTCCTTCCCGCACTCATCTACGTGGTCGTCAACCTCGGCTCGGGCCCGGAAACGCTCCGGGGCTGGGCCATTCCCACCGCCACGGACATCGCCTTCGCCCTGGCCGTCCTCGCGGTCATCAACACGCATTTGCCAGCTGCGTTGCGGACCTTCCTCCTGACACTCGCGGTGGTGGACGACTTGATTGCCATCGGCATCATCGCGTTCTTCTACTCGAGCGGCCTGGAGCCCTTCATGCTGCTGGCCGCCGCCGTGCCGCTGGCCCTCTTTACCGTTTTGGTCCAGAAACGCGTCCGGAGCTGGTACCTGCTGCTCCCCCTGGCCGCAGCCACCTGGGCCTTCGTCCATGCCTCGGGAATCCATGCCACCGTCGCGGGTGTCCTGCTCGGTTTCGCCGTGCCGGTCGTGGCCTCCGGCAAGAAGGGCGAGCCTGCGACCGGGCTCGCCGAAAGCTTCGAACACCGCTTGCGCCCCTTCTCCGCCGGCTTTGCGGTGCCTGTTTTCGCGTTTTTCTCCGCCGGCGTGGCCTTGGGCGGCGCCGGGGGCCTCGGAGCTGCCCTGCGCGATCCCGTGGCGATCGGCATCGTGCTGGCCCTTGTGGCGGGCAAAGCGGCAGGAGTCTTCGGCACCACATTCCTGATCACCAAGACCACCCGCGCGCGGCTCGATGACGGCCTCGGGTGGATCGACGTCGCGGGGCTGGCCATGCTGGCGGGCGTCGGGTTCACCGTCTCCCTTTTGATCGCCGAGCTGGGCTTCGGCACTGGCTCTCCGCACGATGACCACGCGAAAGTGGCCATCCTCGCCGGTTCCGTCGCCGCCGCGGTGCTTGCCGCCGTCGTGCTCAAAGCCCGGAATCGGCACTACCGCCGGGTCACGTGGGAGGAACAAGCGGACGACGGCGGATGGGTTGGCTTTTAGCGGTTGCCGCGCAGGAACCGGACGATCCTGCCGGTCAACCGGCCCGGCCGCCTCGCGAGATCAGTGAAACTCGTCCTGTTCAGGACGGTTTGTTCCAAGGAGGCCACCCTTCGTCCGAGCTCGTCCACGCTTGAATTTATCCGCTCGGCCAATTCGCGCAACGCATGGATCGAGCCTTCTTGCTGGCCGTGCATTTGGGCCAAATAAAGCAACGTTCCGTATCCGGTCTTGCCTGCCTCTTCGCGAAGGTAGACGTCACGGACGTAGCGGTCGAACTTCTGGTGGTCATCGGCACCGGCTATGACGCTGTTTCCCATGTCGCCGCGCTCTGATGGTCGATGGCACCAAAATGCGAGAGGCTCGCCGTCCAGCAATTCGATGGGGGAATCCGAAAGGAAACGGAGGTTGAACTCCCAATCTCCCACGGCGTCCAACGCTTCGTTGTAGACCCCGATCCTCTCGAGGATGGAACGGCGGTACAGGAAGGAAATCGGCACCACCCGGTTGGTTCGAAGCATATCTGACAGGGTGATTGCCCGAAGCTCACGCTCAAACCCTTGGGAGCCGGTCTGCTCGATGACTCCCCCGCGGATCTCCTCATAGACGATATCCGTCCGGACAGCCACGCCCTGGGCCTGCGGCGTCCCGTCGAGGAACCCCACGGTCTTCTTCAAGAAGTCCCTGTGCCAACGATCGTCGTCGTCGTGAATGGAGATGAACTCCGAGGCGCTGGCTTGGATTCCCGCGTTGGACGCGGCCTCCATGCCTTTGCTGGCCCCGTGGTGGAGGATCGTCAGCTTGCCGGCGGGAAGGTGGTCCCAGGTCCTGGCGAGCGCATCCACGGGAACCGGATCCCCGCCGTCGTTCACGACGACCACCGCAACATCCTCAAAGGACTGGTCAAAGATGTCCTCGAGCGCCCGGCGCAGGAGGACCGGCCGGTTCTTCGTGCGGACGACGACGGCGACGCGGGCCTGGGCGTTCATCGACGGCCTCCCGAAACACGGCGCAGCAGGCCGGCGCCCCGGCGCAACAGGGAAGCGGTCCTGAACGATCGTGATCGCACTATTCGTTCCTTTTCTTCCATCGCTTCATTCCGTTCATGCAACAGCAGGTCCCGTTGCGAGCGGACATCGTCCCACTCCGTCCAAAGGCTGGCGATTCCCCCGCTCAAGGCACGGAACTGGCCGCGTTGCCCCCTGGCCTGCGTGGCCCATTCCGAGTCCGATCCAAGCGTCACGACGTCCCCCAGCCCCTTAGCTGCCTCGGCATCCGTTGCCGAGAAAATGCTTGCGACGGCGTCCCACCAGTTCTCGTGGACGGCACGTATCCCGGGACGCAACGATTCGAGGTGCTCACGGATCTCCGCGCGCCTCGCCCAGGCCTCGGCGATGGCGTGGTCGAAACCACCGATGTCGAGGCTGTTCAGCGGCAAGGCCCAGTCCTGCACACCCCAATTGCCCATGGCTCCGTGCAGTCTTACGTCCGAGTAGGCGTCATTCGCGAGCGCAACCACGGGCACGCCTGCCGCGAGGCCGAAGACCACAGGGTGGTAGCGGTTTGTCAGCACCAGATCCGCTGCCACGGTCAAGGCCGCGGCGGCGGGGGCAGGAAGGACGGGGCATACGTGAATCCGGCCGCTGCGGGAGTGCGCCACAACCGTCTCATGGGACTCGTGGTCACCACCCTGGCCATCGTGGCCCAGAGGACCCACATGTGGGATGAGATACACCGGAAGCCCGGTCAGCTCCACGGCACGGTCCAGCGCTTCTCCCAATTTCGCGAGGCTGCGGGTTCCGTCCCGCCAGGATTCAGGACCGAAGGTCGCCGCGATGAAGGGGCCGCTCGGAAGCCCGGATTCCTCCCCGGCTGGATCGTGCAACCTTGCCGATCCGGCCGGCATCCCTGGCGTTCCGGGCGGGACCAGGAAGCTCGCGTCGTCCAGGACCCTGGTCAGTTTCCCGGAATCCAAGCCCATCTGGAAGCCCAACGCATAGGAGGATGGCTCCCGCGCGCCCACCAATGCCGCGTAATCCAGGAGTTCGTGAAGAACATGCTGGTCCTGGGGCAACAGCGTGGGACCAAAGGTCTGGCCGCTCACCACCAAGGGCTTGCCCAGTTCCTTTGCGATGAGGCCAAGTGCCACGCGTTCGTACAGCAACCATCCGTAGAGGGAATTCATGTTGCCGCCGCCCGCGATCAGCACGCCGTCGGCCGACTTCACTTCGTCGATGACCTGCCACACGGAATCTTCCGGGGGCAAGGCAGTCCGGTCTCCGCGAGCGGCCCGGCGGACGAGCTCCAAGTGCTTAGTGCGTTCGGCGGGCGGCCAAGGGAACACCAAGGTGCCTATCGCGTCTGTGCCGTAAAGTTCCCTGGTCTGTCCCGGGTCACGGGTGAGGAGGACGATTCCGGCGTGCAACCGGGCTCGAAGCTCATCGGCCGCGGCGATTGCCATCGCCTCGTCACCTACGTGGTAGGCCACCTGGCCCAGGTCGCCTTGCACAAGAATCTTCAACACTCGGTCCTTCCCTCACGGCACGCAGCGGCTGCATTGGCTTGAGGCCTATGCACTTCCGGATGCGCTGAAACAGCCTATCGTTCTTCTCCCGGGATCTCCGAACCGCGGTGATTCCCCGGGTTTTGAGTGCTGTTACCCAGGAAATGCCCTGATGGGAATGATACGAGTAGCCGAAATTTCGATTGGAGTAATGAGCCGTTCAAGTAGGGTGGTTGGCACGCTGTTTGGGCGGAATCGGCAGGAATACCTTGCTGATATGGACGCGAATAGTATGGAACGAGTGTGGCATGGGGCCCACAGGAAAGCCCACGAGAAGAACTGGTCATTGATCTTTGTGTGGGCAATTCTCGGTATCATGTCAATTTCGGTGCTCATCGCAGCGGTACCCAAATGATGCGATGACTAGGCCAACGGTACAAAAAAGCTCGGACCGGTATTTGCGGGTCCGAGCTTTTCTTTTCTTTGTTCGTCCGATTTCCAACGTCGTATTGCCAGCGGTGAACGACGCAGCATGGCTGCGTT
Organism: Arthrobacter bambusae; assembly: GCF_022606295.1. Lineage (GTDB taxonomy): Bacteria > Actinomycetota > Actinomycetes > Actinomycetales > Micrococcaceae > Arthrobacter > Arthrobacter bambusae_A. The sequence continues at coordinate 159,270 of NZ_JAHHZS010000006.1, forward strand.
CGAGCTTCCGTTCTTTACTGCACCAGCCCCGCGACGGCGGCAAGGATGGTGGTCGCGACGAGGACGAGCAACATTCCCACGACCACGAACTCCGCCCGGCGGACCCGATGCTGGCTCCGGCGCCATTCGCGCCTGCTCTCCAAGGTAATCATGCTTCGAGGCTAGGTCCGGCCAAGTGCGCGACATAGAGTGGACGCTACTCGACCTTCGGCTCCGCGCATTAGAGAGGCCGGGATACCCCTTGGCTCGCCTCGGCCTGGCGCAGTGCGTCCTCCGCGGCAACCCATGCGAGCATGGCGCACTTGACGCGGGCAGGATATTTGGCCACCCCGGCCAGGGCAGCAGCATCCTGGAGCAATTCCTCATCAGCTTCCAGCTTGCCGCGCGAACGCATCAATTCCCTGAAGTGATCGATCGTGTGTCGAAGGGACACCGGGGACATGCCCGGTGCCATTTCACTGAGTATGGACGCGGACGCCATCGAAATGGCACAACCGTCGCCGTCCCAGTGGATTTCGGTAACGGTTTGTCCATCCCCGTCGGCGCCGAGGCTGAGCCGGAGGGTGATTTCGTCCCCGCACACGGGATTGAGCTGGTGGCTCTGTCCCGTCCCAGCCTGTCCCGCGTCCCCGCGTCCCGCGTCCGCTGCGGCCGGAAGCTTGGCAAGGTCTCCCCCGCTGCGGGCCTTGGAGTGCTCCAGGATCAGCTGCTGGTACAGGGAGTCCAGGCCGCTCATGATGCGGCTCCGGCCGCGGTTACCCCAAAGTAGGGCCTGACCTGGGCAACGGCCTCAACGAGCATGTCGACTTCTTCGGAGGTGGTGTACAGGTAGGTACTGGCCCTCGTGGTAGCGCTCAGGCCAAGCCTGCGGTGCAGGGGCTGGGCGCAATGGTGGCCCACCCGGACAGCGATGCCCAGGTTGTCGAGGTACTGCCCGACGTCGTGGGCATGCACTCCGGCGACGTCGAAGGCGGCAAGTCCGGTCCGTTCTTCCCCCGGCCCGGGTCCGAGCACCCGCACGCCGTCGATGGCGCTGAGGCCCGTGACAAGCTTTTGGCCGAGCTCCGCCTCGCGAAGGGCAATCCGGTGCATTCCCGTTTCACTGAGGTAGTTTGCGGCGGCGGCGAGGGCCACGGCCTGCGAAATAGGCTGGGTTCCGGCCTCGAAGCGCTGCGGGGCCGGCAGGTACCGGGCTTCTTCCATGGTCACCGTGGTGATCATGGAACCGCCGGTCAGGAACGGCGGCATGGCATTGAGCAATTCGCTGCGCCCGTAGACCGCGCCGATCCCCGTGGGCCCCAGCATTTTGTGGCCGGAGAAGACGGCGAAGTCCACGTCCAGGGCCTTGAAGTCCAAGGGCAGGTGCGGCGCGGACTGGCAGGCGTCGAGGACCACCAAGGCGCCTACCTCGCGTGCCATGCGGACCAGCACGTCCACGGGGTTGATGTTGCCGAGCACGTTCGAAGTGTGGGTGAAGGCCAGGATCCTGGTGCGCGCGGTGATGAGGCGTGCCGCTTCCTCAAGGCGCAGCGCACCGGCGTCGTCAATGGGGATGTACTTGAGTGTCGCCCCGGTCCGCCGGCACAGCTCCTGCCAGGGGATCAGGTTGGCGTGGTGTTCCATTTCGGTGACAAGCACTTCGTCACCCGGCTTCAGGGCGAAACGCCCGGTGCCGCCTGCGGCCCTGTCCACGCTGGCGTTCGACAACGAATAGGCCAGGAGGTTCAGGCCAGCGGTGGCGTTGGCGGTCCAGATCAGCTCATCGTCCTGCACGCCCACGAAACGAGCCACGGTGGCACGCGCATCCTCGAAGGCGTCCGTCGCCTCCACTGCAAGGTGGTGCGCGCCGCGATGGACGGCGGAGTTCCGCTGCTCATAGAATTCCTGCTCGGCCTCAAGCACGCTCCGGGGGTTCTGCGAGGTGGCTCCGGAATCGAGGTAGACCAGCGGTTTGCCATTGATTTCCTGCTCAAGGACGGGGAAGTCGTTGCGGATGCGACGGACTTCATCGTCATCGAGTGCGGAAACCTGGGCATCTCCCCACGCGGGGGTGGAAACCATTGTCAAAACCGGTGCTCCTTGTCAGGACTACGTTTTGTTGGGACTACGTGGCAGTCACGAGCGGCTGACCGCCAGGAGTGGCGGCGTCACCTTGTAATTGTCCCACCAATCGGCTTCGCTGCCTTCATCCCGGGAGCAACGGCCCTACTCCTCCGGCTTCGCCAACTCGTCCCACAGTTCGGAAAGCTTCTGCCTGCGCGAAACTCCGAGCTTGCCGTAAACCCGCTGCAGATGGGCGTTGACCGTGTTCACGGCGATCCCCAATCGGGCAGCGACTTCCGCACTGCTCAGCCCGGAGGCCACCAACGCAGTCACTTCGCGTTCACGCTGGGAAAGCTTCACGACGCCGGGAAGAACCGAGGATCCGGCCTCCGGGCCCGCCTGGTGGGGCTCGTCAAAAACGAAAGCCTCCTCATGGTCGGTCGCTTGCTGGGCTTCTCCCATGCTTACCTGTCCTGTTCCCATTTCCTGTCCCGCTTCCTGTCCGGACGGCATGCCGGACTCCACACTCCACACCAGCTCGGACACTCCCGCCCCCAGCTGCCGGTATCCCCGGCTGCCGGTGCGGGCGGCCAGGCCGAGATTCAACATTTCAAGCGCCCGGTGTCCCTTCTTGGCCGCGGAACCGGCAAGTTGGAGCAGCTTCCGGTGCGAGTGTTCCGTACCAACCAGCACTGACCGTGCGGCGGACGAATAGCTTTCGGCGAGCTGCGAAGCAAGATAGTTGCCGCCACTGGCCCGCGAATCGTAGGCCGCCAGGGCGCGACGCACCTGGTTGACATCGCCCAGCAACCACGCAGCCGCGGCAAGTCCTCCGAGGGCCGGTGGCAGGAGTCCGTCAGGGTCGGCTTCATCCAGGCGTGCCTTGGCCTGGCGGAACTGTTCGCACGCCAGCTCCAGGCTCCCCTGCCGGGCAAGGACGAGTGCCCTGTAGAGATGCGCAGACCCGCCGAAGTAGCTCATCCGGTTGCTGTAGCTGGAACTGCCGGCGCAGAACATTTCGGGGCCGCCCCATTGCCCGCGCCAGATCAGATTGGACCCGTGGATGGTCAGCACGGTCGAGTGGAAGTCCACGGGGCACCGCGGCAACCGCCCGAGGGACTCGAGGGCCAGCGTCGAGAGCGCGACGGCGTCCGCGAACCGTCCGCTGACGGCCATCCCTTGCGAGACGAGCGCCATCAACAGCACGCCGGCCTGGGTCGGCGGCGGTGGATGGCCCTCCGTACGCAATCCAGGGTCGACCAACTGGCTGTGGCAAAGCCTTTGGAACAGCTCGCCATTGCCTGAAGGCCAGCTGCCGTTCTGGGCGTCCAGATACAGCTGGAGGACGTCCAGTTCGTCCCGGACGGCCGCATAGTCCGCATGGGCCGGCTCGCCCTTCTGGAGGCCGACGGCGGCAGCCTCCAGCCGCCGTCGGGCATCCTGGAGGACCGCCTGCAGCACGTTGGCCCCGGGCGACGTCGGCAAGAGCGCATGCAGGAGAAGCCACACCGCGTGGGCGAAATCCACAGTCAGGACGCCGGGGGTGTTTGCCACCAAGCCCTTGAGGATTGTCACGGCTCCGGGGAAATCCCTGGTCTGGTAGAGCGCCCTTGCCAGTTCCACACCTGCAAGCAGTGCGAGCTCGGGCGCCTTCACGGCCTCGGCGGCCCGCCGCGCCCTTCGGTTGTCGTGAATATCGTTTGCGGCGATGGCCACCGCCAGAAGATCGGCATCGGGGACCGGCATGCCACTTGCCTGTTCGAGATCCACGCGACGGAACAACGCCCAGATCGAGTCCTCGGCGGCGGGTGCGGACGCTGCGTAGATGCTCCGGTGAAGTTCGAGGATCCGCGCGGATCCCAGCTGTTGCCGGGCCAGTCTCCCCTCGATGGCGTGGCTGAGCGTCGCGGTCTCCTGGCTGTCTTTTTGGATACGGATCGTTCCGTCGGCACGCAGCGCGTCGATCGCGCGCTTTTGGACAAGTTGCTCAAGGACCGCCAGCGGTATCGGCTCTCCCACGGCGAGAAGGTCCACTACCTGCCTCTGTGGCACGGAATAGCCCTCAAGGCGGTGGCGGGTCAGTTCGAGCGCCTGCGAACCGTCCAGGCGTATCGGTCCGGACAACATCAAGGAATCGGCCTGCTCCACGATCTCGCCGCGAGCTGCGGCTTCGTCCAAAAGCAATTTCGCGGTCTGCAGGTTGCCGCCGGTGAGGGCATGGATGTCCCGGACGAGGCTGCGGGCGGCGTGGCCGCCGAGGCGATCATCGAGGAATTCGCGAAGTTGCTCCTCTGTGAGATCGTCCAGCGTCACAACGGCCAGCTGCCGCGAAACCACGGACTCCATGAGTTCCATCCTCAGGGGCCGGTCCGAGCGGTGGGTGGCAATCAGGCGGATGTCCGGTTCGACAAGCAGTTGGCTCAAGAGCCAAAGGGACATGTCATCCAGGAAATCGAGGTTGTCCAGCACCAGCAAGGCAGGGGATCCGGGGGTCGCAGCGCCACGCACGGCCTTCCGGCAGGCCGCCACGATGGAACCGGGCCACACTTTGGCCCTGGCCGGCAGGTCCGGAACAAGCGCCATGGCGATTCCGAAAGGAATATCCGCGAAAGACTCCGAGACGTTGTGGGCGATCACGCTGAAGGATCCGCCCAGCACTGAGGCCGCCGCGTCCAAGAGGGTGGTCATTCCTGAGCCGCCCGGTCCCGAGATGATCATCCCGGCCGGTTCCGGCCCTGACAAGCCAACGACAATCTCCTGGAGCTCGGCTGCCCGAATGATCGGGGGCGAGGTGTGGGTCCCTTCGGTATCGTCCATGGTCCTGTCTCATCTTCGGGCCGCCGGACACACGTTCCTGACGGCTGTGGCACGGACCGGTGTCATTTCCACACGTTACCTCCGGGTTTCAGTCCTGGATTGAGTGGTAACTACTTGGTTTTCCGGGGTTACTTGCATGAAATATTCCCGCTCCACGCGGCCCTCGACGACGGCTGCGAGGCCGCTAAACAGAGCCTCCGCGCGGCCTGCCACGGAGCCTCCCGGCGAGCGCCGGCGGAGCCTCCCGGCAGGGTGCCGAAGGAGCCTCCCGGCAGGGTGCCGAAGCATCGTTTCCAGCCCGTGTCTTCCCCCGGATGTGCATCCGCTGTTATCGCCCTGTGATCTGACTGTGTAAGCTGGTGCCGCAAGAGTAAGTTCCGGCTGGCTACTTCTGGGGAGTTGAAGCGCAGCCGATTCCCGTAACAACTCTGTCGTGACACACCATTTGGCCGTGTACGACGCTGCGGCATTTTCGCCTGCAGATCGCCTTATCCATGCCCAGGTCTCGTATGTCTATGTCCCCAACAGATATGTCACCCAAAATATGAAACACCTGATCACAGCACTTGTCGCCGTGGCGCTCCTTGCCTTCGGCGGGTTCGCCACCATCTCCGCTGTCCAGTCCTCGCACAAATCCGCCTACCAGGCCGGAGACCGCTCTTCGAGCACGAGCACGCGGGCAACCCCCGCACCTTCCGCCACCTCCACCCCCAAGGCCACGCCGGCGCCGACGCCGACGCCCAGCAATGTTCCGGCCTCGACGCCGTCGAGCAAGCCCGCCCCGGCGACGCCCGCGCCGGCCACCACAGCCGCGAGCGCGCCCGCCCCGACGGCGGCGCCGCTGCCCGTCACCGGGACCTACCCGCTGCACACCAACATCGTGAGCACCACCTTCTGGGTGGGCGAGATCTTCAATGCCAGCCTTTCGGACGGCTCCCAGGTGTGCTCCACCTACAACGGCCAGTGGGCTTTGCAGCACACCGGCGTCAACATGGGAACCACTCCTTCCAGCGCGAGCGGTTGCCCCGGCAGCACGTACGGCGGTTGTGACGGAGTCAGCTCCGGCACCGGCACGAACTTCACCTGCGCCACGGAACAACGCGTGGCCAGCAATGGATACTTCCCGCTGCACCAGCCCAAGCCTTTGCAGAACCCGTTCTACCTGGATCTGCCATACGACGACGTCAATGACAGCGTCGCGTTCGCCCAGCGTTGCAATGTGATTCCCTGGGCCGCCGCGGACAACGCCAAAACAGGCGTCAACCACTGCGCGGACTCGAGCTACAGCTACATGAAGAACGCTTGGGTCCAGATCACCGGCCCCAATGGCGGCGTGTGCTACGGACAAGTTGAAGATGCCGGTCCCTCCAGCGGCTCCCTGTACCACGATTCCGCCTACGTATTCGGCGCGAACAACGCCCGTCCGGCCAACAAGTCCTTCTCCGGCGACCCGAGCCAGGGTGCGGGCATGGATGTGTCTCCTGCCCTGAACGGTTGCCTGGGCTTCGCTGAGCTGAACGGCGACAATGACCACGTCTCGTGGCGCTTCGTTGACCGCGCCAGTGTCCCGGCTGGTCCGTGGCTCAATGTTGTCACCACGTCCGGAGTCACCAACTAGCGCAACACGCGTTCCCGGGGCCCTTAAGGTCGGCAAGACACTGCGGACTCCGGAAATGTCAGACGCCCATGCCGCACAGCCGCAAAGGCTGTGTGGCATGGGCGTCCGCGTGTCCGCTCACTGGGCGCGGCAGCGTCTTAGCCGGTCCGCACGACGGAAGGCCCCGGCGTCGCGATCTCCTGGGATTGGCGTTGGATTCTCCGGACCGGGCTGACCCAGACTCCCGATGAACTCGACGAGTACGCCCTGGGCAAGACCTGGAGGCAGATCACTGCGTCCAGGATCCGCATCAGCGGAAACAAGGGAGCCATCAACAAAAAGCGCGGGTTGCGCATCGAAACTGCGGCAAGGACCGTCAGGAAAAGATCAGGCAGGAAGACGCCGATCAGGACGTCCTGGGGCCGCAGGACACCCGACAGGAAGACAAAGACGTCCGATCGATTTCCAAAGATCCACACCTCGATGGCCGCGAGGGACGACAGCAGGAAAGCCGGCACCAGAAGCACGAAGAAGAGGCAGCTGGCCACGAGCTCAACAATGTACAGCCCGAGCACAAACCAGAATCTGCTGAATTGCAGGCCGTGCCGGCGGACGGTCTGCCAGAAGCCGAGGATCCATCGACGCACTTGCTTGATGTAGTCCTTCAGGTTGTCCGGATCCTGGGTGTACGCAACGGCGGCAGAGGGATGGAATGCAATCCGTCCCAGTTTTTTTGCATGGATCTCAAACGTCATGTTGAAGTCTTCGATCACCAGTCCGGGCGCCAGGACCTCGATTTTCGCGAGCGCACTGGTTCTGTACATGCTGGCGAATCCAGGCACGATGGAGACGACATTGGCTCCGCGGGCTGCCTGCCCGTATTTGAGCAGCAATTGGACCACGATGTACAAGCGCTCCCGGTAGGCCACCAGGAAGCGGCCGATCGCCGTCGGAGGCGCCGGGCTCATGATCGACTTGGCGCGTCCCGCGACGGCAACCACGGTGGGATCATCAAACAGCGGGAGCCCTGTTTCGAGGTAATCCGGCGTCGGGCGGGTGTCCGCGTCCAGGAGCATGACCACCTTGAACCGCTTGCAGAGATCGAAATGGGCGATGCCCGCTGCGAGCGCGCCAGCCTTGCCACGGTTCGGTTCAAGGTCCAGGACCTTCACCCCGGCGGCCCGGGCAATGGCCGCGGTGTCGTCAGTGGACATGTCCGAAACGACGTGGATGTTGCGTCGGGGAACCAGCGCGGAGGCGGCGAGGATTGTGTCCTTGATGACCAAGGCCTCGTTGTGGGCGGCCACGAGGACCGCGACATTCGACGGGGAGACACGCACTCCCTTCGAACGATGGCGGGCCCGTTGACGTCGAGGGATCGGCGCCTTGCGGCCGCGCAGCATGGCTATCCACCCGAGGATCCGGTAAGTCAAGCCCCGGGCACGCCACGACTCCTCACCCGCCAAACGGATCAGACCGGCAAGCGACCAAAAGATCGTGCTTACCCCCAGAACCAAAAAGATCGAAAGAACTATCACGGCGACGGAGCTCCAACTGTGTCGTACATTTCGTAGTCATCGGTAGCAAGCTGGCCATCGCTGAAGAGGTTCATTCCAAAGCTGATGGCCTCGGCTCCTGCCGGCACGGGCGGCGTTTCCCAGACCGCCTGCTCGTAACTGGTGTTGGCCGCGAACCACGGACTGGCTGTCCAATAGGTCCACGTGCCCAGCTTGTTGCGGTAATACACTTCAAATTGGGTCTTCGCGGTGGACTGGTACCAAGCCCTCAGCGAATAGCTGTGGCCAGTGCTCACGCTCGGAGCGCAGGCGCCGAGGTCGAGGACGGGAAGCAGTTTGGCGTCACCGGAGGAGTATTCGGTCACGTCCAGGCGTCGGGCCACCGCGCCGGTGTGTCCCGGGGTCAAAGTGCTCAGGACCACGGCGTTCCTGCCGTAGGACGACACCTGCCAGCATTGCGGCAAGCCATACTTTCCAGCGATCTCCAGCCCCGGATTCCGAATGGCGTTCTGTCCTGGTGCTGCCGGCGCGGCCACGGGACCGTTCACCACCGGTTTCGCCACGCCGCCGATCACGTCATGTATCGTGCGCACGGCCATGGTCCCTTGTTGGGTCTTGGCCGCCAGCCATGTGGCGAACTGCTCGAACAAAGCCGGGCTGATGGAGCGGGGACTGCCGCTGTTATCGATGTCGTAGAAGGTGAGCTGCAACCAGCCTCCGGCCTTTTCGGCCTGCGCCACGGTCGCCTCAAGGTCTGCCAGCGTCCAGTTGCTGCCGACCTCCGATGTTGCCCGTGTCCGGAAGGGGTCGGCGGGGCGGACGGTTTCTGCTGCCGCGCAACCCACGCAGTCAACGGGGGTGGTGATCTCGCCGAGGCCCCGCGCGCTGTTGTAGCCGCATGCGGCCACCAATTCCTCCGACTTCGGCGTCGACGCCGCAAACGGATAGGCAAAGGAAGTGACCTTGAAGCCCCAGTCGGTAAGGTTCGCCCGATCGTTGCAGATCTGCCTCGACGCTTCGTCCGGTTCCACCGACGTCACATCGGCAAGGGTGACGGTATGGCCGCCGATTTCATTCTGGTCCGCGGCCAGGGTGTGGAGATTGTCTACCGTCATGTAGTCGGGTGCGCCGACAAAGCCCGAATCGATGAAGAAGGTTCCCCGGAGGCCGTGCTCCTTCAGGATCTTGGCCGCATCCATCTGGCTTGCCCGGCCCGCATCGAACGTCAAGCTGACGGACGAGAGCGGGTCGGCAGAAGATGTGGGGCTGCTGTTCGCGGAGCCGCCGGCAGGAACTTTGTTTCCGTTGATCAGCGAGGTGGCGCCCGTCAGCAGGAGCAGTACCGACACCCAGGAGACAGCCCATAAGCCCGCCCGTTTCCTCGACGTGCGAACCGGGCCGGATGCCATGCCCTTCCCCCGGGCACTCATCGCCAACCCGCGCTGCCGGTTTTCCTGAAGGGGCCGGTGGCGACTGGGGGAAGCCTCGGTCTCAAAGGCTTATTCACCACCGGCCCCCGTTCAGGGGCCCTCTCTGCGAGGGCGCACTGCCGTCGGGCAGCTCCATCAATTGGCGCTGGGTCCATGGGAGGATCCGTGATGGTTCCCCCAAAAACAGGCTCGAACTCCAGGCAAACGCCTTCTCGGATTAATCCGCCGTGTCCTGATGCCGCTCGGACCAGAGCGTCCGTTTCCATTGTGAGACCTGTCTTTCCCCCGTTGCCCTCAACCAACTGACAGCATCAGCCTATGAATCAGGGCGACGGCGGACACGAGTAGCCTCTACCCGTCTTTACACTCAACCTTGACGTCCGGACAACGCCACTACTCGTCCGCTACGCGCCGAAACCCACGGGGATAAAAGCCGGGTGGGAGCAGGGGCGAATCCGATCTGTTCGTGGTCAAATGGTGCAATCAGGGCAGTCGGGGTTAAGGATGGCGGGAGAGCGTGTCCAGGAAACAGGCAAGCGGCACGCGTGTTGCGGCCGGGGCGCGCGCCCGGCGGGCGGTTCGTGGCTTGCCCACCCCGGCCAATGGACCCCGCCGCCGGCTGTCGGCTTTCGCCCGGGCCTGCATTGCCGCGGTCCTTGTGGTGGTGGGGATGGGAGGCATCCTCGTGTGGCGGTTTACGACCGACGCAAACGGCTCCCTCGAGCCCCCGTGGTTTTCCGGCTACGTCGACGTCACCGTGGTCCCCCAGTACCCCTTCGAGACACCCGCGGGCGAGGGCACCAAGAATGTCACCCTGGCGTTTGTGGTGGCATTGTCTGGACAGGCGTGCACACCGAGTTGGGGTAGCACCTACAGCCTCGATGCGGCGAAGACCTCGCTCAAGCTCGAGGACCGGATCGCCAAGCTGCGGTCGAATGGCGGCGCCTTCGCCGTGTCCTTTGGCGGCTCAGTGAACAGCGAGCTCGCCAACTCCTGCCAGAACGCAGCAGATTTGGAAAGGGCCTACCGGGCCGTCCTGGAGCGCTACAACCCCGCAACCATCGACTTCGACATCGAGGGCGACAACCTGGCGGACAGCGCAGCATGGCAGCGCCGCGCGTCAGCGATCGCGGCCCTCCAGAAGGAGCGGATCAAGGAAGGACACGCCCTGTCAATTTGGCTGACCCTTCCGGTCACCCCACAAGGACTGACCGACGCCGGAACCTCGGCCGTTGACCAGATGCTCGCCGCCGGGGTCCAGCTGTCCGGCGTCAACATCATGACCATGAACTACGGTTCAAGCCGGAGTCCGTCGCAAAGCATGCTCGATGCCGGAACGTCGGCGGCCCAGTCCACCCACGATCAGCTCAGCATCATCTATCAGCGCGCAGGGACGACCCTCAACAGCGAGCAGATCTGGGGAAAAATGGGATTGACCCCCATGATCGGCCGGAACGACCTCCCTGGCGAAGTGTTTGACCTCGACGCCGCCCGGGGATTGAACTCCTTCGCCATCAGCAAAGGGGTTCAAAGAGTGTCCATGTGGTCCCTCAACCGGGACATGTCGTGCCCGCAGGACATGCCGGAGGACACGGCCAGCCACGTTTGCAGCGGCGTCGATCAAGGCACCCAACGCTTCTCCGATGTGTTGGGGGCGGGATTCCGCGCCAAACTGCCGTGACCCCGCAGATCAACCGGTAGGCGGATCGACCACCCAGGCGGTAGGCCGGCAAGCCGGTCGACCAGGGATCATGCGGGGCCTGGACGTTCCGCCCTGCCCTGGTTCTTGGCCTCGGCCGGCCGGGCGAGGTGCCGGCCATTGCCGTGCTGGAACAGCTTCTTGAGCCACTGCATGGATACCTCCAGTTTTCGAGGGACTGCTTGTATCGGATTGCTTGGACGGCGCGGCCTACTTCACTTGGCTTACCGTGACGATGTTGAGCCATGGTCCCGCCGGAACCTGGTCCCGCGGCACGAACTGCCAGTCGACTTTGTCCGACTCGCCATCGAGCTCGGAGAAACCGAGGCACCCGTTAAGCGCAGGTGAGACATCCATGCCGGCTCCGTTGAAGTTCTTGTTGGCCGGACGCGCATCATTCGAACCAAAAACGTAGTCCTTGTCGTGATACTGGCCCGGACCGGCATCTTCGATCTGTCCATAGCATTCGCGGTTGCCCAGCCGGATCCTGACCCATTGGTTCTTCATGTAGCTGAAGGAACGGTTCTGGGCGTTGCCCGCGAAACCAGGGTCGTTGGCCCAGGGGATGACGCTGGCCCGTTCCGCAAAAGCGACGGGATCGTTGACGTCGTCAAAAGGAAGATCGAGGTAGAACGGGTTCTGTTTCGGAGTCATGCTGGTTGGCGCATATCCTTTGGCCGGCGTTCTCGCCTCGGTCTGGCAGCCGTTCGTCACCACGCCATCACAGCCTCCGTAGCTCTGCATCCATTGGGAGTCGTAGGTCGAAACCACTTGGCTGCCGTCCGCAGCATTGGGATCAAAGATCTCGCCGACCCAAAACGTCGTGGACACAATCCCGGTGTGCCAGGGATATCGGCCGGCTGATTGGCTCGGACTCGGTGCCGGGCTTGGTCCTGTGCAGGCTGCCGTCAGCAGGGCCAGGAAAAATGCACAGCAGACGGCTGGGCGTTTCCAACGCTTGACCGTCGATTTCGCCGTATTCACCATTCACTCCCCTAGAGGCCTTTCTCGGGTGCTTCTCGCAGTGTACGTGGCCTTGGGTGGGGGTTCACCGGAAATTGCCTGGCAAATCCCCGCCCGCCGTCCCTCAGGACGAGCCGCCGTCAGCCTTTCGGGAAATCGATGTTGTAGCGATACAGGAAAGCAGCCATGGCGTCGCGGTTGATCGCCGTGGTTGGCCTGTACGTGCCATCCGGGAAGCCGGTGGTGATGCCTGTGGACGCCAACCACCGGATCTCGTTGTAGAACGGAGCGACTGCCGGTACATCGGAGAAGGTCGGTGCGTTCGCCGGCACGGCCGGACTGCCCTTGAGGCGGTAGAGGAAGGCGGCCATCGCGGCCCGGCTGACGGCTTCACCAGGGTGGTAGGTTCCGTCCGGGTAGCCTTTCGTGATCCCTGTTGAAGCCAGCCACCGGATCTCGTTGTAGAACGGAGCGCCGGGAGGAACGTCGGAGAACGTGGGAGCGTTGGCCGGCACCGCAGGGCTTCCGGAGAACCGGTAAAGGAACGCGGCCATCGCATCGCGGGTGATTGACGTGAGGGGACGGTAGGTATTATCCGGCCAACCCTGCGAAATCAAATTGTTCGACAGCCAACTGATCTCGTCATAGAAGGCCGCGGTAGGAGTGACGTCCGTGAAATGCTTGATGCCTGCACTGTCATAGAGTTCGAAATCATCCGTGGTCAGCGTTCCGTTGCCGAGCAGGTTCAAGCCCAAACTGATGGCCGAGGCACCGGCGGGAAGTGCCGGCGAGGTCCAGGTGGCATGGGCCCAGGAAGTGGATGCCGGGAAATACGGGCTGGCGGTCCAATACGTCCAGGTGCCCAGCCCGGTGCGGTAATACAGTTCGAATTGGGTGGTGGTCGTCGAGGTATACCAGGCCTTCATCTCGTAGGTGTGGCCGGGGGTAGCACTCGGTGCGCACTCGCCCAGGTCGAGGGTAGGCAAGAGCTTGGCGTCCCCGCTGACATAGGCGGACATCACCAGCTGCTCGGCGTGCGTCCCGGTGGTGCCTCCATGGCCTGGAGTCGCGGTAGTGAAGGTCGCGGTGTGGCTGCCATAGCTGCCTTGGGCCCAGCACTGCGGCAGTCCAGAGGCCACCGGCCCGGCGGTTTCCATGCTGGCGTTCTTGACGAGGTTCCCCGCGGTAACGGGAGGCGGTGCGGCCGGCCCCGCGACAACCGGCTTGAACGCGCCGCCCAGTGTCTCTTGCACTGTTTGGACGGCGATCCGCCCGGCGGCCTTCTCCGCGGCCAGCCACTGTACATACTGGGTGAAGAGCGTGGTGGATACCGTCAGCGGATCAGCGATTCCCGACGTTGGATCAATGCCGGTGCCGATGTGGTGGAACGTCACCTGGACCCAGCCGCCGCCCGGCTCGGCCTTGGTGACCAGGTTCTTCAGGTCGGCCAAGGTCCAGGTGTTGTCCACTTCGTCCGGGGCCTTCGTGTCATAGGGATCGGCGGGAGGAAGGGTCTCAGCGAATCCAAGTCCAGCGCTCCCGGGCACAACGCTTTCAAGGTCTCCGAGCCCGCGGGCGCTGTTGTATCCGCAGGCCGCAACAGTGCGCTCCACCGCCGGGGTGAGGGACGCGAAGGGGTACGCGAAGTTGGTGACGGTGAATCCCATGTTGGTGAGATTGACCCGGTCATTGCAGATCTGGCGTTTGACCTCGTCCGGACCCATCTGGGCCAGGTCCGGGTGGGTGACGGTGTGGCCGCCTATCTCGTTGCCGTCCGCCTGCAACGCCAGCGCTTCCTGCGTCGTCATGTAGTTCGGAGCGTTGAGGAAGCCGGACGGCGTAAAAAACGTCCCTTTGAGCCCGTTGCTTTTGAGGATGGCCGCGGCGGGGATCTGGTCCGCGTTGGCGTCGTCGAACGTCAGGGTGATAATGGTGTTCGGCGCCGCGTGCGCGGCCGGTATCGCTATCCCGAAAACAGACGCTGACATCAAGACGCTCAGAACGCCGGCGAGCCAACGCGGTTTTCCGGCAGGGCTCAAACGTTGGGCCCTGTGGCGAGGTTGAGACAAGGACGCCCCCCAAACACGTTGCATTTGCACTCAGCCTTTCCTTTGGTGCTGCTTCTTCAGTTGAACGACTTCAGTTGAATGACGCCGCACGGTCGGCGGCTTCATTGCCCACGCATCACGATGCGAGGGTGATCTTCCATCCCGCGGGATCCAGGACTTTTGCCGGCTTGTAGTCGGCTGCGACGTTGCGGATGATTTCATCCAAGGTGGTCTTCGGGTCGAAGCCGACAAGCCCGAGGGACTTGCTGTTGTCCGGAACCCGCCGGCGCATGTCTTCGTAGCCTTCCGAATACGCCTGCTCATAGGGCACCAAGGTGATGGCGCTGTCGCTGCCGAGGAGTTCGACTATCCTTTGGGCCAGCGTCAGGATGGAAATCTCGTAGCTGCCGCCGAGGTTGTAGGCATTTCCGTAGGCAAGCGGCTCCTCGGAAATGCGGACGATGGCCGGAACGATGTCGCCGACGTAGGAGAAGCACCTCGTCTGGTGGCCGTCTCCATAGACCGTCAGGGGCTCACCGGCGAGCGCCTGGCGGACCAGTCGTGGAACAACCATTCCGTAGCGGCCCGTCTGCCGCGGACCGACTGTGTTGAAGAGCCTCACAATGGCAACCGGCAAGCCGAATTGGCGCCAATATGCGTGGGCGAATGCTTCGTCAATGCCTTTGGCCGCGGCGTAGGTCCACCGGGATTTGAGCGCAGACCCCAGGATGCGGTCCGCTTCCTCCGAGAGGCTGTCCGAGGTGTTCTTGCCATAGATCTCGCTTGTGGAGGCCAGCAGCAGCGAGGCACCCGATTCCAGGACCGAGTCCAGGACCACTTCGGTGCCATGGATGTTCGTGCGGAGGCTCTCCAACGGGTGGTCGACAATCAGGTTCACGCCAACCGCGGCGGCCAGGTGGAAGACCCTGTCGGAACCCGCCACGACTTTGTCCACCGCGTCGCGGTCGAGAATGGTTCCCTCGATGAAATGGAAGTTCCTGTGGCCGATGACGCCTTTGAGGTTCTCCAAGCGTCCGGTGGACAAGTTGTCCAGCACGGCGACTTCGTCCCCTGCCGCCAACAAGTGCTCAACGAGGTGGCTTCCTATGAACCCGGCACCGCCGGTTATTGCTGTTTTCATTACTCCTGCTTCCGTCGGAAAACCTGGTGGATCTAGAGTCGGGTTACGTTGTCGGCTTTGGGCAAGCGGTACGTCGTGTCCAGGACTGCGGGTGCTTCGGCCAGCCAGTCAAGTTGCATCTGGCTGTGCCTCGTGTGCAGGATCACCAGATCCGCACCCCAGTCCTCCGGCGATTGCTCGGACTCGAGTGTCCCGCCGTGACCGTCCGGAGCTGTCCGGCACCAAGGGTCGGAGAATGCCACTTCCGCACCATCGGCGATCAGGGCGGCGATGATCTCCAACGCCGGGGATTCCCGGAGATCTTCGACGTCGGGCTTGTACGCAACCCCGAGGACCATGACGCGGGCACCGGCAACACCGTGGTTGCGGTCGGAGAGGATTCGCCGGGCCTTCTCGACCACCTGGTGCGGCCTGCCTGCAATGCCGGCCATTGCTTGTTCGATCACGGGGGCCGTCAAGCGGGCTTTGCGCAATTGCCACAGCAAGTAGTGGGGGTCACACGGTATGCAGTGCCCGCCGACTCCGGGACCAGGGGTGAACGCCATGAATCCGTAGGGCTTGGTGGAAGCCGCATCGATGACGTCCATCACCTCCATGTTGAGTTCGTGGCAGATATCGGCGAACTCGTTCGCCAAGGCGATGTTGACGGCCCTGAAGGTGTTTTCCACCAGCTTGGTCATTTCGGCAACGTCCGCCGACGGCACCACGTGAACCAGCTTGGTGCTGGCGCTCAGAAGCCGTTCGGCGACTTCGCCGCAGGCCGGGGTCACGCCGCCGACTACCCGCGGGACGTCTTCGTGGGAGAACGAGTCCACGCCGGGGTTGATGCGCTCGGGCGAGAAGGCCACGAACACATCACGCCCCGGAATGAGTCCCCTGGCAGCCAAGGGCAAAGCCAGAAGGTCCCGGGTGGATCCTACGTACGTTGTCGAGGTCAGCATCAGCAACTGGCCGGTGGTCGCGAAATCGACCACCGAAGCGCACGCGGACCGGAGAATGCCAAGGTCCGGAACCAAGTACTCGTCCACGGGAGTGGGAACGCAGACAACCACTGCCGCCGCGCGGGCAAGCAACGACAAGTCGCTGCTCAGCATGAAGGTCGGGTCCAGCAACGCGTTCCTGAGCCGCTCCTTGTCCGAGTCCAGGAGATCTGCCCGTTGCTCGCGGATCACGGCCAGGCGGGCGTCGGACACGTCGAGGCCGAGAACACGCCGGCCCGAGGCGTTGATCGCCAGTGCGGTGGGCAGGCCGACGTAGCCCATGCCCACGATCGCCACGTCGAAAGTAAAAGCCTGGTCCTGCGTGGTTGCCCGTGTTCCTGCGCCCTCCGGCCATGCCGGCGCCTGTGTGTGCAAGGACTGCGAGCTCCCGCTGGGCTCTGCCTTGAGGGTCTTTACCTTCGTGTTCGGTGCCATGGTCAGTCGACCTCCCGGTGCCTGTTGTCTCCAGTGTGAAAGAAAGCCGGCGACGAAACGGGACGTGCCCTGGTCTCAGAGGGCACATGACCGCCCGCCGCCGGCTCGATTGTGGGGGTACCCGCCGAATGCGTGCGCCCGGTTGCATTGGAGTTGATTTCTCGCTGGATTACCGGGTGGTTTTCCTGTAGCAAAGAATTCTTCCTGCGTTTCATCTCGAGACCCACTTATCCCCAATCGAGTGGCGGTTGCCATCAGGAAAAGCGTATTAACGAACCCCTAGGGCGGGCGCGAGTGGGCTCTACCCGTCTTTGGATGCGCGGTCCCTTCCGAGGCCATTGACTACCCGTCCGAGCGCTTTTAACCACTCGATTCAGTACTCGCTTTTGGGCCTCGGGCCCTTTACCGCAGCGGACGACGGCGGAAGGAGACTTCGGGGAAGCGCTCACCCATCGCCGGGGCAAGGCCGGTTGCGCCCGCGGCTAGCCCTGGCCCTGCGTGCCGTGGGCGCCGTTCATCAAGTCTTCCCGGTGGCTGATGCCCAGCTTGGCGAACATTCGATACAGGTGACCCTCAACGGTGCGCAATGACAGGCCCAAGCTCAGCGCAATGTCCTTGTTGCTCGATCCCGACTGCACCAGCGTTGCGATTTCCTGTTCGCGCCGGGTCAGTTTCTGGAGATCCGGGGAGCCCCCGTCAACGGCCGGACCGGCCTTGTCGAGGGCGGCCGTGCGGCGCTTGAGGAGCCGCTGGCCCTCGAGCTGGCGTGCCTTGTCGCCCCTGCTTTCAAGGATGCGCAGGGCGTGGCTGGCGCAGTCGGCTGCGGCGAGCTCCAAGCCGTCCCTGGCTGCCGAGTCGCTCAGCTCAATCAGGCGGTCCGCGTCCTTGTGCGCGAGGGCAAGCCCGACGCTCAGGGCAAACTCCGCAGTGCGGCCTTCGCTGCCTTCCGCTACGGCCGTCAGCCGGCGTGCCACACCAGGGTCTCCGAGCCGAAGGACCAACATCAGGATGTCGATCTCAGCGCCGATCGCTCCGTCCGCAGCCGCGGAGTCCGCAAGGGCCATCAGTCTCGCGATCGCCGTTTGCGTTCCGGTATGTTCGGCCCGCGCTACGGCCGCATGGCCTTGCGCCAGGAGCGACGGATGCACGCCTTCCCGGACCAACGCGTCGTATTCGCTTGAGTACGTCATCGCAGTGTCCCGGCGCTTCAGGATCGACGCCGCGTACGCGGCGGCAGCAACGGCGTCGGGCAGGTCGCTTCCCATATCGGAGACCCGCAGCATGCTGACCGCCTGCCGAAGCCTTGGCAGCGCCACCCCCAGGTCTCCCCGGCGCAGGTCAACCATTCCTGCAGCCAGGTGGAACATCCCGCCTGAATAGATCAGGGAGTTCGGTGCTTGGGAAACGTGGTTCTTGAGAAAGGTTTCAAGAGCGCCGAACTCACCGGCCTGTTGCAGGGCAAGGATGTAGCGGCGCATCACCATCCCCGCGTACTGGAGGCTCCAGTCGCCGCTGGTGGCAACCATCTCCTGTATCGCCATCAGAATCTGGATGGCCGAAACCGGCCGTCCCGTGACCGCCATGGCCTCTGCGAGGAGGGTACCCGACACGAGGCGGGACTCGTCGTCGTCCGCTTCTTTCCAGATCTGGCGGAGCTCACGCTCCGTCTCGATGTAGTGGCCTTCGGCTTGGAGGCCTTCCAAGGAGAGGAGCCGGCTTCCCAGCTTCCCGCGTTCCAGTTCATCAGGGTCGATGCCTTGACGGGATTCGGCGAGCCGGGCCAGGGCTGCCTCCCATTCGTATGCTGCCTGTTTGATGGCGTTCGGCCCGACGCCTTGACGTCCGGCAAGCTGGGCCGCCAACATCGATGCCTGACGGACCGTCCGCGGGTCATTTGTCCTGTCCACCACTCCGGCGAGCGAGGACACCGATCCCCTGATGTCGCCCCGGTACCATTTGGCGCGTGCCACCTCCACCTGGGCTGCCAGCCGCAGGGAAGGATCCTTAATTGCGCCGGCTACCCGTTCCACGTAGCTGGGGATGAACAGGCGGTTGGCCAGCTGGGCTGCTTCCAGGATGTCGGAGTCCGGGACCTCGGTGCCCGATTCCAATCCCCAGGAGACATAGCGCAGCAGTCCGTCCATGGTCTGCGGTTTGGCATCCATGAGGTCCACGATGCGCCGCCGGATGGTCATGCTGTGGGCGGTCGGGACCAGCTGGCGGATCACTTCGCCCACCAGCGGCTGGGCCAGCCGGACATGCCGGGCGGGGTCTGATGCGATCTCGATGAAATGCAGCTCCTGCAGTTCGTCCACAGCCGTGGAGTCGCTGGCCTGTTGCACGACGCTCAGCGGGACCGGCTCCGCGAGTGCCACGGTTTCCAGGGTTTCCCGCTGCGCGGCTCCCAGCATCAGGATCTGGTTCCGCACGAGGTCCATGAGGCGCACGCTGGTCCCCCGAAGCTCGCCCGAAAGCATCCAGGCATCGTTGCGGCACACCAACTGGCCCAGCGACTTGGCGTGCTCGATGAGTTCCAGCAGGAACATCGGGTTTCCACCAGAGTACTTGCAGAGGACCGCACTGGTGCCCTGCACCACTGGCGCATCCAACGCCTGGGTGCAAAGTTGGTTGACTTCCTGCTCATTGAGCGGCTGCAGGTCGAACCGGTCCACGAGCCCTTCGGACCACATCGAGAAAACCTCGGCTGGCGGGGCAGGATACGGCCGGCACAAGAACACGACTTTGGCGGCTTCCGCTGCCGCCAGCTGCGCCAGGACAGCCACGCTGCTGTCGTCGATGTGGTGCGCGTCCTCCACGATCAGGACGGCTGGTGCCGGATGCGGCTGGCCTGCCGGGTTCAATGCCGCCACCACAGCCCTGAGGACGGACAACGGTTCATTGATCTGGCCGGGGGTCAAGGCCGTCAGCAAGGGTGCCAAGGCAGCAAACGGCACCGAGGCCAGGGTGGGACCGGCAAAGACCCTGAAAGGGCGGACACGCTGCCCCAATTCATGGAGCACTTCGTTAATCAGTGCGGTCTTGCCGATACCCGCGTCGCCGAAAAGCAGGACCCCGGGGCCATTGGCATCGAGAAGGCAGTCCACGACGGCTGCCATCACGCTGAATCGACCAACGAGCGCATCTGCTGCGAGAACCTCAGTCATTTCGCACCTCCTTCGACGTTGCCCAAGGCGAAGCTGAGCTCGGAGCGTTCCACGATTTTCAGCTTGCCGAAGATCTGGTAGAGGTGCCCCTCCACCGTGCGTACTGAAACATGGAGCTTCGCGGCGATGCCTTTGTTGCTCTCCCGGTTCGCCGCCAGCCGGGCGATCTCCAACTCGCGGGCAGTGAGCCTGAGTCCTTCTTGGTTGCCGCTTTGCGGTGTGCGCAAGCGCTGCCGGCACGTCTCCGCGAGCTGCCGCGCCTTCCTCAGGACCGCCTTGTCCAACTGGATGTGGTCAAGATGCAACACGGTCTCCGCGATATCGAAGGCGAACCTGTCGTTCTGCATGTCTTCGGCCAACCGCGCGGCCTCGAGAAGAAGCTCGGCACTTCCGGATATTGTGGCCCGTGCGTACGCGACGCACAGTTCGGCGAACTGTCCCTGGCACCGGAGGGCCGAGTCCAACAGCCGCGGAGCGGCTGCCACAGCGCCCAGCCGAACGGCCGAACTGAGGCAAAAGATCTCGTGACCCGGGGCACCCTCGTCCCGGTCGGCGTCGGCCAAGCGGAGGAGCTCCCCGATGGCGGCCTCCGGGCCGTCGATTCGATCCCGGGCCATAGCCGCGAGGTACCTCTTCGTCCGTTCCTTCCGCCACGTCGGCCTGCGCAGCTGGATGGATGCTTCCTTGAGGTAATGCCGGGCCTGCTCTTGCCCGCCTTGCAAGGCGGAGGCGTAGGCCGCCGCCGTGCAGGCGACATCCAGCATGCCTTCATTGTCCTGGACCCGCAGCTGGCTGATCACCGGAATAAGCGCTTCCAGGCCGTCTTGGCCACGGCCCTGGATGCACCGGAAGATCGCTTTGGGAAGATCGATGGCAGTCGGGAGGGCCTCGGCGGCGGAAACCAGGAGGTCATCCCCGGGCTGGACCATTTCCCTTTCTATGTCCCAGCGTCCGGCGAGTACGAAGGCGAACCGCAGCCGCGATGTGGCGCGTCGGGCCGCGGCGACGGATACGGACGGATCATGGCAGTCAGCCATCAGCTGTTCTGCCATGTCCGCCGCCTCGGATTGCCGTCCCGTCAGGGCCCATGCCTCGCACAGCCAGCTTCCGGCGAGGAGGCGGAACTCCGTGCCGTGCGATTCAAAGTCTTGAAGTACCTCTTCCAGTCGTGCCGCCATCTCGGCGTACGAACCCGAATAGCTGGCCGCCTGCGATTCGGCCAGGACAAGCTCCTCCCGCAGTGTGGCGAGGCCCGGGCCGTTTGCGGTTCTGGCCGCTTCGTCGTCGAGCCGTCGACGGACATGCGCCAAGGTCTCGCACGCTTGCGCCGTGGTTTCGGGGAGCGCCAGAAGAACCGAAGCCTCCGCCAGCTTGAGCCGGACCCATTCGGCAAGGGGGGCTTCGTCACCGGACCCACCAACGCGAGCCCTCAGCACGTCCCGGGCCCCGGCGACGTCGCCGAGTGTCATCAACGCACGGGTTTCCTCGGCTACTGCCCCGGGCAACGTGGAGTGGCCTGGAATGCTCCGGACCAGGCGGAGGGCCAGCCGCGCATCAAGCTGCCGATTCGCCACTGCGGCAGCTTCAAGCGCTTCTTCCCTTCCCAACGTGGCTCCGCAGTCCAATGCCCACGCGGCCATGGACAGCAACATCGAGCGCTGCCCGAGGGCCGGATCCATCGACTCCAGGAGCAAGCCGCGGAGTTCGTTGCTGCGGCCGGGTGGAACATTCGCGCGGACCACGTCACCCACCAGCTGGCTCTGGAGGTGAGCCATCCTGGGCAGCGAATCGTCGACGACGAGGATGCTCCTTTTCTCAAGGGAATCCACATCATCCGCCGATGCGATGGCCAGCAGGGATTCCAGGGGGACGGCCCTGGCCAGGGAAAGGATCTCCAGGACTTTGCGCTCACCGGCCCCCATCCGCCCAAGCCGTGTGGTGATGAGATCGGTGATTGCCCTGCCGTGCAGTTCGCTCCGGGACGTCAGGACCCAGACGCCGTCGCTTTTCAGGAGCGAACCAGACTCGCCGAGCTCCGCCGCGAGCATCTTGAGGTAGTGGGGGTTGCCCCCGCTGGCCGTCCACAAGGCATGGGCGCCGGACGGCGAGACCTGGGCTCCCAGCCCGGCCTCGAGCCAGGCATGCGATTCATGGAAAGTCAGTGCTTTGAGGTCTATCCGGTGCAGGAACCCATCGCCGCAAAGCCGGGTGATCTCGCCGGAGAGCCGCTGCGGGTCGGTGCAGGTGAGGACAAGCTGGGCCGTGCCGTTCCTCGCGAGTTGGGCAACCGTCATGGCCGCCAGCTCGTCAAGCTCGGCCGCGTTTTCAATGACCAGGTACACCGGTTTTCCCTCGGCGCGCTCACGAAGCAAATTGGTGAGTGCCGACAACACCAGGACGGGATGGGCCAGGTATCCCGGGTCAAGATCGCTCAAAAGGATGTTGAGGGCGCCGTAGGGCGATCTGGCCAACGCTGCGCTGCCGCGGATGACGACGACGAATGAGCGCCCGCGTAGTTCGTTCACCGCACGAGTAGTCAAGTAGCTCTTGCCGCTCCCCGACGGGCCTGTGACGAGCACTCCACCTTTGGAGGCCGCGAGTGCCAGCGCAATGTCCTCAACATCGGCCCGGGGCCCGATCGGCGGCCAGAGGGTCGGAATGACCGGCTTGCCTTCGGCTCCGTCATGTTGGTTCGGAGCCGAGGGCGCGTCGAACGCCTGGTACCGGGACCCGCCCCCGGACCGAGGGGCATGGACCGTAGATGCACTGCCTGCTGTCAACATGAGCGAGACCCCCAGTGATCGAGTGGTGACACCCCCCAATTAACCAGCTAGCCGTCAGGCCTACACCAGTAGTGAGTACTCGACTTTCATGCCCCCGGATACTCGTATGCGGGTGTGAGTACCCCTGCCCCGGGTGGCGGGTACTCGTCGGCGGCAGTGGCTGCGGCTCGAACCGAGAGTACGCTACTACTGCCCTGCTGCCTCTCCCGGCTTCAGTTTGTGCCCGACGCTCCCTGCGCGACGGCGGCAGCCCCCGCGAGTTCGTCCCTGCCGGTGATCCCCAATTTCGAATAGCACCGGTACAGATGTCCCTCGACGGTGCGCACGGAGATGAGGAGCGTGTCTGCGATCTGCCGGTCGCTGAGGCCCTGGACCGCCAGGTTGACGATGTCCCATTCCCTCCTGGTCAGCTTCGGAGCCATGGAGTCGTGCGGCGTTTCTTCCCTGCCGTGTCCCAGTTCTTCGTTGCAGCGCGCCAGCCCCGCGCGGGCCGCCGCGCTGAGCTCCTTGGTGTGGCCCCGGTCCGATGCTCCCAGCGCCAAACCATAGGCCTTGGCGGCCAGGTGATAGATGGTGGCAGCCTCCAGCTTCTCCGCTGCGGCGAGGTACCGCGCGGCACCCCCGAAATTGAGTGCGAGCCCGTATTCCGCGAGCGCTTGCGCCCATTCGCCTTCGGTGGCGGCTGCGGTTTCACAAAACCGCTCCAGCCTGCTGGCGTCTCCCAGGCCAAGCGCGAGCTCCAGGGCATGAAGTTCAAGGTATGTGGCATTTTCCTTCGCCGCGTTGTCGGCGTTGAGCTTCAACGCTTCCACGCCGGAGCCATCAGCGTTGAGGAGTTCGAGCGCGGCGTCGAAAAAACTCTTTGCCTGTGCCGCGAGAAGGTGGGTGCTGTGTTGTCCCCAGCCCTTGTAGTCCGCCTGGAACCGTTCGGCTTCAGGCAAGCCCGCGCCGGCTGCCGTGTAGAAAGCCATGGCGGCACACAGTCCGAAGAGATTCTGCGGATCGCTGTCCCTCAGGGCTTCGAGGCCCGCAGTCAGCAACGGCAACGCGTCGCTGGATTTTCCTTGCCTGATGGCGATGTACCCGGCAACCACGTAGGCCGCTCCGCCGAAGGACGCCATCGAGACGCCCGATGTTTCGTAGTACCTGTCGAGGAGCTTTTGCGCTTCCGCCCAGTCGCCCACGGCCAAGGCGCAAATGACGAGGCGGGCGGAGATGAACTCCGGGACGAAGAAGACGTCGTTCTCCTGGGGCTGGGCCAGGGCGGCGGCCTCGAGGACCAACTGCTTTGCCTGGCGCCCGCAGCCGAGCGCGCAGAGCATTTCGGACTTCATGGCCAGCGCCAGGGCCTTGAACAGCGGAGGCAAAGAGCCGTCCACGGTTCCCGTCTGGAGGAGCACGCGTTCCAGTTCGGGGCCCATCTTCCGGTAGTCGCCGTCCACGGAGCCGGCCAGCAGCCCGATCACGGTGACGGCGAGCGGCACTGCGGCTTTCGCGTCCGGCGAGCGCTGGCCCTCGAGTCCGGGCTGCTGTCCGCCCCATTCGCGCAGGGCCTCGCCTTCTGCCCGGATCAAGGAAGCGGACTGCCCGACGGCGGCCCGCGTGACCGCGCGAAGAAGGCTGTCGGAAACTACGTTGGAGGCGCCGGCGTCGACTGTTCCTTGTGCCAGGACTGTCGCGGCCTCGTCCCGGCGGCCGAGATTGAAATACGACCTGGCCAAGACCACCTGGGCAATCGATTGCCACTGCGGGTCCCGTACCGCTGTCGCCATGCGCAACGCCGACTCGCTCTGCAGGAGCCTCGCCGAAAGGACAGCCGCCCGGATCAGGAGACGATCGGGCACATCCGCCCCGCAATCCAGTGACCACGTCACCATCCTCAGCAAGGAATCCGGGTTGTCCTCCAAGACATCCATGCGCGAGATCAGCTGCCGGTGCAGTTGAAGGCTCTGCGCTGCCGGGACGATGCTGCGAAGCACCTCTCCGTAGACCGGATTGACGAGCCGAAGCGTTGGCAACCCATTGCCCCCGGGCTTGATCAAATGCTGGTCCACCAACTCCTGCACGGCCGCTTCTCCGGCCACGACGGTAATCAACGTCTCGTCCACCGGTTCCGCCAAGGCAATCAAGTTCAAAGCTTCCCTGCCGGCGGCCGAAATACGCATCAGCTGGAGTTTGACGACAGCCTCGAGCTTCACCGTGTGCACAGGCGTTGCGGCTGCCTTGAGCCACACCCCGTGCCTCTGGACGAGGGTTCCCGAGCTCTCGGCTTCGCGCACAAGGGTCTTCAGAAGCAGGGTGTTGCCCCCTGCCTCGGTCCAGAACCCATGGCTTGTGCTGTTCAGGACGATTCCCCCCAAGAGGGCCTCGCACAATTCGTGGCCCTGCTCGGCTGTCAGGGGCTCCAGGTCGAACCACTCGGCAGTTCCTTCGTGCCACAAGCGCAGGAGCGGGCCCGGAACTCCCGGCCGCGGAACGCATGCGGCCACGATTTTGGCCCATCCTGCCTGAACAAGCTCCGTCAGCATCGCGCAGGTTGCATCGTCCAGGTAGTGCGCGTCATCGACGAGCAGCAAAGCCGGTCCGGTACCGACGCGGATGCCCTCGAGGTGATCCCAAAGTGAGCGCAACACAGCGACCCTGGAGGATATGTCGGCAAGGGAGAGGTGGGAAAGAAACGGAGCCAGCACCCCATACGGGACAGCGGACAATGAGGGACTCCCGTGAATCGGGACTACCGCAAGGTCCCCGCCGAAGACGTTGCCTACCTGGGCCAGGAGCGATGACGCGCCGAGACCGGAATCACCCACGATGAAGACGGCCGAACAATCGTCCGCACGGATTGCTGCCGCAATTCCAGGAAGCAAATGCCCATAGTCGATCCACGGTTCGGGCGGTCTTGCGTCGCCTTCTCCGGCATGGCCATGCACCGCCGCAGCGTTGTCATGACTGCGCGGTTCCTTCAAGCTCGCTCCTCGATGAGATGCCCATTTTGGTGAAGATTTGGTACAGGTGGCCTTCTACTGTGCGGACGGAAACTTGCAACTGGTTGGCTACCTCTTTGTTACTCAACCCTTGACTGGCCATCTTTGCAACCTGACGCTCCCTTTCGGTCAGTTCGGGTCCGAAAGTGTGCGGGGCCAGGGGCAGCACAGGCACGGTACCGACCAGCCGGTCCAGCCGCTGCTGGGCCAGCCTGGCGGACGCCGAATCGCCGGCTTCCCGGGCGATGTCCAGGGCCAGGACGGCACAACGGGACTCCACCGCATCCAGGCTCAGTTCCTGGGCAACGGACGCTGCGAGAAGCAGCGTCTTCGGGTCCTTCTTGCGGCTTCCCTCCGCCACCATCCGGTTCACCGCGGCCATCTTGCCTTGGCGGCGGGACGAAACCTGCTCCAGGAGCAACAACTCTTCCTCGGTGCCGTGGACGGTGGCGCCGAAGAGGCTGATGGATGCCGTGGTGATCCGCCCCTTCGCCAAGTCACGGTTTGCCGACTCGATGAGGCTCTGTTTCGCCCCGGGATCCTTCAACCAGCGTCGTGCCATCTTGACGCAGAATTCGGCCATCCACGCGGGGAACCACGCCGTTTCGCCTTGTCCTTTTTCGGCCAACTCGAGGAAAGTCCGGGATTCCTTGACATCGCCGGCCTGGGCGTAGGCAAAGGCGAGCGCGGAATAGGCCAGGACGGGTCCGTAGTAGTTGCGCCTGATCTCCAATTGCGCCTGGGCCCCCAGCAGGGTGTCGATCGCAACTGAGGCCCGTCCGGCATAGGTGTAGGAAACACCCAGTGCGAGTTCGGCGGCGCCGCCAAGGTAGTGGATGTTCTTTGGCTGCTGATCGAGGGTAGCCGTCAGCATCCGTGCTAGTTCTTCCCACTGTCCGCTGCAGAGGAGTGCGGCGAACAAGCCTTCGGACAACCAGTTGTGCAACCGCGGGCGGGCCTTGGCGCGCTGTATCTTGTGCTTCAACTCGCGCGCCAGTTCGATGGCCTCCATTTCCCTGCCGAGTACCGCCCAGGCCATGGTCAGCAGGCTCCCGCAGCTCAACCGCTGCTCAAGATCGAGGCCGTCCCTGTACTCCTGCTCCAAGGCTTCGGCAACGTCGGCATACTCTCCCTGATGGACCTGGAGCTCGAAACGCGCGAGCCTGAGCATCCCGCATGCCCGTTCAATTTCCGTGCCATCCGCTCCGGCTTCCTGCGACCGGCGGGAAAGATCTTCCTGGGCCTCGGCGATGAGGCCGGGTATCTGGAGGTGCCCGCCTGGAATCCACAACAGCGCACTGCAGAGCTCCTGGACATAGTCCGCATATTCGTACGGCGGAAGGCGCCGGAGCTGCTCGGGCGCGACGTCCTTCAATGCGGCCACCGCGGACTCGTGCTCGGCCAGAATGACGTGGGAAACGCAGCGTTGCTGGGCAGCAGCCACCCATTCCTTGTCCTCGCGACCGATCTGCCGGGCGCATTCCAAAGCGAACCAAGGATCGAACTGCCTGTTTGCCGCCGTCGCGGCCGCCAGGGCCACTGCCGGTTCAAGTGTTTCGCGGACGTTCAGCGTCGAAGAGGCAAAGCCCAGAAGCGCCTCGGCGTCGAGGTCCCGGGTAATGCTGCCCATCACCCCGGCGGCAAGCTGCCGCAGTTCATTCCGCCGTGGCAGGTCCATCCAGCCTCGAATGACCTCACCCATGTACTCGTCGCGCAGCGCCACCCGGCGGGCACCTGACCGTTCGATGCGGAGATAACCGGACCACTCCATCTCCGCGACCACTTCAGGTTCAAGCACGTCCAACAGTACGGAGAGCGGGGCGGTTCGAATGAGCGCAAGCAGCTCCAGGGCTTCCCGGACCGCGGGACTCTCCCGGGCCAGGCGCGACCGGACGAGGTCTGTCAGGACTTCCGCGGAAGAAAGGTGGATTTCGCCTTTCATTGCCCAAACCTGGCCGGCCAGGTGCAGGTTGCCTGAGCGGAGCTGCTCGGTGACGATGGCTTGGAGAACCAAGGGATTTCCACCACTGGA
This sequence comes from Arthrobacter bambusae, assembly GCF_022606295.1. Classification (GTDB taxonomy): domain Bacteria; phylum Actinomycetota; class Actinomycetes; order Actinomycetales; family Micrococcaceae; genus Arthrobacter; species Arthrobacter bambusae_A. Next base: position 186,903 of record NZ_JAHHZS010000006.1, read on the forward strand.
TGCATGCAAAGCGCTCGCTGCCGTTGCGGTCACCCGTTTTCCCAGGACGCCGCCCAGCAATTTGGCAACTTCCGCGCGGGAAAAGACCTGAAGTTCGACCTCGTCGAGGAGGCCGTCTTTCAAAAGCCTGATCAGGTCTTCCGGCATGTCCGTGGCTTGGCGGACAGTGACGAGGACTTTTGCGGTCCCGCTAATTAACAAGTGCACCAGGAGGGCCGTGCTCATGCTGTCCAGCGCAGGAAGTTCCGAGAGAACCAACAGCACTTTGCGTCCCGCGGCATCCGAACTGATCAAGTGCGAGATGCCGTAGATGATCGCGCCGGGGGAATCTGCGGCCTCTGCCGGCAGCCTCGCGACCAGATGGGCGAGCGCCCCGAACGGGGTGTTGACGTCCGTGGAGCCATGGAGGTGCAGTACGTGCGTCCTTGGAGTGAGCCGGGCCTCCACCGAACGGGCAAAGGTCGCTTTGCCCACGCCCGGTGCGCCAACCACCACCACTCCGTACGAAGACGGTTCGTCGAGCGCTTCAATAACCGTGTTCTGAAGATCCTGCCGGACCAGCGACGACCATTTTCGACGTTCTGCAGCCCCCAGTGGCTGCCGCTCCGTTGCGGATCGCCCTGTTTCTGATTCCGGTGTTGCTCGCAATTTAGATCACGCTACCTTCGCAGCTCTGGCGGACGTGACGTTCAGCGGGTCGTTTGCCTTGGGATTTCCTCTTCACCCCCAGCAGTGATTTGCAAAGTATCATAGCGACCGGTCCGAATCAATTAGTCAGGCGACTAACGATCAGGGTACTTGTTAACCACTGAAATGAGTGCACGTGGGGCCGCGTCGCCCCGGCCCACGCGATCGAGGGGCCCGAGACGAGCGTGCGGGTGTGGAGAGCTAGCGGGGAGGGTTCCCTGGCCGAGCCGAGCGGGTGGGTCAGGCCTTGACCGGGTGGAACTTCTGCTGGGCGGCAAGCAAGCCTTCGGTCATCAGGACCTCAACAGCATCCGCCGCTTCATCCAAAAGAAACGGAAGTTCCTTCCTTTCGGAGGCCCCGAAATCCCTCAGGACATAGTCGGCGGTGTCCATCCTCCCTGGTGGCCTGCCGACGCCCACGCGAACCCGCAAATAGTCCTTGGTACCCAAAGCCTTCGAAATATCCCGCAGGCCGTTATGGCCGCCCTCTCCGCCGCCGATCTTCAACTTGACGGCATTGAAGGGAATATCAATTTCGTCGTGGACGGCAATCACGTGATCCGGTGCAATGTCGAAAAACCGGGCCAGGCCGGAAACAGGTCCCCCGGAGACATTCATATAGCTCATCGGTTTCGCCAAAACCACGCGCGGGCCCCCGATCCCGAGCCTGCCCTCGACCACCTGGGCCCGGGCTTTGTGGGCCTTGAAGCTTCCGCCCATGCGCGAGGCAAGTTCGTCCAGGACCATCTGGCCGACGTTGTGGCGGTTGTGGCTGTATTCAGCGCCGGGATTGCCAAGGCCTACGATCAGCCAGGTGTCTGTCATGGAGTCATCCTAGGGAATCAGGAGGGTGGAATGAAAAAGAAGTGGCCGGGACCCCTCAGGGACCCGGCCACTCTCGAAGGCTTCTGCCGACTACTAGGCAGAAAGACTACTCGGCAGCAGGAGCTGCCTCTTCCTCGGCCTCGGACGTGGCCTCGGAGATGTTGATGATGAGGGTCTCGGGGTCGGTGAGCAGTGCCGAACCGCTCGGCAGGACGATGTCCGAGGCGTGGACGTGCTCGCCGGCCTTGCGGCCTTCGATGCTGATCTCGACGAAGGTCGGCAGGTGCGTCGCTTCGGCTTCGAGGGAAACCGTGGTGGCTTCCTGGTTGGCGACTGCGCCGATGGCAGCATCGCCAATGACGTGGACGGCCACGTCCACGGTGACCTTCTCGCCCTTGCGGACGGTCAGGAGGTCGATGTGCTCGATGATCTGCTTGATCGGGTCGCGCTGGATGTCCTTGACCAGGGCCAGGTGCTCTTCGCCGTTGACGTCCAGGGCCAAAAGCGCGTTGGACACGCGGACGGCCAGGGTGGTGGCGCGGCCCGGCAGGTTGATGTGGATGGGCTCAGCGCCGTGACCGTAGATGACGGCCGGGATCTGGCCGGCTGCACGGGCGCGGCGGGCGAAACCCTTGCCGAATTCGGTGCGCAGTTCTGCTGCGAGCTTCTGCTCAGACATGTGTACTCCTTGATTACTGTGGCGCCGGCAAATTGCCGGCAAGTCGATCAGCAAGGGCGGAGGTCTGTGGTGACCTTCCACGCCCGGCAGAATGCCCGCCGCTGAGCAGCAGGTTCAGTCCACCTTCGTTGAAGGAGATTCAGACCCAGTCGATAACGGAGACCCGCAATCCGGTTTTAACCCGGATGTGCTCTCCCTCGCCAAGGTATCCCCAAGAGTTTAGCAGCCGCGTCCCGCCTAAGGGAAAACGGCCCCGGCTTTGCCCAACTCACTCGCATTAGGTGTCGTTATCAGGCCCCAAAACGACAACAAATGCGAGTCAGTTGGGTGCCGGCGGGGCTTAGGCGTTGCCGTCGAAGAGGCTCGTGACGGAACCGTCGTCGAACACTTCACGGATGGCGCGCGCAATCAACGGCGCGATCGACAGCACCGTGAGCTGCGGGAAGCGCTTGTCGGCCGGAATCGGCAGGGTGTTGGTGACGACAACCTCGCGGGCACCGGAATCGGCGAGTCGCTGCGCCGCGGGCTCGGAGAACACAGCGTGGGTGCACGCGATGATGACGTCTTTGGCACCGGCGTTCTTGAGGACCTGGACAGCGCCGGAGATGGTTCCACCGGTATCGATCATGTCGTCGATCAGGACGCAGGTGCGGCCTTCGATCTGCCCGACGACGGTCTTCGAGACAGCCTGGTTCGGCACCGTGAGGTCGCGGCTCTTGTGGACGAACGCCAGCGGCGCACCGCCGAGGCGCTCGGCCCACTGTTCCGCGACCCGGACACGGCCGGTGTCCGGCGAGACAACGGTGATGTTGTCTGCCTCGACCTTGGTGCGGATGTAGTCGGCAAGCAGCGGGATGGCCATGAGGTGATCCACCGGGCCGTCAAAGAAGCCCTGGATCTGGGACGTGTGCAGGTCCACGGACATGATGCGGTCCGCGCCGGCGGTCTTGTAGAGGTCCGCCACCAAGCGGGCCGAAATCGGCTCGCGGCCGCGGCCCTTCTTGTCCTGGCGGGCATACGGGTAGAACGGCGAGACGACGGTGATCCGCTTCGCCGAAGCGCGCTTCAGGGAATCGATCATGATCAACTGCTCCATGAGCCAGTTGTTCAACGGGGCCGGGTGCGCCTGGATGACGAACGCATCGGTGCCACGGACGCTCTCCCCCGAGCGCACATAGATTTCCCCGTTCGCGAAGTCGTAGGCGTCGATAGGCAGGAGTTCGGTGTCCAGCTCCTTGGCGATTTCCTGCGCCAGCTCGGGGTGCGCCCGTCCGGCGGCGAGAACTAGTTTCTTCTCGCCGTGTGCGGTAATTTCGCTCATGCCTGTGTGCCCTCTTCTGTGGTTGCCGGAGTACTTGAGGAATCGGGGGTGGCAGTGGAACCATGCGCGGCTTGCGCAGCCTGCGCCAGCCGGGCCGAGTTGCTGCCCTGCCGGTTTGCGATGACCCAGCCTTCGGCGTTGCGTTGCGGAGCGACGCTCAGGGTGAGGGCTCCGGCGGGAACGTCCTTGCGGATGATGGCGCCGGCGCCACTGTATGCACCGTCGCCAATAGTTACGGGGGCCACGAAGACGGTGTTGGAACCGGTCCGTACACCCGAGCCGATCACCGTGCGGTGCTTCTTCTCGCCGTCGTAGTTCGCCGTGATGTTGCCGCAGCCGATGTTGGTGTCCTCGCCGATCTCGGCGTCGCCCGCATAGCCGAGGTGGGACAGCTTCGAACCGCGGCCGATCGTCACGTTCTTGGTTTCGTAGAAGGCGCCGATCTTGCCGGTCTCCCCGAGGACAGTGCCCGGGCGCAGGTAAGTGAACGGGCCCACGCTCGCCTTGGCCCCGATAGTGGATCCCGAGCCGTGGGTGCGGGTCACCTTCGCGCCTTCGCCCACCGAAACATCGGTGAGGGTCGTGTCGGGGCCGACGACGGCGTCCCGCGCCACCGTGGTGGCGCCGTGGAGCTGCGTGTTGGGCAGGAGGCGGACGTCTTCGTCCAGGGTCACGGTGGAATCGATCCACGTGGTGGCCGGGTCGACGACCGTGACGCCGGCACGCATCCAGGCCTCGACGATGCGGCGGTTGTGTTCGGCCCCGAGGGCGGCGAGCTGGACGCGGTCGTTGGCGCCCTCCACCTGCCAGCGGTCCTCGGTGACGACGGCGGAAACCCGGCCTCCGGCGTCGCGCGTCAGTCCGAGCACGTCGGTGAGGTACTTCTCGCGCTGAATGTTGTCAGTTGTCACTTTGTGCAGCTGCTCACGGAGCACCTTTGCGTCAAAAGCGTAGATACCGGAGTTCACCTCGCGGATGGAGCGCTCGGCGTCGCTCGCGTCTTTGTGTTCGCGGATGCCCAGCACGGTGCCGTCCTCGGCCCGAAGGATACGGCCATAACCATTGGCGTCGTCGAGGACCGCGGTCAGGACCGTCACGGCGTTGCCCTCGGATTCGTGCGTGGCGACCAGCTCGGAGAGAAGGGAACCGGTCAGCAACGGCACATCGCCATACGTGACAACCACCGTGCCGCTGAGTTCGGCTTTCGCGTCCAAGGCGTCAAGGGCGACTTCCACCGCACGTCCGGTTCCAGGAACATCGTCCTGGTCCACGATGACGGCGTCGGGATCGATCAATTCGATGTGCCCGGCGACCAAGTCCCGTTCATGGCGGACCACGAGGGCCAGCTGCTGAGGATCGATGGACCGGGCTGCAAGGATGGCGTGCGCCACCATGGAGCGTCCGCCGATTTCGTGAAGGATCTTGGGAGTCCGCGACTTCATGCGCGTACCGGCTCCGGCAGCTAGGACAATTACAGCGGCGGGGCCAGTAGTATCGGGGCTCACGAAGTCGCTCTCCTTGCTCGGTTACGTCCGGGCGAACCCGGCTGCGGCATCTGCTCTATCCTACTCTTGCCGATTCACAGCCCTCCGCGCAGCCAGTGGACAGCTTCGGGAGAGGCAGTGCCTTCAGAGGCGGTGCCGGCAGACCACCGACAAGTTCCGCCCATAGGATTCGAACCTATACTCCACGGCTCCAAAGGCCGGGGTGCTGCCATTACACCAGAGCGGACCGCGCGCACGTACCCTTGCGGACGCAGGATCCGCGGGGTTCCCGTTGACCGGGTCGCACACACAAGAATCTAGTTTGCCATGACCATTGCGGTGTTCGCGACTTGGCGCATCCCCGAGTCCCTTTCAGCACTATTGGCAGGCCCTTCGAGGCCGCTTCACGCTTGACATAAGGCATGATGGATGGGTGAGCAACAGCACAGGACTTCCCCGGCAGGCTGCGGGTTCCAGGGTGATCAACCACCCGCCCGCGGGCCAGGTCGTCCGTGCCCGGATGACGGGCTCCCAGCGTCGCTCCCAGCTCATCGACATAGGCCGGCGCCTCTTCGCCGCCCGCGGCCTGGACGCCACGACCATCGACGAAATCGCGGCCGCCGCAGGAGTGTCCAAGCCGGTGATCTACGAACACTTCGGCTCGAAGGAAGGCCTCTACACCCGGGTCGTGGAGTTCGAATTCCGGATCCTCCTCGACGCCATCAACGAGTCCCTCGCCGCCGAAGCCAAACCACGCGTGCTCGTCGAACAGGCGGCCCTCGCCTTGCTCGGCTACATCGAAGAGCGGAGCGACGGCTTCCGGATCCTCATGCGGGACGCACCGCCCTCCCAGCCCGAAGGCGCCCTCTCCACGTTGCTCTCCCACGTGGCCGACCGTGTGGAAGACCTGCTCGCCGACGAATTTTCCCGGCGCGGATTCAGCACCGCCGACGGCGCGATGTACGCCCAGATGCTGGTAGGCATGGTGGCCATGACCGGCCAATGGTGGCTCGACCACCGCGAGCCCGACAAGCGCGCAGTCGCAGCCCACCTGGTCAACCTGGCATGGAACGGCCTGACGGGCCTGCAAAAGGAGCCGGAACTCCGGAGCGAGGTCTAGGGGTTCCGGTTGGCTCCGCGGCGCAACCGCCCGACGCTGGGTGCCCCGTCGACGCGCAAAATTCCTGTCGACACCGGAATCCGCGCATCGAATTCCCTTTTCCGAGTCGCCAGAACATTTGGGTGTCGAGAATCGAAGGAGTTTCACCGCCTTGTGTTCCACGGACCCCGTCCCCACCCCACGTCTGGCGGACGACGCCGGCAGGCCACCGCCCCTTACCCGCCGGACGGCGGTTCTTCGGAAAGGAGCGCATCGCGACGCAACGGGCTAGGAGCTCGCTCAGCGAGCGAGTAGCCCCTTTGCGTTGAAGCGGCGTTCCGAGGGCCCCGAAGCGAGCTTGCGAGCTTTGGGAAGGAACCTCTGCGCTAAGCGACGCCGAAGGACCGTTGCCCGGCCCCGGCACCCAAGGTGACCGCGGGAATCCGGCTGAAGGCCCCGTCCCACCCACGCCTACTCCCCCAGGATCTCCGCCGCCTCGAGCCATTCGAGCTCCAGGCCTTCTTTTTCTTCGAGGAGCTCCTGCAGCTTGGCGTTCAATTCGCCGAGGGCGTCGAAGTCGCCGGATTGGGACTTCGCGGCCATTTGGACGTGGAGCTTCTCTTCCTGCTGCGCGATCTTGCCCAGCTGCCGATCGATCCTGTTCAGGTCCTTGCGGGCTTCACGCTTTTCCGCTTCGCTCGGTCCGGAAACCACGGCACTCGAGCCGCTTGCCGCCGTCGGCCTTGCGCTCCCGCTCGAAGCGCCGCCGGTCACCGCGCCGCTCGCGAGGGCCGCTTCGCGCAATTCCAGGTACTGGTCCACGCCACCGGGAAGTCCGCGGAGTTTGCCGTCGCCGAGGAGAGCCATTTGGGAATCCGTGACACGTTCCAGCAGGTAGCGGTCGTGGCTGACAACAACGAGCGTGCCGGGCCAGCCGTCCAGGACGTCTTCGACGGCGGCAAGGGTGTCGGTATCGAGGTCGTTGGTGGGCTCGTCGAGCATCAGGACGTTCGGTTCGCCCACGAGCAGGCGCAGAAGTTGCAGGCGGCGCCGTTCACCACCGGACAGGTCGGTGACGGGTGTCCACTGCTTTTCCTTCGTGAACCCGAGTTGCTCCACGAGCTGACCGGCAGTGAACTCCTTGCCCCCAACGCTGAAGGAGCGCTTCTCTCGTTCGATGACTTCGATCACGCGAAGGTCGGAGACGTCGTCGAGCTCCTTGACGTCCTGGCTGAGCACCGCCGTGACCACGGTCTTGCCGCGCTTGACCTTTCCGGAACTCGGCGTGATCTCGCCGTTGAGGAGCCTCAGAAGCGTGGACTTCCCGGCGCCGTTGACGCCCACCAGTCCAAGCCGCTGCCCCGGCGCCAAGCGCAAGGTCACGTCGTCGAAGAGCTTCTGCTTTGTGCGGCTGGCAGAGTCGCCACCCTTGAAATCCAGGGAGACTCCTTCAAGGTCCAGCACGTCCTTGCCGAGCCGGGCGGTTGCCATCTTGCTAAGCGCCACCGAGTCGCGCGGATCGGGAACATCGGCGATCAGCTCGTTGGCGGCTTCGATGCGGAACTTCGGCTTCGAAGTGCGCGCCGGGGCGCCCCGTCGCAGCCACGCCAGTTCCTTCTTGACGAGCTGCTGCCGCTTGCTTTCGACGACGGACGCGGAGCGGTCACGCTCGGCGCGGGCCAACACGTAGGCCGCGTACCCGCCATCGAACGGGTCCACCATGGCGTCGTGCACTTCCCAGGTCCGGTTGCAGACTTCGTCCAGGAACCACCGATCGTGGGTCACCACGAGGAACGCGCCCTGATTGGCCCGCCAGCGGGTCTTCAGGTGCCGGGAAAGCCAGGCGACGCCTTCGACGTCGAGGTGGTTGGTGGGCTCGTCGAGCATGATCACGTCGTGGTCCTCGATGAGCAGCTTGGCCAAGGCGACCCTGCGCTTTTGGCCGCCGGAGAGGGCATGCACGTTGGCGTGCCAATCGACGTCGGCCACAAGTCCGCCCATGATCTCCCGGATCTTGGGGTTCGCGGCCCATTCGTGGTCGGCCTGGTCGCCGACGATCGCGGCGCCGACCGTGAGGTCGCCGTCGAGCACGTCGGACTGGTCGAGGTAGCCGACGTTGACGTCGCCGCGTTTGGTCACACGGCCGGAGTCCGGCGTCGAGCGCAATGCCAGCAAGCGCATCAGCGTCGATTTGCCGTCACCGTTGCGCCCGACCATGCCGATCCTGTCGCCGTCCTCCAAACCAAGGGTTACGCCGTCGAGGATGGTGCGGGTTGCGAACGAAACGGTGAGGTTTTCACCGCCAAGCAGGTGGGCCACTAGGTACTACTTTCTGGTGTGAACAGTCAGAGCGACGTGTCATAGGAGGGTATCGGAGATGATCCGGGCACCGGGAACCGGGCCGTGCACGGCAAGGGCGTTGTGGCCAAGGTGCCGAAGGTCCTCGGCGAGCCCCTCGGCCGCCCGGGGGTTGTGGGCGAGCAAAGCCACCGTGGGGCCGGAACCGGATACAATCCCGGCGAGTGCGCCGTTCGACTCCCCCGTCCCGATCGTGTCGCGCAATTGCGGAGCCAGCGCGATCGAGGCGCGCTGGAGGTCGTTGATGAGGACTTTGCTCAGGGCGTCCGGATCTCCGTTGCGCAGCGCCTGCAGGATCTTGGCGTCGACCTCGATCGGCTCGGGGATGTCGAGTCCCTCGGTGTTCCGGAGCCTGTCCAAGGTGTGGAAAACCTCGGGCGTGGAGAGTCCGTAGTCGGCGCAGACCAGGACCCAGTCCATCTGGGCTTTCGCGAGCGCCGGCGAGAGTTCGTCGCCGACGCCAAGACCGACGGCGGTGCCCCCAAGCAACGAGAACGGCACGTCCGCGCCCAACTCGGCGGCAAGGTGGGCCAGTTCTTCGCGTGACAAACCGCTGTTCCAGAGCGCATCGCAGGCAAGGAGTGTCGCCGCGGCATCGGCCGAGCCGCCGCCCATGCCACCGGCAACGGGAACCCGCTTGGTGATTTCCAAGTGCACGCCCGTGGCGTTCTCCGAGACATCCCTCATGATGGCGGCGGCCTTGTAAGCCAGGTTCCGCTCGTCGAGCGGAATGTCGACGCCGTCGAGGTCCAAGGTGCTGGCGGGCCCGATGCTGACAGTGATCCCCGGCCCCTCCGTGCTCGTGGCGGCTACTTCCTCGTACAGGGACACCGCGAGATACACGCTGGCCACCGAGTGGTAGCCGTCGGGCCGCAAGGGGCCGACGTTGAGGGAAACGTTCACCTTGCCGGGTGCCCGGACGCGGACGGTCCGTGCGAGGAAGCGCCCGCGGTTCGCACCGCTGATTGCCGGACTCATGCGTCCAGGGGGTGGCGTGCCTCGGCGATTCGGACAAACGCGTTGATATCGAGCACTTCACCGCGGGCAGTCGGATCTACGCCGGCAGCCACAATGAATCGTTCGGCTTCGGCGGCGCTCCCGGCCCAGGTTGCGAGGGCCGCGCGGAGCGTCTTGCGGCGTTGGGCAAATGCGGCGTCGATGACCGCGAACACCTGTTCGCGGGTGGCGTGGGTTTCCGGCGGCGCGCCGCGCGTGAAGGACACGAGCCCTGAGTGGATCTTCGGGGCCGGCCAGAAGACATTCATGCCGATCACGCCGGCCTTGCGCATGTGGCCGTACCACGCGGCCTTGACCGAGGGGACCCCGTAGATCTTGGAGCCCGGCCCCGCGGCCAAACGGTCCGCCACCTCGTCCTGGACCATGACCAGCCCGTGTTGCAGGCTCGGGAAGTGCTGGAGCAGGTGAAGGACCACGGGAACCGCGACGTTGTACGGCAGGTTGGCCACAAGGGCGGTGGGCTGTACTGGAAGTTCGGTGACCTTCATGGCGTCGGAAAGGACCAAGTGGAAATCGTCCGCTGCCTGCGGGCGCCAGGTGCGCACCGTTTCCGGCAACCTGCCGGCCAGCACGGGATCGATTTCGACGGCGACGACTGTTTTGGCGGCGTCGAGCAAGCCGAGCGTCAACGAACCGAGCCCCGGCCCGACCTCAAGCACGGTTTCCCCGGGATCAATACCGGCGGCGGAGACGATCCTCCGGATCGTGTTTCCGTCGATGACGAAGTTCTGCCCCAGGGTTTTGGTTGGGCGGACACCGATCTCCTCGGCGAGCCGTCGGATGTCAGCAGCTCCCAGAAGGGGTGCGACGGCGGCATGTTCGGAATTCGGTTCAGTCACCTAGGTATCGTATCGTCTGAGCGGCCGGCGGGGGCGCCCGCCCGCCTTATCGAGGACGCGAAAAGGCCGGGCCCGGAG
>NZ_JAHHZS010000060.1 GCF_022606295.1 Arthrobacter bambusae
CGCCCGAAGACGACAGAAAACCCCTGCTATTCCACCAGGGACGATACGCCAAACTCACCACGTGAGCCAACGGACCCCACACACACCAGCCTCAAAAACCCGCAGCCGGAAAGACAAAGACATGGCATCTGAGATCATCTGTGACTGGTCGTTAGCAGAAGGCATGTATGTTGAAATCCGCCTGAATCGCAAAATTGCAGATCAAGGCAGGGTCGAGATTACCACCCGTGATGGACAAACGCTTTGGCTGGAAAGCAGTGGCGCTCTTACCCGGCGCTTGTATATGAAAGCCGAATATTATGAGGCATGGACCGCCGGCTTCGAGGACGAATCCTGCGGCATTCCAAAAGATAAAACGGCCCAAGGCAGTGTTTGCCAATTCCAGAACGACTCACAAAGAGAATAGTTCCTAATCACGGTTACGGTTCTGCCTTAGCAGCCGACGCGGCTGCTGCGAGTGCCGCATATGGGGCCGCATCCAGAATCGGGTCATCCGCCACCTCCGCCTGTTCGGACCGTCAACACGTCCTGACATCGTTGAAGCCACTGTGCTTGACCATGGCACAAATTGAGGGTTCGGTGTGGCTTCAGTGCATACCGAGAGCGCTGCTTTGCTGTCAAGCGAACGCGTGTACCTAATCAATCTGGGGCGGGCTGACTCCCTGCTCAATATCCTCAGAAATTGTACAAGAGGGGGTAAGACGAATCAGATGCTTCTCCATTAAGTGGTTCGCATTGGCAATTACCAGCCAGGAAGTTAGTAATAAGTGGAAGAGCTGCGCATCGAGGCCAACAGCAAGCTTGGCGATTCCGGTGTTTCCTACCGCCCGGGTGCCCGCTTCTGCGCCAACCACGTGCGTGAAGCCAGCCTCTTGCTGCGTCCGTACAACCCGGTCTGCGACGTCAGCCCCTTTGAGAACATCCAGGTTGCCGACGCCGGCGACATGGCCGTGAACCCGTTCAACATCAACGAGGCCATCAGAGCATCCAGCAGGACGGCCCGGATATTCGGTCCCGGCGCCATTTCGAAGGCGCCTCGACGTCTGGGGCCGCAAGACCACCCTATAGGGAGCACAGGATGTGTATGGCGTCGGCTCCCGGGAACCTACCCATGAGCGGAAACGTCCGTAGTCTCACGGGTAGATGCCCAGACGGCGCACACGGGTGGTAGCGCCGTGCGGCAATGAGCAACCTATGACCCTGACCTTACCGAACGGAACACCGCATCATGCAGCAAGGAATCCTACGCATTGGCCAATAATCAGCAAAAATTTCAGCTCTCCGCGGTGCTGCTGACCGAAGAGGGCGTAACGCGGCCACGATTGAGAGGTCGATGGCTCGTCCTCGCGGGGATCCTCCTGACCGCTCTGAGTGCACGCCCAGCCGTGATGGGCGTGGCGCCGATTCTTCCGGAAATTTCGAGGGACCTTCCATTTGATATCGCCTCGCTGGGAGTGCTCGGCATGCTGCCCACGGCTGGCTTCGCGGTAACCGGGTTCCTCACGCCTCGAATGATGCGGCGAATAGAGCTTGAACCTCTGATTGTGGTGTCCCTCCTGATCGCCGTCGCCGGACAGCTTGGCCGTACCTTCGGCACCACAGTTTTGGCTTTTCTGGCCCTGTCCCTGTTGACCATGGTGGGTCTCGGGGTCGGCAACATTTTGCTGCCACCTTTGGTCAAACGGTACTTCCCGGACCATATAGGTCTTGTAACCGCTCTATATATGGCCCTGTTCGCGTTCGGCACCGCGCTGACTCCGCAGTTGTCTGTTCCCCTCACCGAGTATGCCGGATGGCGCTTCTCAGCCGGGATCTGGTCTGCTGCTAGCGCGGCTGCAGCGCTCCTCTGGATCATCGTGCTCATGCGTGCAGGTTCCAAACTGCAGACAATGCCGTCGCCGGTCCGCGAGGTGCCGCCCGCGCGGTCGTTCCGAATCCGTCCTTGGCGGTCACCTGTTTCGTGGGGGCTTTCGATGGTGTTCGCGGGCGCCTCGAGCAATGCTTTTGCTATGTTTGTCTGGTTGCCGACGCTGCTGACAGACCAGGGCATGAGCGCCGGGAGCGCCGGCTCAATGCTTGCCCTATTCGCTTTGACCGGTCTCCCCGTCAGTCTTCTCGTCCCTTCCTTGCTCGCCCGGGTGGCGAGTCCGCTACCCATTGCCCTCCTTTTGGTGACTATGTTTGCTATCGGTTACGTAGGACTTCTCCTCTCGCCGACAGCACTTACCGCCGTGTGGGTGATCTTGGCCGGACTTGGGCAGGGCATATATTCCTATGCCTTTGTGACGATCAATATGCGCACGCGCACCACGGCAGGATCAGGCGCGCTATCAGGTTTTTCCCAAGGTATGGGGTATTCCCTTGCCTGCAGCGGACCGCTCTTTTTTGGCATTCTGCATGACCTTAGCGGTTCCTGGGCGGCCTCATTCGCGATGCTCTGCCTCTGGTTGCTGGTTCTGACAGCGGGACTTCTCGTAATTAGCCGGGGTGTGACCTTTGAGGACCGCCCAGGTGTTCTGATGCTGAAGCCCTAAACCATTGAACTGAGCTGGCGAGTAATAGTCAGTAGGTCCCAAAGGCTTCGCCCTCATGGCCCATCTTCGAAGCAGGCGTCCCCTGATGCCGACGGTGTTCGCTGAGATGAGATTCCAAACTCATTGACGACGGCCAGACCAATACCCCGAACCCATATTTTGAAAGAACTGGTCCTCCGATGGCATCCAAACGCTTGACCTACACCGCCAAGAATCCACCACTCCGGGCTAACTCTGACGATGAGTTAGCAGGTCCGGACATCTTGGTGGTCAATGTGCAGCGGGCTGCAGACGTCGATCCCGCACTGGAAGAAGCGGTGGGCTTCGTGGTCAAAGCAGCCACACGGCTCCGTGCCGGTATTATGATTACTCGCGTCGGCGTGGGCCGCTACGTTGTTCGGGCCGCTCTGGAGGTTCCACACGGTCTTACCCGTCAGGAATACCGGAAGGTTATGTAGTTCGTTGCCGAACCTGCACACCGGTAGAACCGCCCTGATCCATTCGGCTCGGCCGAGCCGGGCCAAGCGACCAATATGCTTACCGTCTCTGTGTTGGGACGGCACCTCGGCGACGTCTCCGGGACAAGAGCTCTCTACTTTTCATTAGTAGCAGGCTGTGGTGGTGCTGGTCGAATCAGTGATGGAGGCGGCTCCGAACCACGGCCATCTCAATGACCCCGGCGGCCCCGCAACAGTCCTCAGCCTACAGCGCATAATCACCTGGTTGCACAGGTAGCCCGACGTGGTAGCGGGAGTGGTGGAAGGCTACGACGAGTCCGCTCAAGGCGTTCGCGGAACGCGCCGCCGAACCCCTTGTTCAACTATGGGGCGACGTGGGGGAGCGCACACGAGTCCATGTTTGGGGGCTTCCTTGAAGGAGCGCCGCGACCTATGCATGTTGTCTTTGCCGGTAGACACCATCCCACACGACAGGCCACGGCGAGTTCCACAGCACCGGGTTCCACTCCGCGTCACACAACTCCGCGGCGTGACGTCTAGCTGGTTGATCAGCGCGCGGATTCCGAGGGGATGTCGGCAGACAGCTGTCCGGGTCTGGGCTGGAGCAGGACCGCCAGGACATACATGTGCTCACGCTCAAATTCTGCCCCGAGTCGTAGGCGAGGCAGCCGTGAGCGCTGGCAGAACCGACACTTCGGCGAACGCTACCGAAGGAGATCGCCCACCGGGGCAAAAACGCGCCACCCTCGCAGTCGGACGACCGTGAAGGTTGCAGAGGGGCTGCACATGTGAGCAGCCTAGGCTGCACGGCTAAGCAGCGTGGCTGGCGGCGCCTTTCCTCGGGGATGGGGTGGCAGCGGGCCGTGCGGCCGGAACAGGCGTGAATGCGTCCTCTTGTAACTGTTTTAAGCGCAGTCCCTCATTCAGTATGAGCGGGGCAAACCGAGGACTTTCGTGGCGACGAAGCTTTTGATCATGTTGTTGTTGACCGGCGCGACCTGGAACATGCGGGTCTCGCGGAACTTGCGCTCGACGTCGTATTCATCCACGAAGCCGTAGCCGCCGTGGGTGTCCAGGCAGGCGTTGGCAGCTGCCCAGCTGGCCTCGGAGGCGAGGTGTTTGGCCATGTTGGCCTCGGCGCCGCAGGGTTCGCCGGCGTCGAAGAGCCGGGCGGCCTCGTACCGCATCATGTCGGCGGCCCGGACTTTCATGTATGCGTCTGTGATGGGGAACTGCACGCCCTGGTTGGTGCCGATCTTCCGGCCGAACACCTCGCGGCTGTTGGCGTAGTCGACGCCGCGCTGGGTGAACCAGTAGCCGTCGCCGATGGCCTCCGAGGCCAGGAGGATCCGTTCGGCGTTCCAGCCGTCGATGACGTAGCGAAAGCCCTTGCCGACATCACCGATCACGGCTGACGCGGGGACGCGCATACCTTGGTAGAAAATCTGATTGGTTGCGTAGTTGAACATGGTGCGGACCTTGACCACTTTGAGCGTGTCCGCCTGTTCCGCTCTGACCTGGCGCAGGTCCACCAGGAACAGGGTGAGGCCGTAGGTCTTGTCTGCGCCCTTACCGTCGGGCTTGCCGGACGTGCGGGCCAGGACGAGCGCGAGATCGGACTCGTCGATCCGGCTGGTCCAACTCTTGTGCCCGGTGATGATGAAGTCGTCACCGTCCCGGATCGCCTCGGTTTCGATGCTGGTGGTGTCCGAGCCGGCCTTGTCCTCGGTGATGGAGAAGGCTTGAAGACGCAGTGTACCGGCGGCGATCTGGGGCAGGTAGGCCAGCTTCTGCGCATCGCTACCGTGCCGCAGCAGTGCGCCCATCGTGTACATCTGGGCGTGGCACGCCGCCGAGTGACCGCCGGACTTGTTGATTTCCTCCATGATGACGGCGGCCTCGGTCAGGCCCAGGCCCAGACCGCCATATTCGGCCGGGATCAACGCCGAGAGTAGGCCCGCTTCGGTCAGGGTGTCCACGAATTCCTGCGGGTAGCGGCGATTGCGGTCCGTCTCACGCCAGTACTCATCGGGAAATCCCGTGCAGAGGAGGCGGGTCTTCTCGCGCAGCTGTTCCAGTTCGGCAGTCAGGGTGGGCATCTGTGCTCCTTCGAATCGTTGCTGGCAACTTTCCGTCACCTCTGGGAAACGACGTTACGTAATATATTGGGATTCGGCAAGTGGTGCCATACCAGATCTGTCGAACTCTAAATCCTTGACATCACCTGCTTTTTTAGATCAGACTAGCGTGGAGATTTAAATATATTTCGCGTTCGCCGTGCAGCAGTGACTGGCGGATGCAGCGAATCCAAGGAGAGCAGCGATGACCGAACATGCAATCCAGACGCCAGCCGGGGAAGGCCGCGTAGTAGCCGGCTGGACTGGCCGCCTGTTTGAAGACTTCTCGCCCGGCGACATCTACTACCATCCGTTCGGCAAGACGGTGACGGAGTCTGATAACCAGTCCTTCACGCTCATGACGCAGAACGTGGCGAAAACACATGTGGACCGCCATTTCGCCAAGGCGACGGAGTTCGGTCTGCCGCTGGTCAATTCCACTCTCACTTTGGCCCTGGTCACCGGCCAGTCGACGATCGATCTTTCCATGAACGTCTTCGCGAACATGGGCTGGGACGAGGTCCGCATGCCGAACCCCGTCTACGAAGGCGACACCATCTATTCGCGGTCCAAGGTCCTCTCCGTCCGGGAATCGAAGTCCCGCTCCAACCTTGGGCTGGTGACGGTGGCCACTGAGGGCTTTAACCAAGACGGCAAAATCGTGATCAGCTACCGCCGGACCTTCATGGTGTATCGGCAGGGCCACCTGCCCGGCGTCGAGTCTGCTCGCCCGGACGAATCGACCCTGCCCTCGATCGGGGCCTTCCAGTGATGGCGCCGGCAGGAAGCCTCACCGCAGTCGGCCTGACCGGCACCGAAGGTGTCGCCGCGGCGGTCACCGCACTGTTCGTCCCGGGTGATCGTCCCGAACGGTTCGCCAAGGCAGCAGCCTCAGGCGCCGGCGTCGTGATCATCGACCTGGAAGACGCCGTCGCGCAGGATGCAAAGTCCGCTGCGCTGACCGCAGCCCTGGAAGCAGTGGCGCCCGAGGGCGGCGGTGCTCCTGTGCGCGCACTTGTACGACTAAACACGCAGGGGTCCTGCCAGTACGAGGCCGACATCACCTTGCTGCTCTCCGCCGCCCGGACAGCGGGGTCCGGTCTGCTCGGCCTCGTTGTACCGAAGGCGGAAGACCCTGGTGCCCTTCGCCAGTTGCGCGTAGACATGCCAAAACACCTGGCTCTCGTTCCGCTGATCGAATCCGCACTCGGTGTGGTGAACGCGGTGGATCTAGCACGCGTGCCGGGAGTGACTCGGCTGGCCTTCGGTGCCATCGATTTCGCCCTGGACATCGACGCCGACGGCGGGGACCGGTTCCTGGACCATGCCCGGGCCCAGCTGGTCCTCGCCTCCCGTGCAGCCGGTATCGCCGCGCCGCTGGATTCACCGTCAACCGACATCCGCGACGTCGGCAAGGTAGCGGAGTCCGCCCGTCTCGCCAGGAACTTCGGTTTTGGGGGCAAGCTGTGCATCCATCCTGACCAGCTGGCGACCGTGCACAGTGCCTTCGTGCCCACACAGACCGACGTAGAGTGGGCCCTGTCCGTGATCGGCGCTGAGGGTGGCGCCGCCCAGGTGGACGGAAAGATGATCGACCGCCCCGTCACCGAACGGGCCAAACGTATCTTGCAGCGTGCAAGGAGGGAGCAATAATGGGCACTCTCCCGCTGGCAGGCATCACCGTCATTTCCCTCGAGCAGGCCGTCGCGGCCCCTTTCGCCACCCGTCAACTCGCCGACCTGGGCGCCCGGGTCATCAAGGTGGAACGGGACACCGGAGATTTCGCCCGCGGCTACGACACAAAGGTCCACGGCATGGCCAGCTACTTCGTCTGGCTGAACCGGTCCAAGGAAAGCATCGTCCTGGACCTGAAATCCGAAGAAGGTATGGCCGTGCTGCGCAGACTGGTGTCCACGGCCGACGTACTGGTCCAGAACCTCGCTCCCGGCGCCATCGAACGCCTCGGCCTAGGGCCAGACGAAGCCTTGGCCCTGAACCCTAGGCTGATCCACGCCTCGATCTCCGGATACGGCCGCGGCGGATCCTACGAAAAGAAAAAGGCCTACGATTTGCTGGTCCAATGCGAGGCAGGCCTGCTCAGCGTTACCGGCACCCCGGAGGCCCCCGCCAAGGTGGGCGTGTCCATCGCCGATGTCTCAGCCGGCATGTACACCTACTCCGGCATCCTGACTTCACTGCTGCAGCGGGCCGTCACAGGCCGCGGCGACGTCCTGGAGATCTCCATGCTCGAGGCCCTGGGCGAATGGATGGCCCAGCCCTACTTCTACGCCCAATATGGCGGCTCTCCGCCCGCCCGAAGCGGCGCCCAGCATGCCAGTATCGCACCTTACGGACCGTTCGGCGCCGCCGATGGCACAGTATTCTTCGGGATCCAGAACGAGCGGGAATGGGCGAAGTTTTGCACGGACGTGCTGCAGCAGCCCGACCTGGCGCAGGACGCAGGCTTCGCCGGCAACTCGCTGCGGGTGGACAACCGCTCTGCACTGCACAACGCCATCAATGCAGTTCTCGGCGGACTGCCGACGGCTGAGGTCCTGTCCCGGCTCGACGCCGCGGGGATCGCCAATGCCCAGTTGCGGGACATGCACGAGTTCGCCGATCACCCCCAGCTGGCCGAGCGCAACCGCTGGCGTGACGTTGACTCCCCGGTGGGACCGCTCCGCAGCCTGCTTCCGCCAGTCACGTCCCGGGAATCCGACGTCAGGATGGATCCAGTGCCGGAGATCGGCGAGCATACCGAAAAGATTTTGGCCGAACTGGGGCTCGGCGCGTCGGGTCTGGTCCCGGTTCGCAAGACCGAATGAATTTCCTTGGTCGCGCATCAGTCGCGGCTGGCCTGCCACCGCATACGGGCCGTGGCTGATGCCGTATGTTAGATGGGGAAAATGACCAGGAAGGGTCCCCAGACCATGACCAGCAGTAGACCCCGCAGTAGCGCCCGCCCGCAACTGAGCGAGAGGGCGACCGCCCATGTACGGGGCCTCATAATGTCTGGTGAACTGAGGCCCGGGACCCTGGTCCGACCCGAGACCATCGGCGAGGACCTGGGCATCTCCACCACGCCTGCGCGCGAGGCGCTCCAGGCTCTGCGGGTAGAAGGCTTCCTGGAACTCGTCCCGCGGCACGGATTCGTGGTGGCGCCCCTGACCGGTGAAGACATCCGGGACCTCTTCCGGGTCCAGGCTCTCATCGGCGGGGAACTTGCCGCCCGGGCCGCCGCCAACGCCACCGAACAGGATGTGGCCGAACTCGAAGCACTGCACCACGAACTGATCGCGGCCGCCGCCCGGAACGACCACGACCGGCTCGAAGAAAAGAACCACGCCTTCCACCGCGAGATCAACCTGATGGCCGACTCCCGGAAGACCGTCTGGGTCCTTGGCCTGGTCACCCGGTACGTCCCCCGGCAGTTCTACTCCTCCATCCCCGGCTGGCCCCAGGCCACCATGGACGACCACGCCGAACTGCTCAAGGGCATCCAAGCGCACGACCCGGACGCAACCCGGTCCGCGATGGAGCAGCATATCGTCCACTCAGGCGAGCTGCTGGCCGCCCACTTCGACGCCCGCGTCGCCGCTGCCGAGATGGCAGACGCGGGAGGGTCCTTTTCGACCTGAGCCGTCCTGAGGACCCGGGACCCGGCCAACATCATCGCCATCGGCCCTTAGGAGCCTTTGACGCCCATTTATTGGGTGCCCGTTCTCCTTGCCTTCAAAGGGAAACAGACGGAGGCCGGCCCCAACTGTTCACATCGCTCGGTTGTGTGCGGTGAGGCTAAGAATTGGTTTCCAAGGTTCCGGTCTTAGCCCGTTACATTTATTGGGTCCCCGAGAGCCGGGGATTTGGTCGCTGGACCCGGTATGACTTTCTTGCCCTGTCACTGATGATCCGGGGGGTGTTGTCGCCGGTTCCGGAGACACGCGTTGACTGCTGATAGGGACAGGGCCGGCCCTTTTTGAGGGCGAGGTCTCTTTGTAACGTGGGTGCCAGCATCGGGTGTCGTGACTGCGGCCAGAGGACGCGAAGGGGCGCGTATGGACGAGGAATTCGCTGTTTTCTGCGGGCTGGACGTT
>NZ_JAHHZS010000061.1 GCF_022606295.1 Arthrobacter bambusae
CGGCTTGCCCTTGGGCGGGTTCGCCAGCAGGTCCGCCACAACCCCGGCGAGTTCGTTGACGTCCGCACGGAGGACGCCGATCCGCTCGTCGTGCTCCAGGAGCAGTTCTTCCGGGGACGGGAGCACCCCGTCAGCGTCGACGCCCGCCGGACCGTCCTCCACAGGAAGACGCTCCGGCGCGGTTCCCGGCCCTGAGCCCGGGGCTTCGTCGTCAAACGGCGGTGTCGTCTCTTCCGGTGCCGGTTCGTCATCAGGGAACGGAACGCCGTCGTACGGGTCCTGGCTCACGCGCTGATCCTTCCGGTCATCCGCTCGACGGCCTTGCGGTCCTGGGCGATCTGCTCACCGTCCGGCCGGTCCCAGTACGGGATCAGGTCAACCACGGCGGGCCGGAGGTTGGAGTAATGCATGAACCCTTGGCCCCTGTCGAGCTGCTGGATCTGGTGGGCCAGGATCACCGGACGCTCTTCCTCGCTGATGGTCGTGGAGGTGCCCGTGCGGCCCCTGGACGTGGACGTACGGGTCTTCGTGGTGGGGCCGGCCGCTTTGGCGATGGATTCGAGCTCGTCGATTTCTTCCAGCCCGGGAAGGAACATCCGGATCGAGGAGGTGCCGCGGATGGCCTTGGCGCCTTCGACGCCCCAGCGCGCCCGGTTCTGTGCGAAGGACTGGCTGAAGCCGACGATCCGGATCCCGCGGCCGCCGGAGTCCGACAGCGCCGCTGCCATTTTCGGGAACGCGGCCACGTTCGGCGCTTCGTCCAGGACCATGGTGAACACCGGCCAGAGCCGGCCACCGGCACGGCCCTGGGAGATCTTCTGGGCCTTGCGGAAGATGTGGTCGGCGAACATGGTCACGAGCGGGGCCACCGGGGAGTCTTCCCCGTCGGTGACCAGGTGCAGGGTGTTCGCGCCGGCAAGGAACGTTTCCACGTCGAACCCTTCACCCTGTCCGGGGGTGAGGAAGCGCAGCGCCTTGGGCGAGGACAACGGCTCCAGCAGCCCGGCCAGGGTTTCCTGGATCGAGTCCACGGTTTCCCCGGCCCGGGAAGAGGTCAGCGCCTGCAAACGGGCGGCGAACGCGGCCGGTGCTCCGTGCTCGCGCAGGATCTCCATCGGCTCGGGGTCGGAGAAGTTGTTGGACCAGCGCACAACGTCTTCGATGTCTCCGCCGTCCAGTGCCGCGGCGTGCAGGAAACGGCCGAGCACGGCCGCGGCCTTGGAATTGAACCAGTCGCCGTTCTTCACATCCCCCATGGGCTGCGCCCCGGCCCAGGCCTTGCCGCGGGCCAGGGCTTCATCGGGGTCCTCGCAGCCGGCCACCGGATCCCAGCTGATCGACTGGGACCACCCGGAAATGTCCTGCAGGTCGAACACTTCGACGGTGCCCTGCTCCCGGCGGCGCAGGGCCGTGAGCTGGAGCAGGTCGATCTTCGTCGAGGTGGTCAGCACCGGGCCGGGGGCATCGATGACGATGCCGACTGCCAGCCACAGGGTTTTGCCTGATCGCTGGGGCGCGTAGACCCACATCGAGTCTTCGTGCTGGACGTACAGGACGTCCCCGTCCAGCTTGCACAGGGCCACGATGATGTCTTCCCCGGAGGCGTCATCGGGCAGCGTGAGCGCCTGCCGGGCCTGCTGCAGGGCTGCTTTGCGGCCCATCCGGTGCTCCAGGTCCTTGTACCGGGGAAGTCCGTTGTCCTCAGGCTTCGCGCCGAAGACTGTCATGGACAACCAGAGGGCCCCAAGGAACGCGGCCAGGAGCAGGACCACCAGGATCCAGGTGGACGCCGCCGGCCAGTGGAAGCGGCCGGCCCTGACGGTTGTGCCCAGTTCCGCCGGGTTCCAGGAGATCGTGCCGGTGGGTGTGAAGAACTCCCCGAGCTCCAAGGCCAGAAACGTACAGAGCAGCAGCACGGCGGCGCCACATTAACTGAGACAAACCCTGGAAACCCGTAGGTGGCCAGGTAAGTTGCGAAACTGGCCAACTAAATTGAGACAGGACTGTCCCGTCTCACCTAACTTGAGGCAGAAGACGGCGAATTGGCGCGGTTGCCTCAACTTGGATGAGAAAAATGCCGGGTTTTGTCTCATCCAAGTTGAGGCAAATAGGAGAATTCCGGCATCGGCTGATGGTCCAAGAACCCTAGAATCACGGGAGATTCGGCCTGGTGCCTTAACTGTAATTAGACAACCACGGCTAATGTCATCTGTAGTGAGATTTCCTCAACTTAGATGAGACAGGACCAAGGACGCCCGAAACAGGGAAGCCTTAGACCCCCACTTTCCAGTTACAGCTTTACATAAGGTCCATAGTGGGTATCCGGTTTACTCAGGTAGACAGAGTGGATGCCCAGATTTGCGTTGAACGCTGACGTTCCGGGAGTCTCAGGAGTGGTTCCGCGACGAACGGGCCTGTTTTTGGCTACCTGTTTGAGCGCCGTTGGCACAACCTGAGCTAACCGGATACCCACTAGGTCCATTATCGGCAAAACGTACAAAATGAAGAGACTGTACAGTTTGCCTTGGTTTTGTATAGATTGGCTCCATGAGCGAGATGACCCTGACTTCCGCGCGCACGCACCTTGCCGAGGCCGTCGATGCAGCAAGAATGCAGCACGATCCTGTGTGGCTGACCAAGCACGGCAGGCGGCTTGCAGCGGTAATCGACGCCGAAGACCTGGACCGGCTGTTGCAGGCGGCCGAAGATCTGGAGGATCTCCGCGCGGTCCAGGCCGCACGCGAAGAACGCGCGGCCGGCGCAGAACCCATACCGTGGGATGAGGTCAAGGCGGACCTGGGCCTGCTGTGAGTTACGAGGTCCGGGTTGACCAGGCAGCACTGCGGCAGTTGCGCAAGCTCGATCCCCAAGCCAGGCAGCGGGTCGGTGCGGCCATCGAACTGCTGTCCGAGAATCCCCGGCCGCCAGGGGCGAAGAAACTTGTCGGAGGCGATCGTGAATGGCGCGTACGGACCGGTGACTACCGGATCATCTACGAAATCCACGACAACGTCCTAACCGTCCTCGTCGTGTCCGTCGGAAACCGCAGGGACATTTACAAGAAACGCTAAGGATCCGAACATGGCCCGCATCGGCCTCATACGGCGAACCAGCTGTCAGTGGGTTTGAACAACTCTGGCCCGAGGGCCGCTCCCCTGATTGACGAAATCACGGTTATCGGCCAGTTCCGCGCTTTTCACGCTTATGTACATTTCGGCGCAGTCTTGGCTAAAATTGGGTCATGAGTGAGATGACTGTGACTGACGCGCGGAGCCGCCTCTCGGAGGCGGTCGACACGGCCCGGGTGAGCCACGAACCGGTGTACCTGCTGCGCCGGGGCCGCCGCGTGGCCGCGCTGATCGACGCCGAGGATCTAGCCACGCTGATTGAGGCCGCCGAAGATCTGGAGGATCTCCGGGCGGCGAACGCGGCGCGGACCGAAATGGCCGACACCGGCGCAGGCCCGGTGCCGTGGGAGGAAGTCAAGGCGGAGCTGGGCCTCGCGTGAGCTATGCCGTGCAGGTCGCGCCGGCCGCCCTCCGGCAGTTGCGTAAGCTGCCGCCGGACGCCCGCCGGCGGATCCAGGCCGCCATCGAACTCCTAGCCGAGACGCCGCGTCCCCCGGGCGCGAAGAAACTCGCCGGAAGCAGCGGCGACTGGCGCGTCCGCACCGGGGATTACCGGATCATTTACGAGATCCGGGACGCTGAGCTGATCGTTCTGGTTGTCGCCATGGGTCACCGGCGGGACATCTACCAGCATTAGGCAGGGGCAAAACCGGCATGTGCGGCGCTTTCAGACTGCCGAGGAGCAGGCGGCGAGGGCGCGGTTCACGGCCTCAACGTCCAGGAAGTCGGGGTCGTACGGTTCGTCGGTGCCGATGACGCCGGCTACCCATTCGGATACTTCGACGTGATCCGGGTGGGCTGGGTCGGCAAGGACGTCCAGTATCTCCTCGTACCCTGGGAAGCCTCCCGAATCTTCAAGCGGGCCGCGGCGGGCGCCGGCGATCAGCCGTGCCGGAGGATCGGTCTCGTTCCGGGCACGGCGGCCGACCACGTCAAGCCTGTGAAGCCAGCTGTCGCCGAAGTCGTACTCGTAGAACGCGCCCCCCGATCCCGCGGCGAGAAGCTGGTCCAGCGAGCAGTCCTCCTCCGCCAGGTCGGTAGGTTCCTCGCACCACTCCGCAGGAAGCCACTGCACGGGTTCGGGTATCTCTCCGTCAACCGGACGCAGACGCCCGAAGGGATCGCCGGCGGTAAACCGGTGCAGATGCGCATCCTCCCAACCAAACGCCGCCTGCAGGACCTCGTGGACGTGCCCCAGTGACAGTGAACCAGCCAGCTCCAGCAAGCGCCATATCTCGGGATCGCATTCCCTCAGGCGCACGCGGACCTCCAAAATGGAGTCCGCACCGTCCTCGGCTACACGTTGTTCCATACAGGCGTGCGGATACAGAAGCCGGCCTGGGTGTAGCCTGAGGTGCGCCCTTGGAAAGGTCGTTCTGCCATGTTCTCGAAGCGAACGACATCTCACGACCCGGGGATGTGAGACGGATGACTAGACGCAACCCTGGCTCTGGGTATCGCGGACCAGAACGTCTCGCCCCCTGTCGACGGCTCGCCCGTGGATGTCCCGACGTTCTCTGGCTGATTCAGTCCTGTTGGGGAAGGACTATGCCCGTCTTTTCTGCCGGCTCGACGGCGGCGACGTGATCCTGACCGGCGAGGGCGTCACGCATGCCTTGATCGTGAGGCAACAGGCCAATACCGATCAGACCCCAGTCCTGAGCCAGGCCTTGCTGGAGGAGCGAGTCGAGGTAGCAGGCCTGGTGCGCTCGGTGGAAACCCCCAACCCCGATATGAGCGATGCCCGGGGTGATGGCGCTGCGGTCATAGTCGGGCACGGTTACACGAGGGTCAAGCCCGGTCAGGGCATCTGAGCTGAGTCGGGTCATCACTCCAGGTCTTCCATCAAGCAGGTTAAGGACAGCTCGATTATGAGCAGGAAGCGAGAGGAACTGCACGCCCGAATGGGCGCCTTCAAATGCCCGGTTCGTGCCCGACTTGGAGACCTCGAAATTGCGGAGCCGCAAGGGGGTTGCAGCAACCGCCCTGAGCGAACGGACAGGCTCAGATACGCAGAACCCGCGGACCCAACGCCTCGTAGCGCTTGGCCTCGTGGACAGAAAGGCCCTGGTCGGTGACGATGGTTTCGAAGTCGGGGACCATGGCGAAGCGGCAGAAGCTGCTGACGCCGAACTTGGTGTGAGTGCCCACCAGCACGCGCCGGCGTGACTGGTTGACAGCCGCGGTCTTGATGGCGGCCACCGCCGGGTCCGGTGTCGTGAGTCCGTGTTCGCGGGAGATCCCATTAGCGCCGAGGAACGCCACGTCGATCTGGAGCTCGCAGAGCATGCGCAAGGCCCAATGATCTACAGTGGCGAGGGTGCGCCCGCGCATCCGCCCGCCCAGGAGCAGGACTGTCACGCCAGTGCTGGAGGCGAGGGCCTGAGCTGCCGGCAACGAGGCTGTGACGACCGTGAGCCGGGCAACGGAGGCGAGTTCCTCCGCGATGAGCCTCGGCGTGAAGCCCTCGTCGAGATAGACCGACTCGGCACCGTGCAGCAATGCTGCCGCGGCCGAGGCGATGCGGCGCTTCTCTCGCACATTCGCACTCGCCCGGTACCCGGCATCAGACTCGAACCCGGTGGTCTCCACCGCCACAGCACCCCCGTGCACCCGGCGTAGCACACCCCGGTCGACCAATGCGCGCAGGTCCCGGCGGGCGGTCTCCACGGCAATACCGAAGGTGGACGCCAAGCCAGCCACGTCCATCTTCCCCTCCGCACGAGCCAGGTCCAGAATTCTGAGCTGACGTTCCTGTGAGTCCATACAACTATTGTGATGCCCACACGGGCCGCTTCTGCATCAGATCGTGTCCCGTCAACAACCTCATGACCCGCAACAACTAGCCGTACGTCATCGTCCGAGCACCCCCGGACAAGCGCTCTTGAAGACGAGCTCCGGCAAGAGAAGGGCATTGCCTTTCGTGCAGCCGAGGAGTTCGGCGTAACCTTTGACTCGCGGCCTTCCAATGCCATGCAGCCGCGAACTGTTCCGACCACGGCCCGACGGAATCGCCGCCTAACGTCCATACTGAACGGCCGGCGCGTCGCCGGTAACGACCCGCGGTCCTGCCAACACCGCCGCCATCAGGGAGGAACGGCTTCTGGCCGTCCTTGAAGGCCAGAAGTCATCTTCACACGGCCCCGCCAGTACGACGGGGTGTATCGGGGGCTCCCCGAAGTTGTGGACAGACACGTCAGCATCAGCGAAGCGGCCGGGCGGGGGTCGACATCGATAAAGACTTCCGGACCTCACCCATGAAGACCCCCTCAGTGCTGTGACGCACAGCTGCTAATCCCCGCCCGAGGCCTATTCGCTCGATCCGTTGGCACGCGAAACGACGAACCTGAGCCTATGCGGTTTGATGCCTACGGCCCACGTATCGAGGGCTCACAGCTCACGATACGGGCGCGACGACGTCGCGGCCCCAGCAACCGGACCTCTCCACATTCCACCTACGGAGCGACGATGAGAGAACGACGTGACTGCATGCCGCAGGGCTCAACAACCATCGGGTTTATCGCCGATTCGAATACGGGCCGCCGAGTTCATGCTTTCCGGGGAGGCATCAACATCCGCAGGCTGGGCGGCGCAGCTAGGTTGACTGAACTCACTCTGCCGTACCCCAGCCTCTGCGATGCCCGAAATACCTCCGGGAGCTCCTCGGCCCGCCACACTGCGAAATCCCCTTGGATACAACGTCCAGGACGAGCCCACTTCCGAAGACGAAGGGGACTCGGCTGCGCTCAGCAGCGTGCCTATCTTAGGTGGACGGTCTGGCAAACCTGGCCAGCGAATAGCCATATGCTTCCGTGGAAAGCGTGCCGCCGGGATCCCCGACTTAACACCGTTACGCCCGGATCGAGATCAGATCCGGGCGGACCGGTGGTGGGGGGTGAGACTGCCGTGGAGCACCACGGATGCGGCGCCCAACGCGGCGACGTCTTGCCCGGTACCGCCGAGCTCAACGGAGACGTCGTGCACTCCTCGAGTGAACGATGCATGCCGAAGGAGTGTTCTCAGCTCGGCCACGTACCGCTGTCCCATAGTCGCGAAGCCGGGTCCGGTGAGCTGGATCCGATCCAGGTCTAGAACGTTGTTTAGGCCGAGTAGTGCGGTGGCGACGCTGTGCACGGATCGGGCGATCAGCTCCTCAGCTTGCGGCAGACCGTCGTCGAGCCCGGCGACAACTCGCCTGTAGACAGCGGCCTGGTCCGGGGCGCCGCCGTCGCCGAATAGTTCCGCCAACTCCGGGTCGGCGAGGACCTGGCCTACGATGCCTCGGGGTGTTCCGACGGTTTCGAGGCAGCCACGCGACCCGCACCAACACTCGAGTCCATCGGGTTCCACGACGATGTGTCCGATCTCGCCGGCATTGTCCGATGAGCCTCGGAATATCGCCCCGCCGATCACGATGCCGGCGCCGATTCCCTGGGCCATGTACACCGTCATGAAGTCGCGCGTCGCGTCCGTGCCTCCGGACCAGAAGGTGCCGAGAGCGACGCAGTTCGCGTCGTTTTCGATGATGGCCGGGATGCCGCACCGAGCTTCGAGTTCGGCCGCAGTGTTGAAGCGTTCCCATTTCCTTGCCACGAGCGGATCGGCCCCCCAGCCGAGGGGGCCGCGGCGGCGACCACTGGAGGCGACGCCGATGCCCATGATCGATTCCGGCTGGATGCCACGATCCTCCAGGAGCTGGCGGACGGCGTCGGCGACGCGAGCAATAACCTTCGGCGGGGGTTCGGCGCCCATCCCGGGGATATCGACGCGCTCAATCAGCGTCCCGCTGAGCCCACAAAGTACGATGACGATCGTCGGGATGCCGAACGCCACGCCGACAGCGTAAAGGACCCCGGTGTTGAGCTTGAGAAGAATCGGACGCTTGCCTCCGGTAGACCGGCCCTGGCCCGCCTGGATAATGATGCCTTCGGAGAGCAGCTCCTTCACGATCTTTGAGATCGTCACCTCTGTGAGGGAGGACTGCTGGGCGAGCTCCACCCTTGAGATGCTTTCACTCGAGCGGATGAGGTCGAGCACTGCGCTACGCGTCTCGGCGTAGGACCGGCCTTTAAGTCGGCGCGGAGAGATCTCTGTCATGATGCCATGCAATTTACACCACGCGAACGCTGCCGGCGCATCTCCATCCGGAACAATCCGTTCCTTCGGTGCCGGACGCGCGTACCTGCGAAACCCGCCGGGAGCGGCCCGCCTGAGCGGAGACGGCTCTCCTGAGTTTCCTCGTAATTCGATTTCCCGGCGCCACGTCCCCTTATCCGGACTCGGGGCGTGGGCGGCTTCCGTAATCTCCGCGACGTCATCTCAATACTTTCTTAACTAACTATTGCAAAGTGGTGAGCTTCATCATATTCTTTTTTGGAAGACGCCGCTGGTGGCGTCGGCCCTGCGGGAGATGTTCTCGCTCAGACGAGGGCCTGAGGATTGGAGACAAGGGTGTTTCAAACAAAGAGTCGACTGATTCGTTCGGTCGCAGTGACAACGGGTGTTCTGGTCGCCGGCGCACTCGCGTTGAGCGGATGTTCGGCCCCGGCAGCGTCCAACGATGGAGGATCGGCGACGTCCGGGAGT
>NZ_JAHHZS010000062.1 GCF_022606295.1 Arthrobacter bambusae
GTCGTAGACACAACAGGGCCAGGGGGTCCGGAGCTCTGCGACGGCGCGCTCTGGACCCAACAGCCGGCCGCGAAGCGGACGCCCTTATTGCCTGGTTGCAGCGCAGCGGAAACCAGGACATGCCCGGGGACGCGGCTGGATCCACCCGCCCCGGCCATCCCCTTGGGGCAGGCCGCCGGCATCAGCCACCACGCGGCGGCCCTCATGCGGACGGCGGTCCGTCGCCGGTGACCACAGCGCCAGCCGGCCACGACGACGGACCGCCCCAGCACGGAAAGTGAGTCTGCCGCGGCGACGGAGGTTCGGGGTGGGTTCCCCGCTCCGTCCGGAGCGGGGAACCCCTTCGCCGTGTGGTTAGGCGGCGTTGAAGACGGTGCACGGCCGGCGATACCGGCTGGGCAGCTCGGCCGCCGCCACGGGCAGGTCTTCCGGTCCCTGGGCCTGTCCGTTCTTCCAATGGAAGAACGCCTGTTCGCTGATCGCATCCCAGAACCGGGCCTTGGTCCTGTAGAAGGTCACCGGGCATTATTCGTTGGATGCATCATCCTTGAGGCCTCCGAAGGTACCGGGAGTTTCGTTCGCGGCTGACCCGCGACGCCTTTTAACGGCGTGAGGCCGGCCCCTCGGGGCCGGCCTCTGCTTTCCTTCAGTAAGGGGAGACGATCGAAACTTGCTGGGATGAGGAGCTCGCACTGGGGTGCGGCGGTGACGAGAGCGACCCAGAGTTGATTACCTCGCGGGCGGTTTAGCCGTCATCGCTCATTCTCTCGGCCGCGGAATCATGGCGGAGAGCGTCCTGTTGATAGCTATCCGCGATGCCTCGCAGCACGCGTGCAGTGCGTGGCCATTGAGTGGAGATCTTTGTCGCCATTTTCCGATAGTGCTTCTCGAGTTCGCGTTCCTGATCTCCACCGTCAAAGACTCCTCGACTGGTGACTCCACGCTTATTGACCTTGCCAATGTGCAGCCCCGTGTCGAGCCGTGAGTTACCGACGTTCTCGATGATCTCCCGGACGGCTTCTGCAGGCCAGACGCCGTCGGTGCCGACGGGACTTGACGCGAGGACTTGGCCGATCTGTTCATCGCCGATTGCAGCACGCTTGCTGTCCGCGAAGGCTAGACGGGCGTCTCGCACCCAAGTAGTCAGGTGAGGGCCATCGATGGTGCCGTCCTCGGCAAGTCCCGGAAGGGTGTGCCAGTGTTGAAGAACGCTGTATGACACATGAGCGAACGCCTTCTCTTGTGCGGTAGGCGACCCTTTGGGTTCGTCTTCGCCACGGTACAGGGCATTAATCATGCTTATGAAGTCGCTTGGCTCCGTTCCCAGCGCCCGGTAGAGCGCGGCCGAGGGATGGTGATCATGCAGCAGCTCAAAGAAAAAGAACTCATATCCAGGAAGGTCTGCGTCATCGGGAAAATGCTGCTCCATGTATTCCAAGACATTGCCGAGGTAGTAACTACTCATGGTTATGTCGTGGGTCGGGCCAGGACCCGCACGCAACGCTTTAAGGACCACCTTGATGAGGTCAACGCCCGGTTCTTGCTTTCCATGAAGCATGTCACTGAGGAGCCCCAGAGCCGCCCAGGACCGATTGTGATCGACGAGCAGACCAATGGCTTCCGCTCTCTCCTCGGCCGCGACGGCGTGATGTTGCGCCCGCTGCCAATATGCGGCTTCGAGCTCTACACCGAGGGTGGAAATCTCCGTCCAATATTTCTTCGCGAACGGCACGGCCGCCATGAGCGCTTCCTGTGATGAGGGTTCCGTAAAGGCAGGATTGGCAACTGCAGCCTTGATCCAGGAAAAGCCTTCAGCGTTGATTTTTTCGGTGGAGAAGACCAGAGCGGCATGTCGCAGGTTTTGTTCCTGCGTGTCGAGCCAACCGAGGATCGTCCCTTCCGGGGCGCCAGTCCTTGTCGCGAGCATGCGACCGATGACAAACGGTGTTTTTGCTTCGCGTGTCAGCCCGGTCAGCGCATCGGCACCAACTGCGAGGACGATTTGGAGGGCATCGTTTTGCAGGCGAGCAAGTTCGAGGTCGTACCCGTCTTCGTCCCACTTGACGGTGGGAAGATGTGGCCTGTAATCAAAAAGACTTGAGAATCTGCGGGGGTCCTGACCGGGCGTTAGATCATCGGCAACAGCACGCAGCAACGCCACGTCCTCGGCGGGCATGGCCCATTCGGTCTCGGCATACTCTTCGTGTTTGTCAGCTTCAGCGGTCAAAGCTTCCCACAACGCGTACCGTTCTTCCTCGTTCCAAGCGTCCGCAGCAACGGCCTCACCGAGCCTTTTGATGACTACCTGCCGCTCATCGGCTGGAAGGTTTCCAATCTTCGGAAGCAGTTCGAGCCATCGGTCCGTGCCTGTGACGATGGCGTCCAAGGCCATGGCAACAAGCGTGTGGACGAAGTGACCCCAATCGGTGTATGTCACCGATTGCCTGACCGGACTCCAATCACGGTACTCGGGCATGTGAGGGGCGAGCGCGGTCGGGTAGTTCTCGGGCCACACTCCCATAATCAGTTTCCAGCCAACGCCGGGTTCACGCTGCAGGATCCGCCGGATTACCTGGAGTTTGGCGTCGACCGTGGCTCCGCTTTGCGGAAGCCAGCCTGTGACGAGCGTCTGAAGGCTAGCGATCGGGCGGTTGCTGAGCCGACCGCCCGGGTCGATCGAGGACAGCTTGGCGAGCAGCATCGCTGAGCGGTAAAAATAGTCAGGCGACCAGCACAGCGTTTCGAGGGCCCACAAAAGACTCGGATGAGGCGAGGACGGACCGAATACGACGTCCTGCGCTTGATCCTGAAACATGGTGCGAAGGACAGGGGTGGGTTGCTCGAGGTCACGTTCGACCTCGTCCAGAAAGACCTCTGGAGATGCTTCTGCAAGAGCCGGCAGAGCGTGCGCAAGACGAGCCCAGGTCTCACCGGATACGTCGGTATTTGCGGTTGTAAGCAATCCGCGGACGATCTTGTCGACGCGGCTCTGCATTTGAAGGTGCGACGGAAGTTCGTCATGGCTCGCAGCCGAAAGCGCCAGACCCGCCGCGACTCCCCCCCTTAGGATCTTCGAATAATGCGGCACCGCCCCCTTTGCACTCGCCGTCAATCGAGCCACGGCATCCATGCCTTGGAAAGGGTCAGGTTCGAGCAGCACATCCCCTACCACCTCACTCCAACGCGCCAAGTCGCTGGGCGTCAGCGTCGGCAGAAGCAGGAGGGCCGCCTCCACCGGAGACGTCAGCCTCCATGTATCTCCCGAGCGGACAAAAGGGGCGTCGCTACGGCGCGCAAGACTCCTAAGTAGTCGCTCGATTTCTTCGCGCGATTGCCCGGCCAACTTCTCCAGAACGATGAGGTCACCGTCATAGTCCGACCATGATCCGGCCAGAACAAGTGGGGCTAGGATGGCAGCTTGCTCTGTCTTGGCGACCCAGTCCGGCTTGCGGACGCGCGGCTCCAGCGCAATGGAACGGATGAGGGCAGCCATGCTCCGACGTGCAAGAGCCACCATCCTTTCTGCCTTGTCCGAGTCGGGAACCGTCGCCTTCAAGGCCTCGCGGGCGGCAACGCGGTCGATTTTTCGAAGCTCGATCCCTTTCCCACCGCGAACGACGACGTCGGTTTCGGCGATCAGGACAACACGGTGTCCGTCATTTATCGCCGATGCAAGGTCGGGGTCGCCCTCAAAGAGCGGAACAAGAATGAGAGGAACCGATGACTCGACCAATCTTTGCCATGCTGCTGCGTCAGTAACCACAATGGCGCGGCAGAGAAGGTCCTCTTGCGTCGCCAATGTCGAGAAGATGAAGGCTAGAGCGTCATCTTGCCACTGAGCTTTCAGTGTCACGATCGAATCGGCCTGCGCCGCACCGGTCAGGGCCTTAAGCAGGTCATCGGACGCGGCTGAACGCCCGGCGGCAAAAAATTTAGGTGGCAGTGCAAACGGGGTCCGGCCCTGGAACGAGTTCCACCATCGTTCGATAGTCTGCGCGTCGCGAGGACGGTATCCCAGACGTTCGGAAATCCAGTAGTGCACAGAAGGAGAGGCTTGGAGCCACCCTTCAAGATGGTGCGCATCGATAGCTACAACGTCGGCAAAGTTGGATTCTGCCGCGCGCTCAGTTGCCCATTTCTCTCCTGTTCCCCAGTTGCGTGGCGTGGCGAACACGAACACGGATTCGGCGTCATTAGGGAGTGCTTTTACACGCTTGTCATAGTCCTTCTGCGCTTTGCCTTTCGAGTTGGTTTCCGTTCCGAACTCGAAGCGCAGCTCCCCGGCCGGGAGGTACGTGCTTCCGGTAGATGTGGCTGTACCGTCCCAGCCTGGTGCCGCGACACCTTCGTGCGCCCGCACGTGAACATTAGTGATTCCGGGTGTCACTGCCAGAAGACGGCGGATCAATTCCGGGAAGGCTCCCTTGGCATCGTCGCGTGCCGCCCACACGTCAAGATCTTTGGCGTTGACCAACTCGGGTCCGTCGGTCCGCAGAGCGGGGGCTACAGAAGATGTTCTTTCGCCGCGGCTTTTGAGAAGGCGCTCGACCTCTGCACGGGCAAAACGGTGCTGTCGCGACCCGGCCACCCGGGCTGTGGTCAATGTTCCCTCTTTCACCCAGTTCCTTACGGTGTTCTCGTGTACGCCCAGCAGCTTGGCTGTCTCGCGCACATTCAACAGGGACTTTGCTTCATCTTCACTATTCATAACAAAAGAATAGCAGATTGTGGACTTTGTGCACTTTCTCGATCCTCCCAAAGGGTACTTCGCTCATTTGATTGCATCTAATGCATCATTAAGTAGTTTTATGCTTCAATGATGCCTAAAGATCTTGGCAGCTTTGAGGATGGAGTAGTTGATGGTTCGTTCACTGAGGGCCGCAGGGTTGCCGGCCAACGTTGTTCCGTTGGATCCCTTGGAGGCAGTGTTCGTCGGGATGCTTGCCGGATGGGAACGTCAACGGCTCAGCCGCGGCCTGGATCCGGAGACGACACGGGGCAACATTGCGCTGGTGAAGCGGTTTGCGCGATTCACCGGCGAGTATCCGTGGCAGTGGAAACCGGCGGACGTGGAAGACTTCACGGTCTCGCTCATCAATCGGCCCGAGCCGGCCTCGCATTCAACATTGCGGGGCTATCACGGGGTGATCAGAACGTTCTGCACGTTCATTACGGATCCGAGATATGAATGGCCCGAGGTCTGCCAGGAGCGGTTCGGTTCCCACCCGGTACAGATCTGCCATGACTGGAACACTCGGCACCACGTCGCGGAGTTCGAGGCCCGCCCGGCGAAACGTCCGCTGACCTTCGATGAAGCGGAGACTTTTTTCGCCCATGCGGACCTGAGAGTCGAGCGGATCATCGCCGCTAAGAAGAAGGGCGCGCTCAGCGCGCTGCGCGACGCGCAGTTCTTCAAGACCGTTTACGCGTTCGGGCTGCGGCGGCGGGAGGCGTGCATGCTTGACTTGGCCGATCTTCGCTCAAACCCGAACAACCCGGAGTGGGGAAGCTATGGCAGCGTCCATGTCCGGCACGCGAAGGCCATCAAGGGTGGGCCTCCGCGCCGCCGGACCGTGTTGGCCGTGCCCGAGTTCGCTTGGGCCGTGGATGGTTTGCGACAGTGGATCGAAGCGGCGCGGCCGAAATTCCGGCCCGGCGCCGCAAACCCGGTCTGGGTGACCGAGCGGCGCTCCCGTCTGTCGGTGCGGCACGCCGACGAGAAATTCGCGCTGCTGCGTGATGAGATCGGTCTGGACCCGCGGCTGACCCTGCACAGCCTGCGGCATTCCTACGTGACCCATCTGGTTGAATACGGGTACCCGGAACGGTTCGTCCAGGAGCAGGTAGGTCATTCCTATGCCTCGTCCACCGCGATCTACACCGATGTCAGCGATGACTATAAAAACCGGATCCTCGCCAAAGCCTTGGCCAGGATCCGCCACCCCGAACAGCAAGGCCTGCAGCAATGACCAACGCTTACGTGATCACTTGGAACATCCGCCAGCTCATGGCCGCTAAGGGCCTCTACCAGACCACCGACTTGGTGCCGCTGATGGCCGAACACGGCGTCTCGCTCTCCCGCGAGCAGATCTACCGGCTCGTCACCTCGACCCCGTCCCGGCTCAACCTCGAGGTCCTCGCCGCGTTCTGCGACATTTTGGACTGCACGCCCAACGACCTGATCACCTTCACGAGGGCCACGACGGCAGCTCCCGCCGAGCGCACCGCTTCCGGTGAAACCGCCGGGCTGCAGCCCATCGGTGATCTGCGACCCGTGCCAGCCCGTATCCGTCGTCCCGGAGAGTGAACCGCTGAACAGCCAGTTAACGGAGATCCTGGCAGCCCTCCCCGGCCCCACCAGTCAGGCGGGGACCACCACACTCAAAGCCTGGATCGAAACGCTCGTCTCCTCCACTCGGGCCATGGGCATCCTGGGCAAATACGCCCAACAGGTCCCTGACTTCGCGACCAACGGCGACCCACACATGCCGCGGCTGGCACAACGCCTGCTCCGGGACCTGCAATCGACCGGAACCACAGGGATCGTGTTGCCTCTCTGCATGGCATGCAATGAGGAGCGGTTACTCGTCAAAACCCTGCCCGATGGCCGACGCGTCTGTGCCCGCTGCGAGAGACGGCTGGTCCTTCGCCCCTGCGGGATCTGCGTAAAGGAAACCATCATCGTCGCCCGGATGGACGGGGTCGCGCATTGCAAGCCCTGCTGGAGGAAAAACCCAGCCTCGTTCAAGCAATGCTCCCGATGCGGCGCCCTCGGCGGAATGGACAAGCGCACCCCTGAAGGGCCGCTCTGCCCTCGCTGCGCCCCAGGCACCGTCCTTCCCTGCCACAGCTGCGGCACCGTCGCCCGCATCGCCGGCTACCGGCTGGGCGGACCCCAATGCCGCTCCTGCTTCCGCCAGATCAAAACCACCGCCCAATCATGTCCCGGCTGCGGGGACAAGCGGATCATCGCCTACCTCAGCCCGAACAACACCCCTTGCTGCGCCTCGTGCGCCGGAGTACCAGCCCATTACGCCTGCATTGACTGCGGCAGCGAAGACAACATGCACGGGAAACGCTGCTACACCTGCGTCGCCAAGATCCGGACCCTTGAACTCATCACCGACAAAACCGGCGTCATCAACACCGCATTCGAACCCCTCCGGCATCGACTGCTGCAGGCCCGCACCATGACCGCCGTCGCCGATTTCGTCCGCAACAGACCCGCCGCTGACCTGATCCGGGCGCTGGTCAACAACGAGCTCCCTCTCGAACACACCACCCTGGATCAATGGCCACGGCCCAAATCCGCCGAATACGTCCGCAGCCTACTAACAGCTTCAGGGTTACTGCCCACCCGTGACGAAAACCTCCGACTCTTTGAGACTTGGGCCAAGCACTTCCTGCAGACTCAGCCACCTCAGGCACGGAGCGTCCTGGAGCCGTATCTGAGCTGGAACGTCGGACGGAATCTTCGAATCAAGGCCCGCCGCGCGCCCCTGAGCCGCAACGCCCAACACTACGGTCGCGACAAGCTGGCAATGGCAGCCCGATACCTCGAACATCTCGCAGCCTCCGGGCTAAAACTCGGCGAAGCCAACCAAACGCACTTGGAAACCTGCCTCCTCGAGATTCCGGGTCGACGGCTGCGCACCCACTTGCCGGCGTTTCTTTCATGGGCTTCCATCAACGCACTGATGCCAAGCCTCACCATGGACTACAACAAGACCGATAACCGTGCGTCCATGATGACCGAAGCCGATTACCGCTGGACGGTTCAACGGCTCGAAACGGACACCAGCATCCCGTTACGTCTCCGGATCACCGGCCTCTTCGTTGGTCTCTACGCCCAACGGCTTACCCGGATCACCGCACTCACCAACGATAAGATCACCACCGACGGCGCAGAAACGCGCCTCTGGTTCGGCATCTCGCACATCTTGGCCGAACCAGCGCTGGCTGACCTGATCCAGCAGTACCGGCAGGAAACACACTCCTACCGCTCGCCAGAATCGACCGGATGGTTCTTCCCTTCACGCAACGCTGGCAGACACCTCAGCTCGTCGTCCCTGACCCGCGGCCTCTCCCAGCTCGGAATCGACACTCGGCAACTTCGCGGAGCAGCGCTGACCAACCTCGCCGCACACCTGCCCATCCGCCTCCTCTGCGATCTCACTGGCCTGGAAGCCCAGGCGGCCGTGGGCTGGGCAGACATTGCCGCTCGATCATGGAACGCCTACCCTCAACTGCGCAGTGAGAACTATTCCAATAGCGCACGGATCGAATAACGCACTTGCACCGGTACGTCCGAACGTCGCCCTCGCAGTACGTGGCCATGCCGAACAGGTTGCCGATCTCATCGGCGGTGCGGATCCCGGCGACCATGACATAGGGCCACTGGCCCAAGTCCCAGCCATCGCACCCCAAGCTGGGGATCACGGCCCAGCCGTGCTCGCCGATGAGTTCCATCCAGTCGTAACCGCCGTTCATGTGATAATCGCCCAGCACGGTAACGCCATGGATCTCTTCGCCGGTGTCCTTGGTGGTGATGGTCGCGGTAGTGATTGCATTCATGGTTGTGGGTCCTTTTCCGAGGATGTGGCGGGTGGGGCGGCTTAGGTGACCGGCCAGCGTCCCCTCTCCCCCCGTT
>NZ_JAHHZS010000063.1 GCF_022606295.1 Arthrobacter bambusae
CGGCCCCGTGGAACTGGAAGCACCTCAACGGTTCCGCCGCGGCGAAACTCCTGACCGGGCTGCGCGAATGGGTGGACTGGTACAACGACCGGTACGGCGTCGCAGCCGATTCAAGGATCCCCGGCTGCTGGTACCGGCACGCGCCCGTCGTGGAAGAACTCACCGGCGTCTGGGTCGCCTGGCGTGCCGCATACTACGGCCACACGACTCCGCTGGATGCCCCGGCGTACTGGCACGACCGGATCCTCTGGCCCACGTTCGACCGGATCACCAAAAGGCAATGGGGGATGGTGAACTGCATCAACGGCCACAAAGACCCCCGCCCCCAGCAGACGCCCTCCACCGACAATGGATTCGACGAATTCCTCAACACCCTCGGACAGGAAGAGTAAAGGAACCATCATGAACACCACCCCGGTGGCTGACCACGGAAGAAGCAATGCCGGTACCGGGTACCAGGGTGCCGGTCACGACGGGATTACGAAAGCACGTGGCTTATTGGGTGCCCGGATGAACACGAACAATAGCTCCGAACATCGGCGGCGGTGAAGCGCCGGCGCCGCGGCGTCGACTGGACGGTACTGGTTCAGCTGGTGGCCATGGTGCCCTCCCTTCGGGCGGGTCTGGGAATCGTCATCCTGGTGATCTCCCCTGGTCCTGGGATATGTCCCCAACAAGCCGGCGTGGGCGCGCGGTGGGCGCCGTTCGGGGCCGCTGCGCTGTGGTTCCTCCTCGGGTTCGTGTGGTTCGCGCCGTTCCTGCAGTCCTTTCTCGCCCAGTCCGTGGGCAGGTGAAGCGCCAGAATCATGAGGCTTGTACGCCGCACACGTGCTCGCCGAATGCGGCGTTCTTGTCATTCCAGAATGTAAAGCGTGTGTGCAGCCCAATTGTCCAAAGCACTTTGGACAATTGGCTTTTGAAGGGTCAACACCCCGGGAGCTGAGCAACCTTGGGGACACGGGCCACCCATCCAGCCCTTGATCGAGGCTTGGGCAGCAGCCCCCACACGCACTTGAGTGACGGGAGCGGCATCGAAAATTCCCAGCTCCCATCCCCGGGCGCTGCGGGAAACGCCTAGCAGCAACGCACGCATCCGAGAGCTGAGTCGCAATACCGCCACAGGCTGTGGCAGAAATACGATGCGCAACCACGGCCTGCTGCTGGACTGACACAGCCATATAAGAAGATTCCTATACCCGCGGACATTTTCTTATGCTTCACCGCCCTGCGCGGACCGCGCAGCCTCCTAAGCCGCCAGTATGACGAGATAGCGACCGCGTCGCGATCATTCGTCGTCGATGGATTCCTGGTTCCCGACAGTCCCTTGTTCCAAAGCAGCCGTGATCGCGGCGGGGGAGGGGAGTGCCTCACGCTCCTTGTCCGGGAGTGTCTCGTACGTGTACGAGGTGACGGCGATAGGCTGCGATGAGCCGTCGAGGGCGTAGCGGACGGTGGGGTCGTGTTTCGACCCGCACACGAGGATCCCGACCGAAGGCGCCATGCCGGGGAATTTCACGAGGTCGTTGACCGCCGCAACATAGAAATTCAACTGCCCCAGATGTTCCGGACGGAACCTACCAGCCTTAAGCTCAACCACCACGAACCTGTTTGTTGGCACGTGCACTAGAAGAAGGTCTATGTAGAAGTCCTCGCCTTCGACGTCCAGATGGTATTGGCGACCGTAGAATGCGAAGCCACGGCCAAACTCGGCCAACGTCTGGGACATGCGTTGCGTCATGGCTTCCTCGATGGCCAATTCTTCGGCTTCGGTGGTCAGCCCCAGGAAATCAAGGACAAGCGGATCCTTGGCGACGTTCTGAGCCAGCTCGGCGCCCCCTGTTGGCAGGCGTGATTCGAGGTTGTTGGGCGCGGCCCCGATCCGCCGGTGCAAGCCGGTGGCAATCTGGTGCTCAAGTACTGTGAGTTTCCACTTCTGCTCAACGGCCATTCCTGCGTACCAGTCGCGGACTTCAGGGTCCTTCAGCTTGAGCAGCTCGATGATGTGTCCCCAGCCCAGTGCCCCGATGCGGTCCCGCACCTCGGCATCTGTGAAGTCCCAGGCAGCGGCGAAAGACCGCATGTAGAACAGGTTCGAGCGGGAGAAACCACGCATGTGCGGGAATGAAGCCTTCAGATCCGACGCGAGGCGCTGCAGGATCTTCGAACCCCACGGTTCCTGCGTCTGTCGGCGCAGAATCGTGGCGCCGATGCCCCAATACATCTCCACCATTGCAGAACTGGCTGCCTGCTGGGCACGTAGCTGTGCGGCGGTCACCAGCTCCTTCAATGAAGCAAGTGTTCCTCTATATCCGCTGGGCAAGTCAGGTTCGATCGTGGGCACGCAACCACACTATCGGCTACGTCTGCCCTCGGCCGCTGGAGGTGGGCGCTTCAACTGTCCAAAGCGCTTTGGACAATTGCAACGAACGACCTGACGTGACTAACCGCGCCACGCGTTGAACGTCGACGTCGCAACCACCGTGTCTATCTTGCCGACGTGCAGAAGGGATGGAGCGGCCGACGCCGCCTGTGGCGTGTCATATGCGCTGTTATCGGCAGTGAGAACGGCTCGCACCGCGCAACGCCCGGTCAAGATCTTTGCCTTCTATCCTTTTCCAACTGTTACTTACAGTTGGCGCATACGTGGCCGGCGAACACCCCACGTTCGCCCTTTTGGCTACCACCATACTTCCGGAAGCCAAGGACCAGGGCGGCCCGATTCGCTGTCCTGCGTCAACTGAAATGAATAAAGTCTTCCAGTCTCGTTCCACTACAGTTGACGCGCCCTACGCCAGGAACCGGAATCTGCGCCAACTTCGATCTGACTGGCGACGCTAGGCAGCAGGCCCAAGCGACGGTTAGGGACCCGCGATGAATCACAATTCATCGGAAGGCGCCGGCCTTCCAATGCCCATGTTGGCGAGGGCTCTTAGCGCGAGAGAGCCGTATGCACGACCCCGAAGTTCCCGCACTGGCGGCACTGAAGAGTCATTGTCGCAGATCGGATCGATCCTGTCCCCAAGACGGGCGGCGAATCCTCCGGGCGCCTGATAGGCCAGACACTCAAGAATCGGATTTCGACGTCGGAGCGCCGAAAATTCCTCGCCTATGCCAGACATTCCGCCGATGAAGAAGGCGACGTCAATTGGCTCCGCCAGCATCTCGCGCCGTAACACCTCCAGGCTGGACTTCCGATCGTCACCCGCAGGTGTGAGGATCATCGACGCGCCTTCTGTATCCACAAGGCGCTGGACCTCCTGAGTTAGTTGAGGGCGGAAGTATTCGGACTGATAGACCGTGACCTGTGGGCCGGCACGGAGCATTGAAGCGATGTTGAGGACTATCGGGCTTATCGTCGGGTGTCCGCCGAATAGCAATCGACCCTTTGCGCGAAGCGCAGCCTCGATAGTTGCTGCCGCGGCGGCAGCGATGTCTGAAGGATATGACGGACCTGACTCATTTTCTCGTGAAGGTTCGGGGAAACTTGCCGAAAGGAAGATGGTCTTCATTGCTGAACTCGATCTGCCAGCAACATGAGTGGTGTGGACCTGATCGTCCGATGCTTCGACATCCACTCTAAGAGGGAGACCCTATCGGCATCGACGTCTTCACTTGGATGGACCACCCATCCGCGAGTTTTAGATCCCGGTTTCCGATGATGCCGCCGTAG
Source organism: Arthrobacter bambusae (assembly GCF_022606295.1). Taxonomy (GTDB): domain Bacteria; phylum Actinomycetota; class Actinomycetes; order Actinomycetales; family Micrococcaceae; genus Arthrobacter; species Arthrobacter bambusae_A. The sequence goes on from NZ_JAHHZS010000063.1 coordinate 3,671, forward strand.
CGTGTCCAAGCGCCGCAAGTCTGCCGCTTCAGGTGCTCGTGCGGTGACAAGTGCAACTTCCCTCTGAAGCCCTCGAATACCTAAAAGACCCCACTGATCGATGGGTCTCACGTCGTAGCCGAGCGCGGTCATTTCGGCCGAAGCTTCGAGCATCGTACTTTGCCGTCGGAGTGCGACAGCCTCCGCATGTCGTTCACCGATCGCCAGTAAAACTCTTTCCAGTGCCGAAGCAGTCAATTGACAAGACAAGCCGGGATCCTGAATATCCTTTGTGTTCATGCGAAGGCGCCAAGACTCGTGAATGGCTGGGTAGAGTTGCGGGTCGGACGTTTCTGGCGAGGTCAGTGACAGCAGACCGAGCCTTCTCTGCAAAGCGAAGGCAATTTCATGGTCGACCCATTGGCTCTCTGCCGCCGTTGGTGTTTCTAGGAGCAGTACGAATGCCTTATCCGCGAGCTCCCTATCCAGTCGCTTTTGAAAGTCAGCACCAGGGGGAACGCTGAATCTATCGAGAAAAACATCCCAACCTTCGTCGATGAGCGCCCGCCGGAGCTGGTCTGCCAAAGCGGTAGCATCGACCTGTCTATAGGAAATGAATATTCGTTGATCTTCCTCGGAGATCCCGCCCAGCTTCAGAACTTTTTCCGCCGTCGTCTCGGCGGTGTGGGACGGATCCCACGGACTTCCATTTATTGGATACAGAATCGATGGAACCTGGTTCCGATACGCCCCAGCCCTAGGGTCGTAAACAGGAAGCACGGGAATCATGTTCCGCATGCAGTCGCCCGCGGCTTCCGAGATGAACGCACTGGTTGCTGTGCCGGGACCACGGCTGAGTATCACTGCGATGGTATTTGGCTCATCCGGTTCCTGGGATTTGCTCAGAACGCTCGCATCATCGGTAATCTGAATTTCAGCGCGGCGAGCCCCAGAGTTGCGAGCACGCAGCAAAACTGCCGCGCCGAGGAGCTCAGCGTCCTCCTTTCGGTCTTCCGTGAGAATCACAAAGCGGTAGCTAGGGACCGGCGCTGACACTAGCGGCCTCGAGCTGCTGCGGCTTCATCGATCCAGGTACTCAAGTTTTCGTATCCGTCGTCGGCCACCCAGTCGTAAATCTTGACCTGGTCGGTCAGGGAGCCTCCATTGTTTTTGAGTGAAAAATGAGCGAAAGGATCAGCACCGGATGTGTCGGTTAGCCCGGAGAAGTTCTTAAGCTTGTGGATCCGGATACCAAGGAGACCCTTCCCGTTGTTCCATGAGTTCTCAATTTCGTAGTCAACCCATTTTCTCCTTGCAGTCTGGGCGCCGATTAGAACTGCAGTGACGCTGGCACCCTTGAGCCCCTCATCTATCAAGGCTTTTAGAGCGGTATCGCCCTTCGCTTTGCTCTCCTCCCATAGGGAGTGATCGATGAATCCGGTCTCTGGCTGCAAGAAGCCGGAGTTCCGGACGATGTTGACGCGACTGATATCGCGGTCGTAATGGAAAGAGAAGAAGACTTGACGTGCCACGAATGCCCCCAACGCGAGATCGGCCGAATACCGATAGTTATTAGGATGATATGTCCTTGGAAGGATGTGAGAAGGGAACATCCTTCACGTTCCGCACGCTGGCCGTTCGTTGGACCATTCCTGAGACCACGCTCCGGCGACCTTTAGGAGCTCAAAGGTCTTGATGGGCTTGTTGTTGTCCGAGTTTAACCTTCGAACTGCAGGCCGCTTGGCCGGTGCTAACAGATCTTCGACCGCAGCTTCTGTCGCGCTCTGAGTCGGTTGAAGGCGTCCCTTCGAGTGCGCGGATATTTCCGGCGGCGTTCGACGGGCAACTCGACCCAACGGGAATTATTTGTCTGTGGACGTCGAATCGGGTCCGCTTTCGCCCGTCTCGCTTCGACGGCTCCCACACGGGAGAATGTCGTTGGATCGATCGGGCGCGCGATGCGCTTCACGGTCTATGGGGCTTCGCATATTCGCCGTTCCTCAGAGACCATATGCAAAAGACCGACGGCGCGTGCCTTTGGGGCGCCAGGACCTAATTAGGGTTGCCTTCGATCAGTACTTCGATCGGGCTTGATCATTCAGTGGGGATTCATGCCAGGAACCAGGCCTTCACAGTTTGTGGGGATTCCACTTGCTCGATGTAAGTAAAGATCATGTGCGCATCACGCAGCCGCTTGCACTACTTTATCGGCGCGACTTGGTTGAATGGGAGGTAAGAGAAAGGAAGCAGGGTGGCGAGTTATTACACGTTGGACGAACTGCGTGGGAGGTCGGGAGGCCTCACCGCGTCAGCGGCTCAAGAACAGCTAAGGCGAATCACTAAGTCCGCGGACCAATCATTCGACGTGTTTCTCAGCCATAGATTCCAGGACGCTCAAGCAATCGTGGGGCTTCGGAACCTGTTCACTGGTCAAGGTCTGCGTGTATACGTTGACTGGATCGATGATCCGGAGCTGGACCGGACTCGCGTTTCTTCTTCGACTGCAGTGCGGCTACGGGAGAGGATGCAACAGTGCAAATCGTTGGTGTACGCGACCTCGCGGGCCGCGAGCAGGTCACGTTGGATGCCTTGGGAATTGGGGTACTTCGACGGGATTCGGGGCGGATCGCGCATATCGATCATGCCCGTCGAGGATCATGGGAGGAACGAATTCGACGGACAGGAGTACCTGGGGCTGTACAAGGTAATTGAGAAGGTCCGTGTGGAGGAGGGCATACTCCGCCCGTATGCGGTGAGTCCTTCGCGACGTCAGGCTGAACGGTTGGACTCCTTCGCTCGAGGTCAGGCGCGGTTCGAAGACTTGGTGACCTCATGAGTGCCGAGGCGAGCGAGGGGAAACTCGTGGTAGAACGGTCGGATCACCACAAGCACATGGATTACGTCCAAGCGGTGATCAACCGGCTTGCTGGTAATTCATTTCTAATGAAGGGCTGGGCATTGACGGTGTCCTCGGCGTTGCTGGGACTAGCAGTGTCACAGAGCAAACCGCTGATGGCGCTGATTGCCGCAATGCCAGCCTTGGCTTTTTGGATACAGGACACCTACTTCCTCCGTCAAGAACGTGCGTTTCGAGCGATGTTCGACGACATTGCGGCGAAGGAGATTTCAGGATTTGAGATCAGGCCAGCGCCATACGCGAAACGTCAGCGGTGGCGTCTTGCATGGTCGATCAGCCTCTCGGGGTTCTATGGATCCATCATCGTTGTAAGCGTCCTTGTTTGGGCGACGTTCGCACTCACCACGGGAACGGCGACAGATAAGAACGGTTCGTGTACAGCACCATGCGTCCAACCGGCGAAAACTCCGCCTGCGGTCGGCAGCTGAGGGTGGGAGACGACTCCACTCTTGGGTCAGTTGCCTTTGGATTCGGCGAAGGCTGTGCGGAGGTCGGCTGCCATCTGATCGAGGTTGGCGGGTGACCAGTCGGCGTCCGGCGGCCACATCTCTGGCATGCGGTCGCCGGGTTGGCGCGGAACGACGTGCACGTGTAGGTGGAATACCGTCTGGCCGGCTGCGAGCCCGTTCGACTGGATGAGGTTAATCTGCCGGGTGCCTGCGGCGATTGCGACTCCCTCCGCGACCCGACTGGTGGCGTACGCAAGTTTCTGTCCCAACCAGGGATCGACGTCCCAGATGTCGCGAACGTGCCGCGTGGGGACGACAAGGGTGTGGCCAGCTACGGCCGGTACATCTGGCAGGAAGGCGATAACGTCATCGCTCCGCCACACCACGCGGGCAGGCCCGTGACCCTGTACAATCCCGCAGAACGCGCAGCTCTCTTCGCCCGGTGGGGAAGAAGTCATGGTCGTTTATACCCGCTTGCCGCCCAAGTGGCGATGTTTGTTTGGATCGCAGCGTAGATGTCGGAGCTGTTCGGCGCGTATTTTCCCGTGTAGTCGGAAGGATCGTACACCGGTACATAGTCGGCATAAGTCCTCGTGCTGTCGGAGAAGCCGAACGAGGCGAACGGATTTGCACCTGGCTGATCGGTGCTCTGCTGGGAGTCCTTCAATCCGTGAATACGGATGCCCAGCAGAGGCTTCTTGATCGACCATGCGCGAGAGATTTCGTACTTAACGAATTTTCGCGAAGCAGTCTCATTGCCAATTAAAACGATGACGGCTTTCTTGTAATTCATTTGCTCATCGATCCACGCCTCAACGGCCGCGTCGCCCCGCCTCTTGACCTCTTCCCAGTTCTGCGCGGGAAGTTCCGGTTGTTGGTCTAGAGCGCCCATATTCAGGATTTGCTGGACCCTCCAGTGATCGCGTTGATAGTGGAAGCTTACGAAGGATGAACGTGCCATCTGGTCCTCCTCGACCCAACTCTTAACCCCTGCTGAGGACGTGCCTGTAACGTCCGGATGTGAGCACATCGTACGACGCAATCTGACAATGACCGCCGAGAACACGGTACCGCTGGGGAACTCTGACTGAGATGAGCCGGTACGCCCAAACCCACCATTTCCAGCAAGTATTAGATCCAGCAGTTTCATTGCGGGACACAGGTCTGCACTACCAGAGCCCATTGCCCAGAACGCTCGGCAGAGAAGTTACTGAGCTTGCGCAACGAATCGGTCCGGACGCGGGCCAAAGTCCTCAGTCAGTCAGAGCACAACCGTTGCGGAAAAGCGAGAAGAAATCTAAACTGCATTCATAGAGAAGTTTTGTCCTGTCATACTGACAACCTTACATAAGGCAGGTTATCGGCTAA